>PBAL01000057.1 GCA_002715965.1 Verrucomicrobiales bacterium | reverse complement strand
GGCATCTCATGAAGGCATCTCCGGTGGTCCCCTTCAGCTCTTCAACCCGGTAACCCACCCCACCCGCGTCCGTCTTTCTCCTTGCCTTCACCCCGCACCGTGGAAAGCTTGAGCTACAATCCGCAAAGTCGACCTGTCTTATGAATCTATTCCTGAAACGCACTGCTGCATTCGCCTCACTTCTTCTCCTGCCCGCCGGAACATTTGCCGCAGACGATCCGATCTTTTCCGGCCCGCAGGTCGGTGAGAAGACGACCGGATTCAAGTCAGTGGAGATCGTCGGGCAAAGCGCGGGCAAGGAACACGACGTGATCAAGGATAACGACGGCAAGGCAACGGCTCTGGTATTCGTGCACGGACTTGAGCGCTCGATGCTTCCCCTGATGCGCGTCGTCGACAACTACGGGGACAAATTCAAGGATAAGATGAGCACCGAGTTCGTGTTCCTGTCTGAAAGTCGCGTCGATGGCATGCAACGATTTGCACGCGCATTGAATTCCATCCGTCTCAAGGGACGTTCCACGCTTTCGATCGATGGCGCCGAAGGACCGGGGAACTACGGCCTCAACAAGGAATGCCTCCTGACCATCATCGGCGCGAAGGACAATCGCGTGCATGCAAACTTTGCGGGAGGAGGCGTGAAAGGCGGCCAGGTGATCGGTGCCACGGACAACTACGGCGAGACCCCCGCCGAACGACCGATCCGCCCCGAGGATGTCGCGACCACGCTGCTCGCCATGCTTGGGATCGATCCGCAACAGGAATATCAGACTCCAACCGGCCGCCCCATCAAGCTGCAGGCCGAAGGCAGCTTTATTCGCGAACTAGTCTGAGGCACCGCGACATCTGGGCGCGTTTGGTTTTCAACGCACGAAGCTGCGCGACCGAGTCGTGGACAGCTTGTGTTGCCTCGGCAATAGTTGATGCATCCAATCTCCATGCGTTATGCCGCGACCATCACGTTTCTGCTCGTGCTGACGGCCGTCAATGGCTGGATGAACTGGCGCATGTGGAGCAACGCCCGGCATCCCGCGATCCTTCCCACGACACGCATCGAGCGTGATGTCCAGGTGAAGAAGATCGGGCAACAGGAGATCTTCCGACCACAGCGTGACGAGAGTCATGCGAGCCCGCCCTGGGCTTATCTTGAGACGGAAGATTATCTTCAATTTGCCTCCAATCTTCGCGCGGCCGGCGTGCCCGAACGCACCCTCCGAGACATCCTCGTCGCTGACATCTACCGCAACATGGAGGAGAAGCAGGTCAAGCTCGCCGAAGACGCGCCGGACACTTTCTGGATGAACGCCGACCAGCGGAACGCGATGGAGCGGGCGAAGTTTCGCAAGGGTGTGGAGATGAAGAACGCACAGTTCGATCTGACGATTGAGCTGTTTGGTTATCCGATGAACCAGCACGCTCTGCAGACCTCCCGCGACGAGGGCCAGATGAGCGCGATCGTCCGCTTGTTGTTTGGTTACTTGGATCGCGAGGCATTCATTCAGCTGATGGGTACATTTGAATACTTCGAACACCGGTCGGAGTCGCTCGTCGCGTTGACCGAGGGGATTTTGCTCGATGACGACATCGCGGAACTCAACACGCAGGCTGACGGCATCAATGAAGCCCTCGACAAATTGTTGACGCCGTTCGAGAAGGAGGAGCTGTTTCTCCGCTACTTCATCACCGGCCACTACTCGGAGATGTCGCATGCGGAAAATGGATTCGAGGCAACCGGCGCTGAATTTCGTCAGGCAGCCCTCATCGTTTCGACGCCACACGACCTGTTGCGCGAGGCCTTCTTGAGTGCAGTGGACACGCCCGAACCTACGGACGAGATGCGTGAGGCGGCCGAGGTCGAACTGGCGAAATTTCTCGGCATGGAACGCTATGAGGAATGGGCGCGGGCCAAGGATGAGCGTTTCAAGGAGATTTATCAGAAAACCAAGATCGCCAAGCTGGAAAAGGCAGACGCGGTCAAGATCTTCAATTCGCTCGATACCGCCGAGGCACAGGTCGATTCAATCTACGCCGACGAAGAACTCAAGCCTGAGGAAGCCGCCGTGCTGTTGATCGCGGTCAAGGCGCGTGCGCTCTCCGAATTCAAGAAGGTTGTTGGCCTCCGGATGAAGCCCGAACAACGCCAGGAATTGAGCGACGAAATATTCAGCGAACTCGGAAAGCTGCCGGAGGAATTCGAGTCGGAAGACGAAACAAAACCCGGTCAGGAAACCAGGAAGGATGCCCGATGAAACGCGCGGTCGTTTACGTCCTGATCGCCCTGAACCTCGTGCTGATTGGCGGGATCGCATTCCAATCCGGGCGAGGCGCAAGCGTGATTGGCGGGAGCATTGAGGTGGTGTCCAAGACCAATGCCAGCAGCCAGATTCGGACGCAGTTCGTGAACATCAGCAACAAGACCTCGCTGGAGATCCAATGGCCCCCGTTCCGCTGGTCGGAGATCGAGACCGACGATTACATGCAGCTCACAGAAAACCTGGTTCGCATCGGCTGCCCTCGTCAGACCGTGCGGAACATCGTCGAGTCCCGCGTGCTTGACGACTATGCCGAGGAATTATGGAAGGAGATGAAGCCGTTGCAGAGCGAGTTGTGGGATCTGGCAGCGACAGGCATGGATTTTTCAGAATGGGAGGTCGCGGAAGAGATTGAAGAGAGGGTCAACAAACTGGAGTCCGATCGCGGTGCCGTCTTAAAAACCGTGAGGGCAAGAATTGGCCGAGCGCCCGAAGTGCCGCAAATCCCGGACCTCGAACGCTGGAAGTTTCTCAGTGAGGAAGACTACCGGATGGTGAAGGACCTGCACGCAAACAACCACCGCTTGCTGGCCGAGTTCAATCGCCGGCTCGCGGATCTCGATGACGAGGACGAGCAGAAAGCGATGCGCAAACAAATCGAAGAGCTGGAGGAGGACTTGACCAAGAAACTCAAGGCATTGCTGGGCGAAGAGAAATGGGGCGAGTACCTGAAACGCAAGGATGGCCGGTCCACCTGGGCCGTTTTCGTTGAGGGTTCGGATCTAAGCGCGGACAAGATCCGGCAGGTTGCCAACGCAAAGGCAGAGATGGCGCGCCAACAACGTGAATCGGCCGCAGAGGACGAGAATCAGAGTGCGAAAAGGAAGAGGCTGGACGAACTCGAACGTGCCGGAATGGACCTTCTTTCGCCGGAAGAACGCACACAGTTGAAGCGCGGGCGCGATTCGAGCTACCAGACCTTTCTGCGGATCGGCCGACGCATGAATCTTCCCCAGGACGTCGCGAATCGCGCTTACGATTACAAACAGATCGCCGAGCGGCAGGCGAAGGAGATCCGCAACAACAAGTTGCTCAACGACGCAAACCGGGCCCTTGCCTACACGGCTTTCGAATTGGAGGTGACCAAAGAACTCAGCACGATCTACGGGGACGCATTCCCTGTGTTCCTCAAATACGGATCAGACTGGATGACCGAACTGTTTCCGGACGAGTCTGTGGAAGAGTCCCCACCGGAAGCCGGCGACGTTCAGGCCCAACGACGATAGTCGATCTGCGGGAAGATCGCGTCCTTGCTTTCGACGCCGGCGAGCCACTCCTCATCAACACGCGTCGCAGTGAGCATTTCGTGCAGGGCGATAAAGCGGAGCAGATGCTCCTTCACCCGGCGCTTGGCGTAGCCGGGACTCGTGCCGGTGCGCATGATGAACGGCCAGTCTGAGGCCTGGGCCAGCAACAATTCACGGCCGGCCTGGTTCAAAGCCCGGGTCTGGAGGAGGTTCGGATCCGAATGAGTGCGCGCCAGTTGCGTCATGCGTTCCTGTGCGGCCTGCAGGTGTGGGTAGATCCAATTGTTTTTCTCGTTCAACCAGAGCTTGAAATACCCTTCCTCTCCCCAGCTCGAAGTGCTCGGCGTGGCGATTTGGTTGGTGGGATGACGCTCCAGATAATCGCTGGGCGTGATCATTTCGATCACATCCTGATCGTGATAAGCCTTGCGCATCAGGAAGTTCAGGAACTGCGGCCCTTCATACCACCAGTGACCGAAGAGTTCCGCGTCGTACGGAGCGATCAGCATCGGCGGTCGATCGAGGATGGTCGACAAATAGTGCACCTGCGCTATCCGCGCATCGAGGAAGTGCCGCGCATGTTCGGCAGCCGCATCACTCGCCGCATGGCGATCGTAAAGCTCCTTGGTCGCGGTCTGCCCTGTGATCCGATGATACTTGATACCCGTGAAACCACGAACGTCCGGTGCCGGGAGATGTGGCTTCACGTATTCGAACTCCAGGTCGTGCCCGACGTCGCGATAGAAGTCCCGGTAGCGCGGATCGCCAGGATAGCCTTCATCGCGGCTCCACACCTGGCGCGCAGATTCGAGATCCCGTGCAAAGGCCCCAATACCATTGCGCGTAAAGACCGGCGCAAAGACCCCATAGCGCGGCCGCGGACGAGCTTGAATCAAGCCGTGCGTGTCCATGATGAACCAGCGCAGGTTTGCGTCCTGTAGGTGCTTCTCCAGTCCTGCCACGTAGGCGCATTCCGGCAACCAGATGCCACGCGGACGACAACCGAAGGATTCCTCGTAATGATCACAGGCCGTGTGAATCTGCGCCCGGACGGACGCCTCATGATTCAGGAGGGGAAGCAGCCCATGTGTGGCCGCACAGGTAATGATCTCCAGCCGACCCTGTTCCTGGAATTTGCGAAACGCGCCAACAATATCGCGCCCGTAGGAAAAGTATGTCGTTCGGAGTCCACTGAGCTTCCAGTGGTAATACCAGGCCAGTTCATGAAAAGGCCGGTCCCAATGCGTGCGATTGATTTCCTTTTCCGCCAGGTCGATCAGACCCTCGAGATAACGCATATAACGATCCTGAAGCAGCGGATCGCGCAGCATCGTGCAGAGCGTTGGCGAGCATGCGAGCGTCATGCGCGTGCGCATGCCATCCGCCAGCCATCCATCCATTTCCTGAAGCAGCGGGAGATACGATTCGGTGATGGCTTCGAACAACCAGCTCTCCTCAAGAAAGCGTTCGTATTCCGGATGACGAACGTACGGCAGGTGTGCGTGTAGTACTATGGACAGGTAACCTTGCACGCGGGGAGTCAACGCGAATCAATGGGACGGAAAAAGGAAAAACCATGGGTATCGATTCCGGGCGCATTGTGGCTGCAAACAAACCCTCTGATCGCCATGGTAGGAACCGCTGATTCACGCTAATGGTGGAGCGCGGGATTCATCCAGCTTCGATACGGCAATGCGCAATTACGCCCGAACTTCGTTCGACGTGCGCTCGAAAGGAGAAGGTAAAGCGGAATGAATTCTAGATACCGAGATTCGAAAGCGCGTTGCACACGCGATTGACTGCGCCGGCGAGCTTCGGATGCGATTCCTCGAACGCTTCAACTGAAGCCTGAAGACCGCCGATGGAATGTTTGAGCGTTTCCGGATTAGTGCTTTCACGCGTGGCTTCGTTCGCCGACACACCGGCGAGACCGGCGATGGTGTGGGCATCGTCCTCGTGCGTTTCGGAAAGTGAATTAACCTCGGACTTGAGCTCGACGAGCAGATCCAGCAATTCGGTTCAGGCATCTTCACTGACGGAATCTGCGGAATTCAGGCGGGCTTCGAGCTTCTTGATCGTGTCGCTGATCATCTTGGGTTGAAGATACTGCCGGTCTTGGAAAAGAGCCGGCGATGGTCCGCAATCGTTGCCGGCGTGGGAGAAAAGCTTGTCAACGCATGACGGAATGTTTTCCTCACCCTCACAACATGAATTCAAAGACAATTTGCTACTCACTCCTGTTCGGTCTCGCCTTCACCTGCTCGGTCTCCGCGGCAAAACACAACAAGGCTCCCGCCGGTTTCGTTTCGCTTTTCAACGGCAAGGACCTGACCAACTGGACTCCTCCCAAGGGCGACAATGGGCATTGGAAGGTGATCAACGGCGTGATCGATTACGACGCTTTGAGCGAATCCCCCGAGCGCGACAAGAACCTTTGGTCGAACAAGGCATACGGTGATTTCGAACTTCACATCGACTGGCGTATCAAACGCACAACCGGGCTCTACAACATGCCGGTCGTGTTGCCTGACGGAACGCACAAGAAGGATGAAAACGGCAAGGACATCAAGATCCCCACACCAAACGCCGATTCCGGCATCTATCTCCGCGGACAGGGAAAATCACAGATCAACATCTGGTGCTGGCCGATCGGATCGGGCGAGGTCTACGGCTACCGGATGGACAAGAAGATGCCCCCTGAAGTCCGTGCTGGCGTGACGCCCAAGGTCAAGGCGGACAATCCGGTCGGCGAGTGGAACACCTTCAAGGTCACCATGAAGGGCGATCGACTGACGGTCGTCCTCAACGGAAAAACTGTCCTGGACAAAGCCCAACTCCCTGGCGTCCCCGCGAAGGGGAAGCTGGCCCTGCAGCATCATGGAGGCATGCGAAACGGTGAGTACTCGCCGGCATCCAGCCTGGTTCAATTCCGCAACATCTACGTCAAAGAACTCTGATCCATCCCCGAGGCGGGCGGGCGATCATTGTTTCTTCTTGTTGTCGTCGTCGCGATTCATCAATCCACCCACTCCCTTGAGAATTGCCTCTCCCGCATCGAGCACGCCCCTGCCGATGCCACCCGCGACACCGCTGACCTTCTCGGTGGTGCGCTTGACGATTTCATCCCAGATGGCATCGAGCACTTCCGGTCCGGTGATTCCCTCAGGTCCTTGCCCGAGATTGGTCATCTTGATCTCGGGCAGAGTGATGTTTGCACCGCGTCCGCCCAACACTGTGAGCGCAAGCTTTACCTTCGCGTTTCGGATCACGATTTCATCCACCTGAAGCTTCTTGCCGCCCTCGGTCTTCGGTTCGCTCGATTCAATCTTCTTGCCCGTGTAACTCTTCACCTTCTCGGTGAACTCCTTGATATTCTCCTGGATCTTCGAAAGGTTGCTCCCGGCCAACTTCGTTTCGTAGGTGATTTGAGCTCCTTCGATCTCAATCGATTTGATCACCAGCTTCTCCTTGAAAACCGTCGTCGGACGAATGGCAACCGAAGCAAGAGGGATCTCGATCGAAGTGGGGGCTTCGTAGCCATCGGGATTTCCAACCACCAGGCCTTTCACGTCTCCTTTGCCGGAGAGCCAGGAGATATCGGCGTCGCTTAACGCCACGCTCGTCTTCGTGAGTTTGGGCCCGATCGAGATGACGCTCTTTCGAATCATTTTTGATGGAGAAAACATCGTGAGTACGACGCCCGCAATGATGAGCAATATGACCAAGCTGACCAGCTTGCCGATGAGTTTCTTGAAGAATCCGAATCCAAGCATGTTGTCTGGGGTTGAGCCGGCTGTTTCCGGTTCGAGCCAGCCAGCATCATGCTGCATATAAGCCAGGACGAGCGAAAATGTTTCATGCCTTGAGGATTGGACGGATACCAATTCCTTGTAATGGCTTAGAAAGCTGGTCAATTGCCGCCAGTGATTGTGTGAATACAGGGGACAAAAGAAGCCGAAGATTAATTCGAGAGTTTTTCACTCACACTCAAACCCTCTCCCACTCAAGCCGGGACGGAGCGGAAACCACGGAATGGTAATTCAAATAAATGGCAGCATGAACGCCTCGAATACTTCGTTGTTCTCCGCCAGATTTCGCAACGGTCGGCACATCAAATTGTAAGATTTCGCCGACTTGGTGGGATATTCAACTAGGACAAACGTAGGACGCGTTTTTCGTTGCTCCCGGCGAGCGATGTTGTTTTCACTCCGCATTCATCCGCCCGATGGACAACCACGAATCCAAGCTGATTGCCGCGATCCTTCGGGGAGAAGTTGAGGCGTTCGAGGTTCTGATCGAGCGTTATCAACCGCGGATTTTCGGCAATGCCAGGCGCTATGCGCGGCGCACGGATGAGGTGGAAGACATCGTGCAGGAGGTGTTCATCAAGGCGTATCAAAAGCTCGGGACCTTTCGTGGCGAAGCGCCTTTCGAGCATTGGTTGATGAGGCTGACCACGCGCACCTGTTACGACTTCCTCAGGCGACATCAGAAGAACCGAGAGCATCCGCTGGCCGAGCTTTCCGAGGACGAGAACGACTGGCTCGAACGATTCGCGGCCAGCCCGGAATCCGCTCACGACGAGGAAGACGCGGCGCGGCAACTGGTGAGCAAGATCATCGAAAGCCTGAACGCCGAGGATCGCATGGTCATCACCATGCAGGAAATCGAGGAAAAATCCGTTAAGGAGATTGCCCAGCTCACCGGCTGGTCGGAATCCAAGGTCAAGGTGCGTGCCTTCCGCGCCCGAAACCAGATGCGGAAGATTCTTGCCCGAATCGCGAAGGAAAAGTTCTTGTAACCCTGAAAAACTCGTTAACGTCCTACGAATTAGTCCGATGGATCTGGATAAACTGACAGAAAAGCTCCTGAAAGCGGCAAAATCGCCCGCCGATGAGGCCGTTCCCTACGCGTTCGAGAAACGCATCATGGCCCACCTCAGCGATTTGCCCAAGCCGGTGCT
Source organism: Verrucomicrobiales bacterium (assembly GCA_002715965.1). GTDB lineage: Bacteria > Verrucomicrobiota > Verrucomicrobiia > Limisphaerales > JAYPXF01. Next base: position 6,969 of record PBAL01000057.1, on the reverse strand, counting down.
CGATCCGCTCCTCTTCTGGGCTCGCGCACTTTGGAACGCCGTGCCGGTATGTCTCGCCCTTTGCCTCGGCGCCTTTCTGCTTTCCGAACCCGGCCATTCCAGCTCGACGTCCCTCGACGTTGAACTCAAGAACACGGTCATGTATTCCAGCGAGGTATTCGCTCAAGTCTGGTGAAGAACGCGCTCAAAATCCTCGCTGCAGCCGCTCTGATATTTGGATCGGGAGTCCTCACCGGTGCCTTCATGGCGGACAGGCTGCAACTCACCCAACCCGCCGAAGCCCGGCCCACTCCTCCCGTCGGAATGGCGGACGATCAGAAGGACGATTTCCTCGACAAGCTGGAGCGCTCGCTCGATCTCTCCGACCTCCAGCGCAAAGCCATTGACGCCCTGCTTGAGCGCAGCAGCGAACGCACGCGTGATGTCTGGGATCCGGTTGCCGAGCAGTTGCAGGCCGAGGTGATCGAAGTGCGCAAAGAGATCCGCAAGGAACTCACCGCCGAACAGAGGGCCAAGTTCGACAACAAGGTCAGCCATCCTCGTCGCCTCAACGAACTACCGTTCAAGCCAAAGCCCAAGCCGGAGCCAAAACCCAAACCTGAGGCTGAGCCAAAGCCCAAGCCAAAGCCCAAGCCCAAGCCCAAGCCCAAGCCCGAAAAAAAGCCGGAACCCAAGCCGAAGAAGGTCGAGAAGAAACCCGAGTCCAAGGAAGAGAAGAAGCCGGAGCCGAAGCCAAAGCGCGAACCCAAACCCAAACCCAAGCCTGAAAAGAAGCCCGAGCCGAAGCCGAAACCGGAGAAGAAACCCAAGCCGAAGGTTGAAAGGAAGCCGGAGAAAAAGCCCGGGCCCAAACCACGGGCCAAGCTGCGCAACAACAATTCGAATCAACGTAACGCAAACAACAACCGTTCGCGTAACGACAAGAAACCCGCCAAGCCCGCTCCCAAACCCAAAGCTCCGGTCAAGAAGAAGGCCGAACCCAAGACCAAGACCCCGGAGAAGAAACCCGATCCGAAGAAGGAGCCCAAGAAACGCAGTCTTCGGTCCCTGCGTTCGCCCTGATCGGACCTCCACTCGCAGCGGTGGCATCTGAGCTGCGGAGCCAACCACTCGTTGACTTCGCTACGCTCGTCGGTTGCAGACTTCGAGTGGCACGCGAAACCATTATCCGCAGAAATACGTTGCCATTGATCCCTCGGATTTTATCGTCCCCTCATTCCTGAAGAAGACACAACCGTGGCCGTCTTTGGCGCCGGCGGAAAGCTCGGCCGCCATCTGCTGCCATTACTCTCCAAACGCGCCATGAATTGTCGCGCCTTGGTGCACAAGACTCCTCTGAAAGACACGAACGCAACGTCCATCGCCGGGAGCATCACGGAAGCTGAAGCGGTGAACGAAGTCGTCAACGGAGCAGACATCGTCGTGCAGATGGCGACGATGAAGGAGGACGCCGATGAATTCTTCGACGTAAGCATCAAGGGGACCTTCAACGTCCTCGAAGCCTGCCGTCATCAGCGCGTGAAGCAGTTCATTCTGGTGGGCGGGGATGCGGCTTTCGGGATCTGGTTCTATCCGCAGCCGGAACCGATCAATGAAGACCATGAGCTGGCTGCGTATCCGGGCTATTATGCGTTCTCCAAGGTCATTGAAGAATCGATGACACGCCAATACGAGATTCAATACGGAGTCCCGACGACGATCCTTCGTTCCTCATGGGTGCAGGAGAACGATGATCTGCTAAACCACTTTTCCCTGTTGAAGAACGTTGATCCGACTGAGAAAGGACACGGCTTCGGCGAAGTCGACGACCAGACGCTTGCCTTGGTGAAGAATGGGAAAGAGCGAATTCCGATCTTGATCGATCGCGATGGAAATCCTTTCAGACGACACGTCGTTCACATCGATGACGTGATGCAGTCTTTCGACAAGATGATCGGCAACCCTCAGGCCCTCGGCAGCTCATTCAACATCGCGGCGCCCGCGGCATTCGACTACCGCGAAGCCGCAAACCACCTGTCGGCAAAGACCGGCATTCCAACGCACGATATCTCTTGTCCGGACTACCATTCCTTCTCCATCGACATCAGCAAGGCGCAGCGCGAGATCGGCTACGCACCGGAGAACGACATCTTCACCATGCTCGACCGGGCGCTTGAGTATCGAAAACAAACCAACGAATGACCCACTGATCCCGGGCGCACCTCGCAACATCGCAGGAAGCTCCATATGGGTTTGAGTTCTGAAGCTGGGATTTTCAGCCTCAGATCAAGTGCCCCATCTTTTCCTTCTTCGTCTTCAGATAGTCCCGGTTGTGCTGGTTGGGTTTCACCTTGATCGCAACCTGCTTGACGATTTCCAAACCGTATCCGTCTAATCCGACGACCTTCTTCGGATTGTTTGTCATGAGCTTGATCTTTTGGATTCCCAGATCGACGAGGATTTGTGCGCCGAGACCGTATTCGCGAAGGTCCATGGGGAATCCCAGCTTTCGATTGGCTTCGACCGTGTCCATTCCCTGCTCCTGCAGCTTGTAGGCCTGGATCTTCGCGGGCAGACCGATGCCACGTCCTTCCTGCCGCATGTAGACCACCACCCCGGCGCCGGCCTCATGCACCTGTTTCATGGCCGCCTGCAGCTGCGGTCCGCAATCGCAACGCCGCGAGCCGAAAACATCTCCGGTAAGGCATTCACTGTGCACGCGAACGAGCACGGGCTTGCGGCCTTGCACCTTTCCTTTCACGAGCGCGATGTGGTTCTGACCGTCGATGGTGGAACGATAAAGGTAGAGGTCGAACTGACCGTAGTCCGTTGGCATCTTCACCCCCTCCACCAGTTCCACCAGCCGGTCGCGTTCCCGGCGAAATTTGATGAGCTCCTCGATCGAACAAATCTTCAGCTTGTGTTTCTTGGCGAATCGCTTGAGGGCGGGAAGGCGCGCCATCGTGCCGTCGTCCTTCATGATCTCGCAGATGACACCGGCTGGCAGACAATCGGCAAGGCGGGCCAGGTCGACCGCGGCTTCGGTGTGACCGGCGCGTTGTAAAACCCCCCCGGCCTTGGCACGCAAAGGAAACACGTGTCCGGGTTGCACGAGGTCCTCGGGAAAGGAACGAGGCTCGGCCAGGATCTGGATCGTCTTGGCCCGGTCCGCGGCACTAATGCCGGAGGTGATTCCCTTGGCAGCATCCACGCTGACCTGAAAATCTGTCTTAAAGGTCTCACGATTGTGAACGACCATTCTCTCGATACCCAACTGCTTCAGCCGATCGCCGGTCGTCGGCACGCAGATCAGGCCGCGGCCGTGCTTGGCCATGAAGTTGACAGTTCGAGGGGTTGCCTTCTCCGCGGCCATCACGAGATCGCCTTCGTTCTCGCGATCCGCGTCATCAACGACGATTATCATTCTGCCGCGTCGGATATCAGAAATTGCGGATTCAATTGAATCGAAGCCTTTGCTCATCGGCGCGGAAGATAGGCGTTCGTGGAGGTGTGTCAACCGGGAGCAGGCGGGCGAAATTGCGATTTTCGATTTACGTCACGGCTTCGTGTCAATTCGTCGGACTGGCAATCGACGCTTGAGGCCGTCGTCTACGTTCAGCGTCGTTAATCGTATTTCATAATTCGTAAATCGCTCCGTTGACACAAAGTGCGCTCCGCGTTTCGCTCACGCCAATGCGTCGCCCCAACATCCTGTTCATCACCACCGATCAACAACGCTTTGACCATCTGGGGTTGATGGGTGTGGCGGGCATCGATACACCGAATCTCGACCGCCTGGGACGGGAAGGCATCCACTTCAATCGCGCGTATTGTCCTTCTCCGATTTGCACGCCAACCCGCGTGTCGCTGTTGACCGGCCGCTATCCTTCTTCCCATCTCGCTTATTCGATCGGAGTGACTCCTGATCCGTTCCCGGGACCGACCTTGCCGGACGTTTTGGGCAAGGTTGGGTATCACACGGCGCTTTTCGGCAAGACCCACTTTGTGCGGCGCGCCGATGAAGCGCGTCACATGGCCGACGGCAACGAGCCCGCGCCGGAGTTTTTTCGGAACTGGCACGGGCCTTACCTTGGCTTTCAGGAGTTTCAGGGAAACACCGGGCACACGACGAACAACGTTCCCGCACAGCATTATCGTGTGTTCCTGGAAGACGCCGGCGTGGACTATCAACAGTGGTTCCCGCAGATGTGCGGAGAATACGATCATCAGGCCTGTGGCAGTTGGAACATCCCCGAGGAATATCACGACACAAGTTGGGTAGCGCGTCTGACCAACGAGTTCATCGAGCGACAATCACCTGACCAGCCGTGGTTTTGTTGGACGAGTTTTCAGGATCCGCATGAACCGCATCTCTGTCCGGAGCCTTGCTACAGCCGTGTCCGGCGCGATGAGCTGAAGTTGTATCCAGGTTATCGCGCGGGAGAGTTTGATGATCGGCCGGAGGTTTATCGGATGTGCCACGAGAAGAATTTTGATGAACTCAATGACTGGGTCGGTGCGCCGAAGTCATTGGGTGGAGCCGTGCGTAATGAAGCCACCGTGCCTTCCTGCTTCGGCGAACCGGAAAAGGACGCCCAGGCTCTGGATGCGCTGACCGCCACCTTGGGCATGATTGCGTTTCTCGATGACCGGCTGGGTTCAATCTTCGAATCACTTGAACAGAGCGGGCAGATCGACAACACCATTGTCGTCTGGACTTCCGACCATGGCGAGATGCACGGACATCACGGACTTTGGGGCAAGGGGATCGCGGCCTATGAGGATTGCCAGCGCGTGCCCCTGTTGATCTGGGGTCCGGGTTGGGTGAAGCCGCAGGGCAGCTCGCAAGCATTGGCGAATCTCGTGGACCTGCCGCAAACTTTCCTTTCACTGGGTGGTGCAGATGTTCCCGAGTCCTGGCAGGGCGTTGATTTGAGGCCACTTCTGTCAGGCGAATGCGAGGAAGTTCAAGACGCTATACTGGTCGAGTTGCGGGCAACGGAGAATTCTCTGAATCAGCACACTCTTGTCACCCGCCAACACAAACTCGTGATCTACCGTCATACCGACGAAGGCGAACTCTACGATCTCGAATCTGACCCGAACCAATACACCAACCTGTGGTCCCATCCGGGTCACGGAGAGCTGCGTGACCGCCTGCTACAACGGCTCGCACGACTGCACATGGAACGCGAACCCGGCGGCCCCAGTCGCGTCAGCTTTGCCTGACCGCCTGGTGTCTTTGTCAGTCCAAAGACCGACAAGCCGTGTCGGCCATGTTCCGTGTTGGCGGGGGGATATCAAACCTACCCTGGGACTGCTCACCACCGGTGCCTGAGCGTACAAGAACCCAGTCAAGGCATAAACGGCATGAAAGCCAGCCTGAGATATTTCCGAAAGTTGTGGACGAGCGGTTGTGATGGGCAGCCAACAGGGAGATCGTTGATGATATCCCCTACATCATGCTCAGAGACGAGCGCATTGCCCCGGCATTGTTTGAGGATGCGGAAGGTGACCGACATGGTCGCACCCAAAAGACCGACACGCTTCATCAGCAGGCGGACAAGCAGCGGAGGTGCTATGGCTGCACAACTTTCCCCAGCCACTCTCTCAACGCCCGACGCGCGGACGAGGGCCGCAGCAACCAAGCATCGTTGTGATTCCGAAAGCCCGTCCCCATGATCGTCATCGTTTCCATGTTCATCAGTCCTTGTAGATAGGCCCTTGTCGCTTGCGCGTTGTTTCCTTCATCGCAGATGAACTGTGGGCGGCCGTTCAATCTTACCAATCTCCTCATTGCCGACTCCCGATCCTTGCCCGGATAAGGCCAACTCGTCTTCACCCCGTCGTAATGGCTGTAGGGAATGAAGGCCTTCCACAATTTCGCGATTCGAGCGTCGTATAGGCCGATGAAGTTGCACGCAATCGCACCACGTGAGAATCCGCACAACACCACATTGCTGGTGTCCCCGTTGAATTGCTCACAGACCCACTTCACCGTCTTGACACAATAATCGATCGTCGGTTGCGGATCATACTTCGGCGAATCTCCCCACCAACGCGTTATGTTCTTCGTCCCAGCGTTGTTCAGATACGGCATGCAGATCCAGATGAAATCCTTCCCTGCCGAAATCCCGTAGCCCATCTTGCTTCCTTCCACGCGCCCCGTAGTGACGTCTCCGTATCTGTTCTTGTACGGACCGTTCCCTGCCAACTCCACAATTACAGGGAATTGCTTGTCCGGGGTCCAGTCACACGGCAGATACAGAATGTGGTGCACTTCGGTTTCCAGATAGTCCGGATGAGCCTGCTTCACGCGTTTGCCGGCCGCCGGCTTGCCCCTGGAAAGCTCAGGCAGAACCAGATCAGCTGCAACGGTCGAAATATCGGGCAGCGTCGCGGGGTACCCAGAACAGCCCGCGACAGCGATCGCGAACAGACAGAGACAGTTGTTCATCAGGCGCAATCGCATATCAAACCTGGGGGCGTGGGCGCAGTTTGGGTCGCAGACGCGGAGCGCCTTTACCGGGACCGTCGCCCGCAGACCAGTGGCGAAAATCTGTTCGTATCTCTTCCAAGGTTCTCAAGGCAGACCGGACTTGTTGCCTCATAAGTAAATGACACCCAAGAAGATTCGGTTGAGGTGGTTCGTTGACTCATAAGTCATGACACCGTGGGTTGTTTTCTTTTCTGCTTAGCTTTTGCCGCCCCGGAACGCAAGGAGCCCGGAGGGGCGGTAAAAGGATCGTCCGCAGCTGGCTCTCCGGTTCCCGTCCCAGCCCGAATGGATTGTAGCTGGCGCGCTTTGCGCGCAGCTCTTTCTTCGCCCCGGAACTGAATCGGCGACTCTTCAGCAATCGCTCACAGGGCGTTTGCCGCAGGGTTGTTCGTCTGCTCGCCAGATCCGTTGCAACACTTCCACCGTGGCCGCTTCATACTTGCATGAACGCCCTCGCCGGCCTCCGGGCTCACCTCTCCAGCCGACTTGTG
>PBAL01000056.1 GCA_002715965.1 Verrucomicrobiales bacterium | reverse complement strand
CGGTCCATTGCCGATCAGGCACGCACGATCCGCATCCCGGTCCACATGATCGAGACCATCAACAAGCTGATGCGCGTGCAGAAGCAGTTGGTGCAGGACTTCGGTCGCGAAGCCACTCCTGAAGAAATCGCCGACGAAATGGAGCTGCCGGTGGAACGCGTGCGCGCGATCATGAAGATGGCGCAACAACCCATCTCGCTGCAATCGCCGGTGGGTGATTCCGAAGACACGAACTTCGGCGACTTCATCGAGGACAAATCCGCTGAGAATCCTTCTGAGATGACCAGCTACAGCCTGTTGAAAGACAAGCTGGCCGATGTGCTGGACAGCCTTACCGAGCGTGAACGCAAGGTGTTGGAACTCCGCTTCGGTCTGGCAGACGGCTATTCCCGGACTCTCGAAGAGGTGGGCAAGCAGTTCAAGGTCACCCGTGAACGCATTCGTCAGATCGAGGCCAAGGCCCTGCGCAAGATGCGTCACCCAACCCGTCTGCGACAGCTACAGGGCTTCATTGACACGGAGGAACTCGGGGTCCGTCCGGATCAGGCCTTCGCTCAGGCTGGCTCCTCCTGACTGAAATTGTTTTTCGAAAGAGCGTCGGGAAATCCGGCGCTCTTTTATTTTTCTGTTTGCCCGATTTTTTACCCGCGGTCATTTTGCTGTCGTGCCGGAACAGAAGGTCACAGTCGAAGACATCAAGGCGCTGAAGGGAACTCGTTTTCCATCGCTGACCGCGTACGACTACGGCATGGCCAAATTGTTGGATGCTGCGGGCATGCCCTTGATTCTGGTTGGGGATTCGCTGGGAATGGTGGTGCTGGGCTATCCCGATACCACGCACGTTACACTGGAGGATATCGAGCACCATACACGGGCCGTTGCTCGCGCCCGGCCAAACGCTTTGCTCGTTGCCGATCTGCCCTACCACACCTATCAGAGCGTGGACGATGCGGTGGTTTCGGCACGTCGTCTTCGCGACGCAGGAGCTGAAGCGGTCAAAGGCGAAGGCGGTCGCGACATCGACGCGCAAGTGCGGGCTATTATCGCCGATGGAATTCCTTTCCTTGGGCATCTCGGGATGTTGCCGCAGCGAGTGAAGGAAGAGGGCGGTTACAAGATCAAGGGGAAGGTCGAAGCGGAGCGGGCTGATCTGATTGCTGACGCGAAGGCGCTCGAAGCCGCGGGCGCGTTTGGAATGATTCTCGAGCTCTTGACGCCCCAAGCTGCGCGCGAAGTTACCGAGGCGGTTTCGATTCCCACGATTGGCATCGGATCGGGTTCGGTATGCGACGGGGAGATCCTCGTGATCACGGATTTGTTCGGAACCTCGGCGGATTTCATTCCGCGTCATGTTCCGCTTAAGCATGACCTCGCCGGTCGGATGACCGAAATTGTTTCCGAATGGCGCACGCACATTTCAAAATCGTGGAAGCATGAGTGAATTGACGCACCTCGATCAGGACGGAGAGGCCAGGATGGTCGATGTCTCGGCCAAGCCGGTCTTGGAGCGCGAAGCGATTGCTTGTGGTGAGATTCGTCTCCAAGCCGCAACTATCGATTTGATCGAATCGAACCAGGTCGCCAAAGGCAACGTCCTGGCGACCGCAAAACTGGCCGGCATAATGGCCGCCAAAAAGACCGGGGAATTGATTCCGCTCTGCCATTCGTTACCGATTTCACATGCGGAAGTGTCGTTCTCGATCCCGGCGTCACGCGATCGAATCGAAATCCAAGCTTCGGCGAAGATCAAGGCACAGACCGGCGTGGAGATGGAGGCATTGACCGCCGTGAGCGTGGCTGCCTTGACGATCTACGACATGTGCAAGGCCGTTGATAAAACGATGGTCATCAGCGGAGTGGAACTGGTGAGCAAGACCAAGAAGTAGAACACATGGCAAAGATCAAAGTTGGAGTGATAACGGTATCCGATCGGGCTTCGAGTGGTGAATACGAGGACCTGGGTGGTCCGGCGGTTCGCAAAGCTGCGGAAGGTCACGGATGGGAAGTGATTTCGGAAACCATTGTCGGCGACGATAAGGAAGCGATTCAGAGAGCGATTCGTGAAGCAATTGCGAAAGATTGCGGCCTCGTGCTGACCACCGGCGGGACCGGGATTGCTCCGCGCGATGTCACTCCCGAGGCCATTCGTGAGATTTCCGACCGTGAGTTGCCGGGCTTCGGGGAGGCAATGCGCATGGAATCCTTGAAAATCACGCCCAACGCAATTCTCTCACGCAACCTGGCCGCAACTGTTGGCAACGCCCTGGTGATTGCCTTGCCGGGGAAACCGAAGGGAGCCGTGGAATGCCTGGGTTTCGTGGTGGGAGCGATCCCGCACTGCGTCAAGGTTGTGCAGGGCGTGCCGACCAGTTGTTGATTTGGCTGATCAGACCGATCAGTCAGACCGAACGATCTCTTTCAGCGCCTTGAGGAATCGGGTGTTTTCCTCGGGCGTTCCCACGGAGACACGTATCCACTCTGGCATCTTGTAACCGGCCATCGGTCGGGTGATCACGCCTTTGGCCTGTAGTTTCTGGAACACCCCGTTTCCATCGCCGACGTTCACCACAACGAAGTTGGCTGAAGATGGAATGTATTCGAGGCCGAGTTTCTGGAAGTTGGTCTGAAGAAAATTCAGTCCCGCTTCGTTGTTTGAACGCGTGTTCGCAAGGTGATCGTTGTCGCCAAGCGCAGCCAATGCGCCAGCTTGCGCGACCAGATTGGCATTGAAGGGCTGACGAATCTTTTCCAACGAGGCAATGAGTTCCGGATGGCCGATCCCATAACCGATGCGCAGTCCGGCGAGGCCGAAGATCTTCGAGAAGGTGCGCATCAGGATGAGGTTCGGTTTGTCTTCGCGACGAACCAAGGGAAGGAAATCAACCGGGTGTGAAAGAAACTCAATATACGCTTCATCCATCACGAGCAGCACCTCGTCCGGAATCTCATTCGCCAATTGTATGACCGCGTCGCGTCGGGCAAGTGTGCCGGTCGGATTGTTCGGATTGGCGACGAAGATCGCGCGAGTCTGGGGGGTGATCGCCTTCAACATCGCGGGCAGGTCGTGTCCGTAATCCTTGTCCGGAACCGTGATGACGTTTGCGCCCAGCATCTTGGCCATGATCGGATAGATGGCGAAGCAGTACGCGGAAACGACAATGTCTGCGCCGGGCTCCATGACGGCGTGCCCGATGAATTCGATGATCTCATTCGAACCGTTTCCGAGGATGAGGTTCTCGGGCTCGACGCCCAACTTATCTGCCAGCTTGTTCTTCAGGTAAAAGGCATTGCCGTCGGGATAGATGTGCACCTGTCGAATGGCCTTCTCCATGGCGGCAATGGCCTTGGGGCTCGGGCCGAGCGGGTTTTCGTTCGAAGCGAGCTTGATGACATCGTCGAATTCCATTCCCAGTTCGCGGGCGACCTCTTCGATCGGGCGGCCGGGTTGGTAGACGGGCAGAGATTCCAGAGTGGGATTGATGGAGTAGGGGAGGCTCATGTCAGTTCAGGGAATTCAGGATGCGATCCACATCCACGTGACGGCTGATAAGTTCGCGGATCAGTTCAATTTTCTGCAGGTCGTCAGGCTGGGTCTTGACGATCGTGTCATGAACCTTGGATGCTGTGTGATAACTGTCTCTCTCGGTGAGGAGGACGGGGAAGGGGAGTCGATCGATGACGCGCCGGACGGTTGCGCTTGGTTTGATGTTTCCGGTGAGGACGATTCCCGCAAGGTGGCTCTCCTCGTTGTCCTGCGCAGCCGCGGTCGCATAGATAATGTCTTCGCGATCGCCCGGTGTAATCAGCAGCATGCCTGCCTTGAAGTATTTCACCGCATTGTTCGCGCCCATTGCACCGAGCACAACGTCTTCGACCAGGTTCATCAAACCGTCACTGGCGTTGATGACATCGGCGTTCAGTTCTGCTTGAAGGGAACGAAGTGAAGGTTTGGTCAGCACGGGCATGTGGGGAAGCACTCCAAGCAGATCAAGTCCCTTGCGCTCCAATCCTTTGCGCGCGAGTTGTTCGATATGATCGATCCTGTAGGGAAGCACCTTGTTCACAATGACGCCGATGACCTCAACTCCGTGTGCGTCGAAGAGCGCCTTGTTCAGTGTGACTTCATCGATGGGTTTGCCGATGCCACCGCGCGTTACCAACACGACCTTGGAATTCAGTTCCTTCGCGATCTGCGCATTGGAAAGATCGAATACAGAACCCACTCCCGCGTGACCGCTTCCTTCGCATAGAACAAAGTCGCGTTCCCAACTCACCCGATCAAAAGCGCTGCGGATCTTCTGGACGAGCTCATCACGGTTTGAATGCTCCAGGTATCGTCGGGTGAAGTCCGGTTCAATCGCAATGGGGCTCATGTCGATGAGCGGGCAGTCGAGATTATAGACGCTGTCCATCAAGACGGTGTCTTCATCGATTTTGGCTTCATCCACTTCAACAAATCGCTGCCCCACGGGTTTGATGTATCCAATGCGGGAATAGCGTTTCTGAAGTTCAGCCAACAGCCCCAGAGAGGTGGTGGTCTTTCCGTCGTTTTGCCGGGTCGCGGCGATGAAAACTCGCGGGGTATCGGTGTTCATCGCTCAGCTGATGAGTGGGAATTGAATGCCTGCTTTGGGATAAAGTTCGCGGTAGGCGATTGCCTGTTGGCCCACGATGCCGGCCACCCCGAGAATGTCATGGGCGTTCGCGCCTCGTGAAACATCTGCCGCCGGTTGGTCGAGTCCCAGGACGATTTGGCCGTAGGCGTTTGAGCGAGCCATGTGCTGAACCAGCTTTGCGCCGATGTTGCCCGAATTCAGATCCGGGAAAATCAAGACATTCGCTTTGCCAGCGACCGGGTTACCCGGGAGCTTGCGGCCTGCGACTTCCGGAACAAGCGCAGCATCGACCTGAAGTTCTCCTTCGAAGTCTGCTTCCAACAACAAGGCCTTTGCTTTCTCTCTGGCCAATGCCGTCGCGGCCTGGATCTTCTCCACGGAGGAATGTGTCGCGCTGCCGTGGCTGGAGAAGGAGAGCAGGGCGACTTTCGGGCGGACGCCGAGCAGACGGAGCGCAAGCCCTGCGGTGGAAACAGCGATGTCCGCGAGTTGTTCGACATTCGGTTCGGGAATTACTCCGCAATCGGACATGAGCAGGGTTCCTTCACACCCGAACCGGGAATCTTCAACCTCCATGATCATGCAGCTGGACGCCGTACTCACACCTGGGGCGCGACGAAAGATCTGGAATAGTGGCCGAAGGACACTTCCGGCCGACTCGTTGGTGCCCGAGACAAGGCCGTCGGCCTGGCGCATGGCCACCATCATGGCACCGAAGTAATTTGGCTTGAGCATCGCTTCTCGCGCCTTCTTGGGGTCCATTCCCTTGGCCTCACGCAGGCGCGTGTAGAGCTCCACGAACCGTCCCAGTTCCTCGCTGTCTTCCGGATTGATAATGCGGACGCCTTCGAGCGAGACGTTCAGGTTCGACGCAATGGTTTTGATCCGCGTGCGGTCGCCCAAGAGGATTGGGGCGCCGATTTGTAGCGAGAAGAACTGCCGGGCGGCCTGAAGGACCCGCGGTTCCGCGCCCTCGGGAAACACGATCCGCTTGGGATGACGCTGGAGCTTCTGGATGACGCCACCGATGAAACGCACGCGCGACTAGTATCGAATGACAACAGAATTCGCAATCAAGCAATAGTTGGCATTTGATATGCTAAGCATACCAAAGTATGCCGAACTGGTTCGGCGATGTGAAATGGCTGCGTTAGATAAAACAAAGGTATTGATCGCCGGGAGCGATCTGTTTGAGGTGACTCGTCTGGAAAGCCTGCTTTCCGGGCGTGATTATTCGGTGATTGCCTCTGTAAACACGGGCAAAGAAGCGGTTACCGGCGCGCAGTGGCTGCGGCCGGATCTGGTGCTGATGGAGCTGGAAGCTGACGGTGAAGCGGACTCCATTCTGGCCGCTGAGGAAATCGGTATGACGATCACGACTCCGGTCATTTTTTTTGGTGACCGTAAGCAATCTGACGCGTTGATGCGTGATAATCGTATCGCTGCGTTCGGATTTTTCGCGCGTTCGGCCGATGAAGAAACCGTATTGAATCTCGCCGATCACGTCCGGTCCTTGTCCTCGGAACCTGGGGAAGCGTGTGAATGGGAAGTGGAGTTTACGGCTGGTTGAGCGTTTCGGCTACTTTTCCCCAAGCGCCTCGTTGACTGAAACTGGGAACGGTGGAGTTACCTTGTCCGCTGTCCAGACTTTGTCACCCATCTGGTAAGTCACGCGCGTTACCCCGCTTTCTTTGTCCTGTTGATTCAGATACACCAGTATCCGCTCTTCTGGCGTGCCCTGAACCTCGACTCGCTTGGGTTGAGCCTGTTTCACTTGGTTGTTCAGCTGGATGGTGCGGGTGGTGCCCCCACCGACGGCCTGCACGGGAACCGCGAAAGCCTGGGGTTGGCTGCTCCGAAAGCCGCCTCCCTGGATGCTGCTCGTGCGAGGTGAAGTCGTTCTCGGTGTTCGTTGGAAATTGAATGAGCGCGGTTGAGCGGCGGGCTTCTTCGGAGGTGCTGGAATTCTCCGGCTGGATGTTGATGGTTTGAGTGCCGGCTTGCGGGTCTGAGGCGATGGTTGCACGCGTGAGCCGGGGCGGGTGAGTGTCGGGCGCCCCAAGGGCCGCGAGCCCGGCTTGGGTTTGACTGGCGCCGGCTTGAAGCCGTGGTCTTCGAAATTCAGGGTGGTGGTCTTGGAGTCGATTTTGACCTTCACGGTACCTTCGTCCGGGTTGATCGAGACGACCTCCACACCCGCATCGCGTTCGCCTTCTTCGAGGCGAAGGTATTTCGGCGGTTCGCCTTGGGGTTGGCTGACGAGGAAGACCCGTTTTTTGTTGAACAGCGTCGAGATGCCCGTGAGCTTCACGTCTGGGGGAGGTTCTTCTTCCTCCTCGACAATTGGTGGAGGTGGCGGTTTGGGAGGCGGCTGCAAATTGAAGGGATTTCGCTCCAGAAAAACCCCATACTGTTTCATCGGCCCGGCTTCGGATTTGTCGTCCACCGTTTTCGCGTCAGCAGGCTTGGCCGCAATGAGCGATGTGCTGATTGCGAAGAGAATGAACATTTGAGGCCAGCGGCGCATTTCGATCAGCTTACTCACGTTGGGCTGAAACACCATCGGAAAAAGAGAGTTGCGCCTCCGGAAATTCCCGGTCAGCTGACCAGCAGTTTCACCGACATCACTGCCAACGTCACGTATAGAACTCGCCGAATGAACGTTTCTCCCTTGGAAATGCTCAATTGTGAGCCAATCCAGCCCCCTAGGGAATTTCCCACAGCCAGGGCAATTCCGGGAACCCACAGCACGTTGCCCGACTTCACAAACACCGCCAGCGCGGCGATGGTGTAGATTCCGATGATGAATACCTTGTGCATGTTCACCCGCACGAGATCCACGTGCATGACGTGTTTCAATACAGCCATGAGCAGAAAACCCACGCCTGCCTGGATGAACCCTCCGTAGAATCCGACCCCGATCATGCACACATGCCCGAGGATCATTCGCGATTTGGTGGCGGGCGGAGCGGGGGAGTCGCTGCCGTCCCTGTCCGCTGTTTTCCGGCGCTCCTGAATGAACGTCAGGATCAGAATGCCGATCATGATGCCGGCTAGAATCCGATTGAACAACACCCCGCGTATCAGCGTGCCACACCAGGCTCCCGCGATGCCTCCGGGAAGTGCCATCAACGCGAGTGAGAGGCTTAGTTTGAAATCCGAGAACCCCTTGGATTTGAAGCTCGTCACCGCCGTGAGGTTCTGAGCAAGGATTGCGACTCGGTTCGTCCCGTTCGCCGTCGGTCCCTCCATTCCCATGATTACCATCGTCGGCAACGTCAGCAGTGAGCCCCCTCCGGCTATGACATTCAGGATCCCGGCAACAACGCCGAGTACCGCCAAGAATATCAATTGCCAGGAATCCATCGCGGGAAAACTATGGAGCCGACGGCGCTTGGGCAATCTTTCAGGCCGTGACTTGGCAACCAAACGGACGGCGATAAACTCCCTGCATGCCCCCGGCAAAGCGAATACGTCACCTACCTGATCGAACAGCTCGAGGCATTCGGCGAGATCCGGGCCAAGGCGATGTTCGGCGGTTGGGGACTCTGCCACGACGGGCTGATGTTTGCCCTCGTTGCCGAGGATCAGGTGTATCTCAAGGTGGATGCAAGGTCTGAACCCGAGTTTATCGAGGCGGGCTTGGAGCCGTTCCTCTACGAAAAGAACGGCAAGCAGATGGAGATGCCCTATTACCAACCACCGGCTGGAGCGGAGGATGACGAAACAGTCCTCTGCGATTGGGCACGCAAAGGTGTGGATGCCGCGAAACGCGCCGCAAAAAAGAAACGCGAATAGTCTGTTGCGACAAACGCAGCGATCCCGCGCTGCACCTCGTCCTCCCAGAATCCGATTTGAGTCGGATCAACCTGTTTTCCTGTCATTCTTGTGTTTGGTGGGCCCCCTGAAAAACCCTGTGCTTGACCCACACCCCGCCATCCACTAACGTCCGCGCCGTGCAAGCTGTAGTCCTTCAAGTCAAAGTCAGCGGGCTCGTCGTAGTAGTAGACGGGCCGGCCGCTGGGACTTGTCGAGCTTGAGCAAAGCAATTTTGACAAACCCACGGCCGGCAACGGTCGTGGGTTTTTTATTCGCCCGCGACCAACTGGCGTAACTGAATACGAACATGAGCAACACCGCAGAAACAAAAACTGAATCCACCGAGCGTGCCGAAATAGGGCCAGTGATGACCGGCAGTGACATCCTGGTCGCCTGTCTGGAGCGTGAGGGAGTCGACACGATTTTCGCCTATCCCGGTGGCGCCAGCATGATCATCCACCAGTCACTTACACGCTCGAAACCTATTCGCACGATCCTGCCGCGCCACGAACAGGGCGGGGTGTTCATGGCCGAGGGCTATGCGCGTGCAACCGGCAAAGTCGGTGTCTGCATGGCCACTTCCGGTCCCGGCGCCACCAATCTCATGACCGGTCTCGCCGATGCCTACATGGATTCCGTGCCCGTCATCGCCATCACCGGTCAGGTTCCCCAAGCCATGATCGGCAAAGGCGCGTTCCAAGAGACCGACTTCTTCGGCATGACCCTTCCGGTGGTTAAACACAGCTACCTCGTTACTGACGTCAACGACATCCCCCGTGTCATCAAGGAAGCTTTCCATGTCGCAACAACCGGCCGGCCGGGACCTGTGATCGTTGATGTGCCCAAGAACATCCAGATGGCCAAGACCCAGCCGAAGTTCCCGGCCGAGGTGAACATCCGGGGCTACAATCCCGATCGCAAAGCCAGCGACATCGCGCTCAATGAGATCATCGGCTTGATTGAGAAGTCCGAACGTCCGGTCCTCTACTGCGGTGGCGGAATCATCACCGCGGGAGCCTCCGAGGAACTCCGCAAGTTTGCCGAAGCCACCAAGATTCCCGTCACCACCACCATCATGGGCGTCGGTGCGTTTCCGGAAAATCATGAACGCTCGCTTCGTTGGTTGGGCATGCATGGTTCGGCGTATGCCAACTGGGCCGTCAGCGGTGAATTTCAGGAAGTGGACGGCAAGAAACAACAGGTTGCCGACGGCGCCGATCTTCTGCTCGCCTTTGGGGTGCGCTTCGACGACCGCGTTACCGGCAAGGTCGAGAAGTTTTGTGAGAAGGGAACGATCGTCCACATCGACATCGACGCCTCCGAGATCAACAAGAACAAGTCCGCGAACCTGCCGGTTGTGAGCGATATCAAATATGCGCTGAACCGGTTGAATGAGTTGATCGAGAAAAACCCCATTCAGTCGAGTTTCGGACCTTGGCTGGACCAGGTCGCCAAATGGAAAGACAAGGCGCCCTTCAGTTATTCCGTCACTGAGGAAGTCGCCAATTCCGACCATATGAAAGACCACCTCACCGGCCAGGAAAAAGAAGTCATCCTCCCGCAGCAGGCCATCGAGATGCTCTACGAACTCTCCGACGGCGACGCGATCATAACCACCGGCGTCGGCCAGCATCAAATGTGGGCCGGCCAATGGTACCGCTACAAGTTCCCCCGCCAACTACTCACAAGCGCAGGCCTCGGGGCAATGGGTTACGGCTACCCGGCCGCTCTTGGTGCAAAGGTCGCTTGCCCTGATAAACAAGTCGTGGACATCGATGGCGACGGCTCGTTTCTCATGAACGTGCAGGAACTAGCCACCGCGCACATCGAAGGAATAAACGCCAAGGCAATCGTCCTCAACAACCAGCATCTCGGCATGGTCGTTCAATGGGAAGACCGCTTCTTCGAAGGCAATCGCGGCCACACCTACCTCGGTGATCCCGATGCCCGCGAAAACATCTACCCCGATTACGTGAAGATGTGCGAGGCCTACAACGTGAAATGCGAACGCGTGATGTATCTGAAGGACCTCAAGGGTGCCATCCAACGCATGCTCGATGCGGATGAACCCTACCTCCTCGACGTAATTGTGCCCTACACTGAACACGTTCTCCCCTTCATCCCGGCCGGACACACTGTCGCCGACATGATATACAAGTAAGAGATTCCCAAACAAAAAGGCCGCCCACCCGGGCGGCCTTTTTTGTAATCCGTCAGATATGTCCGATCAGTCCTACATCCCCATCACTTCGTAGCCGCAATCCACATACATCACCTGTCCCGTGATTGCAGCTGCCCCATCACTCGCCAGAAAAACACCAGTCTGCCCCAGCTCATCTGGCAACACATTCCGCTTCAACGGCGCATGTGCTTCGTAATGCTTTAGCATATCCGAGAAGCCGGCGATTCCTCGCGCAGCCAGCGTGTTCACCGGCCCGGCACTGATGCAATTCACCCGAATCTTCTTCTCGCCCAGATTGTAGGCAAGATACCGCGTGCTCGCTTCCAAAGCCGCCTTCGCAACCCCCATCACATTGTAATGCGGAATCACCTTAGCCGCCCCGTAATAACTCATCGCCACGATGCTCCCGCCATCTGTCATCAACGGCGCAGCCCCCCGTGCCAGCGCAACCAACGAATACGCGCTGATATCGTGTGCAGTCGCAAATGCCTCCCGCGTCGTATCGACGAATTCGCCTTCCAAAGATTCCTTCGGAGCGAACGCCACCGAGTGCAGCAGTAGATCAAGCTTTCCAAATTTCTCCCCCACCTGTTTGAACACGTTGTCGATATCTTCGTCACTCGTGACGTCACAAGGGATCAAAAGCGTATCCTCACCAAAGGTCTGAACCAGGTCGCCGACCTTGTCCTTCAACCGTTCTCCCTGATACGTGAACGCAAGCTTCGCTCCCGCATCATGCCAGGCCTTGGCGATCGCCCACGCAATGGAACGTTTGTTCGCTACGCCAAAAACAACGGCGGTCTTTCCATCAAGTAAACCCATAACGGCGTTAGCTGGGTTTAATTCCTCCATTCGGTCAAGCCGAATCAGGTGATCTTATAGTCGTCCGATTCTTCCGATGGTGCCGAAACGATCTCGACGGGTTCATCCATCTTCGGTTCCTGCAGGCGTGCCGGTTCCGATTTCCGGATCTGTTCGCTCAACTTGATGCCGTTCAATGCCGGCCGACGCCGGAAGTGGGACTGGAACATCCGGTTGTTCGGCACATTGATCAGAATCCCCTCCTCATCCTCAATCACCGTGAACATCAACGTGATGTCGATCACCCGTCCCTTGATCTTTTCCGACGGAATCGCCAACTCATCGCCAACGGCGAAAGGCTTGAAGAGAATCAGCAGGAACGTGCAGGAGAAATTCGACAACACACTCCACTGCGCAACAAACCCGATCATCACCACGCAGCTCACCGCCCCCAACGTTGCGACAATTGCCGTCAGCGGGAAATTGAACAGGTTCAGCAGCAGGATCAGCGCAATGATCAGGATGATCAGCCGAAACCCATTTGTCACCTTGCCGGCGTTTAGACGAGGAACCTTCTGCGCCAAACCGCCCACCGCCCATTTCACCCCCGTCAGGCAGCCGATCGTTGCAATGACGATCAAGCCCGCACCTACAAGCCGGATGATGCTTTCAGTATCCACGACACCATTATGCCGACCGTTCACCACACCGCAACGCCAGACCGCGGCAGCAGAATCTGCCGCATCAATACCATGGCACACCACGCACTGATCTGTGCCTACTCGCTGCCGCTCCAATACGGGAATACTTGCTTGTCGTCGGGATCATAGGAAATCACCGCTTGCTCCCTGTGAAACTGTCCCGGAAACCAAACCGACTCCAAATACACCGTGTTGCTCCCGCAAATTGCGGGAGTCCACCACTCAGGTCGTTTGGCCAACCTGCCAGCAACATCCACAACTTCTGGTCATATCTCGACCTGCGGTCGGGGGGGGCGCGATCGGGAGACTGGCCACAACGAGTTTTTGGGAGGGTAGCCGGCGAGGCTACATGAGTTTGAGTTTGGGGAGGTCCTGGGAGTCGAGGAGGCCGACGGGTTCCTGGCGGGAGTTGACGACAATGAGGTCGTCGATGTGTTGTTGGTCGAAGATGCGCAGGGCTTCGGCAGCGAGGGCGGTCTGCTCGATGTGCATGGGGTTGCGGATCATGACTTTCTTGAGGGGGAGTTGAAGGGTGTCGGTGTCGTCGGCGATGAGGCGCCGGAGGTCGCCGTCGGTGAAGATGCCGACGAGTCTGCCTTTTTTGTTGACGATACTGACGCTGCCGGATCGGGCTTTGGTCATGACCATGAGTCCGGATTTGACGGTGAGGTTCTGGCTGGCTACGGGGTTGCGTCCGCCGGTGCGCATGATGTCGCGGACGCGGACGAGAAGTGCTTTGCCGATGGCGCCTGCGGGATGGTAGCGGGCGAAGTCTTTTTCGGTGAAGCCGCGGGCTTCGAGGATGGCCATGGCGAGGGCGTCTCCCATGACCAGGGTCGCGGTGGTGCTGGCGGTGGGGGCGAGGTTGAAGGGACAGGCTTCCTTGGGGACGGAGATGTCGAGGATGACGTCGCTGTGGCGGGCGAGGGTGGAGTCTGGCTGTCCGGTGATGGCGATGGTCTTGACTTTGAAGCGTTTGAAGACGGGGAGGAGGTTGATGAGTTCCTCGGATTCGCCGGAGTAGCTGAGGGCGAGAATGATGTCTCCGTCGTCGATGATGCCGATGTCGCCGTGGAGGGCGTCGGTGGTGTTGAGGATGACGGCGGTTGATCCGGTGCTGGTGAGGGTGGCCGCAATCTTGTGTCCGACGTTTCCAGATTTGCCGATGCCGATGACGATGATTTTCCCGCGTTTGTTGAGGGATCGGGTGATGGTGTTGACGGCCTGGTCGAAGGTCTTGTCAATGCGCTTGCGTACTGCTTCGAGCGCGTCGAGCTCGATTTCGAAGATGCGTTGAGCGCAGGAGCGATGGCTCATCGAGGGTGGTTGAGGAGGGTCACTCGAGGTGGACGATGCCGCGTTGGATGGCTGCGGTGGCGGCCTGGGTGCGGTCCTGGACATTGAGTTTGTCGAGGACGCTGCTGACGTGCTGTTTGACGGTGATTTCGGCGAGCCCCAGTTTGGCGGCTATTTCCTTGTTGCTGTTGCCGGCGACGATGAGGTCGAGGACGCCTCGTTCGCGGGAGGTGAGTTCGGAGCGGGTCATGCGGTCGGCGAGGCGTCCGGCGAGGATGGGAGGGAGGTATTTGTTTCCTCCAAGGACGGTGCGGATGGCTTCGATGACCTCGGGGCGGTCGGCGGATTTGAGGACGTAAGCGGATGCGCCGGCTTCCATGGCGCGGAAGACATCTTCTTCGCCTTCGTAGACGGAGAGCATGATAATCTTGGCGTCGGGATGGTCCTTGCGGATTTCTTGGACTGCTTCGACTCCGCTGATGCCGGGGAGGCGCCAGTCCATGACGCAGACGTCCGGTTTGTGTTCGGCGAAGAGTTTGACGGCGTCTTCGCCGGATCCGGCTTCGGCGATGATGTCGATGTCCTCCTCGAATTTCAGTGAGGCGGCCATGCCGACGCGAACGGCGAAGTGGTCGTCGACCAGCATCACCCTGATTTTCTTCTTTTCGTCTTCGCTCATGCTTGCGTGGGTTGCTGTTTGGTGAAATCTGCTGGTTCCTGGTGCATTGGTAAAACCAATTCGATCAGGGTTCCGCGTTTGCGGGCGCTTTGGATTTTGAGCGTTCCTCCGATCTTGCGGGCGCGTTCGCGCATGCCGACGAGTCCGAAGTGTCCTTCGCGGGTGGCGGGGGCGGCTTCGAGGTCGAAGCCTTTGCCGTTGTCCTTGATGCGGAGGGTGGTGCAGTGGGTGCCGTATTCGAGTTCGATGCTGATCTGCTTGGCGCGGCCGTGTTCGATGGCGTTATTGACGGCTTCCTGGCCGATGCGGAGGATGTTGTTCTCGACGGAGGCGGGCATTCGGAGGACTTCGCCGGATTTGCCGATGGAGATGCGGACGTTGGTGTTGCGGTGGAGGGTGACCATGAGTTCGCGGAAGGCGGATTCGAGGTCGCCTCCCTCGAGGGCACTGGACCGGAGTTCCCAGACGGATCGCCGAGTTTCGGAGCGGCTGTGGCGGAGAAGGGCGCGGGCCATGTCGAGGGTTTCCCGGGCGCCGTCGGGTGAGCGTTGCATGTTGCCACTGGCGGCATCGAGCTGCATCTGGATGCCGGCGAGATTCTGTTCGAGGGAGTCGTGAAGCTCGCGGGCGATGCGGGTGCGTTCTTCGTTGACGGCTTCGCGTTCTAGTTTGTGCTGGATGAGGCTGGTCTGGGATGAAACCTGCCGACGAAGGGCGAGAATCCAAGCGATGGACAGAGCCAATGCGGCAACGGAGGCGAGCATGAGCCAGGCGACACGTTCGAAGGTCCAGAAGGGCGGGGCGCTGAGGATGGTGATGTCGGCATTGGAGCGCAGTTCGATGTGAAAGGAGCTGGTGATGTAGTCTGCCGCGCCTTCCACGGGGACGTGCCTTCGGCGGAAATCGTTCACGCAAATACCCTTGATGCGCACCTTTGACCGGGGTTCCGGGAAGATAACGAGTTCCTGGCGTGGATCGGATTCGAGGCGGACGCGATAGACGACCTCGTCGGTGGCCAGGAGCATTTGCTGGTTGCCGGGTTCGGAGTAGAGTTCGACGACTTCGCCCTCCATTTCGACGAAGGCGCCGTGATATGACCCGCTTTTGCAGACGAAGGGATTTACGGGGTTGGGGGGGCGGGCATTTGTGGAGCCGATGACGGTGAAGATGGCATCCTGCAATGAGGGGTAGCCGGCTTCCTTGGTGGGGAAGCCGACGACGTCAACCTGTGAGCCGGGATTGACGTGGCCCGATTGTGGACTCTGGACCCAGATCCATTTGCTGGGGTCGCGAATGTAGAACCCGCTTTCTTCCTTGTGCATGGTGACGACTCCCTGGACGCGTACCCGCATGGAGCCACTGGGGTCGCGGAGAAGGCGATTGAGGCGTTGCACCGGGCGCGCACCGAAACTCCAGCTGCCCGGATCGAGAATGCTCACGTCGGCCTGCTCCTGCACGAGGAGTTGCTGGCCGATCAGGTTTCCAAAACGCGAGAATATATGGCCGTAAACACCTCGCATCTGCAGCACGGCGCCGGAGAGTGTGTCTCCGTTGTAACTGGGTGAATGTGCGGGGATGATGGCCTTGAATTCGCCCCGGGTGGTCGTCAACTGCAACGACAATTTGTTCTCGCTGAATCCGAGTGAGTTGGTTTCGACGGAGCGCACCACTCCGACGATCTCCACCCATTGTGAATGGTTTGCCGGATTGCCCATCTCATGGACGAGAAGCCGGCGTGGGGGGGGCAGGATGCCTTCACCCAAAACGCGGACATGAACGGGGGTCATATTGAATTCCTCGTCCTCGAATGATTCACTGCCATTCACGATGCGGACGTAGTTGCCCTGCGCGGCACGTCCTGAGATTTCGACGAGTTGTCCCCGCCGGACGATGATGCGGTTGGTGTCTCCGTCGGAAACCGAGAACTGAATTCCGCCGGTTGAGTCCTGAAGAAAGGCCTGCTCGGATTTGGCGTCGAAGTAGGTGACAATCCCGCGGAGGCGCACGCGATCGGCGTTCATACTTTCTTCCGGGACCCGGCGGATGGCTGAGACGTTGGTGAGGACGGCTGCCTGGAGGTGTGCGGCAAGAAACAAGGCGAGTCCGAAGCAGACTCTGAGCAGTGGCTTGCAGTTCCGGTGCGGCACGGGCAGAAGCTAATGTGGGACAATCCCATTTACGAGGGACGAATTACGATTTCGGCGGACTGGGTCCGGTCTTCTTCCCGGCCACATGGATGGTTGGCTTGGTTGATCTGTTTCGTGTCGGACTCTGTCGAGGATGCGATTGGCCCACCCAACATGTGACATTCCCGAATGGAGTTCATCTTGCGCCGCTGCCATTTGAAGAGACGTTTGCCGATGCTTGACGGGGGGCTGGGAATCGATTTGCGTTTCGCAAGACATGGCGACGGCTCCAAACATTTTGATGATCATGGCGGATCAGCTGGCGGCTCGTTATCTGGGTGCGTACGGACATCCGGTGGTCAGAACGCCCAACATTGATGCGTTGGCCGCGCGCGGTGTGCGGTTTCGATCAGCCTATTCGAATTGTCCGATCTGTGCGCCGTCACGGGCGAGCATGTGGACGGGGAGGTTGGTGAGCGAGATCGGAACCTATGACAATGGCGCCGAGCTTCCGGCGAATGTTCCTACGACGATGCACCATCTGCGCCGGGCGGGTTACGAGGTCGTCCTGGCTGGGAAGGCGCATTTCATCGGGCCAGATCAGATGCATGGTTTCGATCGCCGGCTGACGCCGGAGATTTATCCGTCTGATTTCTCGTGGACACCGGATTGGAGCGATGGGCCAGTCCGCAATCCAGGGACGGCAGTGGATCAGTTGAGGGATTCCGGAGTGTGTGATTGGAGTCTGCAGTTGGATTACGATGAAGAGGTTTGCTTCAGATCGCTGGAATATCTGCGTGATTGTGCGAGGCGGAAGGAGGAACAGAGGCCGTTCTTCTTGTGCGCGAGTTTTACGCATCCGCATGAGCCTTACATCATCTCGAAGGAATGGTGGGACTTGTATGAAGAAGGGGAAATTGATTCACCAACGGTGAGCGGAGGGGCGACGGATGAGCTGCATCCGTTCAATCAATGGTTGCAGTACCATCATATGGTTGACGAATACCCGCCGACGGCGGAATCGGTCAACAATTCGCGGCGGGCTTATTACGGGATGGTGAGTTACTTCGATCATCAGGTGGGGAAACTGCTCAGGGAGCTGGAACGGCTGGGATTGGATGAGAACACGATAGTCGTGGTGACCAGCGATCACGGGGAAATGTTGGGCGAGCATGGAATGTGGTTCAAACGGACGTACTTTGAGGGTTCGGTGTGCGTGCCGTTGATCTTTGCCGGTTCCGATCACGTGCGAAGCGGGGTTTCGGTTGAGGAGGAATGCAGCCTGGTTGATTTGATGCCGACCTTCCTGGATCTGGCAGGACTTGGGAGTTTTGGCGAGGTGGTGGATACGCTGCCGGGAAGCAGTCTGCGCGAAGCGTTGAGTGGTGGGGGGATGCCGAAGCGAGCCGGCGTGCTGTCCGAGTATTGCAGCGAAGGCGTGGTCCAACCCATGCGGTTGGCGGTATCGGATCGACTGAAATATGTGTATGTGCACGAGGAGGAGGAGCAGTTGTTCGACTTGCGATCCGATCCGAACGAATTGAACAACTGCATTTTCGATTCGTCACGTGCGGAGCAGTTGAAACGGTTGAGGGAGCTGGTTCACACGGACTGGAATCCAGGCGAGTTGCGCGAAGAGATTCTGTTGAGCCAACGACACCGCTTGTGGATCAAGGATTCAGGAGTCAAATCTACGTGGGATGTCGCCCCAAGTTTTGATACGTCGACGCAGTACGTTCGGAACAAGAATGCGCAGATTACAAATCAGGAGATGCGGGTGCCACGCATGGAGGAAGATTCACAATGAGCGAGCCGTTATGTCTTGGAATTGACATTGGTGGAACGAAGAGTGCGGTCTCGATCCTATCGGAATCCAAAGGCGTGATGAACCGCGAAGCGTTTCCGACTCAGGGTGAACAGGGGCCGGAGCGCGGCGTGGCGGAGATGGTGGCAGTGAGTAAACGCTTGATGGCAGGGAAAGAAATTGCCGCGGTGGGGATCTCGGTGGGCGCGATGTTTGATCCCCGGACGGGATTGTTTGGTGATGCGCCACATCTGCCGAAGTGGAAGGGCTTTCCGATCGTAGAAACGATTCGCCGGGAGTTTTCGTTGCCGGTGGCCGCGGATAATGATGCGAATGCCTGTGCGCTCGCGGAATGGCGTTTCGGTGCGGGCGAGGGGGCGGATCACATGGCGTTCCTCACGTTTGGAACGGGCTTGGGTGCAGGACTGATCCTGAACCGACGGGTCTATCACGGAGCGTCGGCTTTGGCCGGAGAGATTGGTGCGACACGAATCGCTTCGGATGGGCCACCGGTACGGGACAAGCCGGGGTGTCTGGAAGGCTTCGCCTCTGGGGCAGGGATTGCGGGTCTGGTGGAGATGCGTCTGCCGCAGTTCTACGGTGTGACGGAGTTACGATTGGGATCGTCGGCCAGGGAGGTTGCAGAAGCAGCGGAGCGTGGCGATTCGTTTGCCTTGGAGATCATGAATGAAGCGGGCGATTCGCTGGGGCGTGGATTGGCGATACTGTTGGATCTGCTGAACCTGGAAGTCATCGTGATCGGGTCGATCTTTGTTCGTTGTGAGTCTCTGCTGCGTCCTCCGATGGATGCAGCTCTTCGGCGGGACGCAATGCCGACTGCTGTCGCTGCGTGCCGGATCGTTCCCGCAGCATTGGGGGAATCCATCGGTGACTACGCTGCTTTGGCGATGGCATTGAGTGTGTGCGGGAAAAAACCTGAATTCTGACGGCATCGAAACGGTGACGCGCCGGTGGTTAAAGATGAACCAGGGTTGAAACGATCAAGAATCCGCCAGCGTCTCGCGCAATGCCGCTGCGGTCAGAATATGGAGATTGTGTGACTCAGCCATGCATCAGCGACGGGGAAGTGTGCGCTGATTGAAACAAATTGGCAGCGATTTTGTGTGCCTTCTTGCGGCTGGTTTCTAGAATCCCCCGAATTTCGTCATGCCAAACTCCGAACTTACACACGCAGATCTTCTTGAACTGAAACGTTGGAACACGCCCACGATTTACAATGGCTGGGAGCAAATCACCGAACACGACGTTGCCGTATCTGGTGTGAACCGGGAGGAAGCGAGGGATTTTATGCCGCACATGGGACCGATGATTGGCCGTGCGGTTACAGTGCGGATCGGAACGAGGAGCAAACAGGCCAAAGCGGAGGCTGATCCGAATGCATACCAGGACTATCTTCGCTACGTCGCAGGTATTGAAGGACCCAAGATTGCGGTGGTGTGTGACGATGACGGCGCTCCGTATTACGGCTCATTCTGGGGCGAAGTAAACAGCAACACCCATCGCGCCCTTGGCTGCGTCGGCACGATCACGGACGGTTGCGTTCGGGATCTGGACGAGATGATGAACGCCGGGTTTAAGGCCCTGGCGCGGAGATTGTGCGTCGGGCATGGTTATGGTCGCGTAATTCGTTTTGGGGAACCGGAGGAAGTATTCGGAACGGTGATCCAGACTGGCCAACTCGTTCATGCCGATAAACATGGATTTCTCGCAATCCCACCCGAAGACGAAGCGCAACTGCTCGACGCGTCGAAATTCATGGACAGCAATGAATGCAAGACGGTCATCCCGACGGCGCGCAGCGCGAACGGAAAGACCACCGAAGAAGCGCTCGCATCCATCAGCGAGGCGATTGACCAGTTCCGTTCCAACACCCGCGAGCGATTTGGGCGGGGCGGTGAGTTTGGTAAGTGACGCTCCGGCTTACAATTCTCCGCAGTCGTTGATCAGGATTTGCTTGCTCGTCGCACCGGTCTGCGAACCGTAAGACTCGACCTTCTGCACCACATCCATGCCTTCGGTCACACTGCCAAAGACGACGTGTTTGCCATCGAGCCAGGCCGTTTCGACCGTGCACAGGAAGAACTGGGAACCGTTGGTGCCGGGGCCGGCGTTGGCCATGCTGAGAATGCCGGCTCCGGTGTGCTTCAGTTCGAAGTTCTCATCTTCGAAACGGTCGCCGTAGATGGACTTCCCACCGGTGCCATTGTGATTGGTGAAGTCACCGCCCTGGCACATGAAATTCGGGATGACGCGATGGAAGGAAGAGCCCTTGTAACCGTAGCCCTTTTCACCGGTGCACAGTGCCCGGAAGTTCTCGGCGGTCTTGGGGACGATGTCCGCCCGCAGCTCCATTACAATTCTTCCAAGGGATTCACCGTCGGCCGTTATATCGAAGAAACATTTGGGATTGCTCACGGGCGATAGCTTTCGTTGATGCGGGAGAATTGACAAGCAGAAGTGGAGTGGGGGAAGAAACTGGCGATTTCAGTTTCGGCTGTTTTGTCCCGTGGGTTCGAGCGGGCACCAATGGCGGCTGCACCAACGTACTAAGCCATTGCAAGAAATCGGAATGCGCCCGCGACCTCAGAATGTTTGTGTCCCGGTCATTTGCTTGCGCATAAACCGATCGCCAGCCTCGAACTTCCAGTCTTCCCAGCGAAGGTGCCGATAAAAGCCGACGGCGTGCAGGGTTTCATCGACATCGGGCGTCAGCCAGATTTCGTCCCAGCCGCAATCCGACAGCCATTCCTCCACGCGATTCATCAAGGCGCGGCCGATTTCTCTCCCTTCGAGTGCCTTGAGCACGGCGATCACCCACATCTCACCGTTCGTACGATCGCCCATCGTGAATCCGACGATCTGCTCATCCACCTCGGCCAGCCAACCTTTGTGCGATCCTTCATTCAACATCCGCGCATTGACGTTCTCAGTGTTGCAACTTAACCAGCCTCGGCTAGCCTCCGTTCCAACAGATGAACCTACTGCTTCTCCTTCTCTGGATTCCGGCAAGTGATACGAATGCCGTTCGCCAACACGGTGATTGGAATCAGCACAGTTTTCGCTATGCGATCGCAGGCTCAATGGCAACGCATGAAGACGGCGCTGCATTGGAACACGAATTTACCGGCACGGGCATTTCAGTCCGCCTTGGCGGAAACAACGTGCCGGCATACGGCCCGCCCAATCTTGGCACGCTTGTCGCGCGCGTGGATGAAGGCAAGCCGATCACCATTCACCCGCGATCGTCGGCTCGCGAAGTCGTGCTGGCAGACAATCTCAAACCTGGGCGTCACAAAGTCCGAATCGAACATCGCAACGACGGTGACCAGGCCGGATGCCGGATCGAGGGATTTCGCGTCTGGGGCGATCCGCGTGGATCACTTGCCTTTCAACTCAACGGTGATGAAGAGGCATTCTTTGTCGATGCCCGGGCGATTCTGCGCCGAGGCAACACGGTGGTGCGCAATTCCATTGTCCGGAACTGGCTCTCGGGCCGTTGCTCCATGACCGGTCTTTCTCCTGGAAAATATACGTTGGAGATTCGCGCGGCCGGTTGGCAGACGGCATTGCGAAACGACATTGAGATCCGCCCGGGAGAAACCACGGAGATCGATCCGATTTACCTGCCGCGTGAAGACTCCACGATCATTCATCGCTTCCGCTTTCCCGCACTCAACCGTCCGGCCATCCGGCAACCGGGTGCATCGTTTCGTGCCCGCTTCCTCGGTTACAATGCGGAAATCAACCACGTCGAACTGATCCGCCGAGTCGGTCCGGCCGTGATTTCGCGTCGGGTGGAGTTCACCGAAGACAAGAATGCCGGCCACTACTACGACCGCGAAGTCGTGGTTCGAATTCCCGACGACATGCCCACGGGTTTGTATGATTTGAACGTCCAAATTACGGGTGGGCGACGCACTGGCACCAGTCGTTCACCCCGCAGCGTGCACATTGTTCGAGGATGGCCGGAGGACCCCGTGGTGGTCACGTTCGGGCACTTGGACACGTCCGGGCAGTACCAGGCCGAATACCTCGGCCGCATTGCGGACATGGCAAACTTGATGGGCGCTGATCTAGTTCTTCAAAGCACCTCCGTGAATCCTGCCTACATCTCCGGAGCCCTGGCGCGACTCGATGTGCCGCACATCACGAACTTCGGCAACCACCAGTTCTATGGACACGAAAAGTGGTACGGCGATCCGGTGAATCTCATCGATTTCGGGCCGAATCTCGCGATCCTGAATTATGGACACCTCTGGTTCGACCGGGATTCCATTGCCAAAGCCGATCGCCTGCTTGCTGGCCGTTCAAATGCGAACATGAGGATCATCAACGCGTTCGAATCCAACGCGCCGAAAGATTTTCTGAATCGGCACCAGATCCGACTCATCCACGACGCTCACGGTCTGGGCAAGAAGGTGTCAATCATCGAGGGAACGGAAACCACCCGCGTTGGCAAGGTGAACTCAGTCAGCTTCCGCGTGATTCGATTTCAGAACAATCGTGTGGTCACTGCCACCTACAATGGACACGAAACAAGCCCCATTCCTTTTGCTCGTGACGCGAAATCACCATTGTCCATCGCGCACTCCTCACCAAACACAGGTACCAGTCGGCAGATTATTTCCACCATCAGCAATCAACTACTTGATGCCTACCCCAACGGCCGGGTGACCTGGGTGCTTCCCCGGGGCAATTACCAGGTCTCGGGTGGACGTCTGGAATCCAGCTATCCCAGTGACAACGGTAAATACTCGATTGTCACGGCGCGCGTGGATATCCCGTCGAAGGCCGTGACGACAGTTGCCGTGGCGCCGAGCCGCTGACCGACGGGGGGATCTTTAGGCAGGGGCGGGATTCTCACCCGCGTTGAGCGCGAATCATTTCCGTTTCGCGTGTGCCAACACAGCTGCCATGAAGGCGTTTTTGATTGGAGCGGGAGCAGCGTGTCCCATGGCCGGTTCGTTGATGACCTGCTTCGTTCCCTTGAGCGCGTTGTAGGCGGCATAGCAGGAGGTGGGCGGGCAGACGGTATCAATGAAGCCAACGCTCATGATTGCTTCGCCCTGGAAGCGAGTCGCGAAGTTGACGGCATCGATGTAACGGCATGCTTCCAGAATCTTCGCATCGGGTTCGCCTTCGCTCAGTGGAACTATTTTGGGCCAACCCGCAATTCGATCTGCCACATTTCCGGAGTGGTCGCACCCTGCCGGGACTCCTGTGCCGATGAATGTCACACGAGGATCTAGGCCGCCAGCGACTAGGGCCTGGTAACCGCCCTGACTGTGGCCGACCACTGCCACGGTCTTGCCATCCCATTCCGGTTGTGCGGTCAGGAAATCGATCGCGCGCACCAGGCGAAGGAACATGCCCTTGAAGTAGACCGTATTGCGATTCTCCCGTCCGGCGTGCCAATAGTTCCGGAGCGGGCCGGCGTTCTGTTCCCTGTAGAATTCAGTGGGTTTGCCGTTCGGCAGTCCGTGCGCATTGATATTCATCGAGAGCATTCCTTTCGAAGCGCCGGTGACCGTGTTGCGCAGGGATGAACTTCTGACGCCGGCTCCGTGCACCCAAAGGATGATCGGCAGACTCTTCGGCTTGGCATCTTTGGGTTTGGCAAAGTAGCCGGAGACCGGTGCACCGAGGCAGGCGACTTGAGCGTCAAACGTCGGGACGCGTTGGCCTTTCACCTCCGTCAGTTCAGCTTTCATTGGCACCTTGGCCAAGGCGGTCTTCTGGTTCTTCCAGAACTGATCAAAGTCTTGAGGCACTGGCTGGCTCAAGCCGATCTTCTCGGGCGAAACTGCTGCGGCAGCGAGCTTCCGGGCAGGCTTCTGACCTTTTGGCGCGTAGGTGACGGTGCAGCGGAGGAAGCCCGGTCGATTCAATTCTCCGGATACTTCAAGCGGCTTGCCGGTAAGTTCTAGTTTGCCAGATCGGATTGATCCGAAGCCGTCGTCAGACAGCACGTAGCTGATCTCGCCCGAGTCCACGGACTTTTTCCCCGCGAGAACGTCGATCGTGAACGTGATTGCGTCGCCGACGGAACAGATCGCGTCTTTGCGATCCACTGCGATCTGAATCGCCGCGTGCGTTGAAGGCACTGCGAGGATGAGCGAGAGAAGCAGGATGATGCGCGGCATGGGCGGAGAATCACCGCCGGCAGCAACCGAAGCAAGGGAAGAGCTTTTCACATAGGCATTGAATTTGGCCGAATATTGCAACTGGCCACTGGTGCCTCGGGTCAGTATGCTTACGAAATCTTCGGTGCACCTGTCCGATTTTGCAGAAGGAAACGCGCCGGGATGACAAACACCATGTTCAAAGCAATTGGCAGATGGTTCAGGGCGGTCGGCTACTTCTTGACCGGCAATATCGACGCGGCACGCGAATCCATGGACACCAGTCCGAAAACGATTCGTGCCCAGTACGATTCGATCGTTCGCGACAAACTGGATCAGATTCAGACGTACAAAAAGGCGGTCGCGGGTCTCATAGCGCAGCAGGAAAACAAAATCGCTCGCTTGAAGGAGATTTCCGACGAAGTCGAGAAACTCGAACGCCTGAAGGCAGGCGCCTTGGCGAAGGCCAAGCAGACAGTCGCGGCCTTGCAGAAGAAAGGGCTTTCCAAGGATGAGATACACGACAATGCCGATTATCAAAAGTGTCTGACGGCGTTTAATGATTTCAGCTCCACCGCCAAGGAGAAGGACAAGCGGATCGATGAACTGGAGACTGATATCGGGGAGTACAAGACCAGCATCGCGAATCACAAGATTCAATTGGAAGGGCTCATTCGTGATGTGGAGAATATCAAGTCCGAAGCGCATGAAGCAGTGGCTGAAGTGATTACCGCCAAACAGGAAAAGGAATTGGCGGACACGATCGCGGGCATTGCCACGGACGGGTCGGCGGAGGAACTGCAACGCATCCGGCAGATGCGCCAAGAGTTGAAAGCCGAAGCGCGCGTGTCGAAGGAACTGGCCGGGACGGATTCCATGGCCCAGGAAGCGGAGTTCCTCGAGTATGCCTCGAAGAGTGTTGCCTCCGATGAGTTTGATTCGTTGATCGGTCTGGGTGAAAGCGAGACCGATTCAAGCGAGGTGTCGAAGGACAAAGGATCTGCATTGCCGGAATAGAGATTTATGGAAGCCCTGCTGATCATTATTGCGGTTTATGCCGGCATCATCGGCGTCGCGCTGCTCGTTTCAGGGATCGTAGGGTTTCGTGAGTTGGCGGGACACGGATCGAAAAACGAGCTTCTGCTGGTGTGCGGTGATCTGTATTTCATCGGAGGTGTCATCTGCACCGCTCGTGATGTCATGCGCAACTGGGGAAAGATGCCTGAGTGTAGAGCGAGTATTTTCCATGGAGCCATCAGCATCATGGTTTGCGTCATTTGTAGCACGGGGCTTGCGTTCCTGTGAGGAGGCGCGATGCCCCAGGGTTTTCTCAAACGGGCCGGCCGGATTCTGAACTCGGGACAATCCCGGGCCTTGCTCCTGACCGGTAACGTCTATGACCTGTTTGGTTCCGGGAACTCCGATGGATATGTTCCTCTGCTGGACTACCTCATCGCCAAGTGGAATCTGCCGGAATATCTCGTCGTCATCTACGAACTGAATGGTCGCGTTCGATTCCTGAACAAGTCTGACGAAGATGCCGCAGAACATACCTGGCTTCGCCACAAGGTCGGCTTGGACGGCAATGAGATCGACATCCAGCGCATGCTCAAACCGGGCGAGACCGATGCGAGGTTGGATGCTGCGAGGGAGGTGTATTCGGATTCGATCCGGAAGACCCTGGGCAACCCAAGCCTCGCCTTGGAGTTCCTCAGGCAACTGTGCGTTGCCGCGAGGGCGGAGTTTGATGGCGAACGGAATCTGCAACGCAAACTGCTCATCCTCGTCGAGAGCGCGGATCTGTTGATTCCGGACACGGCAATTTCAAGTCTCTCGGAAGGGGACCGCCGGCGGATCAGTATCCTGCACGATTGGCTCTCCGACCCCGGCTATCTGAATGGGGAAGATTCCGTTGTTCTGCTTGTCGAATCGCGGAGCCTGTTGCACCACCGCATTGCCCGATTGCCACAGGTGCTCGAGGTGGAAGTACCGGCACCGGATCAAGTGCAACGCGAGGAATTTGTGCGCTGGTTCAAGCAACATGAACCGGATGGCCAAGAGTTGAAGCATTGGGGAACGGAAGCCGAGTTCGCCAAGCTGACCGCCGGCCTCTCCGTTCACGCATTGATGCAGCTGCTCAAGGGTGCTCGGCATGAAAAACGCGAAATCACGCAGGACGAAATCATCGGCAAGGTCGAGGAGTTCATCCAGAGCCAGTTGGGCGAAGAGACGGTGGAATTCAAGAAACCGTCACATCGACTGGATGACCTCGTGGGCTTTCGCGGATTGAAGACCTTTCTCCGCGATGAACTGATCCCGCGATTCCAATTGGAGGGCAGCCAATCACTTTCGGGCGCTGCTGTGGGCGGTCCAGTTGGTGGGGGAAAGACGTTTGTGTTTGAAGCCGTCGCGGCTGAGACGGACATGGTGGTGCTGGTGCTGAAGAGCATCCGCAGCAAGTGGTTTGGCGAAACGGACGTGATCTTCGAACGACTGCGCCGGGTGTTGAACACGCTCTCCAAGGTGTTGATCTTCATCGATGAGGCAGACACGCAATTGGGCGGTGTTGGTGAAGGGGCGCATGACACGGAGCGCCGTTTGACTGGCAAGATCCAGGCGATGATGTCCGATCCGACTTTGCGCGGCCGTGTCTTCTGGTTGCTGGTCACCGCCAGGATTCATCTGCTTTCGCCCGATTTGCGCCGGCCGGGAAGGGTGGGGGACCTGATCATTCCGGTGTTGGATCCGGAAGAGGGCGATCGTGAGGAGTTTGTTCGTTGGATGGTGAAGCCGGTCTGGGACGGCGAGCTGAGCATGCCACAACTGGCCGATCTGCAGGTCGCGACCTTCGACTATTCAGCTGCGGCCTTCGCATCGATCCGCTCCGAGTTGACTGCGAAACGGACGATGAAGGGGGCTTCATTGGAATTCGTGGAAATCCTCAGTCTTATTCGAGATCATCTAAGTCCCGCGATCAGGGAAACCCGGCGTTTCCAAACGTTGCAGGCGTTGCTGAATTGCACGCGCCGGAGTCTTTTGCCGAATCCGGATGTCACTGATGATGAACGCATGCGATGGCAGCAGGAACTCGATGAGCTGGGTCGACGGGGAGTTTCGTAACACTGAGCAATGATACGCCAGGATTACATTGTTCGGATGATTGAAAAGTTTGCGGCGCTAATTGCGCAAATCGTCCAGCGCAGCTCGGAGGGTGATCTGGAGGACGTTCGGAAACTCATCAATCAGGGTACGGAGGAGTGGGTTGGTCTGACGATCGAGGAGATGCGTGAGATGTCCGACAGCAAACTGATTTCGCGATTGTTGAAAGGCGTCTCGACTGCGGAGGGAAGAAACCGCTGTTTCATGACCGTCGCGTTGTTGCACCAGACAGCCAGACTGCATGACCGGACGAATGAACAGGGCGAAGCGGTTCAATGCCGATTGCGAGCCCTCGCGTTGTTGATGACGATCCGCAATTTCACAGAGGAAGAAGTGGTGCCGGACTTTGTCCCAAAGCTCGCATTGTTGCTGGAGGAACTGAAGGGATTCGAATTGCCTGCTCCTGTCCTCGCCGCACTCATGCATCACCACGAATTGAATGGTGAGTTCGCCAAGGCGGAGGATCGGCTCTTCGAATTGTTGGATCGGATGGAATGGGAGGGCCGGACCATTGAGTTTGGGCACAGCTTCTTTCATCGCTTGCTGGGCAAGAGTGATGAGGAACTGGTTGCCGGCGGATTGCCCAAGGAGGAAATCGAGTCCGCCATTGAGGAATTGCATAAGCGGGGCGAATCGGCAAAGTCTCCGGCCAATTCCCGATGAGCGAAGATAACTTTTGTCCCGAATTGGTCGGGTCCATGTCGCAAGGCGCGGCAGGCAATCCGACAGTCGCGATGGTGGAGGCTGCCTTCCAGCATCATGGTTTGAACTGGCGCTACGTGAACATGGAGGTCACGCCCGAGGATTTGGGCGCGGCCGTTCAAGGCGCGCGTGCAATGAGCTACCGCGGTTTCAATTGTTCCATGCCGCACAAGGTGGAAGTCATTCAGCATCTGGACGGCCTGGGCGAATCCGCCTCGATCATGGGCGCTGTGAATTGCGTCGTGAAACGTGGAGATCAGCTCATTGGTGAGAACACCGATGGCAAGGGCTTCCTGAAATCGCTGCAGGAGGTCGTGGATCCGAAAGGGCAGCACGTTGTTCTCTTTGGCGCCGGAGGCGCATCGCGTGCCGTGGCGGTTGAGCTAGGACTCGTCGGCGTCAAGAAGATCACGGTCGTTAATCGATCGGCCGAGCGAGGGCAGAGCCTCGTCGATCTCCTGAAAAACAAACTGCAACTGGATGCCGAACTCGTCGTCTGGGATAAAAACTATTCGACACCTGAGGATTGCAGCATCGTGATCAACGGCACGTCGATCGGGCTTTATGATGCCGGTGCTGCATTGGACCTGGATGTGAGCTCCCTGCGCGAAGGCACTGTCGTTTCTGATGTGGTCTTCAATCCACCCCAGACCAAGCTGATGCGTGATGCAGCGGAACGCGGCTGCAAGACAGTTGACGGACTCGGAATGCTCGTGAATCAGGGCGTGATCGGCGTCAAGTATTGGACGGGCATCGACCCCGACCCAGGCGTGATGCGAAAAACTCTCGAAGAAATCTTTGGCGTTTGACCTTCAATCCATTTACACCGTTCCCACACCCAGATGAAAAAACACCTAACTCTTGCAATCGCAGGCGTCGTCTTGAGCGGACTTGTCACCGCTTCTGCGCAACGCATCACCTCTGTAACCCGCGCGGCCCAGTCCTGTTGGCTGCTCAAGTCTGATCAGGTGGAACTGGCCATCACCAAGACCGGCGGACACATGGCTCCAGTTACCTTTTACCGGGACAACGGTCCGGTTGCTCCCTACTACATCAGCCCATGGCAGGGCGAGACTCACGACTATCCGGTCGGCGTTCTTGTGCCATTGCGCGGGGACTTCTTCTGTATGCCCTTCGGTGGGAACGGTGGCGAGTATCAGGGCGAAAGCCATCCGCCTCATGGTGAGACATCCGAGGCGCGTTGGACTGCCGTCGGAACTTCCAAGAAGCATGGCGTTTCGTCTCTGACCCTCGAATTAAACACGAAGGTACGGGCCGGACGCGTGACCAAGAAGCTGCATCTCGTGGATGGGCAGAACGTGGTATACACCTCGCATCGTATCGAGGGTTTTGAAGGCAAGACCTCCCTCGGTCATCACGCCACGCTTGCGATGCCGGAGAAGGAAGGTTCGTTCAAGATCAACCACAGCCCGATCAAGTTCGGGATGACGAACCCGGGCCAGTTCAGCAATCCCGCCAACGGGGAATACCAGCAGCT
This sequence comes from Verrucomicrobiales bacterium, assembly GCA_002715965.1. Taxonomy (GTDB): domain Bacteria; phylum Verrucomicrobiota; class Verrucomicrobiia; order Limisphaerales; family JAYPXF01. The sequence goes on along the minus strand of PBAL01000056.1, from coordinate 4,122 downwards.
GGGAATCAAGCAGCGCTTCAACAGTTTGTCCGCAGTCCCGTCGATCTTCAAAGGCGCGCCTGATGTTGACTGTTCCAAGCTTCCACAAAAGAAGGGCTATGCGGATCTCCTCATGATCTTTCCTGCGGACACTGCGGGCAAGCCTGCCTGGCTCACCGCAACGCGTGCAGATGAAGGCTGGCTGTGGTTCTCCTTGAAAGATCCCAAGGTGCTGGCTTCAACGGTCTTCTGGTTGGAAAACCGTGGGCGCCACATGCTCCCCTGGTATGGCCGTAACAACTGCGTCGGACTTGAAGACGTGACAGCTTTCTTTGCCGACGGTGTGAAACCCTCCGCGAGCGACAACCTGCTGACCCAGGACGGCATTCAGACTGCAGTCGATCTCAAGGGTGATTTCACGGTGAACTACATCCAGGGCGTGGTGAAGATCCCCGATGGATTCACTGAAGTGGCAAACGTTGAGTTTGCCGGTGGAGTCGCGACCTTCGTTTCGACCGGTGGCCATCGAGTGACCACTGCCGTTCGCCATGAGTTCCTGAAGTCCGGGCAATTCTAAAACCAGTCATTTGAAAGCCCCTTGAGCCTTACGGCTTGAGGGGCTTTTTTATGCATTGGCAGCGAGGGGAGGGATTGAGATAACCCGCGCATGATTTTCCGCAAGTTGGTGGTGTTCTTCGCGTTGGCTTTGAGTGTGGGTGTTGTTTCTGTGAATGCGCAGAACACGAATCAAAAAGCAAAGAAGAACAAGAAGCAGAAGAATCAGAAAAAGAAGGACAAGTCAGCGATTTTCAATGCCAGGGCCAATCCTCCCGGCGGAATGGTCGAGCCCTTCGCTTCACTGAACAAACCGGCCGTTCATGAGGATTTCTCGGCGATGTGTCTCGATTCGGATGGCAACCCAGTGGTGGCCTGGGTCGAGCACGACGGGAACAAGGACATGCTCAAGCTTGCCCGGGTGGTGAACGGCAAGTTCTCCAAGGCACAGGTCATCTCAACCAAAGCAACGAAGAACGTTCTGCAGCCTTCGCTGGCGCGTGAAGAGAACGGACGTATCTGGGTGTTTTGGTCTCAATTGGAATCAGGTCAATGGCGTCTATATCGCCGTTCTCTGACGGGAGACGGTGCTGATGTCGTGGCCGCCGATTCCGGAAACCACGTTTTCGCCGATGCCAAGACGGATCGAAAGGGGCGTGTCTGGGTGGTCTGGCAAAACCTGCGCATGGGCAGTTCCCGGATTCACGCGGGTTTGATCGATGGCAACACCCGGAAGATTCGACGATTTGAAATCCACGGCGAACGAGATTGGGAACCTCGATTAGCATTTGGCAATGGCGACGAGGCATTGATCGTTCACGACAGCTACCGCAACGGCGACTACGACTTGTTCCTCACCCGGCTGAAGCCGAATGGCGAACACAGCGTGCAGCCGATTGTTGCGACGGATCATTATGAGGCGCGTGGTTCGGCCGTTGCCACAAAGGATGGGAAGTCACTCTGGGTCGCGTATGAACAGGGAACGGTTCGATGGGGCAAAGACCTTGGATCCGAGTGGCGCAAGATTGGAGGCGGGCTGAACTATGACCGGCGGATCAAGCTGGTGAAGTTCGATCCTGAATCCGGCAAACTCGACAAGATTTCCGATGTGACCCAGTTGATTCCCAATCTCGTCGTCGATCCGGTAAAACCGGGAACAGGCGCGATCAATGTGCCGAAACTGTCCTTGGATGCGGAGGGAAATCCTTGGTTGTTCTTCCGTTACTGCCACGAGCGTGGCGCAGGATACTGGCGCCTCGCCTTCAGCAAGTTCGACGGAAGCGAGTGGCAACAAGCTCGATCACTTGGAACCAGTTCCTTCTGCCAGGATCGTCGAGTTGAGGTGGAGCAGTCGGGCAATGCCTTGATCGCGCTTTGGCCTAGTGATGGTCGTAAGAACAAGCAACAAGGAGATACAGGAGTCTATCTTGCGAAGATCGATACAACTGCAGAAATCGCTTCGGCTGGTTCAGCGCCGTTTGAAATCGAAGGCATTGCGCCGACACCACTCAAGGCGCCAAACGATACGCCCGAACGCGAACGCGGGGATCACAATACCTGGAGCATCGATGGCAGCACCTACACGCTTTACTGGGGCGACGTTCATCGGCACACCGATTTTTCGAACTGCCGCACGATGGACGACGGCTGCATCGTTGAGCATTTTCGCTATGCGATTGATGCGGGAGGCTTGGACTACCTGGCGACATCGGATCACACCGAGGTTGGCAAGACCATGTCCGCCTACGAGTGGTGGCAGTCACAGAAATTGGCCGACGTCTTCCACAACCCGGAATCGTTCGTTTCCCTCTACGCCTACGAACGCGAACAGAAATGGCCTTATGGGCATCGGAACATCGTCTTCGACCAACGCGGCGGGCCGGTGATCTACATCAAGCGTGCGAACTACGAGAACTCGCCATGGGCGACCCCCTTGCCCGCGGAAGACGGGGTGCGTCCGGGAGAGATTGCTCCGTGGCAACTCTGGGATTTGCTGCGCACTCACGGCAACCGAGCCGTGACGATTGAACACACTGCGGCTGGTCAGATGGGCACTGATTGGAGTGTTTACGAGAAGATCGATCACAAGTTCGAAAACATCGTGGAGATCTACCAGGGCTCTCGCGAAGCCTACGAAGGCGTCGGCCTGCCGCAACCCCGCGTCGCCAGCGCCAAGGTCAGCAATTTCGGGAAGTTCTCCGCCGGCACCTATCAGAATGCGCTCAAGCAAGGACACAAGCTTGGTGCTTACGCGAGTTCGGATCATCGGTCCGTTCACATTTCCTACGGCGGAGTCTACGTGAAGAAGTTCAGCCGAAAGGGAATTCTTGATGGCATGGATTCCCGTCTCACCGTGGCTGCGACGGACAAGATCTTCATGGAGTTTTCCTGCAACGGAAAGCCGCTCGGCAGTGTGTTGGAATCCAAGACCCACCCGAAGCTCAGCTGGTCCGTGGAAGGCACGGCACCGATCGAACGCCTCACCCTCGTGCGAAACGAAGAGAACTACTTCGTCTTCAAGCCAAACAGCAAAACGATGACGAAGACCTGGTTCGATCCCAGCCCGCTCCCCGGAGAGAATCGCTACTACCTCCGCATCGAACAGGTGGACGGCAACATGGGATGGACCTCACCGATCTGGGTGACGGTGAAGGAGTAAATGGAAAAGGCGGGCGCACCTCGTGAGCCGCTTGGACGGCTGTTTGTGCGATCCCTCCGGGGGGGGGGATCTGCGGGGAACGGACAGCCCAGCAGGAGAGGGTTTGGTGAGGGAGAACACTGGGTAGAATGCTGAGGCTACTATGGTTTCCATGCTCCCGGTGCGTTTATCGCATCCGGAATCGTGTGAATCACCTGGCAGACAGGACACTCGAGCGATTTACCGAAGGACGTCTGTCATTCGGTCTGATCCAGCGCATCCCACTCCGCCTTCGTTCCCTTGGATTTCTGATATTCCATCAGGATCTTCCAGCCCGTTTCCGTCTTTTGGAGAAGCGCTTCGAAGTGGATGTAGTCTGCTGACTTCTTTCCATCAACCTCCGAGCGATAAAGAAACATCCCAGTCTCATGCGCCGTCGTTGCGTCGCCGACCCGCTGGCTGAATCGAAACTGCACGCTCGCCTTCATATTGCCTGATTTTGTGTCGTCAAATCCTTGCCTCCATTTCTCCAGGGCCTGTGCGAGCGGATAACTTTTCTTTGAGATTCCGTTCACCAAAACACCGAGTGAATGACAGGCCGCCTGGTAGCCTTCGAAATCGCCTTTCTTTACCGAGCGGGACACTTCAACCCAATACGCGTCCAGTTCTTTCAGTCGTGAAGTATCATCGCCTCGCGCACCGGCAGTGCAGACAAGGAGCAACATGAAGATGCGCGTTTTCATGTGAACAGCATAGGGCCGGAACAATTGATTCCGGAATAGGTATTTTACTTTTCGCAATCATCGTTTGTGAAATGATCAAGTGATGACCACCGGGCGAAAAACAATGGCTGCCATGTCATTGGTTTCCCTGTGTGCCCTTGCGGTCGTGGAAGCTGCGGAGGTAATCCACCTGCGTCAGTCGGAGCGGACAACGGTTAAGGTGTCTGG
>PBAL01000055.1 GCA_002715965.1 Verrucomicrobiales bacterium | reverse complement strand
CGGCTTGGGCTTTGAATTCTTTGGTGTATCGCTTGCGAGGCATTAACATGACTATCGATTGTCTCCTATCTGGTGGTCCAGAAATCTAGCGCACCTCACTGAGCCGAACTACGGTCAAGGAATTTGATTCAGCGTGTAGTAGGCGTGGGTGTGGAGAAGAGGTTTGCCGTCCTTGCTCCTTAGCTCGGATGCATCCAGTTCGTGGACATAGCCTTCCCGCAGGCCCTTGACCCTCAAGTCGACGGACATGCCGTCTTGGTCGGGTTTGGCCTGAGCGATACCCAGTTTCTTACCGTCGATTTCTTCTCCCCCGTATTTAGAGTGGTAGTGATAGGTGTAGCTGGTGAGGGAGTAGTTCTTCGGATTCTTTGCGGAGGCCCGTTCTACTGGTTTGGTAAAGGTCAGGCGAAAGCCGTCGGGGCGTGCTTCCATGGTCTTGATTTCAAACGGCATCTTCTTGTTCCAGACGACGCGTTGCAGTCCGTAGCTGCGTGTGCCAAGTGAGTTCCAGCCCCGGTTGCTCTGGCCGACGAACATGGATCCGTCCTTGCCCCATTCCATGCGGAGGGCTGCGCATTGCATGCCCTCACGAAAGCGGAAGCAGGCGCCTTGGTATTCACCGTTCACCTTTTCGAGGAAGACTCGGGAGACGAAGCTCATGGTAAATTCGCCGGCGAAGAGCTGGCCGGCGAAGGGACCGAATTTGCCCTTGGTGGTGTCGCAAAGGACGTCGGTCGCGCTCATGCCGACTTTGCGATAGGGAAACCAGACCGCAGGAAGCTTGTAGGGGCCGATCTTTTTGGCGGCCTCGGCGACGGTCAGTCCGGTTGGCAATTTGCCCTCGATCTTGAAGGTTGCACCGGGGAGATCAGTGAACTTCAGAGAATCCGCGTGACCGTGAAATGCGCCCTTGCGAACGTGAACCAAGGGACAGGTGGGAAACCAATTGCCCTGTTGATCGGTGGCGAAGATGTCGCCGTTGAGATTCATCCCGATACCGCTCGGGGAACGAAAGCCACCGGAGACCGGGGTCAGCTCACCGTTGGGTGTGACCATGAAGCTCCAGCCGCGAAACTTGTTGTCTGACATCTTGGGTCCCTTGCCGATGCTGCAATTCAAGGTGATCCACGCATTGCCACGCAGATCGAACTGTGGCCCGTAGGCGTATTCGTGGTAACCACCGGTGACGCCCCAGCCCTTGGCGTAGGTCAGGAATTCGTCAGCCGTTCCGTCCTTGTCGCGATCGGTGATGCGCGTCAGTTCCGTGCGCTGAACCGTGTAGAACGAGCCTTTGCGATACGCGAGTCCAAGCGGTTCGTGCAGCCCTGTGGCAAAGATTTTGTAGTTCGCCTGCTTCGGATCGTAGGCGTTGGAGATGATCCAGATTTCACCCTTGCGGATCGCGACTGCGATATCCCCGTCGGGAAGTTGCGCCATGCCGCTGATCTCCAACTTCAGTTCTTCGGGGAACTCATAAGTTTGGAGCTCGTAGAACTCAGTTTCGCGTTCCGCGAGTTCGCTGGCGATCAATCCGTTTCCGGACCAAAGTGCGACTAGCGCAATAAATGTGGGCAGTCGAAACATGGAATAATCAGGCTGTGAGCATTTGTTCCAGGGCAGTCAAGTTCGCCTTGCCATCGAAAATGGCTGCAATCGCGATTTTGAATTCTTTTATGACCTCACTGCTCACCTCACCCGATCCTGACTTGAGGGCCAGTTGAAAACGTCCTTCACGGGCAACGTATTGTTCCAGCATTTGTTTGTCTGCATCGATGATCCAGTACTCTCCAACTCCGTGACATTCGAAATCTTCAAGCTTCTGCCCGCGGTCTTTCGCTTCGGTGGAGGCGGAGAGGATTTCCACGACAAAATCCGGTTGAGGAAATTTGCGGGTATCGGCTTCAATGGAAGCTGCTTTCTCCGGAAGCCAGAAACAAATGTCCGGCATGTAGTCGTTTCTGGGGAAGACACAGAGGGCCTTTTCGGAGAGGGTTGTTCCACATCGATGAATTCGCACGTAGTTCGATATGAGATTCTCAAGGTTGCCTCTGACTCCTATATGTTTCGCTCGGTCTGGTGAATGCGTGACTACTTCCCCATTGATAAACTCTGCCTTTGTACCTTCGTCGATCCCGTCGTAAAACTTCGCCCGCGCGCCCCGCTCACTGGCAAGCCGGTCGCTCAACTCTTCAACAATGTCAGGAAGAGCCGTCGATTCCAGAAGCTCAGCGATATCCGGCGTCATATGAAGAGGTTAGGTCTCTCGGTGTTGGCTGTCAAAGTCACCATTCGTAGGTGATGATTGAGGTGTCGGTAACGTCGACCTGCAAATGGTGTTTCTGCTGCGCAGTCAAGGCCCGGGTGTTTGAACTCGTGCTCACTCTCAGTTTCTCATCCACCACCCAGTAGCGTCCATCCTTGCGGATCTTGTTTCCGTTGGCCACGTCGATCCACTTGGCTGCGTTGCCGGACTTCATCGACAAGGTGCGACGCAATTTTTTGCCTCCCACGGAATGGGGGACAATGGAGTCGGTGAACTTCACCTTCGCAATTTCGTAGAGGAAAATCGGGGTTCCCGTCTTGAGATCCAGTTGATAACCACGGAATTCCGTCAGGTTGTTTTTTTCGTGAACCGGTGTGAACGGCTGGATCGCGACCACGTTGTCGCCTTCGGGTTTGGCCAGCGGGGTGAATCGATCGTCCCAGGTGCTTTCCGCATCGAGGAATTTCCCGGTCCAAGCAAGCGCAACGCGCGGATTCAACGAGTCGAATGCAGCGTGCGTCCCGGCCGGATAACCGACCGCGATGGCGTGCATGCCGGGGCTCTCCATAAAGGTGCGGAAGACGATTGGTTTATTCTTGGGGTTGAGGAGAAAGTCGCCGGTCTTTTCCATGCCTTCGGGCAGGCGTGATTGATTGAGTTCGTTCAGGTAAACCCATATGCTGTCAATTTGCCGGGGCGTGGAGCCTCCCGTTCGGACCATCGCTTTTCCATTCGGCCAGAAGGACGGCATGCGCGTGCCGGGTCGAAACTTGGCGGGTTCGAGCAGATAGTCGCGAAACCATTCGGGTCGAAGTCGTCTGGCGGAGTGCGCCAGGTCAATCGCCTGGATTCCCAGCGACTTGTGGCCGCGGAGTGTGTGGCAGGTGATGCAGTTCAGGCCCTTGGTTCCCAAAAGCGAGCGGCCCCACATGTTGCGGCCGACCCGGTTTTCTTCGCCATCGCGGGGTGTGGGTTTTTCATTGGGATCGTGATCGACCTTGGCGAACTCAGCTGCCAGGAATTCAGCATGTGCGGCTCCGAAATCCGGCATGCGCGTGACCATGTAGTCGCGGGCGGGGATTTCGCCCTGAATAATCCGCGTCATCGCGTCCTGGCGAAGTTTGCGGCCCACACCCGTGAGGATTGGCGGGATCCGGCCTTCATCTCCCAGGTCCGATGCCGACGCCACAAAGTATTTCAAACGCTGATCATCCGGGCCGCCCTTGCCATCACGTTGATGGCAGGCGTAGCAGTTCAATGCGACCAGTTTCCGGTGGGCGGATGTGGTCGGCGTCATTGAGGGACGTGTGCCGATTCCATCGAGAGCGGCAGTGAGTGCCTTCCGTTGAAACTCATCGAGACCGAAGCGAGGTGCCTTGCCGGAGTCGTTCAGGCAGCCGCCCTCCGGGTTCAGCTCCGCGAGAGGTATTGCTTCGATTGTGCTGGTAACTTTTCCGTGATTGTCCGTTGCGTCGTGACAATTCGCACATCCAAGACTGGAGAACAATTGTCGCCCCTTGCCGATCAGCCGGAGCTGTCCGGTCTGGTTTGATGCCTCCCGTGGTGTCTCATCACTACGGAGATACCAGGTGAGATCATTGAGTTCGACCTCACTCATTGGGACGCGCGGCATGCGACTGGATGGGCGATCGGAATGGGGGGCCTTTAGGAAGCCGGACAGTCCGTGCCAGGTATATTTGTCTCCGAGTTTTCCCAGAGGAACGGAAGTCGATTTGACGTCCGATGAATCAACCTGCTCGCCGGCGATCGTTTTTTGAAAGTCCTTGCGGGGGGCGTGACAAGCAACGCAGCCGATGGAATGAAACAACTCGCGCCCGCGTGCGACATTGCCCGGGGGAATGGTCGAAGTATTCGCCATCGGGTCTGCCGGAAGCGTATTAATGAACTCAGAGAGCGCCTTGATCGCCTCGGTGCGTTGAACTTCGGGGAGACCATGCAGTAGATCGGGCATGCGTGCGCCTGCCTTCGTTCCATGAGGATTGGCCAGCCATTTTTCGAGGTAACCGTGTTGGAGCCTGGTAAACGAATTGTGAACGAGCGGCGCGCGAGTGCGTGGAATTCGTTTTGCGAGTTCGCCGCTTGGCGCGTGGCAATTCACACAGTGAAGTTCGCTCAGGAGAATCTCGCCCGCCTCAGACAGATTCGACTGATCGGGCCGATACAACCGATCGACTGAGAGCACTACGGGTGCAGCAGTGGCAGAACTTGCAGCCAGCCAAAGGAACACGGCGAAGCGCCAGCCCCGTCGAACCTCGCCACTCGTCCCTCGCACCTTCATCCAGCAGCGTCGCGGGCTTTGTCGAGGAGATCCATCCATGGACCGATGTAGTGACCGTGATCCCAGAAGGTGCGACCGCTGACGAGGTTTCCGTCCACCACGCAAGCCTCATTTACAAACGTGCCACCGCAGACTTCGAGGTCGAACTGGCACTTTGGAACGGTCGCCATTTTACGGCCTTTGACACGACCAGCGCGCGCGGGGATTTCCACTCCATGACAAACGCTGGCGATCGGGGCGTTCTTGTCGAAGAAGTATTGGGTGATGCGGATCAGGTCTTCGTCATCGCGGATGTATTCCGGCGCGCGACCGCCACTGAAAAAGATGCCGACATACTCTTCGGGTTTGATGTCTTTGAAGGCGATGTCTGCATGCATGGAGTAGCCCTCCCACTCGCGCGTGATTGTCCAGCCAGGTTTCACCTGGTGCATGACCATCTGGTATTCGCGTTTCTCCGGTGCCGCGAGGACTGGTTTGTAACCGCCTTCGATCAGGCGGAAGTAGGGATACATGGTGTCCACCGTTTCGGTGGCATCGCCAATGATGATGAGTACTTTGTTTTCCATTCTTGTTCGTGTTGATCAGACAGATTTTAAAAGTTTCTCGAGATAAGCGCGACCGCGATTAATCTCTGCGGTGGTTTCCTTTGCGGTGGGCAGAATCGGAATGCCGCGTGGAACGGGATGCATGAAGATCTGGGTGAATCCCCTGTAGTTCACTTTCTTCAGTGCAGCGACGGTGGGGCCGAAGTCGAGGTCACCACGTCCGGGCATCTGAAGGAGTTCCTGTTCCTTGGGGAGCTTCTTGTGGCAACCCATGCCGTGTTGCCAGGCGTAATACATGCAAATGTCGTTTCCGAACTCCTCGATGAGTCTTCCGAATTCGGCCGCGTCGATCCCGAGGTTTTCGAAATGATACGGAGCGAATGCGATCTTCATGTTTTTCGAGGAGCGAAATTCCATCAGCCAGCGAAGGGAGTCCGGTGAATCGATGACATTGTTTCCGTGGTTCTCAATCGCGATGGTGACATCATGCTCCTCGGCGACTTCGAGGTGCGGCTTCATCTTGTCGGCGAAAGTTCTCACGGCCGCCTTCAACGCGTCACCCTTCAGTTTCTTTGGACCGCTGCCACCGCAGACCATCATCTTGCAGCCGAACTTCTTTGCCACGGCCATGTCCTTGCCAAGCCGGAAAGGGCCGAGGTCATAATGGGTGAGACAGCCGAGCTTGACCTTATGTTCCTTGAGCATGGTTGCGAACTTGTCGTGGCCCAATTCTTCCATCTGTTCACGCTGGTTGCCGTGGACCTTTGGCCAGATGTCGATGTGCGCGGCTCCGGTCTTGCGAACGTCAGGGAGGATTTCGCTGAGCGGGGTTTTTCCATACATCGAGGAACCAACGATGTAGCGGAACTTGAACTCACTTTTCTTCGCGGCATTCGCGAAGCCGGTTGAGGGTGCGAGGGCGGCCGTGCCGAGGGCGACTTGCTTGGTAAACTGTCTTCTGTTCATGGAATGAATCTTTTTAACCACAGATGCACACAGATTTACACAGATGGGGCATCAGGGATGGCATAAGCTGAATGACATTCAATCGCTCAGTGCGCAGACAATCGACGCACCGCTCGCTCGCGGATTGACGCCAGTATCTGTGTTCATCTGTGTCCATCTGTGGTTTCAGGTTTGGGAACGGCCGAATTATTGCCGGGCGTCCACCAGTTGTCCAACAGAGTTCTCAGCCGTTGGAGGCGGGCTTGGTGTTTTGGATTGTTCGAGAGGTTGGTTTGTTCAGATGGATCACGACGAACCTGGTAAAGTGAAGTTTTCTCCACGTATCCGCCCCATGGCTTTTCACCGTTGTGTGAATGCGGGACGATCAATTTGAAATCTCCTTCGCGCACCCAGCGGTAGGCGATGTCTCGGGAGGGATGCCCGAGAGAACTGGCATCTCCTGGGTAGATTTCGCCGAAAATCGGACGAGGTTTGAGATTGGCGATTCCCTTGGCGGAGACCATGAGATCGACGCCGGGAAGTCCGGGCATTTTGTGTTCGATGCCGATTGCTGATAGAACAGAGGGCACGAGATCGATCGAACTGCAAAGTTGTTCATGGGTGGCGGGCTTGATGACGCCTTCCCAACGAAAGAGAATTGGCGTTCGGAGTCCGTCTTCGTTTGGTGAACGTTTACTTGCCTTCGTGTGAAAGAAAAAGTTTTTCGCGCTCTTGTGTTTGCGTGTGCCAGGCGTCCAGCCATTGTCAGTGACGAAAACGAACAGCATGTCTTTTATCAGGCCCTTTTTCTCAACGTAGTTCACCAGCTCTCCGACCGTGTCGTCGAACTGGGAGATCGATGCCAGGTAGGGAATTCGATGTGCGGGGATGTTCTTCCCACGATAAAGGTCGAAATATTTCTCCGGTGAATCATGGGGTTGGTGCGGCAGGTAAGGTGCATACCAGATGAAGAAAGGGGTCTTGCCGGCGCATTCGTCGATGAACTCATAAATCGGTTTCATCGTTTCGCGGCCGATTTTGAGCCCCCAGTCGCCGTTGCCGTGGGCGGTTTTCTTTCCGCTTGCGAGGGTGCGGACGCCACCAATGGTCTGGCCGGGAGGAGTTGTCATAATGGTCATGCCATCCGTGAAGCCGGCGTTTGAATGATGGCCTTCCCAGAACTTGCCGGTTTGCAGGCAGCGATAGCCTTCGTTGGCCAGTATCCGCGGAAGCGTTCGCGTGGACTTGATGAGGTAATAGGATCTGCTGCGAACGCGAAGGTATTCCTTCACCGAAGCCATCTGGTTGAATCCTCGATTGCCCGGAGGTGGATGATTGTAGTGGATTCCGCTTTGATGCGGATACAGCCCCGTGAGCATGGTTGCCAGTGACGGACTGCAAACGCTGGTGGGAACGTACCCGTTTACGTATCGCGCGGATTTGGAGGCGAGGCGATCGAGGTGTGGGGTTAGTGCCTCCTTGCTGCCCATGAAGCCGAAGTCGCGATAGGTCTGATCATCGGAGATGATCATCACAATGTTCGGCGGCTGGGCACCGGCGATGAACGCAACGAGCACCGCGAGGAGCATGTGCATCCGCCAGGTCTTGGACTGCGGCAGTCCTCTGCCGCTTTCCCTTGGGCGTGGCTTGGCGGATGAGCGCGAATTGGGAACCGCTTGCCCGTACGTGGTGCTTGCAGGAGCGCACATTGTGGGAATTTAGTTCGAAGATTCAGTTTGCGTTCGAAGGCGGCAGAGGGCTGCCGCAGTCCATGACGCTGGCGCGAGTGCGTGGTTCCTGTTCTCGTTCACCATAACTGCTTGGAGGCAATCTCAGCACCTTCCGCGAGGTTCCTGAACTTGGCCCAGACGATGGATGGATGAATCTCCTGTTCCGTTGCGGCGAAGGATGCAAATCCACAATCGCTGCCGCCCATCACGTTTTCGCGACCGACGACTTCGGCGAAGCGGATGAGGCGTTGGCCAATGAGTTCAGGGTGTTCGACGAGCGGCGTCGAGTGGGAGATGACGCCGGGGATGAGGCTTTTGCCTTCGGGCACCTTCACATCTTTCCAAACGGTCCATTCGTGTTCGTGACGCGGATTGCCGGCTTCGAATAGATACGCGCCGGCGTTCACCTTCATCATGATGTCAACAATATCGGCAAGATTCATTTCGTGGACACGGGGGCCGATGTTGATTCCGTAGCAAGTATGGAAGCGCACTCTATCTTCAGGCAGGCCTTTCAATGCGTGATTGAGAGCTTCGACGCGGAGTTCGGCCCACTTGCGGCAATCAGCGACTGAGAGATCCGGGCGGGAAATGTAGTAAGTCAACAGGCGCGGGTCATCGATCTGGAGAACGATTCCCGCGTCCGTGATGGCCTTGTATTCCTCATGCATCGCATCGGCGATCGCAAAGAGGTAGGCCTCCTCCGAGTCATAGTATTCGTTGGGTTGCTGTCCCTCCACGTCCGACGGGGAGACCGCACTCATGAAGATTTCTTCAGCGCCATTCGTTTCAAATGCTGCTTTCACGTTCGCAATATCCCGTGCGACCGACTTGTGCCCGCAGTATTTGACCGGGCCGGAACAGACGAGTTTGATCGGTTTGGCCACGAGGCCCTCACGGGCATTGCGGTGAGCTTCGTAGAATTCGGGGAAGGCAATGGTCTCTCGGGAATCGACCCACAGGTCTTCGCCTTGTTTCTCGCTGGGAGAGAAGCCTTCGAGGCGCTCGGCGATATAGGTCAGGAAGCTTGATTTGCTCTGTTCTCCGTCGCAGACAATATCGATCCCGGCATCCGTCTGACCTTTGACGATGTCTGAGACGGCATCGCGGACGGACGACTCAAATACCTTGGTGTCATAGTCGTCGCCCCGTTCCTTGGCCCACAGAAGATCCAGGACGTCTCGAGGGCGGGCGAGGCTCCCTACGTGGGTGGTGAGAATTCGGTCTGTGCTGCGTTTCATTGAATGACCGAACGATAGCGATCAGTCGGGCATGGCCAATGAAATTTCAGTAGCTAATTCGCGCCCGTGGTCACGTGATATCCAAGATCCTTCGAGACCATTGCGCCGGTCTTGAATGAGCGAATGAGGGCGCTGGCCGGGTGCACCCCTGCTTTGCGTTTCTTGTCGGGCGTCCAAAGTCGATTCCGTTTAACCAGAATCAACAGGGCATATTCGTAGCCCAGGGCGGCAAAGTAATCGCTCCGGCTTCGGCGACAGACGTGCATTCCGAGTTCACGTTGAGCGAGGTTGACAGTGGAGGGCACGTCATCGACCACCAGTCCGATCTCGCCCGCATAGAGAATGTCGGTTGGTGAGAACTCCCCATCGGCTTCGGCCGCCATGAGCTGGCCGCTACTTGTCGCAACGAAGCACGACCACGCGGTTGGTATTCGTGCCTTTGGTTTTGTTGTCGATGCCCCAGCAGTTTGCGGTCTTGGTGAATTCCTGGGCGTTTACGAGGACGAGCACGGGAGCGAGGTCAGCCTTTTGCGCCGCCGGGATCACGTGGTCTTCAAGTCTCACCTCACCGTTCCTCACTTCTCCCACTTCGAATGCGACATGCCCCCCGGGTTTGAGAACGCGGGCCAATTCCTTGAATACACCGGTCATGGCATTGGACCATTTTTTGACGCTCGTGTATTTCCAAATTGGCACGCTGTCGGCGTCAATCCCGTTGAACCAGCAACGCAGCCAGTTGTCCGTGGCGTATTGCACGACGTTCAGAAAGGGCGGTGAGGTGACCACCAGGGACACGCTGTCGGATTCGATTGATTTCATTGAATCGGCCGACCCGGTGATGAGTTGGGCCGACCCGAATTGTGCGAAGCTGGCTTGGTTCTCCGCGGTGATGTCCTTGAGGAGGCTGCGTGATTTCTTGAGGATGATTTTCTTAACGTCGCGGTATTCGGGGGTTTGATTTCGCTTTGCATTGATGAGCTTCTGGCGGTCGATCGTGACGGCTTGATTTGGCGGGAGCGTGTAAACCGAGAAGAAACCGGGCGAGTGTCCGGTCAGGCGGTTCGTCGCGACCATGCGAATCCACGCGTCGACGTGGTCCCCGTTTCCATTGCGTTCGGTGAGATACGATCGCAGGGAGCCGATCTCCCGCAAGGTGTCTGCATGATAAAAAGTAAGGAGATCTTCGCGCGTTTTCGTTTTGGTTTTGAGATCGATCTGATCGAGGCGTGTCCGGACCTCGTCAATTGAGGGCGGATTTAGTCGCGGCGTCGTAAGGACGGTGCTCAAGGGACTGACGTCAGTGCCCGCCGCGCGACGATTGAGAAGCACGCTTTCCAATGCTGTCGTCCCGCGGCCGAGAAAAGGGTCCAACACGAGATCTCCCTCGACGGTCAGACGATCGATAAAGAACTTGGGCAGCTGCGGCTTGAAGCATGCGCGATAGGAGACTTCATGCAGGCTGTGGCCGGCACGTTGTCTGGAAGTCCAGAATTCGTTCACGAATACCGACACGGGCACGCCATTATGCGAGATTGTTTCGCAAATGGTCTTCGTCCCGAACTCCTTGAACCCGGTCAGTTCGTCTACCAATTGCTGGTCACATTCCGGCAGCTCAACGCTGCTGAGGTCGAAGGCGAACTTGGATTGGGTCAGTGACATGCGGCTCCACTTTGGTGAAAACAGAGTGTCGAGGGAACGATGGGTTACTCACCATCGTTCCCAACGAATGCCAACTAATTCACCGTTTGCTAACAGGCTTGTTCAGGCAGTGGCTCAGCAAGAATCGCCCTCACGGCGATATCCACCCGATCCACGATGCCGGCAAACATCTTTGCGCCTTTTTCCGCAGTGGCGAGATCCGGGCGGCCGGTGCAGCCTTCCTTGGTACGGTGCTTCATGTCGCGAGGCAGGAAGAGCCCTTCGATATTGCCCGCGCCGAGTTCACCCGCGTCGCGGAGTTCCTCCGTCACGACGAGTTCCGGTCGGAGATGCATGATCATCGAGGTTTCGAACTCGCAGGCATGACCGACGAACTTGTGTGGGCCATCCAGTCCGTTGGCGACAACCTCCTCGGCGATCGACCAATAAGATGCGCCGGCGAGGAGGACGTCCGGGAAGTCTTTTTGCAGTTCACGAAGCGCGACCTTCATCGGATCTATATTTCCACCGTGGCCGTTCAGAAAAATGAAACGACGGAAACCGTTCTCAAGATGGGGAATCGCCAGTTCGCAGAGCGTCTCGATGTAAGTTTGGAGGTCCGCACTGGACGTTGCGCCCAGGCGAAGATGATGTGCGCTGGCCCCGAGCCAGTAGGTGGGCATGAGGAGCATTGAGTCAGCGTTTCGTTCTTCGACGGCATGGGCGATCGCTCCGCAGATCATCCGGTCCGTGCCTGTCGGCATGTGTGGGCCGTGTTGTTCGAGAGCCGCGATGGGTTGAACGAAGACAGTGTTTTCCTGGTCGAGACCGCGGATTTTCGGGGCGGTCATTTCTTCAAACTTCATGATTTTTCCTGATGGAAGAATTTGCGCACGAGTGATTCGGATGGCGGGGCGGTGGCGAGAGCACCTCCGACGGCGAAGACAGCCGAGGCGATCACACCCCAGATGAACGAGTCGAACCCGAGGAGTTGATAGCTCCCGAACTTTCCATTCACGACGTTGTTGGTGATGTAGAGGGCAAGCAGGACCAGACAGCCGCCGGACATCCCCGAGATGACACCGGCCGCGTTCATCCTTGGCCAATAAATCGTGAGAGCCATTGGTACCAGGAATCCAACGGCAAGCCCGCTGGTGGAGAACACAATCAAGGTCTGGAGAAACTCCGGCGGATTCAGCGCTGCGATCGTTGCCGCAATGCCGACCACTGCGGTGGAGGTGTAAGTCAATACGCGGATCTGTTTCTCCTTCGCATCGGGATTGATTTGTTTCTGGTAGACGTCGCGGACAATCCCAGATGAAAACATGAGCAGGAAGCTGTCCACCGAAGACATCACAGCTGCGAAGGGCGCAGCCACGACCAGTCCTGCCAGCCACGGCACGTTCGCAGCCGCAGTGAGGAAAGTGGCAAACTCAGGCATGATGCGGTTGGAGGTCAGTTCACGCCCGGGCAGGTAGATTCGCGCGCAGACGAAGATGACGACCAATGTGAAATAGATGAGCGAATAGTAAATCGAAACAGTGACGATGGAGTTCTTCAGAGTGCGCGAATCGCGAAAAGCCATCTGGCGCACCATACTGCTGGGTTGCCCAGCGCCACCGAAGGCCCAGAAGACGAAGAAACTGAAGGCCATGCCGGCACTCAGGAAGCCGACACTCTTGGTCGCGTCCGGTCCCGGACCGCTGACGTATCCGCCGGTCTTGCCTGCGCCATAGGCGTAAGGCTTGGTTTCCAGTTCGACCACCTTGACCGGGACTTTCAATTCGTCCGGTTTGATCTTTGCGATCTCTTCCGGAGTAATGATTCGGACCACCTTGACCTTTTCGGAACGGGTCTCGCCCGCGGGAATACGAACCAGATCACCCAGTCGGATGATGCCGTCTTCGCCTTCGTCGTCTTTGATCGCAAGCCATGCGCCGTCGGCCACTTCAACGACGCTGTCCATCGGCGCATCGAGTGCAAGCACCGCTTCGCCTTTTTCCGGTGGGATCATCTTCGCCACTTCGCGTGTGGCCTTCCCAAGCCCGCCGGTTTGTTGCAGGACGAGAACCAGCATGACGAGCACGCCGATGACCATCACAAACCCCTGCATCACATCTGTCCAGACAACGGCGCGGAAACCGCCATAGGTCGTATAAAGAATCACAGCGAACGCGAAGAACACCAGGCAGACTGTGTAATCGGTCTTCTCGTTCCACCAGCCATCACCAAGTGCTTCGCTGGCCCAACTGACGGTGCTCTTGAACACCTCCACGTCCCGAAATAGAACGGCGAGAATCTCGCTGCCAGCGATGAATTGCGCCACGAGATAACAGAAGAGGAAGAGGAGCAGGAATACCGTTGCAATCGTCCCCACCATCGAACTGCCGAATCGCTCACGCAGGATTTCCGGAACAGTCACCGCGCCGGCCTTGCGCGCGACCTGATTGAGCCGCTTGGCCAGGAGGGCAAGCGCCACGATAGGAACGACCATGTAACTTGCTATCCAAAATGCCAGCACCCACCCGTGTGTGTAGATCAAACCCGGGAAACCCATAAAGCTGCCGCCACTCGAAGCAGTCGCCGCGAAGGTCAAGGCGAAGGCCCAGGTGCCAAGATTCCGGCTGCCGAGGAAGTACTCGTTCACGAATTCCCGCTTGGCCATGATCTTGCCCGCCAGCCAGGCAAGCACGAACACCACGCCCAGATAGATCGTGAAACTGACCAGTGCCGCGTTGGACGAAACGCCTCCTCGGGTGACTGCCTGGATGACATCTGACTCACCCATTTTTCGATTCCTCCTCAGTTGAATCTTCCTTCTTCCCGGTGCGTTGCTCCACCGGCGGATCTTCCAACGGATCATCCGCCATGAACTTCAGTCCGAAATAGATCGCGACCACGTTGGCCATCACCCACGGCAGGCCCACGCCCCAGAAGATCCAGGCGGGCATTCCAAGCACGGTGTTCAGATTCTCCGGATCGATATTGTATCCTGCACTCAGGCAATAGCCGACGACCCAGACGCAGAACACGATCCAGACGATGAGAACAAATACCGTTTCACGCCGGGCATTGACGTAGACCGTGTCGAATTTAGGTTCTGATGGCATAGGAGCTTGGGGACGGCAGGATCGATAGCAAGCGTGGCCGTCTCAGGCAAGGCGGTTTATGAATCGCGAAAGATTGACAATGCCTTCTTGAGGCGAATTCTCGGGAACACATGCAGACCGATGCTCCCGTTCTCGACGATGCAGCACTTGGCAAGTTTCAGGAGCTTGGCGGGGACGACTTTGGCCGGGAAATGGTGGAGATGTTTTTCGGCTACGCAGTTGAAAAGCTGGGCATCGCGAAGCAGGCGATGACCGACGGCAAGTTGACTGAGGTCGAGCCGGCGATTCACCCACTGAAGACCAGCGCGGGCCATGTCGATGCGGAGGCGATGAAGTTTTACTGTCAGGAAATCGAATGCAACGCACGCGATGAATCCTGGGATTCGATCGGCGAGTTGCTGACGCGAGTGGAGCAATCCTACGCCGAAGTACCCCCCCCGGTTGGAGGCGCGAGTGGCGGGTTGAGGCTGGTTGTACAGATCGTCTTTCGAACGCTCGGTCTTTCCCTTTACCGCAGAGATTGGACGAACGCAGAGTCCGTTGAGAAGCTCCCTTCTCTGCGGTGGAGGAAGATCACCTGAGAGGCGGTCAAAACTTAAAGCCGAGAGAGGAACGCACCTGAAGAGACTCCGGTTCGAAGTCGGTGATTGACTCCGGATCGGCCTCTGCCAGGACAGTGAAATTCAACGTGAGGTTCTTCAGGAGCTTGTAGGCGAGGTTGCTTTCGAATCGATAACGGTGATTTGAAAGCTCGCCTAGCTGAGGGAAGAACTCCAGTTGCTCGGTGAACGTGAGGGAATCGTTGATGCTCCATGTCGCGTTCTCCGCCAGTCGCCAGAAGTACTTTTGCGTGCTGATGCCAGACGTCGCGCGCTTGTCTTCAAATTCACCGCCCGACTCGAAGTTCAGGGTGAACTTGGAATCCTCGAACAGGAGCGGCTTCCCTTTGATAAGATGATATCCCGCGCCGGGGCCAATCTGATATCGGTATTCGATACGTCGCACAAGGTCGAAGCCTGTGCTGCCCAGATGGTATGCATACCAG
Organism: Verrucomicrobiales bacterium; assembly: GCA_002715965.1. Taxonomy (GTDB): domain Bacteria; phylum Verrucomicrobiota; class Verrucomicrobiia; order Limisphaerales; family JAYPXF01. Next base: position 9,859 of record PBAL01000055.1, on the reverse strand, counting down.
CGCTCTCTTGGAGTGTAGTCGGTCTTGATGGTGCCAGTGAATCTGTCCGCTGAAATAATACCCTGACTCTTGCCGTATGAGTAGCTGAGGTCGACCAGATTGCGGATGTTTCCCAGTGTGTAGCTGCTGCGAAGCCGGCTGTGCGCGATGGCGCGTTTGATCGCGCTGTATTGAAGGTCAATGCCGAGGCGCAGATCGTTGGACCAGACCCCCTTGAGCTTCTTTTTCTTTGGCTTCGTCTCGACGATGACGGGGGCCGGAGTCGGAGTCGGTTTTGGAACTGGCAGTTCAGGAGCGGGTTTTGCTTCGACCGGCAAGGGCGGTGCAGGTTGGATCGCGACCGGTGGGGCATTCGTTATTGCCGGAGCGGGATCTTTGAGACGCATCTGCCCGATGGCCGGCGGAGCAGGGGAGGGTGGTGTGACTTTGATCGGTGCTTGAAGGATTTCCTTTCGAGAGATCAACGATGATGGAATGGTGAGTTGCGGGTTCCAGTCCGTTTTCAAGACAACCTGCGAGCTGTCCTGGCTGAGAATGAGACCGGTGACACGGTCACCATTTACGAGGTGGAGAACGCCGATCCGGCCAGCAGAGAATCCGTTACCGGCAAAGATGAGAAGCAGCAGAGCGAGGGGGAGTCGAGGCATGTCAATCCGCCCCTTGAGCTGGCGGGAGGCGATCGGGCAGTTTTCGAGCATGGCCGATATCGGTCGCGCGTCGTATGCGCAAGCCACCGGTCACCTGGCCCTGTCCATTTTCGTCGACATCCAATACCGGCGCTCGGCCGTCGGCAAATGCGTAGGACCGGCGTCGAAGTAGTTTTCCGTCTTTCGGTGAGATTATATGGTAGGTGAACTCGCGGGCACCGCTCTGGTGCAGGACGTGTAGATTGCTGAACCGGTCGATGCGCTTGACAGGCTGGCGGGCCGTCACGAGTTCTCCGAGCGAAACGAGGTTGATCAACTCCCCCGTCCCCGCCACGCCGACGCGGGCAAAGATGACGGTTCGCGCGCGGGTGATTTTTTGAATCTTGAATTCGCGGGGGATAGGACGGGATTCACCGGGAGGAAGGTAGCCGATCGGCGTCGACCAGATGGTGCTCGGTGGGACGATGTCGAATTGGAAGTCGGGATAGGAAACAAACACCGGCTCGAAATCCCGGCTCTTCACGTACGCGCGCACCTTGTATCGGCCGGTCTCGGTAAATCGAAAGAACTCGCCGAGATCAACCGTCATTTTACCCTCACCTGCATTGGGGATGCGCTTGCTCGTCCGATATACGATTGGCTTGATTGGGAAGGCAGCCGAGCGCATATCACTCTCGACTCGAAGGTCCAGCCAGTCGATCGAGTCGCCCATCTGAAAGTCCTTGCCCGAAAGATTTCGCAGCGTGAATTGCAGCGGGATGGATTCGCCGGGCACGAACCGATTCTCTTTGGAGGAGAGAAAGACTCTGACTTCGGCTGCCTGGATGGCGGCCAAACTGCAAACGAGGAGGGCAGGCAAAATCAGTCTCACAATTCCAGTCTAGTCAGGTGCGGGCCAGAGACAAGCCGCATTGTCCGGTATCGGACGCAGCCGGAGGTGGATTGTTCAATTGCGTGGCCTCAAGCCAGCAATCGCCGGGCAGTTTCAGATACTGCAAGGGGAGAAATGTCGGTCAGGCAGGCCAGTTTGCGATCGAAGTTGCAGCTGCTCTTCATGCACGGCGCACAGGGCAGTTCAACGCGCAGACAGTTGCGCACCTGGCCGTATGGCCCGGTTTGATCTGGGCGGGTGGGACCGAATAGTCCCACGGTCGGTTTGGACAACGCGGCTGCGACGTGCATGGGACCCGTGTCATTCGTAATCACCAGATCGCAACGGCGAACCCATTCTATCATCTGCGGCAGCGATGTTTGGCCGAGGAGATCGACGGCGTCTTTGCGCTGGGTCAGCGAGTCCGCAAATTCACGGTCTTCCGACCCGCCAATGATCGCAAATGCGGTCTTGGGTGCGCGCATGCGGTCCATGGCGTCTTGGAAATGATCAACCGGCCAGCGCTTGTTCGTCCAACGCGCACCGGGAACAACACCGATGATCCGTTTTCCGCGCAGCGGATGGGAGCGTAGGATTTCGTCACGTTGCAGTTGCCGCACGGGTATCCAGTTGAATTCCGCGTCGAGATCCAGGTCCAGGCTCCGGGCAACGTTCAGGTACCAATCGACTGCGTGCGGTTCAGCGGGACGCGCCACGGCTCGGTCGTAGAACATTCTCGCGCCTTCGCTTCGCAGATCGATGCCGACGGTCACGGCGCCACGGGTCAGCCAGCTCAAAACTCCGCTTCGAGCCAATCCCTGGAGGTCGATTACCAGATCGTATTGACGGGCGCGCGTTTCGCGAAGAGTTGAGGTGAGTCGCCTTAGTCCGCGGAACGATTTCCAATCGTCGCGATTAAAGGGAATCAGTCGATCGATGTCGGGATCTCCGTCCAAGAGCGGGAACAGGCCTTCCGCCAACCACCAATGCACTTCGCTATCGGGATGCTTTCGTTTAAGCAAGCGCAGCACGGGCAACGATTGGATCACGTCGCCGAGCGAACTGGGTTTGACGATGAGAATCTTCAACAGGCAAACAAAAGGGCGGATTCGCGGCCGCAAAGCCATGACGAATCCGCCCGGGAGATATTCCAAAAATGCTTACTTGCCCAGCGCCAATCGTCCTGCAAGCCGCTCGGGAAGTCCGGCTGCGCGAATCTTGGCCTGTGCGGTGGCGATGTCGTAATCCAGACGTCGCTGTTCGATCGTGCCTTCTTCCATGTCGTAAATCACATAGGCGCTCTTCGGATTGCCGTCACGGGGCTGTCCGACGCTGCCGACGTTGACAAAGTACTTCTTGCCCGGTTCCACGCTGAATTTGGAGTAGGTGCCCCCACGAACCGTGCTGTCGCGCACGAACGCAACCGGAACGTGGGTATGTCCGAAAAAGCAGACTCCGGTGTTCTGGTAGGTAAAGCTCGCGGCAGCCGCCAGCTTGTCAAAAACGTAACCCCAGCGCTTGGGTCCATCGAGTGTGGCATGAACGATGGTGAAGCTGGAGACGAGCCGGATGTAGCGCAGTTCCCGCAGCCACTGGATGTCTTCCTCGGTCAACTGCGCGCGAGTCCAGTTCACGGCCTCTGCGGCGTGCGGATTGAAGCCTTCGAGCGCGTAGTCGACCGAGCAGTACTCGTCGTGGTTGCCCTTCACCACCGGCATGCCCATGTTCCGAACGATATCGAGGCATTCCTTGGGGTTTGCGTTGTAGCCGACGACATCCCCAAGGCAGCAGTAGTGGGTGCACCCGTTCTTTTCCGCATCTTCCAGGACCACTTGGAACGCCTCCCAATTGGCGTGGATGTCTGCAATGACCGCGTATTTCATTTCAAATTCTACCCAACGATCTCGAATCCTTTGAATTCGTCCTTCGTATCAGTCCAGTTTTCTTTTTCGTTTCGAATGTGGGCGGACAGTCCGGCATCTCGGATCGCCTGCTGAAACTCGATCAGCTCTTCGCGCTCGCCCTCGGCGATCAGTTCCACCCGGCCGTCTGCCAGGTTCCGGATGATCCCGGTCACTTCAAATCCGGCTGCCGTGCGTCTGGCCGTGTAACGGAACCCTACGCCCTGCACGCGACCCTCGTAAAAAACCTGTAAGCGCCGACGTGCCATATGGCCGTTATTTGCACCGTGTTGAGCGGGTTAATGCAAAAAACTATTTACGAATCATGCCGTGACATCAAGTCCGAACGCAATCGTTATTTTGCGCGAAAAATCTCCAAATCCCTGTGTTGCAGGGTATTACGTCCCCGGCGTGTTTCGCTTGGGTTTGTGCACGCTGTATTCACCCTTGGACTCCTTCTTCAACACGGTAAATCCTGCGTCATTGGCCTGCGAGAGGCTGAATGGCTTGCAATACTTGGGAGTATTGAAGGTCGAGAGGAGCTTTTTTACGGGCTTGCGGCAGGCCGGGCAGACCTTCAATTCCGGTGCATCCAAGGGCCGACGCAGGGTAAACGTCCCGCCACAGCGGCCCTTGATGTTCTCGACGTGCTCGTATTCGTAAAGCGGCATGGCGTGTCGTAAATCTACTTCATTGTGGGGTCAATCGCCACCGGCTTGCTCGGCGACGCACCGGGCGAAGGCCTCGCGAATACCGGGTTCATCCAGTTCCTTGCCGATGAAGACGAACTTCGTTTCTCGTTTCTCATTAATATCCCACAGACGGTCCGGTACGGCGTCGAAGGTCATCTGGACTCCTTGAAAGACGACGCGTTTCGCGCTGCCCGCAATATAGAGAATCCCCTTGGAGCGATAGATCTGCTCGCCCTTCGTGCCCAGCAGTTCGTTCAGCCATTGCTCAGTCTTTTTCAGGTCAAGCGGACGTTCCTCGGTGATGCAGAACGACTTCACCTCATCGTCATGCCGATGTTCGTGATCGTGATCCTCATGATCGCAGTCTTCGTCCTGGCATTCGGCATCGTGTGAGTGCGCGTGCGGTTCTTCCTGCACTTCCACCTCGGTGAACAGATCACGCGCCTTGGTGTTGAGGATTTTGCCGAAATCGATCTTGGAACGCTCGGTGCGATGCATCTTGGCGAGCGCATTCATCTTGCGGATGCGTTTCTCCACCCGGGTGAGGTCGGGCTGTTCCACGAGATCAGTCTTGTTCAAAAGGATGACGTCGGCGAACGCGATCTGTGGAGCGGCTTCCGGCGCCTTGTCCAACATGGATTCCAGATGACGTGCGTCGGCGACGGTCACGATCGAATCCAGCCTCACGTGATCGGCAAGTTCTTTTAGCATGAAGGTGTAGGCAATGGGGCTCGGGTCGGCCAAGCCGGTGGTCTCGACGAGCAGGTAGTCGAATCGTTTGCCCTTCTTGACCAGATTCAGAACGCTGTTCACCAGATCCCCCCGAACGCGGCAGCAGATGCAGCCGTTGTTTAACTCAAGCACATCCTCGTCGACATTGAGCAGGATCTGATTGTCGATGCTGATCTCGCCAAACTCATTGATGATGATCGCGCATTTGTACCCGTGGTTCTGAGTGAGCAAGTTCTGGAGCAGGGTCGTCTTTCCCGCCCCAAGGAAACCGGTCAGAATCGTTGCTGGTATTGGTTCTTTTTCTTTCTTCTTCATCCGAGAGATCGCGAAAGCTAATTGTGATGGCCCAAGCGGGCAACCCGTTTTCGAAGTCTGGTGGTGGGACGAACTTGCGTGTATTAATCCAACCGCAGGTAGAACTGAGTAATCTTTACTTCAGCCGCACTCCCAAGCGAACGCAACCGAGTCAGCGTGTTCCGTCCCTTCCGTGGTTGAACATCCGCTACGTTGCCAACATCCGCTCAATCCGCCTCACACAAACCTCCGGCGACTTCTTCAACCGGCACTCCCAGATCCGGCACACCCTCCACCCCAGCTTCCGCAACCGTCGCGTCACCCGCCGATCCCGCGCCTGATTCCCCCCGATCTTCTCCCGCCAGAACTTCGCATTCTGCTTCGTCTGATCGGTTTATTGTTTGACCGACGCGGTCACATTCGCAATCTGTCCAACATGATCAGCAAGGAGAGGAATGCGGATGAACATTCTGACGAAGATAAGTTTTCCAAAGCTGGGGCGAAGGCAGAGGAACAAATGGCCTTTTACCTACGTAGAGTATTCGTCGACTCGGACGACATTCGGGTATTCAACGACCTTCGCTTGACTGATGATTCAGGCGACGCTGCGCAAATGGATCATTTGATTCTGCATCGCTACGGATTCATCGTGGTCGAATCCAAGAGCGTCTCGTCCGAATTGCTAGTGAACCAACAGAGGGAGTTCTCTCGCCTCTGGAACAAGCGCTGGGAGGGAATGCGATCACCAATTCAGCAAGCGAAAGCTCAGATGGACTTGCTGCGTAGGATATTGAATCAGAATGCCAAGAATCTTCTGACTAAGATGTTGGGTCTGGTCCAGGCGCGATTTGGCAATTGTCCGATGGAGGTCATTGTCGCGATATCAGACCATGGTCAGATTGACCGTCCACGGAACGTCGACATTCCCGAGTTGGTGAAGGCTGATCAGGTTGTCGATCGAGTCCGCGAGATCTACAAACGCTAGCGGAAAGTCGACAATATCCTTGCCCTCGCGACCAGGAAACCGGACGACGGTTTATATCGATTTAACGACAACGAACTCGATCGGTTGACTTACTTCTTGGTACGGCGACACACACCACTACATCCACTGCCCACCGCACCTGACTTGTCCGCGAGCATCCCAGACACTTTTCAAGAGGAGTCTGCCGCGTACGGTGCCTCAGCCGACTCTATTCCGGTCGCTGAACCAATACAGACCGATTCTCTCGGCCAATGCGACAAGTGCGGCACGCAGTCCATGATCAAGTGGGGAAGGTACGGCTATTACTGGAAATGCGGACAGTGCGACAACAATATGCCGATCAAGGAGGTTTGCCCAACTTGCGAAAGGAAGATGAAACTTCGGAAAGACGGGATGAACTTCTACAAGCGCTGCGAGAAATGCCAAACGGAGGAGCGCTACTGCGTATTTGAGGAGGCGCCCGAATGAGTAATCTGGGAGGTGCTCAAAATGCGAATGGTCGAGTCGCGAGGACTATTTCTCGCTCATGGTATTCCGCTCGCATCGAAGATTTTCTGACTGAATCCGGCTAATCAATTATCGGGAAGCTCACGACCTCCTGTGGCTACAACCTCTTGCAAACCCAGACTGACGCTTGGTCGGCCCAAATTAACCTTCTCAAGGCACAACTGGCGGGACTCCCGGGCGCCATCTTCTTCGAATTCACGATTCCGCGGATGGGACGAAGGATCGACGTGGTCGTCATCTCTGGTCCGGTCGTGTTCGCAATCGAATTCAAGGTCGGGGCAAAAACGTTCGATCCCGCGGCGTTGGTGCAGGCGTGGGATTACGCGCTGGACCTGAAGAATTTCCATGAAGCAAGCCATGCACCAGCGATTTTGCCGATTCTGATAGCCACCGAGACGTTGGAGTCGGGCAGTGAGAATCTCGTTCCGGATGCTGACGACGTTTATCGTCCTCTGACAGTTACCACCGCGAGAATTCGGCGTGTGATCAACACCGCTTTGGAGCGGATCTCCGGTCCCGAAATTGACGCAGATCTCTGGTTCAAGGCTTCTTACTATCCGACCCCAACGATCGTAGAGGCCGCCTGTGCACTCTATGCCGATCATTCCGTCGATGATATTGCCCGCCACGACGCCGGTGCGAAGAATCTCAATCTGACTTCTAAGCGTATTGAGGACCTAGTGGATTCCGCCCGAGCCAATCGCGAAAAGGTGATCTGTTTCGTTACTGGTGTACCCGGCGCGGGTAAGACGTTGGTAGGATTGAATCTGGCTACGCGGAAACGTGAGGAAGCGGATCCGACGCACGCAGTATTTCTGTCCGGTAATCGTCCACTCGTTGAAGTCCTGAGGGAGGCGCTGACTCGAGATGATTACTCGCGTCGCAAGGCCAACGGAGAAAAGGTCCGCAAAGGCAAGATTGGCGAAAGCGTCAAGGCGTTCATTCAGAACATTCACCATTTCCGCGACGACGCGCTAGTTGATGCCAGCCCGCCGGCAGAGCGAGTCGTGGTGTTCGATGAAGCTCAGCGTGCTTGGAATCTCGAACAAACGGCAAACTTCATGCAGCGGAAGAAAGGACGATCCGGTTTCTCTCAATCGGAACCGGAATTCCTAATCTCCTGCATGGATCGACACACCGATTGGGCCGTAATCGTGTGCCTTGTTGGAGGTGGGCAGGAAATCAATACGGGCGAAGCAGGAATCGGCGCCTGGCTCGAAGCCATCAACAAATCGTTTCCCGACTGGCGGATGTTCATCTCATCCCAACTCGTCGATAACGAATACGCTGCAGGTAAGGCATTGAGCACTGTGCAAAACCGTGACCGGACTGACTTTGACGACAGTCTGCACCTCTCCGTGTCGATGCGTACGTTTCGGGCAGAGAATGTATCTGAACTGGTGAAGGCTATTCTGGATTGTGAAGAGGACGGCGCGCGGGCGGTCTTCAAGCGATTAAGCCGACGCTATCCGATCTTGCTGACGCGAGATCTTGATAGGGCGAAAAGGTGGATCAGGACGCACGCTCGCGGTACGGAACGATACGGCTTGGTGACTTCTTCCAAAGCTCAGCGACTGAAACCGCATGCCATTGACGTTCGCGTGGAGATCAATCCGGTTCATTGGTTTCTAAACGACAACGAGGATACGCGCTCAAGTTACTACCTCGAGGACGCGGCGACTGAATTCCAAGTGCAAGGGCTGGAGCTTGATTGGACGTGTGTCACTTGGGATGCCGATCTTCGCTATCACGATTCCGGCTGGAGCTTTCACAGTTTTCGAGGAGACAAGTGGACGCACGTTCACAAAGCCGAGAAGCGAGAGTATCTGCGTAACGCGTATCGAGTGCTACTCACGAGAGCACGACAAGGTATGGTTATCTTCATCCCACCCGGCGATGCATCTGATCCAACCCGAGATCCGGAATGCTACGATTCAACGTTTAATTATCTCTTAAGAATCGGCATTCCCGTGATCGAATAGCGTCTGACGGAGAATTGAATTGCGGGGGGGCATGATACCGTCCGGGCAGGTCTGTATGACGATTACGATTGATCTTCCTTCCGAACTTCAGGAGCGGCTGCACGAAGAAGCCGAGCGGGCGGGTGTGGGTGATTCGGAGTTTGCCTTGAGTGCGATCACCGAACGTCTGGCCGGTTCGGAGGCGAAGCTTTCGGATGCCGAGGCGGCCTTGCTGCGCGAGATCGACCGGGGGTTTTCCGATGAGTGGTGGAGCCGTTACGCCGAGCTGGTGCATAAACGTGAGGACGAATCCCTTTCCGGTGACGAACATCAGGAGCTGACTGTGCTTACCGGTGCTTTGGAGGAATACAATGTGCGGCGAATCGCGTGTTTGGCTGAGGCTGCCAAGCGGCACGGTGTGGCCTTGGAGGACCTGATGGCACAGTTGGACATCAAGCCTCGCGATCTGGGTTGAGATGGCGATCAGCCGGCAGACGAGGAGGCTGGTAGCAGAGCGGGCAAAGTTTTGTTGCGAATATTGCCGCAGCCAAGAGGCATTATCGCCTGACTGATTTCAAATCGATCACATTCATCCCGGCAGCCAAGGTGGATCTGACGAGCCCAAGAATCTGGCGTGGTCCTGCGGCGGTTGCAACAATGCCAAAAGTGACATTGTGTCAGTCATTGATCCTGAGACCAATCAGGTCGCCACTCTGTTTAATCCACGCACTGAAGATTGGTCCAATCACTTTGAGTGGAGCGAAGATCTCATCCGGCTCGAAGGGCGCTTTGCCACCGGGAAGGCGACCATAGCGGCGCTGTCGCTCAATCGCCCCAACCTGATTCGCCTGCGTGAAGTCTTGAAACAAGCGAACGCTCATCCGCCCGGGTTCTGAATTCCAAGTGCCCGATCCAACGTCTCGCGTCACTACCAATTTTGGCCATGAAAAAGAATTTCCAAATGAAAGTATCGCTAAGCCTGTTGCTGTCCGCCGGTCTGCTTCCTTTAATCTCAGCTGAGGACAAACGGCCGAATATTTTGTGGATCTGTATTGAGGATTGGTCGCCGGATCTTTTTTGCTATGGGACGAAGGGGCTTTCCACGCCGCGTGTGGATAAGTTGGCGTCGGAGGGAATTCGGTATGAGTGGGCGTTTACGACTTCGCCGGTTTGTTCGACTTCGCGGTCGGCGATGATGGTGGGGTTTCACCAGAATTTTGTGCGAGCGCATCAGCATCGGACGCATGAGAAGAAGGGCTTGCCGAATGG
>PBAL01000054.1 GCA_002715965.1 Verrucomicrobiales bacterium | reverse complement strand
CTATCGCAGATCCAATTGGTAATAACGTCCACGAACAAGTCTGCACTAAACTCCCTGGTGGTGGAAAGGACGAGCAGACAGAGACAGCGCTAGTGGCGTGATGTGTATACTTCTCTTGTCCATTGGGTCCACTCACGCTTCCTTCACGCACAGCAGGAGAAGGAGTTGACCTAGATTCGAACGCAGGTTAGCGCGGCAGAAGGCCATCGCCAAGCTCGGTCGCGATTGACGTTGGCTGGGCTACATTAGCCGATGTGATTCACCACAAGTGCGAACTTTTGCGGGCCAACAACTCGCTCGCCAATGCCGTGGCAAAGCAACACATCGCAATCGCTCATCCGGTGTTCATCTGTGGCGCGGACTCAATCCGCCACCTGAATGCTCTGTTGAAGGGGAACCAATGAGAATCGCCACGATCATACTTTCAACCTTCCTTATGGGCTGCCATCGATCGGCTGACAATAACACCCTGGGATCAAGGCATCATTGCTCAGTGCGTCCTTGGATTATCGCAGGCGAGTCTGAGCTGTGCACCATTTGCAACATGGAGCTTGTTCCAATTCCGGTTGGTGAAGATGCGGCGAGTAGAACTGTCCATCATGGAATCGCAACGGTGGCGCTTGGGATTGTTACGAATCGGACTATCAAACGCACGATTCGAGTTGCAGATCGAATTGTAGAACCGGAGGACCACCGGAGGACCGTATCTGCCGATTCAGCTGGACGAGTGGATCGCCTCTATGTGAGTCAAAATGGCTCTATATTAAACAGGGGGATCGAATCTATGAATTCTACAACCCCGCCTTAAATCAGACGATGGACGAGTGTCGACTTCTCCATCGCAGAGATTAATGAAGCACTCCGAGAAGCTGGCGAAAGAGCACGCGATATTGCGAGGCCGGGTTGCCGCGAGACTCGGTGAACTCGGTCTGACTAAAAACCAAAAAAGTTGCTTTGAGGTCTTGCCTTGCCCGTTCCGTGTGCCTAGGCTGGGCACGAAGCATTAACAGCTAATCGAACTCTTAACATATTATGAAGAAAAGCATTCTTGGATTCCTCTTTGCAACGGCGGTAGCCGCGGTTTTGGTGACCGGTTGCGGTGGAGGTGACACTGGACCTAAAGGACCACCCCCCAACGCGACCATTCCTTATCCCGGTAGCATTTGCGTTGTAACCGGAAAAAACTTGGACGAAATGGAAGGTGCCGAAGTTTCCATTATGCAGGACTACGAGGGTAAGAAATACGAAGTCATCGTTGCGAACGACGCAGCTGAAGTTGAGTTTAACAAGGATGTAGACAAGTATATGACCAAGCTGAAGGAAATGATCGCCAAAGACGCTCAGGGCCAGTAATCACTCCTGAACGGTTGATGTGATCAACCGTCTAATCGATTCATCGTTGCGCAACCGCCTCGTGGTGGTTTGCGCAACGATTTTTTTGTCTCCTGGGGTTGGAAGGGTCTGAGGGAGACACCGATCTAAGCACTGCCCGATCTCGGTGATCAGCAGGTTTACGTCACCACGGAGTGGAACGGGAGAAGTCCGTCGGAGGTGGAGGACTTTGCCACAGCACCGATAGCGAGAAGCTTACGTGGGGTCGTTGGAGTGGAAGCCCTACGGGCGCACTCAATGTTTGGGGTATCTACGCTCACGCTGATCATCGAAGAAGGCGTCAGTCGTGCGGCTGTTCTGGGATCGTTTTCATGGTGGCTTACCTGGACGAGGCCTGTTCCCGCAGGCGATCCGAGAAGTCCGAATGGAACCGCGCAGATATATTTGCCGCAGTCAAGAAAAGCGCCGTTCTCCGCTTACGCCCGAAGTTGATGACCGTGATCACCGTCATCGCCAGTTTGTTGCCCATCCTGTTGACCACGCGCATGGGTGTCGAAGTGATGCAACCGATTGCAGTTCCAATCGTGGGCGGAATGCTGAGCAGCCTCGTGCATGTTTTGATCGTCACCCCAGTCTTGTTCGCGTGGATGCGCGCGAGACAACTCAAGCGAGCAACGAAGCAATAGGATTCCCTCGATCCGTGATGGGCACAGGGCGATCACCGTCGTAGAGATTCTTCCGATAATTCACCTGAACCGCGGCGCAGATAGTCGCGAAGAAGTCCGGCACGCTGACGCGCGTACCGACGGCATTCTTGGAGAAATCATCCGTTTCCCCGTAGGCGCCTTTGTGAGACAGACCGCCACCAGCCAGAACGCAGGTGAAGGCGCGTCCCTGATGTGCGCGCCCGCCCCGAGAATCGAACTCAGGTGGCCGTCCGAATTCGGTGGTGATGACAATGAGCGTCTTGTCGAGGAGACGCTTTGATTTGAGATCGGTGATCAGGGCGGAGACCGCAGTGTCGAGTTCCTGGATCAGCCGGTACTGATCTTCAATTCCTTCGTGATGCACGTCCCAGCCGATTCCATTGAGGAAGTTGAGGTTATGGGAGACTTCGATGAAGCGAACGCCGCGCTCCACCAATCGTCGGCTCAGCAGACAACGCTGGCCGAATTCGCCACCATAACGATTGCGGAGATCCGCCGGTTCTTCGCCGACTTGGAACACCTGATTAAACTCCGGTCCGCTGAGCTTGAGGCTTTGTTCGATCGCAGCATCGTAATCCTGCAGACGACGTTCAGCCGTGGGCTTGCTGCTCTGTTTGAGGATGGACAGAAAGCGTTTGCGCCGTGATTGACGCGCGGATGTTATGCCATCGGGCAACGAAAGTCCGGCCGGTCCCTGGCTGGTATCGGTGGTGTAAAGGTAACCCGCCTTGGGCCCCAGGAATCCCGGCCCGCGGGTGACGTTCGGATAACCGATCAACACGTAGGGAGGCGCGCCTTCGTCCGCTGCGCCGCGTTCGTGCGCGATGATGGAACCAATCGACGGATAGGTGACCGTGCCGGTGATCGGACGGCCAGTATGCATGCGGTTCGTCGCGGCCGCGTGTTCATCGATGACGTTGTGATAAACCGTTCGCACCGCAGTGACGTGTTCCATCACGGGCGCAAGTTTGGAGAGGTGTTCCGTCACCTTCACTCCGGGAACCGAGGTTTCTATCGAATCGTAATAACACCCCGGCTTGCGCGCCTTGGGATCGCCCTTGCGCTTGGGATCGAAGGTGTCGATCTGGGCCATGCCTCCGCCCAGCCAGATGGAGATGACGTGCTCGGCCTGGCCCCTGAGGATCGGTTCAGCGACTTCGCCGGACACCGGCAATGCAAGGCCCCCCAGCGCTGCAGCTGTTCCACCAATGAACTCTCGCCGATTCAAATTCACGGAACCCATACGAACTCCCGATGATTGATCAAACTCCACACCATGTCTTCAAATCTTTTGCGCCATTCAGGCCGAAGCCGCGGATCGGGCGCCGGACCTTTTCGAACGCGGCGCTCCAGTTCCTGTTGGATGGAATTGGCCTTGTGACGGCCGTGGTTAAACCAGGTCACCTGAGGCAAGGGATCAGGTTCGATCACTGGTTTGATCATCTCCTTCGCTGTCTTTCGTTGAGCGAATCCGGCTTTGAGCACGGCCACGAATTGCTTCTGTTCTGACGCCATTGGTTCTCGAGAAAGCACACGGAGGAACATTTCGTTTACGAGTTCTTCGACTGACTCGGCTTCCAACGCGCTCTCCGCCAGATCGCTGTAAACGGAAGCCCGCGAGAGACTGGATACCAGGATGCCGTTTGCGAGAACGCCCGGCTGCAAAACGTTGGCCTCGGACTCACGATGGTAGATGGGTTGCTGCCTCGTGCCTTTCCAGCCAAAGGCTTCCAGGACATCCACAATCGCTCTGGCTTTCGGCAACGACAAACTCGGGCGATCGCGTTCGTTGTTCAAGTTGGCGAGCATCCACGCACGCTTGGGAAAACCGAGAGTCTGGCGATTGCTCAAGGCGCGTTTGCCATCATGCACAAAGGTCAATTCACCGATGTCCATTTCGTTGCCGGTGACCACATACAATGAGTCAACGATCTGCTCGGCGGTGAGTCGGCGACGTTCCGGGCCGTTGAAGTAGCGCGAGTCCGGAACGGCGGCCAGATTACCCTCAATCGCGTCACGTTGGTAGGCGTCGGAGTTCATGATCAGGCGAATGATCGAGACCGCGTCGTAACCATTCCGGACAAAGCGATGCGCGAGCCAGTCGAGCAGGCGCGGGTGGCTGGCCTTGCCGGTCTCCCAGTCATGCACCGGTTCCACGAGGCCCGCACCCATCAGACGTTTCCAGATTCGATTCACCACGATTTGCGGAAAGCGCCGGTTCTCCGGTGAGGTGACCAGTGTCGCGAGACGCTCGCGGCTGTCTTTCGAGTTCTCCATCCGCCCGTCCAGCCATTTGCCGTCCTTGATGCCGGTGATCTTTGAGAAGCGCCATTTCGGCGGAACGTGTTCACCCGGCTTGAGCGTGACCTGAATCAACGCTCTGCGTTCGCGCTTCTCGAAAAACTCAGCCGGCACCTGGCTCGTCTTGGGTGCGCTCGCGGGTTTGCGCTGAAACATTGCGGCCAGCGAATACAAGTCGCGCTGAGTCGAGTCGTGATAGGGAGCGTCGTGGCAACGCGCGCATTGCAGTTCGATGCCGAGAAACGCGGACGCAACGATGTGACCCTTGGCGGCAAAGGGCGAATCGTTTTCCGCGGCCATGCCAAATCCCGCAGCGCCTCCCTCATACTTGCCTCCGCGCAACATGATCAGTTCGGTAACCATGCGATCCAGTGCTTTGCCGTCGCGAAGGGAATCGTGGATGAACCAGCGGAACGGGCCGGTTGAGCCTTGTGCCTGGTTCAAGAGCGCGGGGTTCTCCGCGAGCATGTCCTGCCAATAACTCGTCCAGTGATCCGCGCCGCGTTTATCTGTCGTCAGTTTGCGAATGAGTCGCTGGCGTTTTTTCGGATCACGATCCGCGAGGAATTCAATCGCCTCATCGTAGGTCGGTGGAACGCCGACACTATCTAGATAAGCGCGACGGATAAACGCAGAGTCTTCCAACCTGGCAGACAGTCGAATTGACTTCGGATCGACGGGAGCAGCCGGCCATGGCGCGCCGTTCGTGATCCATTTCTCGAGTTGAGTAATCTGTTCCTGATCAAGTGGATCGCCGGTTGGCGGCATGCGGTCGTCTTCGTCCCGCGTGCGAATCCGTTTGATCAACTCACTGCCATGTGGATCGCCGGGAACCACCGCCTCAAGAAGTCGCTCGCGCTCATCCAACTTCAGTCCGCCTTTCTCCTTCTCGCCGTGGCAGCGGAAGCAGCGATCACGCAGGAGCGGGAGAATGGATTTGTGGAACGTGCCCACAAATGGCTTCGCGTGGGCACGGGCTTTGGCGCGCGCGATCTTCGCCTGAATGAACGCGTCAATCGGGTTTTCGACACCGGGCATTTCAGGAACGGGTGGTGCAGGATTCGCCTGCGCCCACTTCTTCGCAAAGTCATGTCGCATGCTCCAGAACTGATCGTGCTTGGCAGCGAGCGTTCGCCGATCCATGTCGTTCATCTCGTCCAGCTTTTCGCCGATGGATTCCAAGACCGGCTCAACGTTCTGGTCGATCAATGGCAGGTGATTCCCATCCGGTCGAACGATTGAATAGGACTTCCCGTCAGGAGTTTGAAGCGCCAGCAGGATCTCTCCCGTCTCCGGTCGAAGCCGTGTCCCGCCCACAACGGTTTCAAAAACGATCCGTGATGTCTTGTTGGTGATGTTTGCTGTCCCAAACACCTCTTGCTGGTGATAACCCGCGATGCGCAGTCCCGGCAGAGGAGGTTTGCGAACCGGAGTGACCGGTTCCTCGCCATTGGGCGGTTGCTTGGTGATCGGTTCGCCGCGTGCCACCAGCTCGCCGTCGATCCAGAGACGGCTGAGAGCTCGAGTGCGCATCATGAATCGCTGTTCGCCTTGGGGTATTTCTACATCTGCCACCATCCGCAGAAGCAGAGGCACTTTCCAGGCGGCCCGAATGCCCCAAGCATCGTGACGGATCGGGATGCGTGGAAGCACGAACGCGTCGCCGGACCAGCGAACAAATTCCTTGGGCTCCGGCTCACCTTCATGTCGCCAGCGCAATTCCGTGGGAAACCCTTCGGCGATGGTGAGGAGCACTTTTCCGGATGGAGCATCAACCTCTGGCATGACTTCCGGAAGTGGCTTTGTTTTCGGTTTTGGTTTTGCCGTGGGTTCCGCTTGGTTCTTGACGATCTGCGGTCCGCCAACGCGTTTGAATCGTTGAGCGATAGCCTTGTCATCCAACAACACTCGATGCACGGCGATGCCATCAAGCCAGCCGCGGAAAGTGTTGCCTGCGTTGCCAGCCAGCGCGGAGCCGATCCAAAGCGCATCATCGTCAACGACCGGTGGGTGTTTCGTTTCTCCATCGATATCCCACTTGCCACCGGAAGGGACGCCGTCGATCCAAGCGCGAATGGTCTTCGGATCGCCGAACCGATATGCCAGGGCCACGTGATGCCATCCGCTCTTGTCATCGAAGCCGACTTGGGATGCCCAGCGATGCCACTTGAACGAACCGTCCGCGAAGCTCGCGAAGAGGAAGTTGGCACGGGCAACTCGGCCGTCGTGAATGATCCGCAGCGACCAGTTCTGATTGTTGCGGAAGAATCGAGCATCGTGGGTGCGTCCCTTGCCGATCACATACATCGGTGCGCCGACTTTCCTGCCATCGAGACGAACCCATGCCTCAATCGTAATTGCGTCCCCATTGCGGAACTTGAACTGCCCCTCCTTGTCCGGATACATCAAACGCGTGCCCTTGCCGGCCAGACGAACAGCGCGATTATTCGTCGAGAAGAGAGGAAACTCCGGTGCGAGCGGACCCGATGTCTCAGTCACTGCACCATGCTTCGTCAGCTTGATGCGGTCTTTGCCATCGAAATCCCACCGCGCGACCAATGAATCCGCAGCGTTCAGCTGAGCACCCAGCGCGATGTTCAGCGCGATCGCTATTGTCTCAAGACTCTTCAATTCATCGATGTTATTGAATTCAGTTGGTGGTAACAAGCCAATCGGGCGGACCGTTTGATCGAAATGAACCTTCGCAATCCGAACGCGTTTGATATGCTCCGCGCGACGTGAGCGCGAAGGCCGAGAACAGATTGATCGATCGCTGTCGGAGGGGTGATCCGGCCGCGTGGGATGAAGTGTTCCTCGAGCACTATTCGGCGGTTGGGCGCTACATCTACCAACTCGCATCGGACTTTACGCGCGAGGACGTGGAGGAGATCTGTCAGGAAACCTTTCTCGCGTTTATTCGTCACATCAATTCTTTCCAGGGCAGCTGCCGTTTGCAGACCTGGCTTTTTCGAATCGCGGCGAACAAGTCGCGCGACTTCCGGGAAAAACGCAATGCGGCCAAACGCGGTGGCGGGCAAAAACCATTGAGCTTGGATGACGAGGATCCGGAAACAGGCCGTGGCATTGATGTGCCGACCTTGGAACGCAGTCCGGACATCAATCTGCAGCTCGTTGAAAATGCTGCTTTGGTCAGCCGGGCCCTGGATCAACTCGGCACGGCGTGTCAGGAAGTCATCCAGCTCCGTTACTTTGGCGATCTGAGTTACAAGGAGATTTCCGACGCTCTGAATCTGAACGAAAAGACCGTGAGTTCCCGGCTGAGCAAGTGCCTGGATAAACTCGAAGTGGGGGTGAAAAAGTTATTTGCGGGAGAATCCAGCGAGGTTTCCCCGTCCAACCGTTGACAACATGCCCAAAAGCCCCTCCAAAGAAATCGAACGGATGCTCGACAACTACCGCATGAGGCGGCACGCCGATGCGGCCACGTTCGGTCTGCGCGAGGAGGTGCGCGATATGTTGCATGAGGAGGTCGCGACAACGTTCGGAGAAGCTGAGATCGAAGCAGAGGGGCGCCAGTCCGCGCATCAATTTGCCCGCACCGTTGCCTGGCATCAGGGATTCAAGGACTGGTCGCGCGTGTGGATCCCCAAGCTGGGCTTTGGCATCGCGTGCTTTGCCGTGCTTTGCATCGCGGTGTTCACGATGTTTGAGAATCCACAGAAAAAGAAGGTGGCCAAAACTGCGCCTGACTTCCTGAATACGCCCGAACCCACCCAGCTTCCCCCTATCGACAAAGGTCCTTTGGAGCCTGAAGAATCCGATCATGAATCGGCGAAAGCCTCCATGGCGCCTGCGCGCACGCAAGCGGCATCGGCATCAAAGTCCGCGGATGTTGCACCGGCTGCACTCTCGGCACCGGGACTAGCTCCGACGCCGACCGCCCCCATTTCCCCCGCCCCGGTTCCGGCGCCAGCCATGAAGAAATCGAAGCAAGACGCGCACTTGCGCCTGGCGAAACCAGATGACGGCGCAGAGGCATTCGAGCCGATGAAGAAGACGGCGTCTCAAACAGCAACTCCCAATGCCGCGCCAAAACCCCGGGTGCGGCCCAAGCCGAAACCAACACCCAAGCTTGCGCCTCTGGAGTTGCCGGTCGCCAACGTGCGCGAGCGCAGGCTGGAGCCGGGCGTTGCTCCTGCCAAAGAGTTGGTACCGGTGAGAGCTTCGGCAGCGGAGAAAGCCGCCACGCCGGCCCCGGCATTCCAACAGCAGATCGTGCAATCTACTCCCATCCCCGCGGAGACGCC
The DNA here is from genome assembly GCA_002715965.1 of Verrucomicrobiales bacterium. Lineage (GTDB taxonomy): Bacteria > Verrucomicrobiota > Verrucomicrobiia > Limisphaerales > JAYPXF01. The sequence goes on along the minus strand of PBAL01000054.1, from coordinate 23,313 downwards.
GAGCGCGCGCCGAGCTGAGCTTAATGTACAAGCCAACGTGCCGGCACCCATTGTTGCACCGGCGTCCCTCTTGCCAACACTTGCCAAGAGCGGGCTTGGGGCAAACCAAGCGAGCGAACTGGCTGATCGCGATGCGTCTGGTGGAATGGCCCCGGATGGTTCCTACAAGTATTCCCGCTCGCGTCCGGGCAAGAACGAATCCCGCTTCGCGAGTGGGCCCAGCACGGGCCGGCGCGAACAAGCCCGAGCCAGTGCACTTAAGCTGCGTCCCATGCCGGCTTTCAAGTCGCGGCAAGTCTTCAGCCAGACCGGGTCTGGCGATTTTCGGCGCGATCCAAATTCACCGCCTGCCAGCGAAGCGATGTCTTCATTTGAGTTCCACGTACAGAACGCCCGCGTGACGATTCGCGACCATGACGGTTCCATCTACAACGGAATGATCACCGGCCGAGGGAACCTCACGCAAACTCCGGCAGCTGCACGTGGACGCGAAACGCAGTTGATCGTTGATGCTCTCAAGCGTCAGCAGGTGCCTGATTCGGGATTCTCTTTTCGTGTGGAGGGAGTCAATCGAACGCGCAAACAACCCGTGATTGTGAACGGAGTCTACATGGTCGGCAATGGGACAAGCAGGGATCGCAATGCGATTTATATCAATGGCCGCGTTGCCGTTGGAGCCCGTGAATCACGGACCTTCAAAGCAATGCTTAAGCCGTAAGTCGATGCTGGTTGCTCCCGAACAGAACATTTCATGGGCTATAGTCCTGGTGAGACTGCCCGTCGGATTTGATTGAGGCGTTCTCGAACGAATCAGCCCGACAAACTAAGAACCAAGCAGTCACACAACCTGCAATTCACTGCTCCACGAGATATGACCAGAAGTTGTGGATGAGGGTGGAGAATGGTTTGCCGTTGATCGGTTCATCATTCACACCGCGAAACTGGGCGGGAAACACGAGCGTGCCGTCGCGGAGGGTGATTCCGTTCCCCGGGCCTTGGAGCACCAGTTGGAGTTCGTCTTCACTTGCGATGTGATGTTGATCGGCCTGGACCAGCTGAGCCCATCATCGCTGCTTTTGGCCAACATGAACTGAAATGCTCCGTCGCCAGCAAGGATCTTCTCCACATCGATCTCCATGAGTTTCGTCTGTGAACCGTCGGTTCGTTTGATGCAGACCTTTGAGCGCAGGGCGAGCCGCTCGAAGCCGCCGGCCGTGGCCAGGACATCGACCAGTCGGAGACCCTTTCGCAAGGAGAAGATTCCCGGCTTCTTCACTGCACCGAGATTGGTGATTGTGTTTGCGGTGTTATTGGATTCGTCCGCATGCGACGCGCGTGAGGTAAGCGCAAGCGCGAGAATGATGATGGCAGTTAGTTTGCTCATAATATTCCTTTCGACGATGCCCATGCTGGGCGCAGCCAATTGGCGGAGCAAGTTGGGAATTCGATCACCCAACCGATGGCGCGCCTGAGACGTCCATTGACAATGTCCCTACATCCGTTTACCCCGAGGGCTGATGCGAAACGGCTTGTTGAATTACCCACTTGGAATCTGGACTTCATTCGTATTGCTCTGTTTTGCCGGAGCGGCACCGGCCGTGGACTGGCCGATGTGGCGCTTTGACGCGGAACATCGGGCTGCTTCACCCGAGCATCTGCCGGACAAGCTTGAGCTACAGTGGACGCTGAAGTTTTCTCCGCGCGAACAGGTTTGGGATGATCCCTTGAACCACGATCTCATGCCGTACGACCGGGTGTTCGAACCGATTGTCCTGGGAAATCGGATGTTCGTGACGTTCAACGACTCAGACAAGGTCGTCGCGTTCAACACGGACACAGGGGAGGAGCTTTGGAGATTCTATACCGATGGCCCCGTGCGCCTGCCACCAGTGGGACACGACGGAAAGGTTTATGTGACGAGCGACGATGGGTTTCTGTACTGTTTGTCCGCGGAAACTGGAACTCTGCATTGGAAGTTCAGAGGCGAACCGTCGTCGCTCCGTGTTCTCGGGAACAAGCGCGTGATCTCGGCATGGCCGGCACGTGGCGGTCCGGTTGTTCGCGATGGCACGGTATACTTCGCTGCCAGCATCTGGCCTTTCATGGGCACGTTCATTTACGCGCTCAATGCAGAATCGGGAGACGTCGAATGGGTGAACGACAGCACGGGTGCGCAATACATCAAACAACCGCACAGTGCTCCATCCTTCGCCGGTGTCGCGCCTCAAGGAACGCTGGTGGCGACCGACCAATACCTTCTTGTTCCCGGCGGACGCTCCGTGCCGGCGGCTTTCGATCGCGCGACGGGCGAATTCGTCCACTTCGAAATCAACGCGGGCGGCAAGGGGAACGGCGGTTCGCTGGTTATCGCAAATGGTTCGGAGTATTTCGTGCATACCCGTTACCGCGGTGTCCGGGCATACGATCTCGATACCGGGAAGAAAGGTTCGTTCACCTGTAATGAACCTGTGCTGACGCATAAATATCTCTACACCGCACAAATCGATAAAAACGGGAAGAAGACGATTCAAATCCTGGACGCCAAAAAGAAGCCCGTCGGGTCCGTTCCTGCCGATGGCCTGGGCGATCTCATCAAGGCAGGAAATCGTCTCTACGCAGCGGGAACGAATTCACTCACGGCGATCAGCCTTGCCGACAAGATTCACAAATCAAACGTCGCATGGAAGAAGAAGGTGAACGGAAATATCCAGCGCCTGCTCGCTGCAAATGGAAAACTCTTTGCCGTGACACTGAACGGACAAATCATGGCGTTTGGTGAAGGAACGCCTCACCCATCCATGGCTTCGAAGATTCCACCCGCAAGGAATCCTGCGCGTTCGCGGGCGGCCGAACTCTTGAAGCAGACCAACGCTCGCGACGGGTACTGTCTCTGGTACGGAACTGATGATCTCGCGCTGCTCGAATCTGTGCTTCACGAAAGCGAACTCCGGATCCTTGTCGTAGAACCCGATCGGTCGACCAATGACAGCCTACGTCGTCACTTCGATTCCGCAGGCCTCTACGGAAAACGTGTTACCATTCACCAAGGCACAGCGAAGAGCTTCAAGGCACCGCCTTACATTGCTCATCTCGTTCGCCTGGAAGCCAGTGCCGCGCGCAACCTTTCGAAAAGCACACTGGTGTCGATTTACGATTCCGTTCGTCCGTATGGAGGTGCGCTTTCCTTGCCCGTTTCCACCCACGCTCTCGTTCAGAAGGCGAACCTTGAGCGGGCGGAGATCCATACTCACGATCGCGATATCGTCGCGTTCCGCACCGGCGCGTTGCCCGATTCAGGCGATTGGACGCATCAATACGGAGACATCGCCAATTCGGTGAAATCAGACGACAGCCGGTTGAAGCTGCCGCTCGGTGTGCTTTGGTTTGGTGGAAGCTCCAACATGGATGTTCTTCCCCGGCACGGACACGGACCACCGGAACAGGTTGTCGGCGGGCGGATGTTCATTGAGGGCATCAACAGCCTGAGTTGCCGCGATGTGTATACCGGGCGGGTATTGTGGATTCGGCGTTTCCCGGACCTCGGTACGTTTGGCATCTACTACAACGAAACATACAAGAACACCCCGCTCGATCCGTCCTACAACCAGAAGCATATCCCCGGCGCAAATGGGCGCGGTGCAAACTACGTCGCCACCGAAGATGCAGTTTACCTCGCGATCCGTGATGCGTGCCACGTGCTCGATCCGGCGAACGGAAAGACCATTCGAACGATCCGACTCACAAAAGGTCACGGACAAAGTGAAGCACCACAGTGGGGATTCATCGGTGTCTACGAAGACGTTCTCTTCGCCGGTAATGGCTTCGCGAATTATAGCCGCCGATATTCTTCCGGTGACAAACCAGTGAAACCGACCATTGAAGATTATTCGGCCAGCGCCGGACTCATTGGCTTTGACCGGCACAGCGGAAAGCGCCTTTGGGAAATACCGGCACGCCACAGCTTTCTGCACAACGGCATTGTTGCCGGCAACGGCCGTGTCTACCTGCTCGACAAGTTGCCCAAGAGTGCGGAGGACAAACTGAAACGAAGAGGCCGTGCCGTTCCCGATGATTATCGAATCGTCTCCTTGGATGCCCGCACGGGTAAGCCTTCATGGGAGGTTTCGAAAAACATCTTCGGAACGTGGCTCGGTTACTCCACCAAACACGACATCCTTCTGCAGGCCGGAGCCAAGGCCAGCGACCGGCTGCGCGACGAAATCGGTGAGGGCATGATCACCTACCAAGGCAAGACCGGCAAAACCGTCTGGGATCGCGAAAACCTCCGCTACTCCGGCCCCTGCATCATTCACAACGAACTCATCATCGCCAATGCCAACCAGCACTCGAATCGCAAGGGCCTGGGCGAAACCAGCACCGTCTTCAGCCTGCTCGACGGATCGGATCAGAACATCCTCAATCCCATCACCGGCAAACTCGAACCCTGGCGAATCGCGCGGGGCAAAGGCTGCAACTCCGTCATTGCGTGCGAGAATTTCCTCACCTTCCGCGATGGTGCCGCGAGTTACTACGACTTGCAAAGCCGTCACGGCATCGGCAGCTTCGGCGGGTTCAAATCCGGTTGCACAGCCAACCTCGTTGTTGCCAACGGTGTGCTCAATGCGCCCGATTACACGCGGACATGCAGTTGCGCTTACCAGAACCAGACTTCCCTCGCACTGATCCACATGCCGGAAGTCGAACTCTGGACCACCAGCCTGCTCGGCGCAGACAAGGGCACCGATACCATCGAACGCATCGGGATCAACTTTGGCGCTCCCGGAGATCGCCAGTCTGAGGACGGAACCATGTGGCTGGATTATCCCTCAGTTGGTGGACGCTCCCCGCTCATCGACATCGAGATGACCGGCGAGAAACTTGGTTATTTCCGGCAGCACACCTCGACGATCAGGGATTCGAATCTGCCCTGGGTCATGGCCTCGGGCGCGCGCGACGTTCAGACGATTACGATTCGTCCGAAAACAGAGGGCCCGGTAAAAGACTCACCGGGAACGCTGGCCGCCGATCAACGCAGCGACACCGCGGAAGAATCCGCCAAGGGCAGCGTGACGTTGACCAGCAGCGACCTGGAACTCACCGAGGACGGCAGCAAACAAACCGTTGGTGTTCGCTTCCGAAAGATCCCGCTCCAACGCGGTGCGACTGTGCCTCCTTCGTTCATCCGTTTCACAGTGGATGAGACCGGGTCCCAAACCACCCGCCTCACCATCCGCGCCGAAGCAAGCGACAACGCAAAGGAATTCACCGCCCAGAAGAAGAGCCTCTCCAGCCGCAAGCTGACCCGGGCATCCGTCACCTGGTCTCCCAAACCGTGGAAGAAGACCGGCGTGTCCGGCGCGGATCAAACCACGCCCGACGTATCCCGCCTAGTTTCAGAAGTGGTCAATCGTCCCGGTTGGAAGCCGGGCAATTCGATCGCCTTCATCATCACCGGCACGGGCAAACGCGTGGCTGAATCTACCGGCAATGGAGCACCTCGCCTGGTGATTCAGCTCCAGCAACCGGAGTTGGCAAACCTGCGACCGGACAACACCGGACCGGGGAGAGATTTCTCCGTCCTGCTTTATTTCAGCGAACCCGATTCGTTGAATCCCGGTGAACGCGTCTTCGATGTTTCACTCCAGGGGCGCACGGTTGTCCGTGAACTCGATCTCGCCAAGTCCACAGGGACGAATCGCGGTATCGTCAAACGCTTTGCCGGCATTCGCATCGCTGATGCGTTGGACATCGTGCTCAAGAAATCGCCATCCTCCACCCATCAGCCCATCCTCTCTGGCGTGGAGCTCATCGCCGAATAAAACGCATGCGCCTTGCCGTTCTTGTATTCGCCGCCGGCCTCGCGCTTGCCACCCATGCAGCTGAAACGCGGACTCATCGCATCACCATTGCGCAATTGAAAGTCACACGCGATGTCGATACGAATCTTGCCGAGGTGAAAAAAGCCTTCGACCAGGCCGGCAAGGAGAACGCGAACTGGATTGTGTTTCCTGAAGGCATGCTCAGCGGCTATTACGGAAACTTCGACCAACAAAAAGGTCGCGGTCGCATTCGAAGAGTGCCTACTGCTCTGTAAGAAGCACCAATTCACCGGCTTGATCGGCACCTGTTGGAAGCAGAACGACAAGGTGTTCAACCAGGTCCGCATCGTTGATGCCAATGGCCAACTCGTAAACGCCTATGCCAAACGCTGCCTCACCTATGGCGACGCGAACTGGACCGAACCCGGCACCTAAGACATTGTTTTCAAGACCGGCGGCTTGAAATTCGGCACGCTCATCTGCAACGACCAGTGGGTCACACCAGGATTCACCGATGGCCCCAACCCACACCTCACGCTCCAGCAGAAGAAGGCTGCCTCCGGGGCGGTCGGTACGAAGTTTGAGTATCTCGTGCAATTGCCGAGAGACCGTGAAGTCGTGCAGACCGTCGAGGTGAAGCTGCCGAAGCAATGATGCGGGCGTGGGGGAATGCCACTTCAGTGAAGCCCAGGCAGGCAAATCCGACTCGCCGCGAACCAAGCACGAATACGATTCAAACGAACCGCTTCGCTGCCACCGTGGCGTTGTGGCCACCGAAGCCGAACGAGTTGTTCAGGATCGCGTTGATTTTCATTTCCCGCGCGCCCTCGCGGACGTAGTCCAGATCGCATTCAGGATCCTGGTTCTCGATGTTGATCGTGGGAGGCGAAATCTGTTTCTGCAGTGCCATGGCGCACAAGGCCATCTCGGATGCGCCGGCAGCTCCAAGCAGATGACCGGTGGCGCCTTTGGTGGAATTCACCACGAGCTTGTTGGCATGGTCGCCGAACACGCCCCTGACCGCCTGCGTTTCGCAGATGTCGCCTTGCGGCGTGGAGGTTCCGTGGGCGTTGATGTAGGAAATGTCCCCGGGATTCAGACCGGCGGAGCGGAGCGCCATCTTCATGCAGCGACCCGCGCCTTCGCCTTCCGGTGAGGGAGCGGTGAGATGGTGGGCGTCTGCCGTATTTCCGTAGCCGACGATTTCACAGTAAATCGTGGCCCCGCGTTTCTTGGCGTGATCCAGTTCTTCCAGCAGCAGAACAGCCGCACCTTCTCCCATCACGAATCCATCGCGATCTTTGTCGAAGGGACGCGAGGCATGTTGCGGGTCATCGTTGCGCGTGCTCAAGGCCTTCATAGCCGCAAAACCGCCGATCCCCATCGGAACGACAGCGGCTTCACTGCCGCCGGCAAAAATTGCATCCGCATCGCCCATCTTGATCGTGCGCCACGCCTCACCCAGCGCATGAGTTGCGGTTGCGCAAGCCGAACAAGTGGCTACGTTCGGACCGCGCAGGTTGTAATACATGGAGAAGATTCCCGACGCCATGTTGAGGATGAGCATGGGAATCGTGAAGGGAGACATGCGGCCAGGTCCGCGATTGAGAAGGATTTCCTTCTGAGCTTCGGTGGTGGCCAGTCCACCGATGCCCGAGCCGATGAAGGCACCGATGCGATCTGCATCGCACTCTTCGATGTTCAACCCGGAATGTTCCAGTGCCTTCCAGCCTGCAAAGATCCCGAACTGCGTGAAGCGATCCGTGCGGCGCACTTCCTTTGGCGAAGGGAACGCGGGCTTGGGATCGAACTCCTTCACCTCGGCCGCGATCTGGCAGGCGTAATCCGAGACGTCGAAGGCCTCGATCTTCTGGATGCCGCATTTGCCGGCGACGATGTTGTCCCAGAAGGCATCAACGTCCTGCCCCAGCGCGTTGATCACGCCAATACCTGTTACGACAATCCTGCGGTCTGCGATCGATGTGGCCATAGAAAGAAAAAGGCAGCGCGGGCTGTACCCGGCTGCCTGAGAGATTTGCTGCGCTTACTTCGCGTTCTCTTCGATGTAACGAATCACGTCACCCACGCTGATCAGCTTCTCGGCTTCCTCGTCGGGAACTTCGATGCCGAATTCCTCCTCGAGGCCCATGATGAGTTCGACGGTATCAAGTGAATCCGCGCCCAGATCCTCAATGAATTTTGCTTCCGGGGTAATCTGGTCCTCAGCGACGCCGAGCTGCTCGACAACAATCGCCTTTACTTTGGGTTCGATAGAATTTTCTTCGGACATGTGATTTTCGGTTTGTTTTGCGTGTGTCTATGCAACGGGCGGATTTAGCGCAAGAACGAATTTGCGAATTTCATCCGGTTTGGCCTACCCGCTGCTGAGCGCTCGGCGCCGGTCAATCGAGTGTTTCAAACCACCCCTCTCGCCAGAGCGCGCATCCAACCATCTATCAGGCTACAGCAATGTGAAGCCCCGCCCCGCCCGAGGTACTCCCGGTGCGGAGCGAGAGAACGCCCAGCACGACCCCGGCGATCAACGCACCGCAGGTTTCGAGCGGCGGTTTGTCGAAGTGAATCATCAGATACGGAAACAGCATGACCAGCACCGCCGACACAGGTCCCAAAGTGCGGTTCACGCCGCGCAACAGGAACCCACGGTGTCATGACTTATGAGTCAACGAACCACCTCAACCGAACCTTCTGGGGTGTCATTTACTTATGAGGCGACAAGAAGCTCCCGGGGCTGGAATAAAACGGATACGTCGCCTGGAAATCCGGCCGGTGCAGAACGAGAAAGATCAACACCATCATCGGGAGGAAACACCACAGGTAAACCAGGGCATGTGATTTCAATCCACGTAGATTCCAGCCAAGATCACTGGGTGAGAGCTTGAGGGAACAACAAACCAGAAGTGGAACGACGAGATAGAAGACCACGCTGCCACCACTCCAGCGCAGCAAGGCGTTCAGGTCGAAGGCGAAGGCGGGCAAATTCGAAATCCATGCACCCGGGCCATCGTTGCGCACAACGTATCGAAGAACGATCAGCGACACGGCGACTGTCGTGCTGATCGCTATCAACTCACGGTGACGCGAAACGAATCTCCGGGCTTCCCCTCTGGAAACGACGGCGTTCAACGGGCTTGGATGCCGGACAGTTCGCGCATCAGTTTCAACCAGCGGATCTCCTGCTCCCGCAGGTGCGCCTCGTCGTGCTTGTCCGGTTGGCCGATCAATTCCTCATACTGATTCAGTACCGCGCGACATATGCCGCTGGTCGCCGACTGAAAAGCTCAGGTCGTTCAAGTCGCAACCAAGCAGAGGATCGTTTTCATTCTCCTGGGAGTTGAGTGAAATCTCGAACTGGCGGAGCACGGGATTTACCAGTTTCTTCGTTTTGCCTTCCTGTTTGACGGGCGAGGCGGTGTTCAGCAAGAGCGTACGAATCAGCTCATCCGTTTGATCGTTTTGGACGTGAAAATAGCGCCTTTTTTCAAGGCCATTGATGGGTGGCACGTCGGTGGGTAGTACGCGAATGCTGTGCAATGCGTATCCATGCTCGGCCAGCCGATACGGAACGATGAAGTAGTGCTCTTCATCCGCGCCGGAGGTGATCAACGCACCGACGTACGGAATTTGACCCAGTGCGTCCCGCACCACTTCCAGCTTTTTCGGAACAGCCGATGTCGCCTGATCCCAGGCTCCGACACAGAACCCAGGGCCTTGCTGATGAACTCCTTCATCTCGACGCTAGAATATGCGGATCAGAGAGCGGGAAGGAAGTTGATTCGAGGTGGTTTTGGGGTGTGTGCCAACCGGGCGACGACTCAGATTGGCGTTACCCCTCCACAATCTCCTGCCACTTCAACCTATGTGGCATCCTGCCCTTCTTAATCGACTTGGCCGCAGCCAGTCCGGCGGCTTCGCCCATCGGGACTGAATTGCCGGTGACACGATAGCTGGAGTGCGCGACGAAGTCACCGCTGATGCAACGTCCGGCCATCAGCAATCCTTCGACATCCGCTGCGACCAGTGACGGATAAGGAATGTCGTAGGGTTTATGACCGCCCGACTTGAAATTCCGATCGACCTCCTTGTTGCCCAGTTTGTTCAGCGCGTGGACATCGATCGGAAAACGCGTCCGGCAAACGGCTTCCTCGTGTCGCAATCCCTTCCCGACGTCTTCCGCGGTGATCTCGTATCGTCCGCGAATTCGCCGGCCCTCGCGGACGCCGATCTGTTCTGCGGTGGCCACGACCGAAAGATCCTTCCACGCACCACCGAGCTTGCGCATGCCTTCGACGATTTCATGAATCTCCTTCCTTGCGCGCAAGGTCGCCTCAGTAATGGCGCCGGCATCGAAGGCACTCACGCCATACTCGTGGTTGGTCATGATCGAGTAGATGCCGCTGTGAAGATGCCGAAGCGTTGGTGCCCGGTAACTCGGACTGATGCCATTATCCTCCATCAACTTGAGGAGCTTGCGCTTGGCAATCGAACCGGACTCACGGATGAAGGGTCCGATCGCGTCCGGATCAACCCCGGTCAACAAGGCCAACATGGACATGGGCTGACAGGTGCAATCCGCGCCGGTCCCTACATCGAACTGACAACCTGCGTGGGCAGCGAGGTCACCGTCACCGCTGCAATCAACAAATCGATCAGCCAGCCACGCCTGCCGTCCGGACTTGGACTCGGTCAAAACAGCAACCACGCGTTTTCCGTCCGTCACCGCGCCGACGAGCCGGGTGTGTAGCTGTATGCGAATGCCGGCCTCGACACAAAGTTCCTCCAAAACCAACTTGGCAATCTCCGGATCGTAAACCGTACCCTTCCATTGCTTGGCGATGCTGCTGCCGCGTTCCGCGAACTTCGCGAGCAATTCCTGCATGATTCCCGTCTTGTTTTCGGTATCGAGAATCTTGGTGAGCAAACCCACCGTCCACACGCCTCCGAGACACCCGGCAACTTCGATCAGCTGAACAGATGCTCCCGCACGGGCGGCCGCCAATGCCGCGCCAATACCGGCCGGTCCGCCACCGCAGACCAGAACATCGCTCTTGCCCGCCACCGGAATATTGCGGCCGGATTCGTGAAGCTGTTTTCCATCCTTCGCGAGAGTGCCCGAAGTGCGAAGCACATCTCCGATGATTGGGCTGGCGATACGATCGGATTTCGAATCAGCGCGAACTTCGGGAGCGGCGAGCGAGGAGGAAACGATCAGGCCACCGGTAGTGGAGCGAAGGAATTGTCTTCGCGACGAGCCGTCATTGCCTGACGCGGAACTCATACGCCGATGGGATGCCAGGCGGTTTTCTGCTCGACCGTATCCAAAATCCAATACGGATCCTCAGCGGCTTCGCCGAACCAGTCGTCAGCGTTCAGCGAACGTTTCACATAGCGTTTGAGGTTGGTGGCCACTCCGGCCTGGCAGGTCGTGCCGAAGGCTGCATTACCGGTCGCATCCACGATCGCGTTGACGTCCATGTGTTCGGAAGCGTGCTTTGCGAGCTCATCGCGAGGTCCGGCGAGAATGTTCACCACACCCCCAGGCAAATCACTTGTGGCGAGAATCTCGGCGAAGCTCAATGCGGGAAGCGGTGCGTTCGGAGAAGGAATCACAATGGCCGCATTGCCGCTGAGGATCACCGGCGCGAGCAAGGAAATCATCGGCAACAAAACGGGTTCGTCCGGCGCTGCGATCACGACCACTCCGGTTGGTTCCGGCGTCGTGAAATTGAAATGCGATGTTGCGACCGGATTCACGCTCCCAAAGATCTGTTGATACTTGTCGGTCCAGCCTGCGTAGTAAACGAGCCGATCGATAACCGTGGCCACCCCGCTACGAGCCTTGGCCATCGTCACTCCGTGAGAACGTGAAACTTCCTTTGCCAGATCGTCCTGACGGCCTTCCAGCATTTCCGCGGCGCGGTAAAGAATCTGACCTTTCAAGTACGCGGTCGACTTTGCCCAACCCGACTGCGCTTTGCGCGCGGCAACCACCGAGTCACGAAAGTCCTTGCGAGATGCGTGCGAGTAGTTGTCGAGATCCTCTCCAGATGGAGAAGTTGCCATCAGCACGCGACCGCTTTCGCTGCGCGCAAATTTGCCGCCAATGTACAGCTTGTAGGTCTTTCGGACGTTCAGACGATTCGCCATAGGATGCGTGAGTTAAACACCGACAATCTGAATTTACAATCGCAGGAGATCAGACAGGATTCTGAGTATGCGATTGAAAGCGGTGGCACATAACTAAAGCGAACGAAAATGTTGTTGTCGGATTTCTCCCTTACCCTCATTCCCTCTCCCGCTGGGAGAGGGAATGCTTGCGCACTCGCTGCGCACAACGACTCCCAAGAGACTGGTTGCGTTCTGATTCAACTCCCTCCCCCAGCGGGAGAGGGTTGGGGAGAGGGAGAACGTGTCGAACCGCCTCATAATCGGTCTTAACGTTCTTCATTGACACGGTTTTCAATCCCACGCCGCTTCTTCCCTCAACCATGCCGGTTCGATTTCCACTCCTGCTGCTCGTTCTCGCCGGACTCACGTGTGGGCAAGCGGCTCCAGACTTTGCGAAGGACATCAGGCCGATCTTGGAACGGAGCTGTTACGGATGCCATGGATCCGAGAAGCAGAAGAGCGGATACCGGCTTGATGTTCGTGAAGTTGCGTTGAAAGGCGGAAGCAGCGGTGAGCGCGCAATCGTCCCGCACAATCCGAAGAGCAGCCTTTTGGTCAAGTTGATCCGATCCAAGGACGAGGATGAACGAATGCCGCCCGTTGACAACAAGGCCAAGCCGCTTTCGAAAAAAGAAATCCGGACGATTGAGGAATGGATCAAGAACGGTCCCTCCTGGCCTGATGAGTTCGCGGGAAGCGCGACGAAGAAACCCGAGCTTTGGTCCCTCAAACCGTTGAAAAAGCCGCCGGTCCCAAATGATAAAGTAAATCCGATCGATGCCTTCGTGCGCGCAAAACTCAAGGAAGCCGAGCTGAATGCGTCACCGCTTGCCGATCAACGCACTCTGGCCCGGCGTCTCTACTACAACCTTACGGGACTGCCTCCCACGCCGGATCAACTCGAGGCGTTCGTCGCTGACAAATCGTCAGACGCCTACGAACAGCTGGTCGAGCGTCTCCTGGCTTCTCCTCGATACGGCGAGCATTGGGCGCGGCATTGGCTGGACGTGGCGCATTACGCCGATACGCACGGCAACGATCACGACTTCGCGCGGCCAAATGCCTGGCCGTATCGCGACTGGGTGGTGAACGCCTTCAACAACGACAAGCCTTATCGTCGATTCGTGAAGGAACAGGTCGCCGGTGATGTGCTTTATCCGGACGATCCGCAGGCATTGGTGGCGCTTGGTTTCCTTGCCGCCGGGCCGTGGGATGAAACGCTGATGGTCGGAATCAAGAAGGACACCGTGGACCATCGCATGGCGCAGAATCTCGACCGCGACGATTACGTGGCGACGGTCATGGGGACCTTCCAAAGCCTGACCGTTCAATGCGCGCGTTGCCACGATCACAAGTTCGATCCGATCTCGCAGAAGGAGTATTACCAGTTGCAGGCGGTGTTCTCAGGCATCGATCGCGTCGATCGAGAATACGATCTGGATCGCGATTCGCACGTGAAGAGACGGCGGCTGGGCGCCCGATTGAAGGCGATCACTTCTCGGGACAAATCCATCCTCGACAAACTCACCCCCGAACACACACGCAAAGTCACTGCACGCCTGAGGGAGGAACAGGTGCAGCGCGAGAAACTCTGGCAGCCGCTGGACATCATCAGCATCGCCAGTGCGTTTGGAGCGGATTGGAAGTTCGGTCTGCAGGAAGACGGGACGTGGTTGGCGTCGGGTCCCGTTCCGCAGAAGGACACCTACATCCTCACCGCGAGAATCAATGAGCAGGATGTCCGTGCGATCCGGCTGGAAACCCTGCCGCACAAGACATTGCCGGGAGGAGGGCCAGGCCGTTTTCATCCCAGCGGCAATTTCCACTTCACGGAATTCAACATTGAGGCCCATGCCTCGAAGGGTCCGACCAAGGGCGCCAGGCCGGTCAAGATCGACGCTTCATTCGTTTCCCATTCTCAGGACGCAAACATGAAGGCGTCGCACTTGATCGACGGCAACACCAACACGCATTGGAGTGTGCATCCACACTACGGCAAACAACACAACGCGGTGTTCCGACTGGCAGAACCGTTGGGGCACGACAGTGGCACTACGCTGATCATTCGCATGCAGTTCAACGGACACGAACGTCATTTGCTCGGCCGCTTTCGCTTGTCGTATTGCACGAGCAAAATGCCCGAGCCGATGCAACTTCCGCTCTCGTACGCGATGAACGAAAACCTCGCGAAATCGGATCCGAGCGAGGCCGAACTTCGGGAGATTGCGCTACAGCAAATGGAACGCGAAGTGAAGTCGCACATGGCCAAGTTGCCCCAACCGGAGCTGGTTTATGCCGTGCACAATGACTTCAAGGCGGACCGGTCATTCACGCCGTCCCCCGATCCGCGGCCGATTCATGTCTTGGTTCGAGGAGAGGTCGACAAGCACGGTGAATTGGTTGAGCCAGGAACGATTGGCTGCGTGCCGGAGATGCCAGCAGCGTTGAACATTACGGATGCCGGGATCGAAGCAAACAGACGAGCTGCACTCGCACTTTGGTTGGCGGATTCGCGCAATGTTCTGACCTGGCGCAGCATTGTGAATCGCATTTGGCACTATCACTTCGGCCGGGGACTGTGCCGTTCGCCCAACGACTTCGGCCGCATGGGAGCAACTCCCAGCCATCCCGAGTTGCTGGACTGGCTGGCGGTCTGGTTCCGCGATGAGGCCAAAGGGTCTTTCAAGAAGCTCCATCGCTTGATCGTGACGAGCAAGGCCTATCGACAATCCGTTGTTCATGATGATCGGGCAGCAAACCTCGACCCTCGAAACGAGCTGCTCTGGCGAATGAATCGCATGCGGCTCACCGGCGAGCAATTACGCGACACCGTCGTACACCTCAGTGGCCGGTTGGATTTGACCATGGGCGGTCCGACTGTCTACCACTTCAATCACAAGAAGGCCGCGACATTCATGCCGAGTGGCGGACAGCCGGCTTACATCGACTACGAGAACTTCGATCCCGATAATTCTGCGAATAATCGACGGGCACTCTACCGTTTTATCTTCCGCACGCTTCCCGATCCCTTGATGCGTGCGTTGGACGTCCCCGACGGTGATCAGTGGGTTCCATCGCGCGCAGAATCCACCACGTCCATCCAGGCCTTTGCGTTGTTGAACAACCCGTTCGTCATCCGAATGGCGGAACAGATTGCGAAACGTATCAAAGGTGCGAATGGAGAAAAATCCAGCCTGGAAGATCAGGTAGAAGACGCATTTCGTCTTGTGCTTCTGCGTGAGACCAAAGCAATGGAACGAACAAAGTTTTCCAAGTACACACGCAAGCACGGGCTTGCAAACACGGTCCATCTGTTGCTTAACAGCAATGAGTTCATCTATGTCGATTGACATATTGCAATCCCGAAGAGACTTCCTCGGCCGGACGACAACCGGCTTGGGCGGAATCGCGCTTACCGACCTTCTTGGGCGCGACACGGCAATGGCAGCCAGCCCGCCCCCCCGAAAACCCAAAGTGCGCCGGGTCATTCAGCTGTTCATGAATGGCGGTGCGAGCCAGATGGATCTCTTCGACTACAAGCCGAAGCTGGAAAAACTGAACGGCAAGAAGTTCGATCCGGGCGAGGGGCAGCGAGTGGAAGCGAGTGCGAGTGATCCGGGAGCGGTGATGAAGAGTCCCTTCAGCTTCGCGCAATACGGCCAGTCGGGACGTTGGATGAGCGATCAACTCCCGCATCTGTCCAAGCATGTGGACGAGATTGCGTTCCTGATGGCGATGACTTCCATTTCGAACGTGCATGGACCGGCGGCTTACCTGCAGACCTCGGGGTTCTTCCTTCCCGGTTTTCCGAGTGCCGGCGCATGGATCTCACACGCACTGGGCAGTCTGTCTGAGAATGTCCCGGCGTTCGTCGCGCTGCCGGACGATCGCGGACTTCCATACAACGGGCGCAGTGCGTTCACGGCCGGGTTCCTGCCGGCGAATCACGAAGGCACGATCGTTCACGCGAACAAGCCCAGGCCAATCACACACCTCGAGCCGCCGGAAAAGGCCAAACACATTACGCCGGCAAGTCGCACGGAGGGCTTGTCCTTGCTGGGTGATTTGAATGCCGCCCACGCGAAAGGCCGGCAGGGCGATTCTCGATTGCAGGCGCGCGCCAATAGTTACGAACTGGCCGCGCGACTGCAATTGGCCGCGCCGGAGTTGCTCGACCTCTCCCGTGAATCGGAGGCCATCAAGAGCCGCTATGGTCTCGACAAAGCGGAGACCGAGAACTTTGGCCGACGTTGCCTCCTTGCCCGGCGGATGATCGAACGTGGCGTCCGCTTCGTTCAGGTCTGGAGCGGTCACGGTGGCGCACGTGGCAATTGGGACAATCACTCCAGCATTCCCAAACAGCTCCCACCAATCACGCAGGGCATGGATCAATCCACGTCCGCCTTGCTCACCGACCTACGCCAGCGCGGTCTGTTGGAAGATACCCTGCTCATCTGGACCACCGAATTTGGCCGCATGCCCTTCAGTCAGAACAGCGTCGGCCGCGATCACAACGGAGGCACCTTCGTTTCCTGGTTCGCCGGTGCCGGCATCCGAGAAGGCGCTGCCTTTGGCCAAAGTGATGAGTGGTCATGGAAAGCCGTCGCCGACGCGACGAACACCTACGACTTCCACGCCACCATTCTTCATTTGCTCGGCATCAATCACGAGGAACTCACCGTTCGCCATGGAGGCATCGATCGTCGGCTGACCGATGTTCACGGCCATGTGATCAAAGAGATTCTGGCATAGAGGAGGAGCTTGGAGTTTGAAGCTTTCCCTCGCCTCGGGTCTTTTCCCAAGCCCTTTTAGGGGCGCGCCAGCCTAGGTTTTCCTTCCCAAAGAATGGGGGGACGGCTATACCCCCCCGCCATTTACCGGCAGCTCGTTGGCACTCCTTCTTCAAAGGACCGGGCAGGCCGGTGCGGCGCACACCGCCCGATTGGCAGAAAATCGAACTTTATGAAAATTGGCATCATTGGACTCGGTTATGTGGGTCTTCCCTTGGGCCTGCAATTCGCCCGTTCCGGGGTGGAGGTTTTGGGCTTCGACATCGATCCGAAGAAGATCGAGATCCTGAATTTCGGCGACAGCTTCATCGAACACATCCCCGGTTCCGCGGTGAAGGAACAGGTGGATGCGAAACGCTTCGAAGCGACCACGGATTTTGCGCGAGTGAAGGAAGTCGAGTCCGTGCTGATCGCCGTGCCGACTCCGTTGAACAAGAATCGCGAACCGGACATATCCTACGTGTTGAAGTCGGGCGAAGCGATTGCACCGCACCTGGCAAAAGGCACCTTGGTTGTTCTGGAATCCACCACCTATCCGGGAACGACGGACACCGAGCTGCGCGCCGTTCTGGAAAAGGGATCCGGTCTGGCTGCCGGCGAAGACTTTCACCTGGCGTACTCGCCGGAACGCGAGGATCCGGGCAATCCCGACAGCAAGGTGAAGATCATTCCGAAAGTGATCGGTGGTCTGACGCCAGAGTGCCAACGGCGCGCCTGTGAAGTTTACGGAAAGGCATTGGATACGACGGTGCCGGTTTCGTCCTGTCGGGCGGCCGAGGCGACCAAGTTGCTGGAGAATATTTTCCGCGGAGTGAACATCGCACTCGTCAACGAGTTGAAGCAGGTCTATGCCGCGATGGACATCGACGTCTGGGAGGTCGTGAACGCCGCGAAGACGAAGCCGTTTGGATTCATGCCGTTTTACCCGGGACCGGGACTCGGCGGTCACTGCATTCCGATTGATCCGTTCTACCTCACCTGGAAGGCGCGCGAGTACGATCAAAGCACGCGCTTTATCGAACTCGCCGGCGAGGTCAACACCGCGATGCCGATGTATGTGGTGCATCAATCCATCGAGGCCTTGAACTCGGTGAAGAAGGCGATCAACGGCAGCCGGATCCTGATTCTCGGTCTGGCTTACAAGCCCAACGTCGATGACGATCGCGAATCGCCCAGCTATCACCTGCTTGAACTCTTCAACGCGCGTGGTGGGGAGATGCACTACTACGATCCGCACGTGCCGGAGATCCGGCCAAGCCGCGACCACAGCCAATGGGCCGGATTGAAGTGTGTCGAGTGGAGCCGGGAATCGATCGCCAGTTACGACCTCGTGGTGGTTGCCACGAACCATCAGCGGGTGAACTACCAGGAACTCGCGGATTGGTCGCCGCTCATCATCGACACGCGAAACGCGATGGTCGATATCGAAGGCAAGTCCGGGCAGATCTGGAAAGCCTGATTCATGTCAGCATTCGAAAAGCTCAAAGAAGAACTGAAGGCGAACCCCAAGCGCTGGCTCGTTACCGGTGCAGCAGGCTTTATCGGGTCCAACCTGGTCGAAAACCTCCTCAAGCTCGATCAGGAGGTTGTCGGTCTCGACAATTTTTCCACGGGCTATCGCAAGAATCTCGATGCGATCAAGCCGGCCGTGAATGCCGCGCAATGGTCGCGCTTCGCATTCATTGAAGGAGACATTCGCCTGATGAACATCTGCCGCGAAGGTTGCACCGGTGCGGATTACGTGTTGCATCAGGCCGCACTGGGTTCGGTGCCCCGTTCGGTGAAGGATCCAAACACTTCGAACGAATCGAACGTGAGCGGTTTCCTGAACATGATCGTCGCAGCGCGTGATGCGGACGTGAAGCAGTTCGTCTATGCCAGCAGCAGTTCCGTTTATGGGGACCATCCGGATTTGCCCAAGGTCGAGAACAAGATCGGCAATGTGCTTTCGCCCTACGCAGCGACAAAGAAGTTCAACGAGATCTACGCGGACATCTTTGCCCGCACCTACAATTTCAACCCGATCGGTTTGCGTTACTTCAACGTCTTTGGCCCACGTCAGGATCCGGACGGCGCTTATGCGGCTGTGATTCCGAAGTGGGTTGCCGCGATTTTGCGGAACGAGCAGGTGGGTATCTTTGGCGACGGCGAGACGAGCCGCGATTTCTGCTACGTGCTGAATGTTGTGCAGGCGAACCTGCTTGCCGCGATCACGCAGAACGAGGAGGCGCGCAACCAGGTCTACAACGTTGCGGTCGGAGATCGCACGACCTTGAACGAACTTTACGGGCACATCCTGGATGGCTTGCGCAAACGCGACTCCAAGATTCCCGAACAGAAACCCGAGTATAAGGACTTTCGCGTTGGCGACGTGCGACATTCGCTTGCTGACGTGAGCAAGGCCAAGACTCTCCTCGGCTACGAACCCACTCACACCATTTCTCAGGGACTCGAACTCGCCCTCGATTGGTACAAAGACAACGCCTGAGAATCCCCGGCGACCCGCATGGCGGACGAAGAATATAAGTTCCCGGCAGTTGCGACCGCCGAGCGCATCATCAGACCGAAAAAAGATCTCATCCCATCGATTTTGTTGAGCTGTGGCGCTATCGCAGCATCACTGTTCCTTACGATGCGGCCTTTGATCGATACAAGCATCACGAGAGCGGGCTCTACTTCGGCATCTCCCTGCAGGCCGCCCACAAGCTTGCGACCAAGAAGGGATACGTGCTCGTGGGCTGTGAAAGCTCCGGCGCAAATGCGTTTTTCGTTCGCAAAGAACTGGCCGAAGGCAAGCTCGACACCTCTACTCCGGAAGAAGCGTTCTATCCCTGCGCGCCCCGACTTCGCACGCAGAGCGAGGATGAACAGTGGAACACCGTGAAGGAGAACAAGTTCGCCGACGTGACCATGGTCAAAGCCGGTTGCAGCAACGAGCCGGGCAAGACCAGCTGCCATGTGAATCCCGGCTTCTCACCGATGTCCAGCATGGATGCCACTCGCGACGACGAGTCGGAGGAAGCCGAAGCCGAACTCGTCAAACTTTCCGACCACATCCATCGCCCCGCCGATCTTCTCAAGATGGACATCGAAGACGCGGGCTACACCTACGCGCTTCACACCCACATCAACATCGAACGCCGATTCACCGGCGTGTTCCAGGACGTGATGATCTATGCAGTCATAGATGGATGAGAAAAAGCCGCTCTGAGAATTTGCGATTTCAAGCAAATTCACTCCTGCAACAAAACTTCTTTCCTTTGTCCGATTTCACGCGGGCATTACTTTTTCTTCGTTGAACGCAGTAGACGGACAAACCGAAATTGTTCCCGAACTTCCTGATGAAATCACAGGTGAGGTTCGCGAATTGTTGGAGAGCATCGGTGGTGCTGATGCGCTTCCGTCCGTATCGTCACTCGCTCGATCGATGTCACGAAACCGCACCGGAACCCTGCAGCAACTTCGAACGCTGTTGAACGACTATGTCGAACACACCCTGTCCGCTGTTGAACTTCCTGCGGTCGTCAGAGCTTGGCAGCACGCAGACCGGGGCGAGTTGCGCGAACTGCTTCAACTGGACGCGGAACTGAGAACCGATCCGCGCATGAAACCCTTTCGCGCAGCGAGTTGCGCGGTGGGCCGCCGGCAATTGAGCAAGCTGCGCGCATTGAAAGATCATCGCTTGTTGCAACGATACCTGCACGCCGTCGAAAGTGGAGAGGCGGCCGGCTGGCACGCGATCGTGTATGGCATCTTTCTGTCCGTGTATTCCGTGCCGGTTCGACAAGGTCTGCTGCATCTGGCTCGCAATACCATTGGCGGCCTCGCATTCAACGCCACCCACGGGCTGGGCCTTCGTCTGAGTGACAGTCAGGAAGTTCTGGGAGAACTGACTGACCAGCTTCCTGAGATGGCCAATCGCGCGCTGAGCGGGCATACCCAAATGCTTTCTGTGAGCTGATCCGCACCGTCGTTTCAGTCGTGTCGATCACCACAACAAATACGATTTCGAGGAATTCGATCACGCGAATTGGCGGGCCGACCACGGTGGATTAGATTACCGGCAACGATGTTCGCCAAAGGGCTGGCGAACACTGAATCTGAACACGGCCAGTCGCAACACCGTTCCGATTGCGCACCGCAATGGCCGAGTGCAGAAAATGGATTGGAATGGAGAACTTGATGATTTCACCGCACACGCGCTGAAGACCATCGAGAACAACAAATCAAAGCCGTTCTTCCTTTGTCTGCAGTTCAATCTGTCCGATTTGTTTCTAACGATCCTGCAACTGGCAGGTATCGCGCCCCCAGGAAACATCGAACTGATGGGTATTCATTCGCCGGCTACCTGGGCAGCGGGGTGGCCGCACGCCAACGCGAATGAGTCTTTGCGCAGTACGGCTACGAGCGCGTTCTGCGTCAGGGGCCTTACAAGATGTATCGCGCCGGCCGCCTCTTCGACGTTTCGTGAGATCCGGATGAAAAACGAAATCTTGCCGGGAGCGGCATTGGGGGACTGATCGGGGTGGGAGAACGCCTGATGCGCGTGATGAAATCCCTGCCGCCAGATCGTCCGCTTCCGTTTCCCATCGCGCGCCGGATGATCATCCGCCAGCCTTAGGCCGATCAGGCGGTCCGGCCAATTCACGCACCCGCAAACCCAAGTGATTCCCGACCGGGCGTTCGAGTCCGGGCGGAATGCGTCCGCGGATCGGCGTGTTCATCACCGTCGTTTTGCCATCGTTTCGCATGACCAGCGTGCTGCTGCCACCCCCGTCAAATGTAAGAGCGTGATAGGCCCCGTGCCTGACCAGAATTTCTGCTACTTGCGCGAGCGTGGCGCCTTCGCTGTAGTTCGGCTGCCGGCCGTCGATGACGATCCATATCATCTCACTTTGGTCCGCGGTAATGCCGACCGCGGTACGCGGATGCAGTTCGTCGTGTCTGGGCGCGTAGTAGAGGCGCGGATTCACAACTCCGCGTTTCACCAGCAGCCACAAGCCGGAGATGACATTGAAGGCATTCGTATCTCCCTTGCCGATGGTCGCGATGTTGTTCGAGTAGATATTCAGTGAATTGAACTGCAGTTCGCAATCGGAGTAGGGCACGCCTCTCGAAACGGCCACGCCATTGACGTCTACCGGGTCACCGGAATGCGGGTAGTAGTATAACGGTTCGTTGGAATACCATGGGTAAAAGTAGCCACCATTGATGGCGACCTGTACATCGAATTCCTCCGCAAACTCCGAAGTCGTGCGCGCGATCATTTCGCGGCCCTTGGAGTTGTCGCCCGGAGTCACCACGAATTCCATGCCGGGCTGGCGAAGGTTGATGCGAACCAGGTGAACGACCAGGTTTGCCGGTTCGGCAAAGACTCCACGCGTGTAGTGCACGCCCGGAAAGATCTCTTCGGATATCGAGTCCGGCAACGGGCGATGGTGATACCAATAGATGTAGGAAGCCCCGGCAAGATACACCGCGCAGATCACGGGCATCCAGCGACGGTGCCAGGCGAAACAAGGCAGTTTCTTCCACAGGAAGAACCAGAGCGCGACCAGCGCCAGACCGACAATCGGAACGGTGAATGCCGCCTGCTCCCAAAGGAACAGTCCCGATTGCCGTAGCAGATTCCAGATGGTTTTGATTGCCTGCACGCTGTGACGGCCAAGTCGTGCCCAACTGCTATTTCAGCCGGGCCTCAATCGCATGTGCCACCTGCCCGGCAAGAAGATCGTATCCCTGGCTGCTGAAATGCACGTCGCCGGGTTTTAATCCGTAGGTTTTCATCTTCCCCGCCATGGCCGCGTGCAGGTCGTTCACAGCAATGCCGTGTTTCTTCATCACCTTCACGGCCGCAGCGTTGTATTTCAGATCATCTCCCAATTTCCGTCCGAGTTCGCCCTCGGGTAGGGGTGTGGTAGTGGCGAAGATCAGCTTGGCTTTCGTCTTCTTCAGTTCGGCGATGAGAGTTTCCAGGTTCGTGGTGTATTGCCCGATGGTGTGAGTGAGCTTGCCGTGGACCTTGTCGCGCCTGCCCTGGTTCTTCGATTCCGGATTGCGATAGCAAAGATCCCACAAACCCCAGTTGAAATGAATGACATCCCATCTGCCACCAAGGGTCTTGAGCCACTTGGGCAGACCATCGATACCCATGCCGGTGTGTCCGGCGTTCCGGGGCACGCGGTGAACATTCGCCTTTCCATTCAGCAACGCACGAGTCTGCACCGTGTAGCCGATCGAAATGGAATCACCGATCAAGAGGACACGCGGAAGCCTGGGGTCGTCAGTTACCTTGGCGAATGGTTTGTCGGCCGCAGTCGACGAATCGCCAACCAAACAGAGCGCGCAAAGAATGTGAAACAATCGACGCATCGCGTCACGCTACAGGTCGATCGACCGGAAGATCAATTCGAACCGCCCTGACCCTGGTTCGAAAAACCTTCAATCGCGCGATAGAATCTCGCGGTTTGCCCCGAACTGCCAAAGTCGGTCAGGTCCGCCGTCCCCATGCCGTTGCT
>PBAL01000053.1 GCA_002715965.1 Verrucomicrobiales bacterium | reverse complement strand
GCGGGCAGGCAGCATCGGTTGGAGCAGTTTCCATTGGGCGTCAGTGAGATCGGTGGTGTAATTGACGATTTGCATCGCCTTGATTTGGCTGCGCGAAAAAAGGACAAGAATTTCAAGCCCTTAATGTCAACCTCATGAAATCGCGGCCTGGACACTTCTATATGTATTTTTCAGACAGGCTCTAAGCCATGCAAGAAATTGGGATGCGCCCCGCGCGCCGGCGCACCCATGGTTTGACTCTTGACTTGAAAACCAATTTTCGGCTCCCTTTGCGTCCCTCTCCGGTTGGTGGGATACTCAAGCGGTCAACGAGGGCAGACTGTAAATCTGCTGGCTATGCCTTCACAGGTTCGAATCCTGTTCCCACCACCACTTTTCACCCCGCTTGGGCGTCGAATGCGTTCGCGTAGAGAAACGGAGAGTTTGGACATATGAATCCAGACCCACGAAATCGTGTCGCTGCTTTCCAATTGAGCCCGGCATGAAGGAGCGTTAGCGTCTCGCTCTCATGAAAACGAACATTTTCGTTCTGTTTCAAAAACGCAGATGAAACGGGTCTGCGTCTATTGCGGTTCGAACTTTGGGAAAGAGCCGGTTTACACGGAGATTGCCAAAGAGCTGGGCGGCCTGCTTGCCGCGGACGGACTGGAATTGGTCTACGGCGGTGGCAACGTCGGCCTGATGGGGACGGTGGCAGACGCGGTAATTGAAGCAGGTGGCGCTGTGCACGGGGTGATTCCTCAAGCATTGGAAGAGAAGGAACTGGCCCATCGCGGGGTTACCGAACTGACGGTCGTGGTCTCGATGCACACGCGCAAACAACGCATGGCTGAGCTGAGCGATGGGTTCATCACGCTGCCTGGTGGTATCGGCACCCTGGAAGAGCTGGCGGAAATCTTCACTTGGCTTCAGCTGCAGTTTCACAACAAGCCGGTCGGCATCCTGAACACCAACGGCTACTACGACCATCTGTTCGCCTTCTTGCGTCACATGCGTGATGAGCAGTTCCTCAAGTCCCGGCAACTTGACGCCCTGCTGGTTTCCAATCGTCCGTCTGAACTGCTGCAACAGATGCGGGAATTCACGCCTTGTTCGGATGGCAAATGGTTCGACAATGCGCGGCCATGAACGCGAAGAAATGGATTGGCGCGGTTGTATTGGTGGCCGTTGTCGTTGTGCTGGCAGTCCTCGCGTATCTGCCACGTAAACAGGCGGCTGAGGAGCGAGCTCATCTTGCGTCCGCCTTGCGTTCATTGGACAACATCAACGACTTTACGGATCTGGACCATGCAGTCGCGCCATTGGGCATGTGGTTTACCTGGTCGACCAACGAGTGGTTGGCTGTTCAGTATGGAGACGGAACTTTTCCTGATTGGTCACTCGCAATCGCCCGCGACAGTGAAGGCAGGTTCTTTCGCAGTCGTGAGCGATTCGGGGGCGCCATGGCGTCCTATCTGTTCAAGCGTCTTCAATACGAACGCCTCCATTGGGAGCAGGGCACACCCGAATACCTGACCTTCTCCCCCAAGAACAAGAAGCGCGTTGATCTGGGCGTGGAGCGGGCAGACCCGGCGGGCGTCCCGGCGATGAAACGGTTTCACGACGTCAGCACTTCGACGAACCTGGCCGCTGGTCGTGCGGCCCTGAAATCGATCGGCTTTGAACCCTTCGATCCCTGAACCGATGCCGAAGATCTACCTCGATTACCAATCGGCAACGCCTCTCCGACCGGAAGTGCGCGAGGCCATGGAGCCGTATTGGAGCGAGCGTTTTGGGCAGGCCGCGTCGTTGCATCTCTATGGTTTGCAGGCACGTGACGCGTTGAAGGAGGCGAGGGAAAGTTGCGCCGGCTTCATCGGGGCGAATGATCCTTCCGAGATCCACTTCACATCGGATGGTACGGAGGCGATGAATCTCGCGGTCAAAGGCGTTGCCGTGGCAAACCGGGAGCGCGGCAATCACATTGTGACTTCCGCGATCGAACATCCAGGGATTTTGAAATCGACGGAGTATTTGAAGGAACTGGGATTCGAGTGCACGGAAGTGCCGGTGGATGCGGTCGGTCGCGTGTCAGTCAATACGCTTGCCGACGCCATTACGAATAAAACCATTCTCGTTGCCACGCATGTGGTGAACCACGATCTCGCAACCATACAGCCGGTGGCTGAGATCGGTACGGTTACATCTAAGAAGGGCATTCCGTTCTACGTTGACGCTGAAGCGGCCGCGGGCTGGGAAGCGTTGGACGTTGGTCGCTTCAAAGCGGACCTGTTGTCGTTTTCACCTCATCGCCTCGGCGGACCGAAGGGCGTGGGCGTGCTGTATCGTAGCCGGCGAGTTCCGATGGCTCCCATTCTCCACGGTGGCGAACAGGAAGGCGGCTTTCGCGCCGGTGTGGAAAACATCCCTGCAATTGTGGGCGCGGGGGCGGCTGTAAAATCCGTTGGAGAATCTGAAACAATCCCATCGCTGCAAGCCGCGCTCTGGGCATCCGTTTCGGAGAAGCTCAGCCATGCTCGTCTCAACGGCCCGCCTCCCGGAGACGGTCGTGCGGCAAATTCGCTGAACATCAGCTTTGAGTTCCTCGAAGGCGAAGGTATTGCCCTCGCCTGCGACATGCGCGGACTGGTTATTGCCAGCGGCCCGGCGTGCCATGGCCGCGCTTTGAAGGTCTCACCAACCTTGAGAGCGATCGGCGTGAGCGATTCATTGGCCCGCGCGAATGTGATTCTTTCACTCGGTGCGCAAACCACGAAGGAAGAGATCGAAAAGGCCGCTGACATACTTGTGTCAACGGTGGAGCGGCTCCGAGGAATGTCAGAATCCTGGGAGGCGTTTCAAAGTGGCGAGCGAGCCGCTGAACTCAGCTGATCGCTCAAGACCGCCCGTCGCTACCCCTGTCCGAGAATCCCGTCCACGAGACTCGGCACGATATCGCCGGCATGCCCGGTCGTTCCAATTTGCCCGGTGGCTTCATCCCTACCAGCGACAAGCGTCACCTTCTTGCCTTCCGGCCAGATGTATTGAACGTGGGTATCCTCTTGGTTTTCATCGGTGAAGCCTTGACGGCGATTTTCAGCTTCATCCTCAAACATCTCCGTCTTCAGATCGAAGTCGACGACGTCACCAACCTTGTAGTCCTTGCCACCCAATTTCACGCTATCCATAGTTTTATCCTCAATACCGCGGGGGAGACCGACACCAGCCAATTGGGCTGGCCACCAACCGGTTCCCTTCTCCTGCCGGTTGAGCCGGCGGTAGCCGCTCAAATCTCAAACGCAACCTGGATATGAGGAGCAACGTGTGTGTGATTCAAAACGGTGGCAACCGAGGACCACACGACAAGAAACCACGCGATTGACAGCAGTCAGATCAAGCTGCCTTCGATGCCTTCTCTGTCGCCATTGCCACCACACTTAATCACACACGAGTAACGTCCCTCCAAATGCTTTCTTGAATTCAAGATTTCCACGCAACATCAGACCTCGTAGTCTTATACGCACATGAGATTCCTCATCATACCCGCGCTGGCGCTCGCGCTGAACGGGTCAGTCGGCGCGATCGATTTCAATCGACAGATCCGCCCGCTGTTGTCGGACAACTGTTATCAATGTCACGGGCCGGATTCTGCTTCGCGCAAGGCCGGTCTTCGACTTGACCGCGAAGACAGCGTCAAATCCGATCGAAGCGGTGGTCCGATTGTTGTTCCCGGCAAACCCGAACAGAGCAAACTGATTCAACGCATTACCTCCAGCGATCCTGATGAGGTGATGCCTCCACCCAGGCTGCACAAGAAAATCACGCCGGAACAGGTGCGCCTGTTGAAACAGTGGATCGCCGATGGCGCGAATTGGCAGAAACACTGGGCCTTCATCCCGCCGAAAAAGCCGACCGTTCCCGCAGATGACAGCGGCTGGTCGGCAAATGAAATCGACCGCTTCATTCTCGCCCGGCTAAAGCGCGAGGGACTCAAACCCTCGCCTGAAGCCGACCGTGCGACGCTCATCCGGCGGATTGCGCTGGACCTCACCGGATTGCCTCCGACGCCGGGCGAGGTGAACGCCTTCCTGCGCGATCGATCCACCCGCGCCTGGACCAAGTGGATTGGCCGGCTTCAGAACTCCAAACGCTACGGCGAACATCGCGCCCGCTACTGGCTCGATGCCGCGCGTTATGCCGACACCCATGGCCTCCACCTGGACAACTATCGTGAAATGTGGCCTTACCGTGATTGGGTCATCAAGGCGATGAACGAAAATCAGTCGTTCGACGAATTCACCATCGAACAACTCGCCGGAGACCTGCTGCCCAATGCGACGATGGAGCAACAGATCGCGACCGGCTTCCACCGCTGCAACGTGACCACTTCCGAAGGTGGAGCCATTGCGGATGAATTCCTTGTCCGTTACGCAGTCGATCGGGTGAACACCACCGGTACGGTGTGGATGGGGCTCACCGTCGGGTGCGCGCAATGCCACGATCACAAATTCGATCCCGTCAGCCAGCGCGAGTATTACCAGCTCTTCGCCTTCTTCAATAACACGACCCAGGCCGGTATGGATGGCAATCGCCCCGACACCCCGCCCATCATCCGAATTTACGAATCGGGCAAGGCGGATGAGGAAAGGAAAGTCCGCGCGGAACGCGACGAGCTCCGCAAGGAACTTCGCAAGATCTCAACGGCAGTCGACAAGAAGCTCGATGAGTTGATCGAGGATTTTGACACCAACACCGCGGTGCCTTGGGAAGGCGAAAAGCTCTACGCCAGGAACGGAACCAACGCGCCAAACGTCTCCCTCCCTATCGGTCTTGGAAAGCCGTTCACCTTGTTCGTCCAATTCACAATGTCGGACGACTACGAGCGCGTGGAACTGTTCAATCAGCTTGATGAGAACGAAACGGGTATTCGCGTCTGGTCGGACACCATCAACGAAGGGGCTGAACTGGAACTGGCGGGCAGTAAAGGCTCGTTGCGCGTGACCCAGATCAAGGCCCTCAAACCCGGCGAACCCCGTCGCATCTACTTCACCTATGACGGCCACGCCGATCCTGCCTCGATCGAACTCTGGAACGGCACGCGTCGCATGACGCGCAACCGCTTTCCCTACCTGGCGATCGATCAGTTCGGTGGCGATTTCGCGAACGATGCGAAGTTGAAATTCGTTGCCTCATCTGAACGCCTTCAGAAGGTCGCCTTCTTCAACCGCATCCTTTCGTCCGAAGAAATCATTGCCATGGAAAAACGCGAATCCGTTCCGGCACTGATCAAGGCCGGCCCCAAGAAATGGGACAAGTTCAAGCGCAAACAGGTCCTTCATAATTACCTTCACGCGCAGAACGGCAGATATCGCGAATTGTCCGCCAAGCTGAGTGAAGCCAATCGCCGATTGGAATACATCGCCCGCACGACTCCGCTCACCCACGTCATGGCCGAGAAGGCGAATGCACGGCCGATGGCCAACATCCTGGAGCGTGGTGAATACGACAAGAAACGCGAGGAGGTGACACCCGGCGTCCCCGGTGCGCTGCCCTCGCTGTCCGATGGCTCGCCCACCAATCGCCTTGGCCTCGCCCAATGGCTCGTGCGAGACGATCACCCGCTCACCGCGCGCGTGACTGTCAATCGCATCTGGCAGGAATTCTTCGGCGTCGGGCTGGTGAAGACTGCCGGGGATTTCGGCGTACAGGGCGAAGCGCCTTCCCATCCCGATCTCCTCGATTGGCTCGCGGTAGACTTCATGGAAAACGGCTGGGATATGAAACGACTCGTTCGCCAGATCGTCACCAGCGGCACCTATCGCCAAAGCGCGCGCGTGAGTCCCGAACTCATCGCCCGTGATCCCGAAAATCGTCTTTATGCCCGGGGTGCGCGCTTCCGCCTAGATGCCGAGACGATTCGCGATCTGGCTCTCTATGTCGCCGGCTTGCTGGATGAGAAACGAGGCGGTCCCGGAGTTCGTCCCTACCAACCCGCGGGATTGTGGAAGACCGTCGGATACGAAAACAGCAACACCGTCCAGTTTTATCGCCACTACGGTGACGCACTTTACCGGCGCAGCATTTACACCTTCTGGAAACGCACCAGTCCGCCTCCCAACATGACCGCGCTCGATGCGCCGAATCGCGAAGCCTGCGTTGTTCGCCGCGAGCGCACCAACACCCCGCTCCAGGCGCTTGTGCTTTTGAACGACGTGCAATTCATCGAGGCTGCCCGCCATCTTGCAGAACGCGTCATCCGAGACCGGGACCCCGTTCGATCAATGGCCTTCCATGTCCTTGGTCGGGGTATCGATCACGAAGAATCGAAGATCCTCAACAATTCGCTCGCCACTTTCACCGGACATTTCCAAGCCGATCAGGACGCAGCCGAACACCTGCTGTCCCAAGGCGACAAACCGAACCAGGAATCCTCCTCACCGGTGAAACTTGCGGCTCTCACCATGCTCGCCAATCAACTCCTCAATCTTGACGAGGCAATCACGAAGAACTGAAGAAGATGAACACGATCGATCGAATCAATTTTCTCCGATCGCGCCGGCAGTTCTTTGGGCGCGCGGCCACCGGTCTTGGCGCAGCCGCATTGGCCAGCCTGTTGCAACGCGATGCCATTGCCGCCAGTGGCGGTATGCTCTCAAACTTTCACGTCGCGCCCAAGGCCAAGCGCGCCATCTGGCTCTTCATGTCCGGTGCGCCCTCACAATTGGACATGTGGGATTACAAGCCGCAGATGCAGGAACGCTTCGATGAAGACCTGCCTGATTCCGTGCGCAACGGACAACGCCTCACCGGCATGACTGCGCGCCAGAAGCGCTTCCCGGTCGCACCGACGAAATACGAATTCCATCGCCACGGCCAGTCGGGCATTCACGTCAGCGAAGTTCTGCCCTACACCGCGAAGATGATCGACGACATCGCCGTGGTGAAATCCCTCAACACCGAGGCGATCAACCACGATCCGGCGATCACCTACATCCAGACCGGTAACCAGGTTCCCGGGCTTCCCTGCCTCGGCTCCTGGCTGAGCTACGGCCTCGGCAGCACCAATGAGAACCTGCCGACCTTCATGGTCTTGAATTCGACGTGGTCGGCCAAACGCGATGCACAGGCGCTTTATGCCCGGCTTTGGGGAAGCGGTTTCCTTCCATCCGAACATCAGGGCGTTGCGCTTCGTTCCCAGGGCGATCCGGTGCTCTATCTTTCCAATCCGCCCGGCGTGAGTGGCGGTCTTCGTCGCCAGATGCTGAACGGGGTGAACGCCATGAACCGACGTCACTTCCAACGCCTGGGCGATCCGGAAACCGAAGCCCGGATCTCCCAATACGAGATGGCCTTCCGCATGCAGTCCTCCGTTCCGGAGCTGGTGGACATCTCGAACGAGTCAGACGCGACCCTGAAGATGTATGGACCGGACGTCACCACGCCCGGCACCTTTGCCTACAACTGCCTGCTGGCCCGGCGCATGGCGGAAAAGAACGTCCGTTACACCCAGATCTTTCATCGCGGCTGGGACCAACACGGCAATCTCACCGTCGACCTTCCGCTTCAAGTCGGTGACATTGATCAGCCCTGCTATGCACTGGTTCAGGATCTCAAGCAGCGGGGACTGCTCGATGATACGCTTGTCATCTGGGCCGGCGAATTCGGACGCACTGCCTACGGCCAGGGCCGCCTCACCCGTGAGAATTACGGTCGCGATCACCATCCCCGTTGCTTCAGCGGTTGGCTGGCCGGCGGGGGAATCAAGGGGGGCACAACCTATGGAGCAACGGACGATTATGGATACAACGTGGTTGAGAATCCCGTTCACATCCGCGACCTCAACGCCACCATCCTGAATCAATTCGGCATCGATCACGAGCGCCTCTCCTATCGCTTCCAGGGTCTCGATCAGCGCCTGACGGGTGTCGAGGAAGCGCGCGTGATCAAGGACATCCTTGCCTGAACAGAGTCTGGATTTGCCAAGCTGTAAGCGCTTCAATGGCAGATTTTTACATTTCCCGTTTGCTCTCCCTCTCCGCTCCTGTTTAATCCCGCATCCCCATTATGTCGGAAGCAGTGAAGCAATCCCCGGGTGATGCGCCCGCCGAGTCCAAGCCGGGCGAGGTCAGCGAAAATCACAAGAAATACTGGCAGAAGAACATCAAGCTCGTGCTTTGGTTGCTGGTCGTCTGGTTCCTCTTCGGATGCGTGCTGAGCATCCTGTTTGTGGAAGAGTTGAACAAATTCTCGATCGGCGGCTTTCCGCTGGGGTTCTGGATATCGCAACAGGGCACCATCCTGGTGTTCATCGGCCTGATCTTCATCTACGCGAAGAGCCTGCAGAAGCTGGACAAGGAATTCGGGGTTGAAGACGACGGCAGCGACACGATGGGAGGTCACGAATGAACGACCAAACGATCTGGAATCTGGTCTTCGTCATCGCGAGTTTCTCCCTCTACATCGGCATCGCGATCTGGGCACGCGTACAGAGCACGAAGGGGTTCTATGTGGCCGGTCAAGGAGTGCCGACGGTATTGAACGGGATGGCAACCGGTGCGGACTGGATGAGTGCTGCTTCGTTCATGGGCATGGCCGGATTGATCTCGGTGATGGGCTACACGGGGTCGATGTATCTGATCGGCTGGACGGGCGGTTACGTGTTGCTGGCGATGTTGCTGGCGCCGTATCTCCGAAAGTTTGGGAAGTTTACCGTGCCGGATTTTGTCGGTGATCGATACTACTCAAACCTCGCCCGCGTGGTGGCGATCATCTGTGCCATCTTCGTTTCATTCACCTACGTCTGTGGCCAGATGCGTGGTGTCGGCATCGTGTTTGCCAACCTGCTCGGATGGGACATCACGCTTGGTGTGGTCGTCGGCATCGGCATGGTGTTCTTCTACGCGACCTTGGGTGGGATGAAGGGGATCACCTACACGCAGGTCGCCCAATACTGTGTATTGATTTCAGCCTTCGTAATTCCGGCGATTGGCATCTCATACGAAATGACCGGCAACGCGATTCCGCAGATCGGATTCGGTTCCAAGGTGACTTCCGGAGACAATGCAGGTCTCTATTTGCTGGAGGCCTTGGACAAGATCCACACGGACTTGGGACTGCCTGAATACACGGCAGCCTTCGTGGCCGGCAAGAAGAGCAAGATCGATGTGCTCATGATTACGATCGCGTTGATGGTTGGAACGGCCGGCCTCCCGCACGTGATCATCCGCTTTTACACGGTGAAGACTGTCGGCGCGGCTCGTTGGAGTGCGTTCTGGGCCTTGGTCTTTATTGGCATGCTTTACACGACTGCCCCGGCGGTGGGTGCGTTTGCGCGAGCCAACCTGCTTCAGACCACGCACAACAAGGCATACAAGGACGTTCCCGGCTGGTTCAAGAAGTGGGAGGATTCGGGACTCATCGCCTGGGTGGACAAGAACGGTGATGGGAACATCCAGTTCGGCAAGGGTGCTGCCTTCGTCGGCAAACCGAAGTTTGACGGCGACAAGACAGATGCGGCCGGACAGCGATTGATCACCAATGCAGCCACCGAAGGACCGAACGAACTTTACGTCGACCGCGACATCATGGTGCTCGCCAATCCGGAGATCGCGAAGCTGCCGCCCTGGGTGGTGGCGCTGGTCGCGGCCGGTGGACTCGCGGCTGCACTTTCAACCGCTGCTGGTCTGTTGCTCGTGATTTCCTCCTCGGTTTCCCATGACCTGATGAAAAGCATTCTCAAGCCGAACATGTCCGAGAAGGAAGAGCTGGTCTGGGCGCGCGTCGCAGCGGGCGTGGCAGTGGTCATTGCCGGTTACTTCGGTATCAATCCGCCGGATTACGTTGCCGCGCTGGTGGCGTTTGCGTTTGGTTTGGCGGCGAGCAGTTTCTTCCCGGCGATCATCCTGGGAATCTTCAGCAAGCGGGTGAACAAGGAAGGCGCGGTGGCAGGAATGATCACCGGCATCCTGTTTACCGCGGGCTACATCATCTACTTCAAGTTCATCAACACCTCTGCCGGTCCGGACAAGTGGTTGTTTGGAATCAGCCCGGAAGGCATCGGTACGGTTGGCATGATTCTGAACTTCGTTGTGACACTCGTCGTTTCGAAAATCACACCCGAACCGCCCGCTGAGGTGAAGAAGCAGGTGGAGATGATCCGCTATCCGAACTCGAAGCATGGCGCGTAGTTTCGAAGGCAATCCTGCGCGGGCGGGTCAAGTGGCCCGCCCCTTTTGTTGGCGGATATTGAGGGATTAAGGCCCAACGGGCCGACTCCATTTTCAGCCCAGGCCGTTCGATGTCTCATTCTCAGGTCCCGATGAACCTCCGGCCTCGGATTCCAGTTTGGAGTTTGATGCTTCATTGAGGCTTGAATTCTGGAGCTTGGCGATTCTTCCCAACGTTCTCCTTATGGATCGGTCTTTCAGGCCTCGGTCGATTCCCCGTCAATAACCCAGGCCTCTCTTCGGTCGGCTTGGGCCGTTACGGGATCGGCCCCTTGGGCCTAGTTCAGACTAACACTATTCCAAACTCGCGAACGTTCATCTCCAAGGTGTCACCGCGAAGCGGGATTTCGGAAGGGCTGTAAGCCGAATTCTGTTTCCCTTGCGGGACGAGAACCATTTGACTGTGCGGCCGTTACCCGGGACAGGACGAGCAGCCCTATTGTCCCCTATTTGGCCTTGCACCCGGTGGGGTTTACCATGCCTCGTTGCTTGCGCTTCGAGCGGTGCGCTCTTACCGCACCTTCTCACCCTTACCCGTGGCGAACCACGGGCGGTCTAATTTTCTTCAGCACTTTCCGTCAACGAGCCTCTCGACTTGCCGCCCGCATATATCCCCGCCGAAACGGGGTTACACGGCACCGTGCCCGGTGGTGTTCGGACTTTCCTCTCCTGCCGAAGCAAGAGCGATTCTCCGCCCTTCCGAAATCGGACGAGACGGTAGTTCGCAGAAAGGCGCTTCGCAAATGGAAAGTCGAGATCGGCCCGATCCGAACGATCAGAAACTGTTCCCCGGTCCGGCGTCAGCAGCCGCTTCCAGGTCCATGTCCGAGGTGAAGAAAAGAATGCGGCTGCAGTGCGGGCAATTCACGACCTCCTGTTGTCCCTTGGCAGAAACAATCACCTGTGCGGTCAGCTTCATGTGGCATCCACCGCAGACGCTGTGCTCGATGCCGACAACCACTTTGTCTCCGCGCAGCTTGAGGATGCGTTCGTAGCTGTTCAGAACCTTGGTCTCGATTGCCGAAGCCAGCTTCTCGCGCTCGCCGTCGAGATCGTTCAGTCGGGATTCGAGTGTCTTCCCGTGAGACTCCAGATCCGCAATCTGGCCTTCGACCATCTTCTTCACCTCGTCTGCATCGGCCTTGGCCTTCTTCTCGGCATCAGCGGCCTCTTCGGATTCCTCCATGCACTCCAGAATGCCCGTCTCCAGATCACTGATCTTGTCCTTGCAGGTATTGATCTCGTTCGTCAGCGCCTGGTATTCCTCGTTCTTCTTCGTCTCCAGCTGCTGGTTGGAATACTTGGCGATCTTCTCGTTGAAGGACTCGACCTCCAGTTCCAACTCCTTGCGCTTGGATTCCAGTTCCTTGACCTTTTCATGCGCGGCCTCGAGGGCCTGAATCGTACCGGCGCACTTGCGTTCGGCCATCTGTTTTTCGGGATCAATTCGATCAAGCTCGGCTTCGGAACGGATGATTTGGCGGTCGCGGTCCTGTAGAATGAGGAGTTTCTCAATGATCTCTAGCATCGGATTGCCGCGGAGACTAGCCATCGGCGATTGCCAAGTCAATGGACGGTAATTCACCGAAACCGAGATGGGGGTTGGCGCGTCTTTGCCCGCCCATTCGATGAATTTCTTTGAACGAATCACTCGCTGGCACCTCCAAATCACCAACAGGTTACAAACCAGAAACGAAAGACAATCATGATGGAAAAATGGAAAAGAAACTGTGTAGCGGCCGCGTTGGCGGGCGTGTTGACATTGAACCCCGCCGGAATTCAAGCGACTGAATCACCGATCGACCTCGCAAAGAAGCTGAATCAGGCCTTCGTCGAGGTTGCGGACAAGGCGGGCAAGACCGTGGTCGTGGTGAAGGTGTCCAGACAGGCGCGCGCACGGTCGTCGGACATGTCGAGATTGCGGGAATTCTTCC
The DNA here is from genome assembly GCA_002715965.1 of Verrucomicrobiales bacterium. Taxonomy (GTDB): domain Bacteria; phylum Verrucomicrobiota; class Verrucomicrobiia; order Limisphaerales; family JAYPXF01. The sequence continues at coordinate 7,147 of PBAL01000053.1, read as the reverse complement.
GAGAATATGGCGAGCCGCGCCGGGATGGCGAACGCGATCGTGATCAAGAGCGTGATCAAGAGCGTGATGACGAACGCGAGCGGCAACGACTGCCGGATGCCAGGCCCTATGGACAAGGCTCGGGCGTCATCATTCGCAAGGACGGCTATATCCTTACCAACCGCCACGTGGTGGAGGGCGCAGACGAGGTGGAAGTCATCATGCGTGACGGCAAGACATATCCAGCCAAAGTTCGCGGCATGGATGAACAATCCGATCTCGCCGTTTTGAAAATCGAGGCGAGCAACCTGCCGACCGCGCCCTTCGCGAACTCCGACAAGACCAGGGTGGGCGAATACGCCATCGCTATTGGCGCGCCGCTCGGACTGGACTTCAGCGTCACGGTCGGACACGTCAGTGCCAAGGGGCGTAGCATGCTCATGGGCAACTTGCGTGACTCGGACTTCATCCAGACCGACGCCAACATCAATCGTGGCAACAGTGGCGGTCCGCTTCTCAACATCGACGGCAAGATCATCGGCATCAACACGCTCATTCGCGGTGCCGACACGGGAAATCCATTTCAGGGCTTCACCCACAGCGGGATCGCCTTTGCGATCTCTTCCAACCTGGCCAAGGACATCTCCAATATGATCATTGAGCACGGCGAAGTCGTGCGTGCCTGGTTGGGCGTGCAGATCGTCTCCATGCGTGATGCGCCGGAACTCCGCCAGGAACTCGATGGCCCGAAGGAAGGCGTGGCCGTTACAAGTCTTCAAATTGGCGGACCTGCCGCGAAGTCGAACCTCAAGGTGGACGACGTTATTACCGCAGTGGAAGGGGAGAAGATCTACACCACTCAGGATCTGCGCGACGCGATTCGCGGAAAGAAGATCGGCGCCCCGGTCAAAATGGCTGTGGTTCGCGGCGGCACGAACATCACCGTCGCGGTCCGTCCGGGCAAACATCCGGAATTGGAAGAAATCAATCGCTACGCCTTTACCGACCGGCGCGCACCAGAACTGATGATTGGCATTCGTTGCGAAACGGTCACCAGCCGTTTGGCGGATGCCTATGGTGTGGAGGCCAGCGACGGCGTGATCGTGACCGATGTTCAGGCCGACAGCCTCGCGGCTGGAGCCCGCATCGAACCCGGTGATGTCATCACCGAATTGGGTGGGACGAAGATCACCGACCTTCAGGATTTCCGAGCCGCCTTGCGCAAGGCGAATCTCGAAAGCGGTGTTCGCGTTAAGTTGATCAACGAGAGTGGAAAGAAACTTCGACTCCTGCGCAGTAAATGAGTGAGCAGCTTGCAGGCGAACTGAGTCAGAGGGCGACCCACGGTCGCCCTTTTTTCGTATCTGGACGACTGGTTCGCACCCACGGATTGAGTCGTCCGTTCCATTCAGCTCTTACTGAAACGGGTGCCTACCCGCGACGAATGAACTGCTCAGGTGAAATCCCGTACACTGATTTAAACGACCGCGAGAAGTGAAATGGGTCGTCGAACTTCAATTCAGCCGCAACTTCCTTCACCAGGCTGTCCGGGTTCAACAACAACGATGCCGCGTGGCTCATCTTCAGGCGCATCAGGAATTTGTATGGACTGATTCGATGGAAGCGTCGGAACACCCGTGAGAGATAGGCGGGATCGACCCCTGTTTCCACTGCCACCTCCGCCATGCTGCGCAATCGCAGATAGTGATCCTGCATGTGGCGACGGATCCGTTCATAGGTCGCCCAGGCGCGCGTGTCCGCCGATCCGCCGGTGATGGATTTCTCCGACACTTTCAGGAGCAAGGTCTCAACCAGCGCCGAACAGATTGCGCTGCTATAACGCGTCTCACTCATCGCGTTGGCAATGATCAGTTCGAACAACTCCACTATCTCAGCCACCGCACCAACCTGCACCACCCGCCCACCGCCAACCGTGCTGTCATCAAAGCGCGGTCTGGCAAGCTGGCCTCCACAGTCGAGAAAGTACTTCAGCATTGGACTGCGGCTGGTGTTCTCGATGCGATGTTGAACGTGTTCCCGATAGGTGAACGCAACGCCAGGTTTCAGCGTGTGAACGTTGCCGTCCAGGTTGAGCGAACCTTCGCCCTCGGCAACAAACTCCATGGCCTCGAAATCAAAAGTGTCCCGCTCAATGACGTAGTCAGGCAGGCAGCGCTCACACCCAACACTGACCGTGACCAATCCTCTTTCCTGAGGTTTCGGCAGCGTCAAAAACCAGCGTCGCGCATCCGTGACCTGTTTCGAAAAGTAATCGGGCTCTTTCGCCATGATCGAAACGGCAAGGTATGTATTCAGTTTATTAAGTCAATAATTGGCATTCAAATGTCAACTCTGACCATTCCGAATTCGCGCTTGCTGGGTAAACTCCTGCATCTAACTCAGCGCTAAAAACCAGGAATTTCATGGAAAAACGTAAACTCGGAAAAACAGATCTCGAATTGCCGGTGGTCGGCTTCGGTGCGTCCTCTCTAGGACAAGAATTTCGTCAGGTCAAACTCGACGAAGCGCTGGAAAGCGTCCATGTCGCGCTCGATCGCGGCATGAACCTGATCGACACCTCGCCCTTCTACGGACGAGGGATGAGTGAGGTGCTGCTTGGTGTCGCCCTTCGGGGCGTCCCCCGCGACAGCTACACGCTTTGCACGAAGCTGGGGCGCTACTCGCTCGAACACTTTGATTTCTCCGCCAGGCGAGTCGAGGAAAGTATTCACGTCAGCTGCCACCGAATGGGGACGGACCACCTGGACATCATCCTCGCCCACGACATTGAGTTCGTTCCCATGCAGCAACTCGTGGACGAGACGATTCCCGCGATGATCAAGGCCAAGGAACAGGGTAAGGTTCGTTACATCGGGTTCAGTGGTTACCCGCAGAAGATCTTCAAGTGGATCATCGACCAGATTGGTGTCGATTGCGTGTTGAGCTACAACCAATACACCTTGCAGAACACCCGCTTTGCTGATGAGACCGTTCCTTACCTGAAGGAGAAAGGAGTCGGTGCCATGAACGCCGGTCCATTCAGCGCCCGCCTCCTGACCAACGCTCCCTTGCCTGAGTGGCTCAAGGAACCGCAAGAGGTCAAAGACGCAGCCCGCGAAGCCGCAAAACTCTGCGAAGACAACGGAGTGGATATCGCTCAACTCGCCGTGCAGTTCTCCATCGCAAACACCGACATGGCCACCTGTATCGCCGGCAGCGCCAACCCGAACAACATTCGCAAGTGGGCCGATTGGGCCGCCAAACCGCTCGATCAGGATCTGCTCAAGCAGGTTCAGAAGATTTTTGAGCCGGTGAAGAACATTGGGCACAAGGAAGGGCTTTCCGAGAACAACTAATCAGACTGATCGGTCCAATCCGTCAAATCGGACTGATCCTTCAAGCAATGAAAGCTCTACAACTAGCAGAACCCAAATCCTGGAAACGCATCGAGATCGAGGAACCCGCGTCGCCTGCGGAAGGCGAAGTCCTTGTCCGCGTTGACCGCGTGGGTATTTGTGGCACGGACCTCGGGGGGTACCTCGGCAAGATGCCGTACTTCTCCTACCCGCGCATTCCCGGCCACGAACTCGGGGTTGAGATCCTTGAAGTTGGTTCCGGCGTCACAAACGTGAAAGTCGGCGATCGCTGCTCGGTCGAGCCTTACATCAATTGCCAGCAGTGTTACTCCTGCCGACGCGGCCACACAAACTGCTGTCTGCACCATCAGACCCTGGGCGTCATGTGCGACGGAGGGCTCACCGAAAGGATCATTCTTCCCGCGCGCAAGATGCACACGGCGAACAATCTCTCTGCCGAGCAATGCGCCCTCGTTGAAACCCTAGCCATCGGTTGCCACGCGGTAGATCGTGGCAATCCGACTTCCGAGGAAAGCGTTCTCGTCATCGGTGCCGGACCCATTGGCTTGAGCGCAGTCGAGTTTGCGAAGCTCTCCGGGGCCAGGACCATCGTCATGGACATGGTCGAATCCCGTCTTGATTTTGTGAAGGAGGAGATGGGCATCAAACACACCATCACCGCCGGAACGGGGAATGAACTTGCCGACCTCGAAGCGATCACAGACGGCAACCTCGCCGATGTGGTGATCGATGCCACTGGCAGCAACAAGTCCATGGCGCATGCCGTGAACTACTGCGCATTCAAGGGACGCCTGGTCTACGTCGGCATCTCCCAGGCCATCGTGGAATTGCCTCACGCGCCGGTTTTCCACAAACGCGAGCTGGACATTTTCGCCAGTCGCAACGCGCTTTCGAAAGACTTCACCCGCATCATTTCACTGATCGACGAAGGCAAAATTGACACCGATCCTTGGATCACACACCGCACTTCCTTCGAGGACATGATCGGCGAATTCGACAGCTTTACCAAACCCGAGACCGGCGTCATCAAAGCCGTCGTGGAAGTTCAGTGATTGACTCACCGCTAATTGACGCTAATTCACGCTGACGATTCAGATCCTTCCGCTATCAGCGTTCATTAGCGTCAATTAGCGGTTCAAGAAATTTAGATAACATGTTGAAACTCGAAAAATACTCCATCGGTGTGGGCGATCGTTTCGCGCACCAGGCCAAGGCTCAGCTGAAGGCTTTTCAAAAACTCGCCGAAGAGGGCATCGAAGCCGTGCCTGTCTGGAACAAATCCAACCGCGAACACACTTTCATCGGTTCAGAACCGGAATCCGTCATCGTGGCCGCCAAGGAATCCGTTGAGTCTCTTGGTTGGGACAAAGGCTGGCACGTGGACGCGGATCACATCGGCTTGGAAACGGTTGATCGGTTTCTCCCTCATTCCGATTTCTTCACCATCGACGTCGCCGATTTCATTGGCAAACCCGCCGAACGCGCAGACGTGCAGGCCTTCATCGAAAAGCATTCCGAACTGGTCGGCAGCATCGACATCGAGGGCATCGACGGTGCGCTGGAGATCAGCCGTGAAGATGTGGAACGCGTGGCCAACCAGTTTTTGCTCGCGGCCAAGGGGGCTGGCAAGGTTTACCGCTACATCAAGGAACAGAAAGGTGGCAACGACTTCATCGCGGAGGTTTCCATGGACGAAACCGATGATCCGCAAACGCCCCCCGAGCTGCTGATCATCCTCGCCGCGTTGGCCGATGAAGAGATTCCTGCGCAGACCATCGCGCCGAAGTTCACAGGGCGATTCAACAAAGGCGTCGATTATGTCGGCGACTTGGCGCAGTTCGAAAAAGAATTCAACGATGACCTCGCCGTCATCGAACACGCCATCAAGGAATACGGATTGCCGGACAACTTGAAGCTCAGCGTTCACAGCGGCAGTGACAAATTCAGCCTCTACCCGATCATCCGCGAAGCCCTCAAGCGCACGGGCGCCGGAGTTCACCTGAAGACCGCGGGCACGACCTGGCTCGAGGAAATGATCGGCCTCTCCGAAGCCGGTGGTGATGGACTCACGCTCGCGAAGGAAATATACGCGTACGCGTTGGAACACGTGGACGAGTTCTGTGCACCTTACGCGACGGTGATCGACATCGATCGCTCCAAGCTGCCCTCCGCCGATGAGGTCAATGCTTGGGACGGCGCGCAACTGGCAAACGCGATGCGTCACATTCAGGATCATCCGGAGTTCAACGCCAACGTCCGCCAACTCGTGCACATCTCGTTCAAGGTGGCCGCCAAGCAAGGCGATCGTTATCTCGATCTGCTCAAGGCCAACGAGGAAATAGTTGGCAAGAACGTGACTGAGAACATCTACGACCGTCACCTCAAGCCCTTGTTCGTCGGTTAAACCGTTCAACCATTTAACCACACACATGATCAAAACCGCCATTACCGTCAGTCTCGTCGAAGAAGCCCGCGGAGGTCCGTTCGTCCTTTGGGATGGAGTAGAAAAAGGATGCGAAACCGCGGCCGACCTTGGCTACGACGCAATCGAACTGTTTGCTCCATCGCACGAAGCCGTCCCTGTCGACACGCTCAAGGGGCTCCTTGAAAAGAACAACATCGGCATCGCTGCGGTTGGCACCGGCGCGGGCATGGTGAAGCACGGCCTCAGTCTCTGCGATCCGGATCAATCCAAACGCAATGCTGCCAAGGACTTCATCAAGAACATGATCAACTACGGTGCTGCGCTCGGCGTTCCCGCGATCATCGGTTCCATGCAGGGCCGTTGGGGTGGCGACATCAGCAAGGAACAGGCGTTCGACTGGCTGCGCGGAGCGTTGACCGAACTCGGCCCGATCGCTGGAGAACAAGGCACGTTCCTTATCTATGAACCACTCAATCGCTACGAGACCAACATGTGCAATACCATGGCCGAAGGCGTTGAGTTCATGAAGTCACTCGACAACGGCTCCGTAAAACTTCTCGCGGACGTATTCCACATGGGCATTGAGGAAGACGATCCCGCGGAAGCCATGCGCTCGGGCAAAGGCCACATTGGCCATGTGCACTTTGTCGATTCCAATCGCAAGGCCGCGGGCATGGGCCACCTCGACCTCAAGTCCATCGCCGACGCCTTGATCGAGATCGATTACCCCTACTTCGTCTCCGCTGAGTGTTTTCCGAAACCGGATTCCCTCACCGCTGCGAAGAACACCATTGAGGCTTACAAAGAACTGTTTCCGAGGTGATTTTGGTATAACGCGCCAACGTGACAGTTGTGTCCGACCAAGTTCTTGAGTTTGTTGAACAATCACAGGATTAGGCATTCGGTTATCGGGGGATACCCAGTTTCGCTTCGCCGATCTCAAGAAGACCAAAAGCGCCAGTGATCGGAAGAAGGACCTGCTGGATTTGGAGAAACTCGGATTCTCGCGCCCACGGACTCGTATGCTCGTCCCTCCACCCATCTGCAATCGCGCCCCTGATGCGGGAGTCTGATTAAACGTGGTGGCAGTAGCAAAAGATGCCTCCCCTGAAGCCGTTTGTCTTCACCCTCAATCCCTCTCCCGCTGGGTTTGACCGACGTCTGATGTACAAATTTCATGGCACCCATGAATAATTCGAGTTCTACAACGTGCTGCTGTTCGGATTAGAAACTGCGGCATGTCAACGCAAGCGAAGGTTCGTCGCCAAGGAGATCGGATCAATGTCAGGCTCCAACTCGGGTTCGCTCCCGGCCAATCAATGATGGAATGCGAGGAGCAAATCCAACAGGCGATCAATCAGGCCGG
>PBAL01000052.1 GCA_002715965.1 Verrucomicrobiales bacterium | reverse complement strand
TGCTGCGTGCCCCCAACGCCGGTGAACAGCAGATCCGAATCATCCCGGATACCACTGACAGTGCTGTTGCCGACATCAAAGACCATGTCCGAATCGTCACACCCTCATCCACAACTTCTGGTCATATCTCGGGGCGGGAACCAAAGAAGTTGAGTTCGGCGGTTTCGCGATTTGGGGCGGTAAACGTTCTGGGACCGTTTCTCGCGCGAGGTTTTTTCGGTAGGTTGTCGTTATTGTGAAGATCGGTCTTTTCGAAAACACTGGCGCTGGTTCTATGCGTCGACTAGGCTGCAAGCCGCGTTGTTTTTCTTCTTCCAATGCTAAAGTTTAACGCAAAGAACAAGGTCAGCCCCCAACGTCGAGCAGCCGAAGAGCTGTTGGCAAATCTCAAGCCCACACTTGAGATGGAGGCGGGCAGGGGTAGTATTACGGTCAGTCATTACCTCCAGTGCCGTCACTCAGAGAACGAAGAGGATCTTTATCCCTCGCAGCAGCAAGGCACGGGGTTCTACGCGATCGAGAGCGTGGTGGCGACCGGTGGAATGGGCGCGATCCTTCGTGCCTTTGACAACAACCTCCAACGCACAGTTGCGCTGAAGGTCATGTTGAACAGCGCGGAGGCCAGCGAGTCCACGATCTATTCGTTCGTTGCCGAAGCGCAGATCACCGGGCAACTCGAACATCCGAACATCATCCCTCTCCATGACATGGGAGTTGCGGTGGACGGTACCATCTATTACACGATGAAGCTGATTTCCGGACGCACGCTCCGTGAAATCCTCAAGGAGATCCGAGACGGAAATGACGATACGATTCAACGTTATCCGCTCGACCGTCTGCTGACAGTTTTTCAAAAAGTCTGTGATGGAATTGCCTACGCGCATGCCCGGAATGTGGTTCATCGAGACCTCAAGCCGGACAACGTGATGGTTGGTGAGTTTGGTGAAGTGCTGATTCTCGATTGGGGCTTGGCGAAGGTATTGACCACGGAAGGTGCTGCGGTTGATGCGGCGACCTCGGAGGGAGAAGAATTCGAGGGAGGACTGCCTGGCGGCGATTCGTTTGCGACGCTCGCCGGGCAGGTGAAGGGCACGCCCAACTATATGGCGCCTGAACAAGCGGAGGGCCGTGTCGAAGACATCGACAACCGCACGGATGTTTATGCGCTTGGCGGGATTCTTCATGCGGTTCTCACGCTGCATCCGCCTATTACCGGTTCCAACCTGGATGAAATACTCACGAAGGTGACCGGAAGCCAGATCACACCTCCATTAAGCTACAACAGTGCCGAAGTGCAGAATCCAACCGGACTGCCTGCGCCGCATTGTCCGGAAGGAAGAATTCCTAGTGCTCTTTCAGCGGTGGCGATGAAGTGCATGAGCTACGACTCAGACGAGCGTTACATGTTTGTTGAGGCGTTGCAGGGAGACATCGCGGCCTATCAGGGTGGTTATGCGACCGGTGCCGAGCATGCCGGCTTGTTCACTCAACTGAAGCTGCTCATTCAGCGTAACAAGAAAGAGGTATTCTTCATCCTGCTCATCATCGCGGGCATTGTTGCCACTGCTGCGAGCTTCCTCACCAAAGTGCAGTTGAGCGCACTCGAAGCGAAAAAACAGACGGAGATTGCGCAAGGAAAAATCGAAGAGCTGAGAAAATCGGCCCCTGCGTTCATGGACGCGGCAATCAACCGGATCATTGCGCGAGATTTTGATATTGCGGAAACGAATATCACCTATGCCATCGACCTGGATCCTGAAGTCGCTGATTTTTACAACGTTCTTGGCAACGTCCACATGGCCCGGCTTGAGATTCAGAAGGCGATCGACAATTTCAACAAGGCGGAAAGCCTCGATCCAAACCACCCTCACGCGCAGGGCAATCGCGAGATCTGCAATCAAATCAAATCGGGCATCGAGTCCGGTTCAGAATCAAATTCCGAGGCCTATCGCGACGCGCTGCGTTTGCTGAACACCTATCTCATCGATCAGAAGCGCAATGCCGAGGCCTTCAACATCTCAGAGAAACTCGGCACATCCGATGATCAACTGTTGGATGACTACAACAAACGGCTTTGGCGTGGGCGGTTGCCGGAGAATGCCATCATCCGGACCAACTCGGAATTCTGGGCCGATCTATCTGGTCTGACCAACGCATCCATTGTCGGCATGAAAGGAGTACCGCTTACCCGATTGAATCTGGCCGGTGCCAGTGAGGTGTCTGATATCACGCCTCTGGATCAAATGCCACTTCGAGAGCTGAACTTGAGCGGAACGCTGGTCGATGATCTGGCTACGATTCGCAGCTTGAATTCCCTGACCAAGCTGGATCTCTCCGGGTGCAAGGAACTTGCCGACCTGGGATCGCTTCAGGGCATGACCAATATCAAGTGGCTGGACATCAGTGGTAGTGCCGTCGAATCCTTGGAAGCCTTGGCGGGTATGAACCTCGAATACATCAACGTTTCCTTCACGGGCGTGAGAGACTTGAGTCCTCTGGAGGACATGACGGCATTGCAAGAATTCCTTGCTGAGAATTCCAAGGTAATCAACATCACTCCGCTGAAAAATGCTGCATTGAGGGTGTTCAAGGCCAGCGGCACGCGGCTCAAGAGCATAGATGCCCTGAGAGGAGATAACCACTCCTTGGAGATTGTCGAGATTGCAAGATCGAGTGTCACGAGTCTGGCACCATTGGCGGACAAGGGAAGGTTGCATCGGGTGGACCTCTACAAGACTCGCATCTCCGATGTTTCCGCGCTCGCCGGGAAAAAGCTGACGTGGCTGGATATGCGTGAAATGCCGGTGTCAGACATTTCGGCGCTGGGTGGAATGCCTCTGCAAACCCTGAGACTTGCAGATACCAAGATCAGCAGCATAAGCGCCATAGACAACGCGCCGCTAGAAATCGAACTGGACCTGACGAATACCAAGATTTCGGACATCCAACCCCTGAAAAGTACACGGTTGAAGAAAGTGAGCCTCGCGCAAACGAGGGTACAGAACCTCGAACCACTTAAGGAATTGCCACTCGTGGAACTGCGGTTGGATGGTCTGACCGGGGTGACTCAGCCCGATTTGAATCCCATCTGGCATTGTCGCGCCACCTTGAAACGACTCTCGCTTACTTTCCCTTCGCTCACGGCGATCAAGCTCAAAGAGATCAAGACCATCGAGAGAATCACCTACAACGTCAGCTACAAGCAGGATCCGGACGTGAAATACCGCCAATCGATTGTTGATTGGGACACGGCTTTGACCTACGACCAGTTCTGGAAGGACTTCCACCGAAGAAATCCTAACGTCGATCGATAGGGTTCGCCTGGGAGTCGGGAAGCCGCTGCTCAGGTCAGAAGCGCGGTGGGTCAGGTCGCCGGCTCTTCACTCGGGTAGGCTGAGAAGAAACTGTGATCCCCTTGGAAGCCTTTCAGAGCGTGAGCGCCCTCGGCGTAGATCTCGGTAAACTCCTGCATGTGCGCAGCCGCGGGTTCGCTGAGCAGGCACCACTGCTGAAGTGAGCCGCAGACTTTCTCCATTCGGAAGGCAAAATTCACTTCCGGACCGATGAGGTTGTCTTCCCCGGCAGACACCGCGCTATCAACGCGAACCTGTCCGTAGTGCACAACCACACGGAACTGCATATCCTGTCCGTTCTGGAGTTCCCGCAGGTCGCTGGGCGCGCCGGCAATCGTCTTAGCCGGAGTGACGTCAAGCGGCCAGAAGGCAAGGAAACCATCACCAAGGTACTTGTTGATGTGTCCCTTGTGGCGTTCGATGATCTGTTTGCAGGCCAGCAACCATTTGCCGACCAGTTGCGCCATCTCATCCTGTTCCATGCTCTGGCTGAGCTTGGTAAAGGCAACGATGTCCGCGACCAGAAGCCAGCAATCACCGGACTTCGCCGTGTTGCTCGCAGCAATGGTGGCCATCGCTTCTTCGTCTTCGAAATCTTCGGAAGCTTCGGACTGGCGATAGGTGAGAATCGTCGTGGAGATCTGGATGGTATCCATGTCCTTCAACTGCGTCGGCATCCGGACGCGCTGGCCGTTCAGGATGGAACCATTGCGGCTGCCCAGATCGACGAGGTAGTAGACGCCTTCGCCCTGAGCGTGAATCAACGCATGCCGGCGCGAAACCTCTTTGTCGTTGATGGCGAGGGTATTCTCCGGAAGTCGACCGATCGAACAATTCCCCACCAAGGGGAACTGTTGTTGTCCATCTTCGGATTCCAGCCAATGTTCCATGTGTAAATCTCAAATGTAACCGTCTATGCTAGTATTCGATGTGGCAGAACCCACAGTCTGCATAGAAATCCCGTCAAGAGCACCTTTTTTCTGCACTTTCCAAGGTAATCTCCCAACCGGGGCGAAACGGTAACGGGGTGTTTCTTAAAAATCCAGCATAAACATCTCTTTCTCCCGGACGCGCAAATGCCGGCCGTCTAGAGCCGGTGAATCAGACGTGTGAGTAAGTGCCAATTGACGTTGAAGCGACAATTCCGGTTCCTTACCAGCTGCCATGTCAAAGATCGAACGTGCACTTCTCTCAGTCTCCGACAAAACCGGCCTCGTCGCCCTCGCGACAACGCTGAGCGCGGCCGGCGTGGAACTCCTTTCGACTGGAGGGACGGCACGCGTGCTTCGAGAAGCCGGACTTGATGTGAAGGACATCAGCGAACACACGGGATTTCCGGAGATGCTCGACGGGCGCGTGAAGACACTGCATCCGAAAGTGCACGGTGGCCTGCTGCACATTCGCGGAAACGCCGAACACGAAGCGGCCGTTGCGGAACATAGAATCCCCCCGATCGATCTGGTGGTGGTGAATCTTTATCCCTTTGAAGAAACCGTTGCGAAACGTGACGTGACGCTTGAAGACGCAATCGAGAATATCGATATCGGTGGTCCCTCAATGCTCAGGAGCGCTGCCAAGAATCACGACTCGGTGACCGTGGTCGTGGATTGCGCGGATTACGAGACGGTTGCCAATCAGATCAAATCCAGTGGCAATACCGATCTGGCGACGCGTCGACGTCTGGCAGCCAAGGTTTACGCGCGGACGGCAAGATATGATGCCGCGATCGCTGCGCACCTTGAGCGCGAGTTTGAAGTCGCGAATGATGACGCAGCAGCACCTCCTGACATCTTCATCCGATCCCCCCAGGCACAAGCGCTTCGCTACGGGGAGAACCCTCATCAGGCTGCTGCACTATACGGGCCGTTCGGGGAATTCTACCAACAGCTTCACGGCAAGGCCCTTTCCTACAACAACATCCTCGACCTCACCGCAGCTGCAAACCTCATCTCCGAGTTCAGAGGCGAGCCGCCGACGCTTGCCATCCTGAAACACACCAATCCATGCGGGGTGGGGCAGGACAGCAATCTTGCAGGCGCCTGGGACAAGGCATTTGAAACGGACAAACAGGCACCATTCGGTGGAATCATCGCAGTGAACGAACCTCTCGATGCCGAATGCGCCGGACGCATCGCAGAGATCTTCAGCGAAGTGATTGTCGCCCCGGATTTCTCACCGGACGCCTTGGAGATTCTTCAGGCGAAGAAGAATCTGCGATTGATCAAACTGCTGAAGAATCCGTTGACCGCTGCGCCTTGGGATCTCCGGTCGGTGGGTGCCGAATCCTACTTGTGGCAACAACGCGATGTGAAGGCAACCAGTTCAGGCGATCTGAAGCAGGCCACGAAACGCGCTCCGACCGATTCCGAGCGAAATGCGATGCTCTTCGGTTGGAAGATCGTCAAGCACCTCAAGAGCAATGCGATCGTCTACGTGAGCGAAGGCCGGACTCTCGGCATCGGCGCGGGGCAAATGAGCCGGGTGGACTCCAGCCGCATCGCTGTTTGGAAAGCGGGGGAGGCCGGGCTCTCACTCGAAGGGAGCGTGGTTTGCAGCGATGCGTTCTTCCCGTTCCCGGACGGATTGATCGCGGCCGCCGAAGCCGGTGCCACGGCGGCCATTCAACCCGGTGGCTCTGTTCGAGATGAGCAGGTTATTGAGGCTGCGGATCAGCGTGACGTGGCGATGGTGTTTACCGGCACGCGCCACTTCCGCCATTGATTTGTCAGCTGCGGCAGAGCCGGGGGATTACCCGGCATGAATAGGTTTTTGACGTAAGCGGTCCGTATCCCCTAAATAAGGCCATTCCATGAGACGACAAAGTTTGATTCTTTCACTGGTGATCGCGCTCGCGTTCAACCTGAGCGCTGCCGACGACAAGAAGAAGAAACCGGCACCCAAGGCCGCTGCGAAAAAGCCAACGGCCAAAACGAAGGGAAAGACTCCCGCCAAAAAGGCCGCCACCAAGCCCGCAGCAAAGAAGGCCGCGCCGAGAAAAGCTCCCGCCAAGAAAGCCGAACCAAAAAAAGCAGCGGCCAAGCCGAAGCCCAAATCCATCTTCCCGGACAAGGGTTTGGAGAAGGCTGTCCGCGCCCAGGTTTTTGCCAAGCGTAACACCGATGAACCGCTGACAGCAGCAGATGTCGCCCAGGTCGCGGTGGTTCGCGGAAACAAGCTCGGAATCAAGAGCTTGGCGGGCTTGGAACATTGCAAGGCCCTCGCGTCACTGGATCTTGCAGAGAATGAGATCGTTGATCTCGCTCCCATCAAGGGATTGCCCCGTCTGCAGCAACTCATCCTCCATCACAATAAGGTAAAGAGCGTTGCTCCATTGAGCGACAATCGAGCGCTTCAGTACATCGACCTCAACCAGAACAACGTTTCCGACATCAAAGCTCTGAACACCTTGACCAATCTCGCGGTGCTTTACTTGAACGACAACGGGGTCAAAGACCTGTCTCCGATCCAGAAACTCCCGCGTCTCTATTCCCTGTATGCAAACAACACCGGTCTGGCCACGTTGAAAGGCGTGAATCAGATCCGCTGGCTGAGTTCGTTCTCCGCCTCCGGAAACAAGATCAAGGATCTCACGCCTTTGAACGGCCTGGAGAACCTCAGTTTCCTCATGCTGGAGAACAACCAGATCGCAACCCTCGGGCCGCTCTTCAAGATGCTTGAGGCAGACTACAAAGGGAAACAACGCTTTGCTCCATTCGTTCGCATCTACCTTAAAGGCAATCCGCTTAACGAAGCTTCGAAGAAGGGAATCGAGCGCTTGAAGAAGCAGCATTACACGCGCTTCAAGTAATCCCCGCCGTCAAAACGCATCTGGCTGCCGATCCGTCCAGCGTTGGATGGGCGACGGGGTTGCTCGCGTTAACAATTCTCCGTCACAAATTCCTTGCCGCACGATTGCGCCGACCGCTAAAAGACGCGCCTCTTAGATGAGTAAGGTTTTGATCATTGGCGCCGGGGGCGTTGGGCAGGTGGTGGCGCACAAATGCGCGCAGCAACCCGAGATCTTTTCCAGCATTTGCCTCGCCAGCAGGACGGTCTCGAAATGCGACGCGATTGCAGAGGGAATTGAACGAGAAATTGTCACTGCGTCGGTAGACGCCAATGACGCGGAGAATGTGGTCGCACTCCTCGATCGTCAAAAGCCTGCGATCGTGATCAACGTTGCCCAGCCTTATCAAAACCTGCCCATCCAGGAAGCCTGTGCACGGTGCGGAGTCCACTACGTCGACACGTCGATGTATGACGAACCGGAAATCTTCGCCACCGACTACGCACCTCAACTGGCCTTCTCCGATCGAATGGCGGAGGGCAGTGCGACTGGCGTGCTGAGCATCGGATTCGATCCGGGAGTGGTGAATGTCTTCTGTGCATACGCACAAAAGCACCACTTCGACCAGATCGATCATATCGACATCATAGATTGCAACGACGGTGATCACGGGCTGCCTTTCGCAACCAACTTCGATCCGGAAACAAACATCCGCGAGATACTCGCCGATGCCCTTTACTACGAATCCGGCGAGATGAAGTCAGCAGAAGCGCTGACGGTGAAAAAGGATTTTGAGTTTCCAGGGCTCGGCATGCGCACCGGTTATCTGATGTTCCACGAAGAGGTGATTTCGATCGCTGAGAACTTTCCCGGAGTGAAGAGCGTAAAGTTTTGGATGACCTTCGGTGAGGCCTACCTCCGTCATCTGAACGTCCTGCGCAACGTCGGCCTGACCAGCACGGAACCAATCGATTACAACGGGCAACAGGTCGTTCCCTTGCAGTTCCTGAAAGCTGTGCTTCCTGAACCGGCATCACTGGGACCGCGTTACACCGGCAAGACCTGCATTGCCACGATCCTCGAAGGCACGAAGGACGGCGCAGAGAAGAAGATCATCATTTACAACCATTGCGATCACAAGGAGGCCTACAATGAAGTGGGCGTACAGGCCATTTCTTACACGACTGGCGTGCCCGCAGTGACGGCCGCGCAGCAAGTTCTGGAAGGCGGATGGAACGTACCCGGCGTTCATTGTCCGGAGACGCTTGATCCGGATCCGTTCCTCGAAGCATTGGCCAAAAACGGGCTGCCCTGGCATGTCAAGGAACTCTGAGCATGGATCTTTCACGCATCCCTTCACCCTGCTACGTCATCGACGAGGAGGTCCTGACGCAAAACCTGATCACCTTGCGAAAGGTGCAGGAGGACACCGGTTGCAAGATCCTCCTCGCGCTCAAGGGATTCGCGATGTGGAGCACGTTCCCGCTCATCAGCAAATACTTGGTGGGGATAACCGCCAGCTCTGTTGCCGAGGCGATGCTGGGCCGGGACGAGTTCGGCGGGGAGGTTCACGCCTATGCACCGGCATACAGTGAACGCGATATCGATGAACTGACGCCCATCGTTCATCACTTGGTTTTCAATTCCCTGAATCAATTCCACCACTATCGCGATCGAGTGCGCGCGTCGGGCCGGAATATCTCCATGGGAATTCGTGTGAATCCCGAATACTCGGAAGTCGAGACAGACATCTACAATCCCTGTGCGCCGTGTTCCCGTCTTGGTGCATTGGCAGATCAGATCAAGAGTCAGGATCTGCACGGGTTGGAGGGATTGCACTTCCACACGATGTGCGAGCAGAACGCCGATGTGCTGGAGCGCACATTGCCGCATTTTGAAGAGAAGTTTGGCGATCTCATCCCACAGATGAAGTGGATCAACCTAGGAGGAGGGCACCACATCACCCGCGAAGATTACGACATCGATTGTCTCTGCCGGACCGTCAAAAACTTCCGTGAGAAATGGGGCAAAGAGATTTACCTGGAACCGGGTGAAGCCATCGCGTTGAACACCGGCGTTCTTGTGGCCAGTGTTCTCGACATCGTTCAGAACAAGTTGCCCATTGCGATCCTGGATGTTTCCGCGACGGCGCACATGCCCGATGTCCTCGAAATGCCTTATCGCCCTGTGATCACCGGCGCACACGAACCCGCCGTCAAATCCTGCACCTATCGCCTGGGTGGATTGACCTGCCTGGCTGGTGATGTGATCGGGGACTATTCCTTCGGCGAACCGCTCCAGCCCGGAGACAAGCTTGTTTTCGAAGACATGGCTCATTACACGATGGTGAAGAACACCACCTTCAATGGTGTTCGCCTCCCTTCGATCGGAATCTGGAAACCCCGCGAAAACCGCTTCCACCTCGTTCGTGAATTCGGATACGAGGACTATCGCGATCGCCTCTCCTGAAGCAATCGAGGTGCAGAGTTCTGATTTTGGCTTGGAGTTTGTGTGCATTCCCGGTTAGCTATCTG
Organism: Verrucomicrobiales bacterium; assembly: GCA_002715965.1. GTDB lineage: Bacteria > Verrucomicrobiota > Verrucomicrobiia > Limisphaerales > JAYPXF01. Next base: position 29,930 of record PBAL01000052.1, on the reverse strand, counting down.
ATCAATGCCGAGCGTTGCGGAACAATTGCGCTCCGCGCGTGAGGCGCGGAATTTGACCGTCCACCAGGTTGCGGATGCCACGAAGATTAAGACTGAGCACATCCGTTCCCTGGAGAATGGGGACTATTCCCCCTTCAGCGCCCCCGTCTATATTCGCGGACATGTGAAAGCCCTTGCCCGCGCGTTACAGATCGAGGCCGGTGAGCTGCTGGGCGAACTTGACATTGAACTTTCCCAAACTCAGGACTTCAGCGCACCGCCCAGTCTTTCGCCCCGGAACAAGGGCTTTGTCGACTGGTTGATGCTGCAGATCAGCAAGCTGCAGCTGCAATTGCTCCTCCCCTTCGCCGTCATCGGATTGTTGGCGCTCGCAATCATCAGCGGCTACTCGTTCTGGAGACACAAACAAAGCAAGGATCCCTTGGAAAACCTTGGCGATGGCCTCTACCAGAAACCCTTTCAAATGGGCGGTCAGTATCTTCCCTTGCCCGAAGGCGCCACGAACTCTCCTCCTCGCTAGCGCTCAGTCGTTTTGAAATCCCCCTCCAAAGACCAAGAATCGACCAAGGTCGGCATGATCTCCCTTGGCTGTGCCAAGAATTTGGTGGACGCCGAAATCATGCTTGGGTCTTTGCAGGAGCGAGGCATTGAGATCACCGAAGACACGGAGAATGCCGATGTCGTGATTGTGAACACCTGCTCCTTTATTGATTCGGCTCAGGAGGAGAGCGTCGACACGATTCTCGAAACGGACGATTTGCGGAAACACGGGAAGAAGGGGCAGGGGTTAATCGTCTCTGGTTGTTTGCCGCAGCGATTCAAGGAGGAGTTGCCCAAGTTGCTCCCTGAAGTGGACGCGTTCATCGGTATTGACCAGGTGCGCGACATTCCGGAAATCGTAGAGCAATCCAAGGCAAGCCGGGCTGAAAAGATCGCTTCGAAGAAAAAGAAGAATCGGGCGAGCAGGAAGAAGGTATCCAAACGTCTCGCCGAACTTGATGCCGGAAAAACTGCCAGCCAGCACGAGAAGGATGAAGCGATTCGAGGAACGGATGAGTTCGGGAAAACCAAGCGAGTTGTTACTCCGGATGAGCCTTTCGTCGATGTCAACAAACGGCCCAATTACATTCCGGACGTTGCAACTCCGCGCTATCGCCTTACCCCCAAGCATCTGACCTATCTGAAGATTGCCGAGGGCTGCAATCATCCCTGCAGCTTTTGCATCATCCCGCGAATGCGCGGCACCCATCGGAGTCGGCAGCAGGACGATATCGTTGCCGAAGCGAAACGCCTGATCAAAGACGGCGTGAAGGAAATCAACCTGATTTCTCAGGACACGACCTACTACGGACTGGATTTGCGGAAGAATCCCTCACGAGCCATCGCTTCCCCGGAGCGGTTCTCGGCCGCAACCAACTCTCTCCCTGTCGATGCTACCACCATCAGTTCACTCCTGCGTGAATTGAACTCCCTGCGCGGTGATTTCTGGGTCCGAATGCTCTACACGCATCCCGCCCACTGGATGCCGGATCTCATCACCACCATGCGCGAATGCCGCAAGGTTGCGAAGTACATCGACATCCCACTCCAGCATATTCATCCGACCATGCTCCAGCGCATGCGCCGCGAAACGAGCGGTGATTACATCCGCGAACTCATTGCCGAGATCCGCGCGGGGATTCCTGGGATTGCCATTCGAACAACCTTTATCGTTGGTTTCCCAGGAGAGACGGACAATCACTTCGATACACTTCTGGATTTCATTCGCGAAACCCGCTTCGAACGCCTGGGCGTATTCAGCTACTCTCAGGAAGAGAAGACAATCGCAGGAAAGATGACTCGTCAGCTCCCGGACGAAATTCGACAGGAACGCCGGGCCTTGGCCATGGCGGAACAACACGATGTTGCGCGCGAACTCTCCGAATCCATGGTCGGCCGTAAGATCAAGGTCTTGGTTGAAGGCAAGGCCAGTGAAGATGATCTCACGAGTTCAAACATCCGATCTTGGGAACACGGTCTCATTCGCGACGAGAACGTCGATGCACCCAACCTCAAGGGACGTTATCAGGTTGCTCGTGGTGAGGCGGATGCTCCAGACATCGATGGGCGGGTCTACATTCGCGGCCATAAACTTCCCGAAGGAAAATTCGCGAAAGTAAAAATCGTCGGCCACACCGACTACGATTTGATTGGCGAAGCGGTCTGAATCAGTCTTTTGGCCCTTCTCTCATTCTCTTAAACATCTTCTTCACAACGGATTTGTCGAGACAAGTCGGACGTCGGACGCAAATCATCCAATTTTGGGGAAAATCTCCCGTCAGGTTCCCATGCCAGTTTGGGGAACTGTTCCCGATTCCTATGCATTCAACCAGCATTGCGTTTCTGCGAATCTGCATGAAACCCCTGTAAACATTGATCTGAATGGAGTTTTGGCATCCCGTGGTATCTCGAGTGCAATACTACGGAACCAACATCGGTCACACAGCGACCACCCGAAAATGAAGCAACACTCCAACAACCAAACTCAAACCACAAACCCGACTATGATAACAATCAAAACACTTCGCCTCGTATTCGCCACGATTGTCGCATCGCCCCTGCGACAATCGTGGCGAACCTGAGACCGACGGTTTTGACCGCCCCGGGCACGGCTGGGGTTCCTGATTCACCAGATTGAATGGCGCTGGGTTCAGTATTGGGATACCAACCGCGCCTGGCGCACGACGACCAAGGTCCGGGGAGACCTCAACAAAGACAACGGATCGGGCTTCTACAACTACCGCCGTTGGCGCATCAGTGAACAGCTCCGATACCGTTCCGGCAAGTGGGAGGGGACCTTGGAAACGGTCAGTTTCGATCTCGTGACCGATACCAATGCGACGCAGACGTTGTTTCTGTTCGGTGGCGCAACGGATCAACGCTTCGTGCTGGATAAATCGGCCACGCTTGGTCCCAGTGCGAGTTGGACCGCGCCAAAGCAGTTCGAACTGAAGGACTCGAGTGGAGCGTTGATCTTTTTCGGAAACCTCCCCACCAATAGTCCTCCGGTGAATGAGTTTTATCGAACGACGCTTGTGCAGGAACAGTAACCGAACGGCTTCCTACATCTTCCGTCGGATCGACTTCGTTCCCAGTCTTGGGAAGAGGCGTTTGCAGTAGCGCAGGCTGCGCTCCAATTCATTCCGTTGAAGTTCACGAATGGCTCGGGCGCCGAGCCGACTGGAATATCCTTTGATCGGCTTGCCGCAATTGGCGGTAACCAGGAACTTCACGAACTCTTCACCGGAAAGTCCACGGTAGCCCTTCCAGAAGTTTTCCTTGCAGAAGACGATTGGAATGGGCTGCCCTGAGATTGTCTCAATGATGACCGGGGCGTGCGGACACAGTTCTTCGTAACGCCGAAAGAACTTTCTCCAATCCACCAGACCATCGCCCATGGATGTCCATTGCAGGGTGGCCCCCCCTTCGGACACCCACACCATGGAGTCGCGAATGCCGGTGGTGATGGTGTATGGGCCAAGAATCTCAAGGGCCTCCAATGGGTTTTCCAGCGCCCAGAGCGCATTGCCCGCGTCGAACACGGCAGCTACGTAGTCACTGCCAGCAGCCTTGATCAGCTGCAGCGTTTCACTGGCGCGCATGTCACCGGCGTGATTTTCAATTCCGATCTTCACCCCGCTGTCACGTGCCTGCGTGCGCACTGCTTCGAAGACACGCAGCGTTTCCTCCATCCTTGCCTGAATCCCGCCATCCGAATAACGATCCTCGACCCGCCCAAGAACGCACCGGGCCACGGGGGATCCGACGGCCTTGGCCACTCGGATTGTTTCGCGAAGCTGTTCTTCCGCACTGCCTTTGCTTCGATCAAACATGACCGAGCCTGGACAGACACTCAGCGTCCCCACATGAATGGTGATTCCCAGATCATGTGCCCGACTCCGAAATTGGCGTAGCGCACCTTCGGTTTTGCGACGGAATACCCCAAGATCTGACAGGAAGAGGTGACTGACCTTCTGCGTGACCGCGTACTCGAGCAATTGCTCCGCGTTCCAGCGAAACGCCCTGATGGAATAGTTGTCGAATCCGAGTGGCAGGGACATGTGCTGGATGTGTCACAGAATCGTCGTTGTGACGATGGAAAACTGTCGAAACGTGCTATGGCTGGGAGGCACAAGCAGAAGTCGTTCTACTCGTAGTTCCACTTCATGATCCACGGGTCCTTGTATTCCGCCTGCATTTTTTTGATCTTCGCCTGATACTCCGCGAGCACCTTTGCAAAGCGTGGATTGTCGGCGAGGTTGTATTTCTCCTCGGGATCATGCTCGATGTCGAAGAGTTCAAACTTGGAGCGATGAATGTACTCACCCACGGTTTTCCGCCCGTACATGGCATCCATGCCCTGTTTGTATTGCGCCTGGAAACTCGGTGCGACCCAGAGGTCTGACGCGAAGGGGTAGGGGAGTTGGTAAGCGATGTTCCAGATCAGCTTGTATTTCCGATCGCGAACCACGCGCATGGGGTAATACATCTGAATCTCATGGAAGGTGTGTGAAGCTGTGATCAAGTCCCAGCCTTTGGGAGATTTGTCGTCAATGATTGGCAGGAACGAACGACCGTGAAAGGGATAAGGGCGTGTCTTTGCGTTACGTCCGCGTCCCATCTTGCGGGTGGCCAGATCGGTCGTGCGTTTCTCACGATTGAATGCGCCGGCAAAATCGAGGAGCGTCGGAGTAATGTCGATAAAGCTGATCAGCGCATTGTTCTTGGTGCCACGGTTCTTCCCGTAAGGATCACGAACGATGAATGGCACATGCAACCCGCCTTCGTAAACCGTAGTCTTTCCGCCCGGGAAGGCCATGCCGTGATCGGAAGTGAACAGGATCAGAGTATCCTCGTATTTCCCGCTCTTCTTCAGGATTTCCACCAACTGGCCCAGTCCTTGGTCAATGCGCGAGACAGACTGGTAATACTGGACCAACTCCGCTCGGCAGGTCGGGGTGTCTGGAAGGAAGTGTGGTACGTTGACATCTTCAGGCTTGAAGAAAACTTCCTTCACACCGGGATACGCGCCTTTGTTTGGTTTGTTCCCAAACCGATCGGGCGCATAGGGAAGCTCGGTCGCTTTGCCACCTCCCCGATGAGGATCCGAGGTGGCGAAATAGAGAAAGAACGGCTTGTTGTCGTTGGCATTGATAAACTTCTCGCAGTTGTTCGCCATCTCCACCGGACTACGAGAATTGCCCGGGATCTTCGTCTCAAAGAAATAAACCTCTTCGGGCCCGTTGTGATGCTTCCCGATCCGCGCTGTTCGATACCCCTTCTTCGCCAGCAATACCGGGAGGGTCTGAACCCAGGGGTAGCTGCTGAACTTGTGGTAGCTGTGAAGATGCCCGTAATGACCATTGGCATGATTATGCAACCCCGTGAGCACTACCGAACGACTCGCACTGCAACTCGCCGTCGTGCAAAACGCCTGCGTGAACAGCACCCCGTCTGCGGCCAGCTTGTCCATGTTCGGTGTAACGGCTGAATCATCACCGTAACATCCCATGGTCGGACTTTGATCGTCGGTGATGAAGACCACGATATTTCGCTTGGCTGCCTCAACAGTGCGTTCGCTGACAACAAAACACGCAAGAACAACGACAAGTGTACGGAGGTAGGCGGAGCTGAACATGCGCAAGATTTCATCAAGCCCCAACTGCCCGTGCAAGGTGTTTGTGAAGATGGTGTGCGGTAACCGCGAGCGTGAGCGAGCAGGATTGCTCCAATCACCCGAATTGACCTCCAGACACGTTCCCATAGTTTCAAACTCATCCGTCCATGAACACCGCACCAAAGGAAAACGAATCCATCGACCGGAAGCCCTTTCCGTTTCAAGCAGCCGTATACGGGCCGATCATTCCAGTCTTTGCGGCAATACTGAGCATCGCATTGCGCCAGGTGATAGACGACCTCAGCATCTTGTTCATCGCGATCGTTGCGGTGTGCTCGATTGGCTTGCTGCTGTCCTTGCTTGCCACGCAGGCCGTCGTTCGTTTCGGAACGGAAGAACTCCTGGTGAAAGGAGCAATTGGTGTGGTGCTAAACTCAGTTGTTCTCTGGGTGCTGATTTCCAACTACCAGATCCAGTTGCAGAAGATCGAGCGGGCTCGCGCGCAAGAGAAAATGGCCGAAACTACGGGCCGTGTTGTTGGGCAACACCTTTCCGGGTCCAACGTCACTTCATCGCTGACAAATCTCAGTTCCGAACTGGCACGCAAAAGCAAGCAACTGACGGGCACGGAGAAACAATTCACCCAAGCCTCAGCTGGGTTCGCCCGACGACTACATGCAGCTACGGTGAGCTACGAAGAAGCCGCACATGAGTTTCAACCCGCGAAGTTGCTCGATTTTTCCGGTATCGATGACACCAACGACCTCGTCTTCCGGATTGCGATCATCAAGCCCTTCGCGGAGGCCAACGATGAACTCAAGCAGATCTATCAGCGAATTCCAGAGATCTATCGAGAGGAACTCCAAAAAGCCGGAATGGAGCAGGGAATGATCCAGGATTTTGTATTGCAGATCCGTAGCCGCGGGCGAACCGCCAACCAAATACAGACCAGGGTTCGCGAAAATGACGCCATCCTCGCCCGCTCGTCGCTGACTATCCTGAATCTGATGGAGAAGCGTTGGGGGCACTGGAAGTTCGATCCTGTATTAAGACAGGTGCAATGGGAGTCGCCCGCGGATCGTGAGCGGTTCGAAGCAGCCCTCGCTCAAATCGCAGAAGCAACTGAAGCAACCGATCAATTGAATCGACGTCTGCTGGAATCACGCCAGGCGGAGGTAAAACGATTGAGTGCCACCGCGGAGAAGAAACAGTAAAATGATCACTCTCATGTCCGACACCATGCGCCACGCGTTGCCATTGCTCATTGCGATCCTTGTTCCGTTCTCCATGAGCGCAGTTGGAGGCCGGAAGCCAAACGTTCTTCTTATCTACACCGACGATCACGGCCAATGGGCGGCAGGTGCATACGGAAACAAGGACGTTCACACGCCGACGATGGACCGCCTTGCACAGGAAGGCATGCGATTCACGCGCGGCTTCACGAAACCAGTCTGTTCTCCGAGTCGGGCCATGGTGCTCACTGGGCTGTATACACACCGGGTCGGGATCCCTGACTTCATTGCCTTTGGAAATCCGGTGAAGGAAGACGTGGGCTTGCCGTCTGGAACTCCAACAATCGCGTCGATGCTTAAAGCAGCGGGTTATGAGACCGCGCTTGTCGGTAAGTGGCATTTGGGCTACGGGCCAAAGTATTACCCGACGAAATTTGGCTTCGATCATGCCGAGGGCTTTCGCTACATAGCATCAGATGCAGACCCGGCGGGTGTCGGTCGAATTCCGTTTCTTGTGGATGGCAAGGTGGTTCCAAGATTCCGCACCGCCACCAACCATACCGATGTCCTCGCGGATCGCGCGATCGATTTCATCGAACAGAAACGCGACAAACCGTTCTTCCTGTTCCTGAGCATCTACCTGCCCCATCTGCCTTGGGGAGCGATCACGGATGGGGACAAATCCCACTACGAGGGGCGACAACTCCAACTGCCGGAAACCGGCGCGATTGATGAGGAAGAACTCCTGAAGCTCACCCGGCTTTACTATGCGAACATAACCTGCGCCGACCGAAACATGGGACGAGTTCTGAAACGTCTCCATGAACTCAACCTGCGTGATGACACGATCGTGATCTTTATCGGTGACAACGGTTTCATGGTTGGCCAACACGACCTGCTTGGAAAAGGCAATGCCCGCTTCATTCACCGTGGTGAACGCGGAAAGCTTCGTCGCCCGAACATGTTCGATGATTCCGTCCTCGTTCCCTTCATCGTTCGCTGGCCGGGCGTCGTGAAGCCTGGAACTACCTCCGATTCATTGGTCTCCACGCTCGATGTGCTGCCCACGATTGCCGATGCGATTAAGTTACCCGTGTTCAAGCGCCCGCGCACTGACGGCAGGAGCCTTGTCCCTCTGCTCCGAGGCAAGGCGTCGGGTTGGCGCGACGCGTGGTTCGACACGTATGAAATGGTTCACTTGGGAAACAACGGTGAAGTTCCCTATATGCGCATGATTCGAACGCAGGATTGGAAATTGATTCTCTACAACAACCCGGACGGTTCGCCCCTGGACTCCGGCACCCGCCACGAACTCTTCAACCTCCGCAATGACCCCGGGGAACTCACCAACCTCTTCGACTCACCCGCGTCACGCGCGGAACGCGATAAACTTCGAATACGGCTCAATGCCTGGATGAAACGGCAAGATCTCTGATCAAGGCGCATTCGAAAATATCGTGGAGCGCCGACCAGTGTTCGGCGCTCCAGTTCTTGAACGGACTGAAGTTGAAACTCTGCGCGCATCCCATTCGAATTCATTCGGCAAAGAACATCGGCGTCCTCATAATCCACATATTCGAGGAACACTGAGATGAATCGTAAACACCAATTCGTTCTCTCCAAAATCGTCGCAACTCTCGGTCCGGCGTCCAGCGATGTGGAGGCCATTGGAGAACTGATTCAAGCCGGGGCACGTGTTTTCCGGGTGAACTTCTCTCACGGCACATTCGATGATTTTGATCGGATGCTGAAGAACGTTCGCGAGGCAGCCAAGGAAGAGGATCGTTTCATCGGAGTGCTGGGCGATTTGTCCGGCCCCAAGATCAGGGTGGGGAAGGTGGTGGATGAAGGCGTGCAGTTGGAGGCGGGACGCACGGTGCGTTTTGTCTCCGAGGCCGAAGCCACCCAGACGCCCGGACGTGTGGACGAGCCAGTTGTGTTCAGTGTTACCCAGGGCGGATTTCTGGATGACGTATGCGAGGGGCAACGCGTCTTTCTCGACGACGGAAATGTGCGTTTGACCTGCGTGGAGCAATTCAAGACGGGTGGGGCATTCCTTGAATGTACCGTGGAAGTGGGCGGTAAGATTACAACTGGGAAAGGGATCAATCTTCCTGACACCGATCTGTCGCTTCCTTCGCTCACCGAATGGGATCACAAGTGCATCGACTTCGCGGTCGATGCCGGATTCGATTTTCTCGCCTTGAGTTTTGTTCGGCGGGCGGAAGACGTGAAGGAACTGAAACATCGCCTCCGCGAACTCGGCGCCCGTCCAAAATGCCCATCTACTGATGATCCCAGTGCTGGGCAATGCTTCAGCACCTTTGGCAGTGATCTGCATTCGTTTGTGCCCGTGATTGCCAAGATCGAGAAACCCCAAGCGATGGAACATCTGGACGAAATCGTCGAGGAAGCCGACGTGATCATGGTCGCCCGAGGCGATCTCGGCGTGGAGATGGACGTCGCGGAAGTTCCGGTCTGCCAGAAGGAGATCGTTCACACCGCCCATCACCGCGGCAAACCCACGATCGTTGCCACACAGATGTTGCAGAGTATGATCGAATCCCCTGTGCCGACGCGTGCGGAAGCCACCGACGTTGCGAACGCCATCTTCGACGGAGCCGACGCAGTAATGCTCTCCGGCGAAACGGCGGTCGGCAAATACCCTGTCGAGACGGTGAAGACCATGCGCCGCATCAACCGCAAGGCAAACGATCATCGCCTGGAACGCGGCATGGAATTTCGGCAACCGGCCAATATCCGGGAAGGCAAGTTCCGAACGGCTGCTCTTGCACATGGGGTGAAAGTGATCAGCAAGGACCTCGATGCGAAATTGATCGTTCTGTGGTCAGAACTCGGAGGAGGCGCAAGCTACATGGCACAGAACAAACTGCCTGTTCCGGTAATCACTTTCAGCGAGAGCACCAGCGCGCTCCGGCGAATGTCACTGCTATACGGTGTGGTCGGAAGAAAGATGCAGCGTCCGAAATCAGCAGATACTTTTCTTCACGCGGTGGATGATCTCCTTCTCAAAAACGACTGGGCTACACGCGGTGATCCGATCGTGGTCGTCATGGGCGAACCCATTGGCAAAGCCGGTCTCACCAACAAGATTCTCATCCACCACGTGGGTGAAATGTAGGATGGGTATTTCGCGCTCGGGAATTGCTGCGTTTGATTTCCTCCGGCTTCGGAACGAACACGGTCCACGACGATTCATCGACGAACTCGTCGGGTCGCTTCTACCGGGCGGTGCGCGAGTGACTGGAAGATTTCTACATCCAGTGCGAATTTGGGTTTGATGCTGCGCGGTTGTTCAGAAGGGCAACGGCTTCCAATCTGGAATACCACTTTGCTTCAACTGCTTCTCATAACGCGTCTTCTGCGGTTGCTCCGGCGCGTAAGGGACATTTTCGTTGACCATCAGCGGCAAGGTTGCCTTCCACCAATTGTCGTAAGCCTTTTGAAGGCGCGTGACCACCTTTGGGTGTTGGTCGATCACGTTGGTGGACTCATATGGGTCTCGTGAGATGTCGTAGAGTTCGTTTCCTCCCACCCAGCGCCAGCGGGCAGTCCGCACTGCAAAGTTCTTCATCTTGCTCTGGTTCGGATCTTCCCCCTTTTGCCAACGGCCTTTGTGGGTGAAGAGTTCGCGGTCCTTCCATTTCGCTTTCGGGTTCTCCAGCAGGGGTAGCATCGTGCGGCCACCGATCTTCTGAATGTCATCGGGAACTGTCACGCCTGCCAGATCGGTGAAAGTCCTGAACATGTCGATGTGTGCGGTGAGCGCCGGGACATCCACGCCCTCGCCAAGCCTGCCTTTCCAGCGCCAGAAGGCCGGCACGTGCGTCCCGCCTTCGTAGTGGGATCCTTTTCCTGATTTGAACCCAGCTGTGAATATCGAAACCTTTTCGCCGTTCAGGGTCGCTCGTTTTCCCGCCTGCCCATTGTCCGTCATGAAGATGACCAAGGTATTTTTCCATGCCTTCCATTCACTCAGCTTCTTCATAAGCAGACCGAAGTTGTCGTCGATGTTCTCAATCATTCCGTAACGTCCGGCGGTGTTCTGGTCGTAACCCAGATCCAGAAAGCGTTTGGCGTACTTCTCCGGCGCTATCATGGGACCGTGAGGAGCGTTGGGCGGAATGTATGCGAAGAACGGTTTATTGGCCTGGAGTTGCTTGTTGATCCAGCCCAGTGCTGCTTGGAAGAACACGTCAGTGCAGAATCCCTTTGTGCTCTTGATCGTGTCGTTGTGCAGAATTGTGTTGTCGAAGTAGCGATTCTCGCGATTGGGTGGAAAGTCCGCGCAACTGCCCGGAAACGACTGCCCGATTCCACCGGCTCCGTGGATAAAGGTCTCCGTGAATCCGCGATTGTAAGGCTGATACGCATCCTCATCACCCAGGTGCCACTTGCCGAAAATGCCCGTCTCATAACCTGATCGCGCCAACAGCTTTACAAAGGTCGTCGTGCTCAGGGCCATTCGCTCACGTTCCTTGATGGTATGCGTCACACCATTCCGGAATTCATGCCTGCCACTCAGGATGGCGGACCGCGTCGGTGCGCAGGTGGGACTCACGTGAAAGTCGGTGAAGCGCGTGGACAACCCGTAGAATCGATCCAGATTCGGAGTCCGCAGGACCTTGTTGCCCATGCACGACAGATCTCCCATCCCCTGGTCGTCCGTCATGACGAGGATGATATTGGGGCGGGAGCCTTTGAGGTCATTCTTCGCGGCACGCAGATCCGCCGGGTTGATCAGGAGGATGGTTGTGAGCAGGCAGAGCAGGGATTTCATAGGATTCAAATCCGCGCGAACGTACAGCGTGAGCGAAGTTCGTCGAGGATTTGTTGGGAAAGTGGTCACGGCTCCAGGCAAAGGAGGAACATCGACAAAATAGTCGTAACCGCTGTGCCGATGAATGCGGTCTATTCCCGTGTTCCTGTGATAGCCCAAAACAAGTATTTCCATTGGACCCACGCAGTCCTGATTGGCGTAATGGTGGGGGCATTGACGCTCAAGGCCCAGGTGCGTTCCAAGAATGGGTTGATTGCGCTTTATGATTTCTCTGGCAAGGGCAACGTAATCAGGGATCTGGCCAAGGGGAAGCGTCCTCTGCATCTGAAGATTTCGGACATGGACGCGGTGCGGCGCAATCCGGGGTCAATGGAGGTGGTGCGGGACGTCCTTATTGCCACGGAACGGAAGGCTCTGGAGATCAGCTCACCGATAAAGCGGAGCGGGAGTATGACGGTTGAAGCGTGGATCACGCCGAGGGACAAAACTCTGAGAGGGCCTTCGCGGATCGTCAGTATTTCCAAGAATGTACTGGTGAGAAATTTTACCCTGGCTCAGGAAGGAAATCGCTTTGATGTCCGCTTGATGACGTCGCGAACGGATCGCAATGGCATGCCATCATTGGCGTCCGCGGGAGGGGCGATCCGGGCTGAGATGACACATGTCGTCTATACCTTCGGAACGGATGGTTTTGCCCGGATCTACTTGAACGGACGTGAGAACTCAAAGCGGAAGGTTGGTGGGAGAACCTCCGGATGGAATGAGGGGTTTCGGCTGAGCCTGGCCAACGAGAATGCGCGCGATCGGGCATGGCGTGGGACATATCATCTGGTCGCCATCTACAATCGAGCGCTGAATGGAAAAGAGGTCACGGCGCATTTCCGCGCGGGTGTGCGGAAACCAATCGGTCGACGAATTCAACGCGCATCCTTCTTCATGCCTGGCGAATCACGGGGTGAACCCTTCGAATCCGCGGTTGCAACTGCGAACATCGCACTCCCGGTGGGGGGCGTGTTGGACAGTGTTGATTTCGAGCGGCATGTCGTTCCGCTCTTTTCGCGGCAGGGATGCAATGCGGGTTCGTGTCACGGATCGTTCTCGGGCGCGAGCGATTTTCAGTTGAGCCTGTTTGGTCACGATCCGGGGTTGGATTACCGGGAGATCATGGATCCGGATGAAGGTCCAAGGGTCGAGGTCGATGACGTGATGCAGAGTTTTCTGATCCGCAAACCGAGCGGCTTGCGCCGACATCGCGGAGGTAAACGTTTTGAGACGAATTCATGGCAGTTCGAGATCATCAAGGCCTGGGTCTCCAGCGGTGCAAATCGCAAGGAGGCCAGCGGAAAGCTGGACGGTGTGAAGATCAGTCCCGACGGCCATGTGTTTGGCGCGACGAACGAATTGCAGCAGCTTCGAGTGACGGCGTTCTTCAAGGATGGCAGCACCGAGGACGTGACCTCTTTCTGCAAGTTTGACACCCAGGACGATTATGTGGCCGAGGTGTCGGATCTCGGCGAGGTGCGTTCAGTGCGACCTGGAGACACCGCGGTGATTATCTCCTACCGCGACAAGACGATCAGCACGCGTGTGTATGTTCCCACGCCGGTTTATGACGGTTTTCGTTTTCCGGAGATCAAACGAGAGAACTACGTCGACTCGCATATATTGTCGAAGTTGCGGAGGCTGAACACCATTCCCTCCTTTCATTCCTCTGACGGTGAATTCCTTCGTCGCGTTTACATCGACACCATCGGCCGCGTGCCAAACGTGATGGAGGCCGAACGGTTTTTCCGGGATACGCATCCGGAGAAGCGGGATCGAATCATCGACACCCTGCTCTCACATCCCGATCACGCGGCGCTTTGGGCGACGAAGATGAGTGACATCACCGGCAACGATACTTTGCGGCTGTATCCGCCGGCGGAGAAGCGCAGCCAAATGTGGCATGACTGGCTGCGCGTTCGTTTTGAGCAGAACATGCCTTACGACCAGATTGTGCGTGGCATCCTTGTCGCTACCAGCCGCGAGGGGCGGAGCGAAAAGGAATGGATCAAGGCCGCCGAAAATAACGACACCAGCAATATTTCCAGTTTCAAGAGCAACTATTCCAATCGCGAAACCCTGGATCTCTTCTGGAAGAGGAAGAACCTGAAGAAGGAGCAGGTAGGTGAGCGCGTGGCCGCTGCGTTTCTGGGGATTCGCCTCCAATGCGCGCGGTGTCACAAGCATCCCTACGATCGCTGGACGCAGGTGGATTACCGGGCCTTTGCCGGATTGTTCGGACAGGTGAAGGTGCACAATGGAGCGCAGAACAAGGATCTGGTGGAAGAGAATCGGCGACGCAAACGAATCAAGGAAAAGGAGAAACGATTGCCGCAATTGCGTGAGGTCGTCGTCGATCCGAAAAGCCCGCGACTGATGCCACATCCAGTGACGAGGAAAGGTGTGCCTCCAGCTCCACTGGGCGCGGAGACTCTGGATGGAAAAGGGGATTACCGGCGCAAACTCTGGACCTGGATGCGCGATCCGGAGAATCCGCTGTTCGCACACAACATGGTGAACCGAATCTGGAAACATTACTTCGGCATCGGAATCGTCGAGCCGGTGGATGATCTGTCCGATGCAAATCCTCCGAGTCATCCACATCTGCTGGACTCACTGGCGCGTGATTTCAGCTCAAGTGGTTTTGATATTCGACACATCGAACGCCGGATCCTCGAATCGCGCGCCTACCAGTTTTCATCCCCGCCGAATCGAGCCAATTCCGAGGATCGGAAGAATTTTGCGCGTTCCTATCCGCGCAATCTGATGGCTGAGGTCGCAGTGGATGTCATTCATTCTGCGCTTGGAATCAAGGAGCGTTGGCGCGCTGATGCGCCGGAAGGTTCGCGTGCGATCGACGTGGCGCCCAGCATCGTTCGCGATGGCGATCTGCGGCACGCCTTCCGCGTGTTCGGCCGCCCCACGCGCGGGCCGGTCTGCGATTGCGAACGGACAACCGATCCCGCCTTGCCCCAGACACTGCACTTGATGGCCGATGCGGATGTTTACAACAAGATCCGGAACGGTCGATTGCGCCAGTATCTGAGTGGATCGGCCTTGCGGAGGTTCCAGCGGGGGGAAATGAGCGATGACGAGGTCACAGGAATCATCCGCAATCTCTTTCTTTCAACGCTTACCCGCTATCCGGATGAACGTGAAGCCCGTGTCGCACTGGACAACGTGAAACAACAAGGGGATGGCACTGGATTCACGGACATCATGTGGGCACTCGTGAACACCCGGGAATTCATCCTCAACCATTAGAACCATGAAGAATCCAATCTGGCTTGACTGTGAAGGCAACTCGCGCCGGGATTTTATACGAATTGGCGGTGCCGGCCTGATGGGGCTTGGCCTGGCAGATCTTCTGCGGTTGGAGGCTCGCGCATCCGTTGAAGAATCCGTTCCCGCGAAGACCAAGAGTGTCATTCTCGTCTGGCTGGCCGGCGGCCCTGCCACGATCGATATGTGGGACATGAAACCGGAAGCGTCGGCGAACATCCGTGGCGAATTCAAGCCCATCACCACGACCGAACGTGGTATCCAGATCAGTGAACACATGCCGCGGCTTGCCAGAGTAATGCACCATTGTTCGATCGTCCGCTCATTGCATCACTCAATTCCTTCGCATGGTCCAGGCACCACCTTCATGCATACCGGACACAAACCTTCGCCCGTCATTGAGTATCCGTCATTGGGTTCCTTGACTTCACGATTGATGGACAGCCCGGCAGGTGTCCCCGCCTACGTGACTCTCGGGCGGATCCGCGATCGTGCTGCGTCCGCAGGCTATCTTGGTTCGTCATTCAATCCGTTTGAAGTAGAGGGCAATGCAGGCAAGGGACAGTTGCGCGTTCGTGGTTTGTCGTTACCCAATGGATTTGGTCTTGATCAATTGGCCAATCGGGAGAAGTTGCTGAACGTCTTTGATGCACGATTCGAGAAGTTGGAACGGGAGGGAAATATCGTGGCCAGCCTGGACAAATTTCAGGAGCAGGCCTTTGAGATCCTGCGAGGACAGGCCACCCGGAAGGCTTTTGATCTTTCACAAGAACCGAAGAAGCAGCGTGAATACTACGGCATGGACAACTTTGGGCAGGGAGCACTGGTTGCCCGTCGGCTCGTCGAGGCGGGTGTGCGCTTCGTCAGTCTTAGCATGGGTGGCTGGGATACCCACAGCAACAACTTCAACAGCCTGAAAGACACGCGCCTGCCCAATCTCGATCGCGCCCTGTCGGCTTTGATCTTGGATTTGAACAACCGGGGTCTGCTCGGCTCGACGGTGGTGTATTGTGCCGGCGAATTTGGCCGTACGCCCAAGGTGAATGATCGGGGCGGACGCGATCACTGGTCACGGTCCATGTCCGTGCTGCTGGCGGGTGGCGGGTTCAAGCGAGGCTTTGTCTACGGTTCGACCGATGGCGAAGGGATGCGGCCGAAGGATAATCCCTGTCTGCCTGCGGATCTGAGCGCGACCTTGTTTTATTCGATGGGAATTGATCCGCAGCACGAGTTGACCACGCCGACCGGGCGGCCGATGAAGCTGTTTCAGGACGGCGAGGTTTTGCATGACCTTCTTTCGTAGCAGCGAGTGTGAAAGAGCAGACATGCAGTGTGGCGTTTTGCTCGCACACGCTTGCAGCTGCGGGTTTCTCCGAATCCAGCATCGCGAGGGAACCAGTCACGAATTCTTCCGAACATCCTCGTTGAATTGATGCGTCTGGTTCGGCATCAGTACTTCAATGAATCGGCCAATCCAGCTCTTCTCCCTACTCCTTACCGCCAGCGTTTCCTTCGCCGGCAATCCAAAGTCGTTCGCATACGTGTTGCAGGCGGATTCGAAGTTCAAGCCGAAGTCCAAGGCGATTGAGACGCTTCGAGATTGCGGGCGTGATTGGATTATTCTGGATGCAGCCTACGATGGGGAAGATCGATGGACGTCGGCAGATCTGGCAAAGATTCGCTCTGGAAAACCGGGTCGAAAAACCGTGGCCTATGTGTCCATCGGAGAAGCGGAAGATTATCGTGCGTATTGGCAGCGGTCCTGGGATCGTGACGAGGACGGCAACCCGGACAAGGGCGCACCCGCCTGGCTGAATATCGAGAACCCGGATTGGGAGGGGAACTACAAAGTGAAGTATTGGCTGAAGGGCTGGCAGGAGATCATGTTGCCGGAAATTGAGCGCGTCATGAAGCAGGGTTTTGACGGCGTATATCTCGACATCGTGGATGCCTTTGAGTTTTACGAGGTGGATGGGGATGACTACCTCGACAACCGTCCGAATCCTGAGACCGGCAATTCCTATCGGGCGGACATGGCGCGGTGGATTGCGACGATTGCGGCGAGAGCCAGAAGCGTCAGGCGCGGAGCGATGATCGTTCCTCAAAACGCCGCGCAGTTGTTGGTGTTCAAGGACTACCGAGGAATCGTTTCGGGCATTGGGGTTGAGGATTTGTACACGAACGGGAAGAAGAAGCAGCCGCGAGATGAAGTGAACTATACCTTCGGGTTTCTCAAGAAGTTGAAGGCGGATGGAAAACCGATCCTGGTGATCGACTATTCGAAGAAGGGTTCATTGGTCGGTGGTGCACGAAGGTCGTCTGAACAGAACGGGTTCGTGTTCCTGAACACCGACCGGCCGTTGAAGACGCTTGGGAGTTCTCCCTGATCTGAGCTCACTCACGTTCGCTGCGAAGATTGAGGATCAACGAATTGTGGCGACGAAGCGCACAAGATCCTCGTATTCCCGGCCTCGAAGCTTGGCGCGGCCTCGCATGTTGTTGATGGTCGATTTCCATTCCTCATCGCGGTAATCGGCGGGGTTGTAGATCTCGTGACAATCCACGCAGGCGCCACCCAGCACATTGCGTCCGTCCCTGATCTGTGCGGCTGAATAACCCGCTTGAAACTTGTGGATCTGAGGTTGGACGTTCTTCCATTTACCTTCGGGAACGGCGCCAGATGAAGCGGCCGCACCAGGTGCGGGTGCCGGAGTGCCTGCTGTCTGGGGGGGGGCTGCGGGCGTCGGAGCGCCCTTTTTCTTTTTTAAACTCTTGGCGTAAAAAAGGCCGCCGATCGCAACAACGGTCAGGACCGCACAAAAGATGACGGTGGCCACCAGCCATTTGGCATAGGAGCCGCCCACCAAGGTTGCTTCGTTATCGGGAACAGGAACGTTGAGGGGCGTCGGAAGGTTGCAGTGGGGGCACCGCACGATCTCGCCAACTGAATCCACCGGAAACTCGATGTTCAGTTCGCAATGTTCGCAGGGACTCTTCAGATAACCATCTGACATTCGGAACGAAGATTGACGAAGGGAGAGGGATTTGGGAACGGGAAAACACCAACTCGGAAAGTGGTGTGGTAAATGCCCAATTGGACGTCTTGGTCGAATTCATCAGCTCGCGCCGATTGCCGCGCCATTACATGGACGGAACGAACCGGTTAGGTGGCCCTGGCCCGAGAATTCAGGGCTGACTACCGATGCTCTTCAGGAAGGTGAGGACTTCGCGGTTGAACAGCCCGGGTTGTTCCTCGTGAATACCATGCCCACTCTTCGTGACCACCACCAGTCGTGCATTTGCAGCCGGCAGCTTCTTGGCCAATTCGCCCGTTTCCGGGTCGGACTGCCGAATCCGTCCGCGACCGGCGGTGAACACCAGCAGTGGAACTTTGCACCACCTGCCTTCCGGTATCCGGGCATCGGCGGGATCAGGCACTTGCTGCCATTTCCAATCATTCGCTGGACGCGATTGGCGACTCATGAGAATTCGCCGCACATTGTAATCGCTCGGATAGTCAGTCGATCGCCCCACGAAGCGCAGAGTTTCCTGATACTTCTCATAGCTTGCCCGGTCCTCGGTGTCGAAACGGTCAATCGAGGCGCGGGCGGCGTATGGCTTGAGCGTTCCAAACGAGTCACTGTCTTCGCTGACAATCGCAAGCACGTCCTTTGGTCGATTCAGCACCATGTCGCGTGCAACAAACGCGCCTTGGCTGTGGCCGATCAGTACAACTTTCTTCAGCTTGAGGTGGTCGGCCAGTGCCCACATGTCACGGGTGTCGCGTGCCAGCGAAAGATAGACCGGGTGCGGATCACTTTTGCCACGTCCAGCTCGCTGGGGATAAATGACCCGATAGCCACCACCCACCAGCGCATCGATGGTTTCGTCCCAGCTCCCCGGCACAATCAGACGAGCACCATGCAAGATCAATACCGGGAGACCGGTGCCAATGTCCCGGTAATACAGTTTGCGGCCATCGATCTCGAATACCGACGGTCGGTCTTGGACGCTGTCAGCAGCGCGAACGAAGTTGGGTGCAGCAATAGCCAATGTGAAAAGCGTGACGAAGAAGTGGTTTTTGGTAGACATGATTCGGCAAGGATTGGTTGGCGCATTCAAGACGCGCGCTGTAGTACGACACGGAATCCGTAGAGCCCGCTGCGATCGTCGGGCAGAGCGATGAAGTGGTAGTCCTGTCTCAGCTTGGCCGCGTCCCAGAAGATCCAGGAGGCGCCGCGTAGGACCTTGAACTTCATGCCACCTCCGTCGTCGTTCAGGCGCTTGTCGTCCTGGCGGATGTCCGGTTTGTTCATGTCCTTCTGATACCAGTCCTCCACCCATTCGAAGACGTTCCCGCCCAGATCATACACGCCATGTTCCGTCGGACTAAAGCTTCCGACCGGGGCGGTGTTGTCACCATCGGCGGGTTTGTATCCGGGCAGATTGGGCCAGTCGCGCATGCGTGCCCATTTCTCGCCCCAGGCGAAGCGGCCATTGCCTGCGGCCGCGCTCCATTCCACGGCTGTGGGGAGACGATACTTGTCCGAGCCGCCGATGTTTCCGACCGCTCTCTCTCTCTGGGTCAGCCAATCGCAATAGGCATTGGCCTCCATCCAGCTGACGTTCGCCATGGGGTGTTTCTCTTTGCCGGCGTAACCCAATGCCCTCCAGTCCTGCTTCCCAAATTCATCGACGTAAGGTTGGTAATCCTGCACCCGTGTTTCCCAGACGGACATGAAGATCGAGGTGGATGGGATCGGGACGAACTTCATTCCGAGGCTGTTTTCGATGGGTCCTTCGGAACCGGTCAGGATCGGTCCGGTTGTTCCTCCGGCGCTCCCACCCTCGCCACCGCAGCCAAGCATGCCGAGAGCAAGGCAACAGGGAAGTGCCCGCAAGAGAGACGCGGTGGGCTTGGCGGAATCAGGAATGGAGCAGGGGAGCATGTGCCCTCCGGTTCTACTTCATGAGCTCGACGTATCCCGGCATGGTCCGGACGAGATTGAACCTGCCGTCGCCTTTGGCCATGCCTCTGAGATCGGCTGCCGCTGGGTTGGTCGCACGACGTTGATCGCTGAGTTGAACTGCACGGATGAGCGACGCCAATGCTTCGTTCGTCTTTTTCTGCACCACCTGGATACCCGATAGATCGTACCAGGTCTCGGGACTCGTCGGGAGAAGTTTGGTCAGCCTGGCCATCGTCTGTTCGAGGAAGGGCATTTGACCGGTCATGTTGAAGGCCTGCGCAGTCATCTGAAGTTCCGGCACGCTTGCGTTTGTTTTCTGAAGCGTCGCCACGGCAGTCGGCAGGACTCGTTGTAGCAGGAGCTGTTTTTTCGCAAGCTGATTCTGCCGTTCGTAAGCCTGGACGCCGATGAGCAATGTCTGTAGGTCCGGCGAGGGGGACGCCATCCATTTGTCGATGACCGCAATCGCGGCATTCGTGTTGCCCACGGCCATGTAGGTTTGATAGAGCTGCTGGCCGTAGGCCTTGTTGGTCGGGCTCTGATCAAACAATTGCTGGAGCTGGGCGATCTGCGCTTGGGCGGCTGCCGGTTGTGCTGCGGCTTGAGGTTGGGCCTTCAGGGCGTGCAACTGGGCTTGAAGTTGCTGCACGGCGATGTTCTTAGGATCGAACTTCAGGAAGGTCTGCGTGATCAGCAGGGCGTCATCGTATCGTTTGAGGCTGACCAGCAGGTTGTTGTAGCGGAACACAGCTTCCGGGCTGAAGGGGCAAAAAGCGAAGGCCTGTTTGAAGGCAAAGTCCGCCTCTTTGATCATGCGTGCCTGCTCGACCATGTTCCCCTTCGCCTGAGCATGATTGATGCGCCAGAAATACCCCCCGCCGATGGCGCTGCGAAGTTTTGAGAATGCCTTCTTGGCATTGTCGTCGCGGATGAACTTACGGTCTCCCTTGAAGTCGGTGTAGTCACGCCGGAGAAACACACGATTGATCATGTCGGTGATCTCCTTGATCGGAGTATCGTAATCGATCACATCTCCGACCAGGCGCGTGGAATATTGGCTCCAGAATTCGTGATCGCGGTCGACGATTTCCTGGGTGAATTCCGGCACCTGCTGCCGGTTAATCTTCATGATGATTCCGTAAGGCGTCAGATGCGGATACATCCAGTCCAGAGGGAAGCTCTCTTCCACGTAAAATTCGTGATCGGGGTTCTTGTCGAAGATGTTCTTGGTGAGCAGGCCATTGATGGCCATGACCGCGATCTGTCCGCTCACGGAAACCCGGCCGCTGGCAGGATCGTACGCAACGTTTTCGCCCTGCTTGATCTGCTTGGGTTCGTTGGGGAACTGCATGTCGTGTTGAAGCCGGCGTTGCGCATCGTTGACGTAGGTTTCAAATGCCACGGTGGAATCCGCCTGGCTGGGCGTGTGGATCTCCATGTCCGGATAAAGCCCCCCGAGACTCTTGACGATAGCCTCCTCACCAAACACCTCCTCCAGGATCAGGCGGTTGAGGCGAATTCTGGTGTGACTCTGTGGATTCTGCGCGAGGAAGCGACGGACGTAGTTGGAAAGTTCGATCCCCTTGAATCTTTCCGTCTCATAGATCAGTTCCTTTTCGAGCAAATCATTGAAGTCCCTTGCGAGACGCTTCGCGAGCGATCGGCCGGGTTCGGCTTCACCACACATCTCGCGTGTCTTTTCGGAGAGGTTTTCCTTCAGATACTTCGTGAATCCATTGTCGGCCTTGGCAATCGCTGCCCCGACCCTGCCAACGTCCGTGAAATCATCCGGATCGAAGAAAGATGATCCGGCACGCCGTTTCTTCTCATACCAATCTCCAATTCCGGTGAACAGCTTGTCCAAGGGACGGGCTGTTCTCGCGAGCAGGTTGGTGCGAAGGTTGGTCGTTCGTTCGGACTGCGGACGCAGCATTTCCTGGAAGAAGGGCATGTCGATCTGCGTGCTGCGATTGTAGTGGGCACGGATGTACATCAGGTAGGTCCCATCCGCCAGGGCGTTCTGCGTGATGATGTAGACGTCGCGTCGATCGAATTCCTGATCATAGCGGTCTTCCGGATCGGTGAAGCTCTCGCAAAAGATCATGTAGGTCGGACAAAACCGTCCAGGATCCGTCCCGCCGAACAACACCGCGTCCTTGGCCATTTCCTCGTAGAGCGGTTTGCCGTCCTTGTCCTCGAATGGCGGGGTGAACATGTCATGGCCGAACCAATAGCCGAAACGGTGATTGCGTTGTTCGTTCGTATCCCAATGGTTCATGAAGGTGTAGCCCGGCATGAAACAGAGGAGCGCCAGCAGGATCTTCAGCGGGGCGCGTTCAATCGTCATGATCACGATCGCAGTGAAACCGCCGGCGAGGACGAGGCCGTACCAGGCGTTCATGACGGCCACCGAATGCTGTTCCTGCAAACCGATCAGTGCCAGGGCGGCCGTGGCCGTGGCGAAGATGCTTCCCATGATCACCCACGGGCGCCAAACCGGATAGCGCCGATGCAGGGCGCCCATGATCAAAGCCAGTCCATGCCCGATGAACATTGAGATCGGGACATAGGATGCGGTGAAAAACACCCGGTTCAATTGCTGGCTCTGGCGATCCGGTTGTGGATTGAGCAGGAAGATCAACAGGAGAGACAGGAACAGATACATCGAGCCAACGCCTCCCAGCCAGGCTTTGTCCACGCGGTCCTGCGATTCACTCAGCGAAATGAACGGCACGATTCCAAGGAACAGGAACAGATATCCACAAAGCACACCTCCGCCAATGCTGCCGGCTGAATCTGTATTCCCCACGATCATCAGCAGGCCGAAAAATGTGTAGAGGCCGGAAACCACTTTCAGCCAGAGTCGCTGATTGGGATTCAGCTTGCGATAGAAGATCACTGCCACCGGCACAATACACAGTAACAGGTAGATCAGGTTGAATTCCTCCATCGCACCTCCGACGTAGGTGTTTATCTGTTCGAAAAATCGGTCGAAGCTGGAAGTCGGATTGGCCTTCTCATATTGGCCGCGCATCAAGGCATGCCAGAAGCCTTCGCGAATGCGTGGGTAACCCCATTGCATCGGGGGATTGGTCATGCCGGCCAGGGGCATGTAGAGGTAGAATGCAGCACCGAGGACCCAGGGCAGGTATGAGCATAAAGCCGGAACCACGCGGGTGAACAATGCGTTCGTCTTGGTGGTCAGCCAGACCGCCATGCCCAGGCAGAACAGGCCGATACAGTTAAACGCGGCCCAGATCTGCGGCCCTCCGGCGGTTGCATCCCAGCCGTTCTTCATTTTGACCGCGAAGAATGCCAGGATGTAGAACACCGCATTCATCGCGAAACGATCACGCCCCAACGCCTTGTCGCGAGCCATGATCGCGATCTCCATGCCGATCAACGCCACAATCAGCGTCTGGTGATTCGTGAAACAGATGCCGGCCCAAAACCACGAGAGGAAGAGCCAGAGATACTGATGAGGTGCATACATCCAGCGCATCAGGCAGATCATCTGCAGCACCAGGGTCAGCACGCTCAGCGTGTACACCTCCACGATCACCGCCTGGCTCCACATGAACCCGTTGAAGCCCATCAGCATGCCGCCGACGAATCCGCTCACGATGCGAATCGGATTCATGGCTGATTCCTCCATTTCCTTCATGGATTCGCTGTTGGCGAAGACGAGCTTTGATCCGCGAGAAATCATCATGGCGATCAGGCCGCACGAAACCGCGGCCGCAACTGCCGACGAAAGCGCCACGCGCCAGGCGATGTTGGACAAGGGAATGAACTCGGCGAAAAACCAGGTGTAGAGCGTCCACACCGGATAGCCCGGAGGATGCGGCACACCTGCATACATCGAACCAACCGCCAATTCTCCGGAATCCTCCAGCGTCAGGTCCGGCGCCAGAGTGAAGTAGTAACCGACCATCGCCAGGAAGGTCGTCACGGCGAAGGCGATCCAGTCGGTTTTTTCAAAGAATCGCGGGACGGGCTTGGCGTCGGGTTTCTCTTGCTCAAAGAGCACAAAAGCGGTGGTGGAAGCGGATGGGGCAGTGCGCTTGGGCACGTATTTGTCAACCGGCCGTTTGCTGGCCGGTTTGGCGGGCAAATCGCCGGGCTGTGGACGGCCCTTCTTGCGGCCCTTGCCTGGCCGGTTCTTTGATTTGTCGGAACTCATGTGGAACGGGTCGAATTCGCCGAATTACTGGCGAAAAAGAGGCGTAGACTCAGGGGAAACCACCGGATTTGTCGATCCGAAAATCGGTGCACCCCAATGGTTTAGGGTGCTGTGGGCATAAACCTGCTCGCAGATTTCATCGGCGCAGCCATTGGTCAGTTCCAGAGGCGTCGATGCGGCCGCTGGGGGCTTCACTGAGTCGGCGTGCGGAAGCCAGCTCGTCATGACTACAAGTGCCATCGCGCATGCCGGTGTGCCATTCGCAGAAACCCGGCAGACCATTCAGACCGGCGTGATGGTCCTTCGTCGGCCGTTCGGGATTCAGGCTGTGGCGCAAAGATTCGATCCCTAACTTGTTGCGTGGCCGGCCGGGGTGTCCAACCAGCCATCCGGGATTCGAGGTTTTTCGAACTCTTCATTTCTCAGGCTTTCCAGTGTTTGTTTTAGCTTCTGCATACCGTAGCGATAACGCGCGGCCACAGTATTGGGGGAGGTCTTCAGCAGGGTGCCGATCTGCTCAAAGGTGTGGCGATGCCAGATATTCAGCACGATCACTTCACGTTGGTTCGGTGGGAGACCCTTCAATGCGCCAACTGCGACAGCTTCCTCGGGATCGTCGGTCTCGCCCGGTTTGAGCCAGTTTTCCGCCTCAGACTCGCGCTTGAAGCGACGAATGATGCTGCGCTTGAAGGTGAAGGTCTTGTTGCGATAGGCACGTGTTTCGTAGAATTCGGGTTGCTGCGGGATTTCCCGTAGCTTCAGCAACGCGACAAAGGTCTCCTGCAACACGTCCTCCGCCACTGCGTGCCCCAGGCTCAGGGCGCGCCCCTAGAGCAGCAACTTGGCGCTCATCTCATCAAAGAGATCCTGCTGCCATCTTGATTCGATTGACGATTCGTTGCCCACGTTTTGCCCGATAGACAAGGTGGGTCAGGGATTTGTGCAAAAAAGGAACGGCGCTCGCCAATCAGTTCTTCATCCTTGTCTCAATCGTGATCATCCCAAGATTGGGACGACGACCAGGACAAGGATCTAGACACTCGGAATTGAAAATGATTGCCATGCAGGTGTAATCGCATTGTTCTCCCGTGCTTATGCGATTTGGCCTTCGGTATTTGTTCCTGATCTGTTTCACCTTTGCGCTGCAAGCGGCTGAAAAGGATCCCTTGTTAATGAAGGATCCGGATTGGATTGACGGGCGGATGAACGACATTGATCACGGGAAGTTCGTTCATTTCTCATACAGCATTCCCAAGCGCCCGGTTCCCAAAGGAATTGCCATCAAGGTAGGCGGTGATGAAGAAGGAACGGTGTGCTTCGATACGCTGCTTTGCTCCTATGCTGGAGCGTGGACCGGTGGTTTTGTTGAGTTCAGCTCGCGTCGATTCGGACTAACCGGAGGCACCAAGATCATTGGTGACCTTTTGTTCCACTCAGGCACCAGACCGGGCTGGGCGAAGGATGAAAAATTCGACGACCCGCGCGAACGCAGAACCATGCCTCTTCCCGCGGATTGGGCGCGTTATGAGGGGATGTATCGGAACGGTGATCGCAGCATCTTGAAATACACCGTCTCCGGAACGCCGGTTTTCGATCTGCCGGGCATAGAATCGAAAGGCAAAATTACCGCGATCACCCGGACCCTGGAGATTGCGCCATCGAAGAACGAAATGCGCATGCTGATCGCCAGCCATGAGAAATCCAAGGTCACGCGTTTCGACAAGTCAGGCGTGAAGTGCGTGCAATTGGAGCGCGGAGGTTCAGTGTTGTCCGCTGGAGTGGTTGGCGTCGGTGCCAGCGTGATTCCGTTGGGCAGGGATCACCTGGTCTTGCGCATTCCCGCGCACAAAGCAGTGCTTCGCTTGAAAGTCCTGGTGTGGAAGGGAACCAAAGAACGATTGCCGGAATTCAGCGCGCTGGTGAAAGGCAGCCCCGATGCGGAAGCCATTAGCCGATTGGCGCGTTCAGGGTTCAAGACGCTTTGGAATGAAAAGATTGAAACGCGAGGGCGCGTCGGTTTGTCGCTTGGGCCATTCGCGATCGACACCATCACACTACCGTTCAAGAACCCCTACAACGCTCTGCTCTTTGCCGGTGGTCACGATTTCCTCGCCAACGGTGATGCATTGCTCGCGACCGCACATGGGGATGTGTGGCTGGTCAAAGGGATAGATGCCCGGCTCGAAAAGATCACCTGGCAACGCTTCGCCACCGGACTCTATCAACCCTTGGGATTGAAGGTGGTCGATGACCGGATTTACGTGCTTGGAAAGGATCAGATAACCGAACTTGAAGATTTGAACGGCGACGGTGAGGCGGATTACTACCGAAACTTCAACAACCAGAACGAGATCTCCGGCCCCGGTCACAATTATGCCACCTGTCTGGAAACGGATCCCGATGGAAATTTCTGGTTCATCCGTTGCAACGATCGAACGCCGCACGGTGGCACGCTCCTCAAGGTGAAACACGACGGCTCGGACATCGAGGTAATGGCCACTGGTTTTCGGAATCCCAACGGAATGGGGGTGAGTCCCACGGGTGTGGTGACGGCCGCGGACCAACAGGGCGGCTGGGTTCCGGAGACCCGTTTGGACGTGACGAAGAAAGGCGGTTTCTATGGCTTTGTGCCTTCATCCAAACGCACGCCGGATCCTGCCTCCTACGACGGACCGCTTTGCTGGGTTCCACGGGCATTGGACAATTCGGCCGGCGGGCAGACATGGGTACCCAGGGGGAGTTGGGGGCCGTTCAGCGAACAAATGATTCACATCAGCTATGGCCGTTGCCGAATCATGGCCGTTCTTCGCGACGAAGCCACCGGTGGTGCAAATGGTGGCATGGTGTCGATTCCCGGCCGCTTTGACTCAGGCGTCATGCGTGGGCGTTTTCACACCGACGGCCATCTTTATCTGAGCGGGTTAATGGGTTGGCAGACGGTTGGTCTTGCCGATGGTGCGTTTCAACGAATTCGTTACACCGGCAGAAATCTGTTCGTCCCCTCCGCGTTCTCGTCGCACAAGAACGGAATCCGCCTGACGTTCAACGAGCCCTTGCAGAAGGAACTGGCCGAGGACACGGGAAGCTACAACGCGGAAATGTGGAACTACCTCTGGTCGAAGGCCTATGGATCTGACGATTACTCGGTCAATCGTCCCGGCGAGAAAGGGCGTGACGCGTTGGAGGTCAAGTCGGCGAAGTTGCTGCAGGATGGAAAGTCGGTATTCCTGGAAATTCCCGGTATTCGGAAGGCCCATCAGTTCGCGTTGGAATACAACCTGACTTCTGCGAAGGGCTTGAAGAAGAAGGACACGTTCTACGCCACGCTGAACGAACTCGGGCCATCACGTTGATCGGCGGTGTAGCAGCGAGTGTGAGCGAGCATATGGGTGGGCGAAATTCTGCTCGCTCACGCTTGCTGCTGCCGCTTCCACACGCTTCATTGGGTCAGTACGGCGATGGCCTCTTCTGTTTGCCCGGTCATCTGCAACACCTCGGCCAAGGCGATCTGTGAACCGATGCGACTGTAATGGTTCGTGTCCCGGTCGATGGCCAATCTGAGGAAGGTGATGGCGCTTGGAAGTTTGCCCTGCTTCAGTGAGAACGAACCCATGGTCCGGTAGGGCAGTCCGATGTTCGCATTGATGTTCGTCATTGCCGCGAATTGTGCACCGGCCCCCTGCAGGTCATTGGAGATCAGCAGCAACTCGAGCAATCGCGCCCGTGGCATGATCGCCTTTGGCTTTCGTTCGATCAACGAACGGAATTGCTCCACCGCTTTCTCCATTTCACCGGATTCGGCCAGGTTCACCGCTTCTCGATACATATCGCCAGCCGGCGTGTCACTTTCCCTGGCTGATGCATTGTCGCCTGCCTTCCCCTTCAAGAGAGCGACGGCAGTTGGATCGGCCTTGATGTGCTCCAACAGGATCTCCGCGAGCAGGCGATGTCCGATTCGATTGGGCAGGGGATCGTGGGGGCCGAGTTGGATGGGGTTCAGGTTTTCCCAACTCTCCTGCACCATCTGGGCGCGAAATCTCGGGAACACGTCGATCACCCCAAACCCGGCACGTCGCAACCGATCCTCCAGTTGAACATGAATCCGGTCGTAGTGTTCCTTGGTTTCCGCGTTCTCCTCGGGACTGACGTTGTGGCAGAACACCAATGCGATCGGGATGATCTGCTGCTCCCTCGCCTTGGTCGCGATGTGATCGAGGTCCTTCAAATGGCGATCCCAGAGTGTTCCGTAGTAGATCAGGTCGTCTTCGCGCACTGCTTCAGTTTCAGCTTCGAAATCATCGATCCTGCCTTGGATCTCAGCCCGGCGGCTCCGCCGTTTGGCGAACTTGTAGAGCGCGGATCGAAGCACGTTGTTTCCGTATTCCGGCAGGAGCTGTTCCTCGCCAAGTCCCGGCTTGAGATCGGGATCCTGGTGATCGTAATGCTGGAGGAGCATATGCGGTTTCCAGGGCAATACCTCACGATCAAACAAGATGCGTTCCTGCTCGGTGTTGTAGCCCGGACACGCGAAGTTGCGCACTTCAACCTTCACGCCGAAATCACGGGCGAGTGACGCCCGCAGGCGTTCGCCATATGTGCACTCGTAAGCCACGCCACGGCCAAAGGCGGTTGAATCTCCAAGCAGTGCGATGCGGATCACCGGATCGGAAATAGGGGGATCAAGTGTCGAGATACGAATCGGCGCAATGTCGTCGGTCGCCAGAAAAACTCCCTGCCATTCCTGCTGGATGCCGCGTTTCAGCTCAAACCGGAGCAGGGGGGCATCCGAACTCTCAACCACTCCCGCGATGCTGTGCACGCCGCTTCCCAGGCGAAGTGTCTTCAAATCCACATCTTCCGGAAAGAAGATGCGCACGATGACCTCGAAGACCAGCACCACGCCGAGTAACAGGGAGAAGGCTGTCAGCAGCCTGGATCGCAGTGATGGCTTGCGGGTGATTTGAGTGGGTGTGTCTTGTTTTTCTGGCATGCGATGAGGCGCTGGATTCTTGCCACCAAGCGAGGACCGTGTCGACAGGAATACAGAAGGAAGGAAACAAGGGGGCGCGATAGCAACTGGGTGGTGGAGTGCGGGATTTATCCCGCTTCAATGCGGCACTGCAGAACGGCGCTCAAATTGGGTTTGAGTTGGTTGTGGAAAGAAGACGGTGAAGCGGAATGAATTCCGCGCTCCAGTCCGAAGGCTGGCTCGCCACCACCCGGATAGAATCACGCCCGAAACAAGGAAGAGATTGGTCGACTACGACGGATTGATTTCAAAATCCAATCGCGCGACAGCATGCGCCCGCTTTCCTTCTGGTCATATCTCCTCCCTTGCCGCCAAGACACCCAAAGTCCGGTAACCCTGTGCACCGGAAGTCCTTGCCATGCCAACGAAGTCCCGAATACCGGACTTGAACCACCGATGATCTTGATGTATCCCGATGCCATGAGCCGTCTGAAAACACTGCTGCTCATTGCTGCGCTATTCCTTGGAATACCGCTCTTTGGAATCGGAGCAGATCTGAGCGATCTGACCTACACGATCAGTAACAACGAGGTCACGATCACGGACTGCAACACCAGTGCTGCAGGACAGTTGGAGATTCCTGTCACGATTGAAGGGCATCCTGTCACCCGCATTGGAAACTCGGCGTTCCGTGGCTGCACTTCCCTGACGAGCATCATCATCCCTGACAGTGTCACCAGCATTGGCGACTGGGCGTTCCAATCCTGCGATTCCCTGACGAGCATCACCATCCCT
>PBAL01000051.1 GCA_002715965.1 Verrucomicrobiales bacterium | reverse complement strand
AAATTCCGCCGCCAATATGGCTACTTATTTTTGGATTTTTGAAACACGACAAAATGCCACAATTACCAATGCCATAAAGATAATTCAAAATTTGAATTTTTTTTGTGTACGTTAGCACTCAAAACTGCATATTTAAACAGGTTAGTGGACTTATTCCGCTTTTACGTGTATTGATGAATTACCAATACAGATAACTTTAGAAAGTATCGGAAGACACAATTTTTATTTGATATTTTTTAGACAAATTGATTTGTATTAATCTGAACACAAGACAAATAAATAGATTCAACCACAATATGACCACAATCCTACAACCCCACCAGTTACTTGAACGGCTTAAATATGCTACGGGATTAGCAACTACATCCAAAAAGGAATTGCTGGTCAAGTTTTGCACAGAGAAACAGTGGCACTCTTTAGTGTTTGCATCAAACAAATGGACATGCACACCACACGTTTCTAAAAACGTACCACTGGCTATAGATTTGTACAACGTTGCTACTGGACGAATGGAGACTTCTCCAATGACACTGATACAAGAACGCATGTGGATTGTCCGCAGCCGAGAATACAACATTGGCGTTCGGATTTTTGCTCCCGCTACCAGTTGCGCTCCCCGCGGCCAGTTAACCCCGCCCGTGGGTGCGTACATTCGGGTAACCGCTGGCGCAGAACGCTTGACGCACGTTGAGAACCCAGATTGGACCATTCAAAAAAATTCTGTTGGTCAATGGTTTGTATGCTACGAGTCGAAATTGATTGGTGCATGCTTAACAAACGCGCCTCGCGAAATTAGCAACACGGCGTCCAACAGCGAACTGATCGCGTTAATTGCCGGTCGGGCCCGACAACTTGTTGCAAAACATATAATAACATTATTGCAGGAAAAGTGTACAAAACCAATTCGGACCCGCTTCAAAGAAAAGCGCGCAGTTCGATTTTCGCCCTTCTTTTCGCGGGTTGTGTATGCCGGCAATTCATCTGTTTCGGTGAAACCACAACGGAAAACACGACTTTCAATAGAACGAATGGCCGACGACTTTATTAACTAAATTGATTTTCACGATTGGCGTGGAAGGTGCAACACGTAACGGTTTTTGTAAAGTGTTGCAACTTATTAAATAATTTGAAATCGGCATATCGCTTGTTGTTTAATACAACAACGGCCAGTTGTTGGTGAAATAACGCCGTTTGTTCACTTGGGGTAGGATGAGCCTTGTGATGTTTGTGCAACATGTATTGGCAAACATAGTGCAACAAGTCTGCAGTGCACCATGTTTGCATTTGTAAATTGCACACCACATATGGGGTAAGCGCCACGCAATGATATTTGACCAGCTCTCTAAACATTGCAGCATTATTAGAGCGTGCATTAATTGCAGCCCAAGATAATTGACTTTTTAACGTGTTGTCGCACGTAAAAAAAATCCCGCCTAATTTCCAAAGTGAAATTGCACGAGTAACATTTCCATCATTTACAGCAGACAACAATTGAGTAACATCTGCTGCATCCGCACGCGCAAAAATATATTTTTCTGCTGCTTCTAGTTCAGCTAGCTGCATGATTGGGTGCACCTATGTATTATTTTCAACGTATATACCAGCATGCAAAGTTATGTGCATCGCGTCATGGCAACCGATTTAACTAGGCGCAAGTCTGACAAAGTATCGCAATTATCAACTAATGTACTTCTTCCCGCAGTTGCCAGCGATGTATCGGCCTTGACCGCGGTAGCTGCTGCAGCGGAAAGTTATGCAGCTAACTGGACACCACCGTGGTCAATACGTTCTCGCTCAGATCTAATCACAACAACACCATCGTTTGACCATGTTGTTGAAACGTGCGTTCCTGGCTACCCATTGCACAGTTACGCAGACGTCGTGTCCGCACAAAGCGAAATTACTACTAAAGATTTTGCAGTTATGCATTATCCAATGTTTGTGCATTTGCTCAACGACACTACGCCTATTGGCACGCAGATTGTAAATCACAATTTAGATGTCAACATATATCATGTAAAATGCATTGCTGCTGATGACCCTCGCAAACCTCGCGATTTTGGGAAGATGCAATATTTCGTAGATTTAGAAAACCCAACCCCAGACGATATTTCAAAAGCTTTAATTGAAAACGCAAAACGTTTAAAATTGGCCAAAGGCAAGTTTTGCAATTGGAACGCGAGAAAGCTGACCAAAACCACGTACCGCATTAAACAGTATTGCACATCCGAGCCAGTTGAATTTAAGCGCTCTGTAGATTTTGAAACCGAATTACACTGCAGAGGGGAACGAGTCATAAAAAAAGAAGATGGAAATTTTATTTTAGAGCGATTTGACTGTGGCGGACGATTTCCACTCAAATCATTTTGGAAACTTTACACAGCCCCCGCGCAGATACCGTTTACAAGCACGCCGCCTGCAATCATGGGTGCTGATGATTATACTCGCGACTTGTCGAATTTTAGCTGGTTTGGTGAAGGTAGTTCAGAATTGGACGACGTTGATGTTGAAGATGTTATTCCTTCTGACAATGTTGTTAAAGTTGAAGGATGGGGTATTAACGAAGCCATTTTCAATCGGGGTGCGTGCTTGAAAGCCCTTTCTGATTTGAATTCATTGTTTGGGTTGCGTTTGACATGGGCTGGTATTTTTACGGGAATGTCCGATGGGTTTGTTTCTGCAAGCGGGAACAACGTTGAAGACGCTGAATTAATGCCACGTGAACTAGAATTTATTGTTTCTTCTATTGAAATGTACCATCGTGCGTGGAACCAGTGGAGCACGACTTTTTCCAAGTATGCAAAACACTCGTCGAATGCACGCGTTCGTGCAATTGGAGCCATGGGTAAAGGACTTTTTGTTGCACGCTGTGATGATGACATTGTGTCTACGTATGGCTGGGCTGCGCAATCGGAAAAAGAGTTTGACTTTTTTGGAAAAAAGTTAAAGTGGCCTCACATGCATAGTGGTGATTTTACGAATGTGACTACTGACGATGTCTTTAACTTTTCCGAGAAATTTAGTTTGTTTTCTGAAGCAATGAACAATATCATAGAACAAATTGTAAAACCCGAAAGGTGCAACCCTTCAGAGGAAATTGACGTGGGCGAGTTAACTGAACCTGAAGAATTTACGTTTGGAAGTACCGAATACCTTGTTGTTCCTGTACCTTCTGTATATGTTGGTTATTCAGAGGAAAAACTTGGTAATGTCTTAAATGATATCTATGGCAAATCTCAAATTGTTCGTGACTGGATAGAACCTTACAGCAGGTATCTCGCAACACCTCGCTTTCGAGGGTTTAAGCCTACAAAAATCACTAATCGCAAATATCCCAAAACATTGTTTGGAGACATGTCGTTGGAAACCGTTGATGCTGTTCAGATAATGCACGATGACTTTTCTGGAGATACTGGTAAAACCTTAACCTACACACAGCTATTCATACTGACTTCAGAGCGTGTGTCTGGCAATTATGTCGTCATGAGTTCGGCGTTCGTTAATCACAAATATTGCAGCGTATCCGAAGATTCAAAAGCTATGGCCGCGCAAGTTTACAACCACCGGTTGTTTCACGACGAACGCACTGCCGGTTTTTTCGGTGCTGATTCTGTAACAGCTGGATTTTTCGACCGGTTGTGCGGTATTTTAGCGCCTGGTCTTGCATTGGAAGATAATTTGTTACTCCCGCGTTCTTCTCAAGTGTGGTTTTACGGTGGTTCCAAACCTTTTGTGGTTTTCACTTCCGATAATGGGCGTGTGCATAACCATGGTAGGCCTTTACATAACTTGCGTGCTGGTAAAATGTATCGGGCGCAGGCCCTTTTTTGACTACGATTGTTTTTAATTGCAAATCATTTGTGCAAAAATATATATATTAAAGCACTTCAAAATATATCAATGAACGCAGTAACCCACCAAGACCCATTAAGCGTGGTGTTTCAATTTTTAACAACAACCGAATTGAAAACATGTGAGGTAGTGTGCCGCCTCTGGCATGCCGTGTCACGGCAAGAACGCCGTCGCAGGGCCCAGCGGCTTGCAGACATGGCACTAACATGGGTTAAAGCCAATCCAGGACATCTTATGCTAGCAGGATCAATGGCGCTATGGATATTTGAGGGTAAACCGACGCGGCGGTTTCCTAACGACGCCGTTCTCTTTTCGTATGGGCTTCCTGCTCCGCCTTCTACAGCCAATGAATTTGATGAAATACACCATGCAACGCATTTGGCCGAAAAACACATTTCGTGCGATGAGCATTTTTATTCGTACTTATGCACGGCATCCAATTTTGTTGCTCCACACGATTACGGTCCACGGCCTCTGATTATTCAACACGAAACCCCTACCGGCACACTTCAATTTATTCTGTCGTCCCACTTTCCGACACCAGCCAGTGTGGTAGACTCGTTTGACATATCGTGTGCAATGGTGGGGTATACAGCACCAAACGTGTGCATTAAAGGCGCGCAGTTTACATCGCCACAGTTTTCTGCATACTACTGGCAAGGAATCCCACGAACAAAAGAAGAACACACATTATCTATTTGCCAATCGGTCCGAACTCAACACCGCGCTCAAAAATACGCAGCGCGTGGTTATACCCAAGTGTCGGACAAAAACGCGGCGCAAAATCAGATGCGCTTTGCCGTGTTGTACACGCTGACCAAGTGCAGTTTGTACCGAACCACATTGGAAAGAAACACATCGGTATCATGTCAATGCAAACGCGCACAACGGACTTGTTATTTTGATACTGTTATTACCGGTTGCATGTTGCCTTACGATAACTAAGCTTTTTTTTTTATTGCAGAAAATTATAAAAAAAAAAAATATTGTATACAGGGTGAGGCTCGAACTCACAAGACCATACGGCCCAGATGGTCTTAAGCCATCATGCTTTCCAATTCGCGTCCTGTACATAATTGAAAGGAGAAGGATTCGAACCTCCGCAATTAAATATACTTGGTCTTGAATCAAGCGCCTTAGACCGCCCGACCATCCTTCCGTGCACTTGCACATACGATTGATTTTAATTTATGAAGAAAACAAAAATCTCATGGATAATTGTACGCCAGTCCATCCGTATCCTGGTATCGCGCTGCGTTAAACGCGTTAATCGTGCGGCACAAATGCATTGATGCCGTAACCTCTACATGTCGAGCGTCGGGCGGAAACAATCCGCAGTGGTTTGTGGTGTCTTGCACACTTTGCGTAAATCTGCCAGCACGTTGCACATAATACGGATTGTCAATCTTCACTGATTGTGTTTCAGATGCACTGTAATCAACCTTGTGCACAGCGCAAGTATCGTCTGCACCACCAACGCCGCCAAATACAACTTCTCCGTCAGGTGCACCCACCACCGAAAAGAAAAACGATCCCAACTTTGCCTGCTTTGACCGTTTTTGTGTTTCTGCTGCGGTTGGTCCATCTCGTTCAACCCGCCACGCGTCAAACGCATCGCGGTCTAGTACAACAACGTTTCCTCGCGGAAGTGACCCAACGTAAACGCCGCCCGGCTGACAGTTAGGATCGAGTGGTCCTCCCGGGGTAGCTCGCCGCGAATTCGGAAGCCGTGTTGCATGCACAATTGAAATTGGCACTACCAACCCAGCCGAAATGTCAAAGCCTAGATTCATTTGAGAAATCATATCAGTAGCAGCCATAATGTCCATCTTGCCATGCTTGCTCATTCGGTGCATAGGTAACGGTGCTACAATAGACTGCCGAATCGACTCTTTGAACACATATTGCGTTTCGTCTTCTGAAATAAAAACGTTTTCGCCCTTATCAATCTCGTCAGACAAAAGCGACAAGATTGTGTGCTCGGCCGGTGTCAATACTCTGCTGTTTGATACTGCCGTCATCAGAACACAGTACCGAGTTCTTGCCGTTGTACCCTCTTGCTCCATTTTAAGAATGGGGTGTCCAGACTCGGGACATTTTTGGGTCAACAAATCGGAAATAGTCTGTGTACAAATTGCCATGCCTAATCCAGCATCGTCCGCCGCACGTACAAGCTCGCTGCATTCTGCGTCGCCGCCCGGTTTCACAAATTTGGTCTGATAATACAAGTCATCTGCAGTCTTCAGATACGTCCCTCCCGACACTTGCCGTAAATTGGCTTTAAACATTGCCAGTGTTTTTTCGCTCCTCCGTGGATCCTCGCCGGTAGTAATAAGCAGAAACGCGCTCCACACCGCGGTAGGCGAAATCATGGCATTTGCACGAACAAACGACAAAAATGAATACGACGAGTCTTCCTTCAGTCGTCGTTCCGTTCGACGGTAGTACATCGACACCAACTCCATCACGGTAATTGCCATTGACAATATCCGAACACCCTCTTTCGTCCGGGCATGAACGGCATACTTTGAGTCTGGGTCCAACACTTTGTTGATCCCGTAAAACACGTGAAGTGCTGTCTCTTCAAACGAAAACAAATTTGCCATATAAAAAAGCCATACCCATGCACTCAATCCAGTCATAATACGGAAACACAACGAAATCAATGGAGCTCCTCGAGTCATGTCCGTTCGAAACTCGCCCTGGCTGCGTGGCAATTCAACAAAAACCGCACGGTCAGATAGTGGACCAGGAAGTGCCACGTTCGAGCTGCCAAGATTAACGTGACGAACATCAATTGCCTTGGCAATCGTTATTCCGGCCTCAACATTTCCCCGGGCCCGCTTCGAAAGACCATTGGAGTCCGTAGTCTGCGCCGTAAGAGTTGTTCCCTCTTTTTTGCCTTGATTTTGGTTTTCGTCCATGTCCCAGAAACACATGGCCGGCAAACCTTCAAATGTCGTACTTTGTTCAGAAAACGAATCGCACGAAAACCACATGCGCGAGTTCACGCAATTCTGCAGTCGTTTCTTCCCTTCTCCCTTCCCCGCACCGGGTGGACCCCTAGCCTGCAACGACCCTGGCATCCCAAACAGTGGCACAAGAAGCACAAACGCCCACGGGTAAATGACGGTGCACATGTGCGCTTGAGGGCGATCAAGTCCAAACTCGCAGCGCATCATCTCCACAAACTGAAAGAGCCAAAACGTTGTTGCCGACATGTTGGCTGGAAACCCTCTCCCAGTTGAAGGAAACATGCACTGTCGCAACGTGGTCTGCGTAAAAGAATCGCCACTCTCAACCATGTCGTTATACTCATTCATGTCACGGGAACAAGTCTCCCGAACCACTGGATACGCGTCTGGCCACCCCTGAATTGGCTCAGATGTCAAAATGCGAAGATCGCTAAGCGTACTAATCGTGTGCCGTTTCATATCAGCCGGAGTCATGTCGCCATCGGCAACTAACTTGTGCATCCGGTTTTGATCCAAAATATGATCAGATCGCCACTTTTCATTTTCGGGATGGATTTCTGCATTTCGACAATCACTCCACGAACATGCTCCCGTACCCACCTTGCTTCGCAGACACACAATCGGTGCATACATCACCGGCGAAAGCATCATCGTATCAATCTTATGGTGGAGATCCGCAAGCGTCATATCGTCAATATCGTCTGCTTTTATCCCAACGACACTAGCTTGCGAATGCAGCCACGTGCGAAGCTCGTATGCAGTCGGTTCGCAATGCGGCAACCGGAACGACAACAGCATGTCACCTCCAGACAGCCATCGTTGTGTACTCCCAAGTCGTGCATCCAACAGTCTAATATTGGATAATTTCCGGGCATCGGATACAGTCCACACATACCTGTCCTCTGCCGCGTCCCACTCGGCATACGCTGAGAACGCAGCATCATCTGCATGCACTCGACCTTCTTCCAGAACTTGCTCGGTCAACGGATGCGAAAAGTACCCCTCTGCATCTAAACGCGCAACCAGAGACGTTTCCTCGTCCATCCCTTGTCCGCTGTCCTCTGCGCTTCCGTCCAAATCTACAAACGACCCCGCATGCGTAAATTCAACCGTGAATTTTTCTGATACATGCGAAAGTTTAAACTGCACAAGGCATTTAATCAACTCTGTACGCGTTGAAATTTTCGTATGTGACATCTCAGGCGGTTCAATCGCCGCCCCATATGACCGTTTCCGATTCTTTTTTTTCGCGACGGTGTCGTTATTGTCGTCGTCTGCATTGGGCGTTACCAATCGCTCTGCGTGCGCATTAAACGCATCCGCTCGTTCATCGTTTTCTAGAAAAATCCACAATCGAATAAACACAACACGGTCCATGCCAACTTTCGTGTACGAGTCATCCCGAACAACTTCAAAACACGCAATTGTTTGACTGCTAATCACTACCTCAAGAAGGTACAGCAGAAACGATATTGCGCGCTTTGCATCTGAGGTTTTGCGGTATGTAGCAAATGCATCGCCAAGAAACAGATCTCGGGGAAATGGGATGCAAAGTACCCGTTTTGCTTCTATTTTAACCAATTGACTAGGCGGTCGCGGAAAGAAAAATTTTCCAACGGGCACATCCGCCGACATTAGTCACAACTGGTCGGGTCGGTTAAAGTAATGATCGTGTCAAAGCAAGGTAAATAGTATTCACCTAGATGCTACGTAACAAATTTGCAACGGCCAGGTTAATATATCAATTTACATATCTACCGCCGTTATAAATAATTAGTTGTTTGTGTACTTTTTGTTTTGAAACGTGCCAAAAGTCACACAACGTTCGTACTAGGGAACCGACAACACTCCCGAGGCCCTGAACTGCAATCATGAACGACAGTGAATCTTCGATGGAATCAGGTTCTGATACAGATGTGTCGTCTGATTTTTTTGTTTCTTCCGGTTCCGACAACGAACCACCACCGGAAGAAAAGTCGCCCGCAATGCCAAAAGAGACTTCTTCTTCAGACGCTCGCGGCAAAAAGCGGAAAAAAACCAAAAAAAAGGTTGTGGAAAATGCAGAAGCCGCAGAAGCGGCGGATACCAGCTCGCGTTCCCGAGTGTACCACTCTGGAAACCAAAAAAAAGCTGTTGACATTACGAAAACCGTTCAGTTGGACAATATTGCGGAATGGAAACGAGGACTCAGTGAAGTGACTGAAACGCAACGAAGTGACGTTTTGGCGACAATTGCTAACCAAACAATGTATGTTGGGCAAGAGCCAAATGCTCGCGTTGGAGGAAAACCAAAGGAGATGTGGTTTGTAACGGCCAGCGGTGGAGATCATTTGATTAAAATGCCAGTAAAAACCGTCAAAGCAATTTTTTGCATTTTGTCGAAAAAACCGATTGGGACGCGCATTGATACGGCTATGCGCTCTTTGTGCAAAGATATTCTTGGTCATGGAATGCCGGATCAACTGGTTGTAGCAAATGCTCGAAGTGCACGAGCTAAACGAACAAAAACAATACAGATAAGTGATGCACTTGTATCGGATGACACGCCGGTTGCTGCACCTGCTTCTCCATGCAGCGCAGCGCCCGCGTTGCCAACGACAAAGGTTGCACCTCTGGATGTTGTTGCTGTTGCGTTCAAACACATTCGTGCGTTTATGGCCGAAGTTGAAGGTCATACCGAAGCGTAAAATTTACGAAATGTACCTTTATGTTTATTCTGCAATTAAATAGTATCAAATTATTTGACGCAAGTTGAATTCACAAGCCGGGTCCACAGAAAACGATTCAATTGTTTGGGGCTGAGCGCCTACGCGTTTAGCACCATTATTCTGGTGCTTTGTAATTTCCCTTTGAATAGGAGCAAACCCTGAAACTTGTATTGACACAATTGGGCGATTGCCGCTAGTTGTCCAGTGTACCGGATCAACTACAACTCCAGGCGTGTCCGTGTAGAGAAATACTTGCGTTCCTGCATAAATTGTTTCACCGTCGCTTGGTTGACGGTAGGTGGCTGTACCAGGAGCTGCGCGTACATCCATGACTAAAAACGATTTGAACGCATTTTCATTATTCATGTCAATGCCAACATAGCATGCGTTTTGCGGAAGGACGTCAACGTCGGACATAATTTTATCCAATTGCACACAAACTTACATATACTGCATTGTCAGCTCTCTCGCATTTACATATTGTTGTCGGACTTTGTTGCAGCGTCGGGCGACGGTGCGTCATTTTGCGACGTCAATTTTTTTGCCAATTGTTTAATGGCACGTTCATCGGCAAGAATTGCAGCTAACAACATTGTGCCTGCAACATACCAAACATATTTTGCCTCCACCCACACGGGTTTAATATGATGCGGCGAAGGACCATCAAAAAATTCTACGTCGTATTGTTGGCCGTAAATTCCAAGCAGAGTTGAAACATCTACAACGTCAGAAGCGTTGCATTGTGAATTTCCAAAATAAGAGATGGTTAATTGATCAAGTCGCGTTTTTTGAACAATCAAACTTTGGTTGTTTACAGCACAACTGACTTGCAATGTTCCGGAAACATGCCCAGCGGCAACAAGAACTTCGCCAGCAAACCCACGCACGCTGGCAATCGACCCAAGTTTTATGCGAGCACCCACGTCGCTGTGTATATTTACAAGCGTTGAAAACATGGGTGCATTTGCACTAATTTGAAATTTACCGGAATGGGCAATTTCAACAGCTGCCATTCCGTGCGTGTGGTTTGGAGGCAAAAACTCAATTTGGTTATCAACTACAAAGTTGCGTCCTGGTTTCAACGGCCACGAGGTTGACAACACAGTGCCAGGTCCATACAACCCAACATTTTTAGCTCCATCTTGCATAGAAA
Organism: Verrucomicrobiales bacterium; assembly: GCA_002715965.1. Taxonomy (GTDB): domain Bacteria; phylum Verrucomicrobiota; class Verrucomicrobiia; order Limisphaerales; family JAYPXF01. The sequence continues at coordinate 41,525 of PBAL01000051.1, read as the reverse complement.
TTGTAACGTTTATCCTCGACGACGGAACGTAGTGCGTGCAATCAGAACTCAAATAAATTTTTTGATTGGACAAAACATTGATTACAGTTGTAGGGTCGTGCCGCAAATCGCATAGCAAACATTCACCAGTTGAATGACATCCTGAACGACTAGTGTTTGCAATTGGATTCCACGTTTCAAACAACACTGTGTCAGTGCCATGCTCGCAAATACCACAACACGAAGTAGCATTTACAGGACATTGCCCGGCGGGCAGATCACCGTATCCTTTGCATGTTAAACCGCAATGGTTTTCGCAAGTACCGTTTGCAAATATTGCAACCGCGCATGCCGTAATTGATCCCATACTTTTATTACTGTTTTATAGAATTGCGTATATACACGCAAGGTTGCACAGGCAATCAAAATGCTGGCCGAAACCGCGTGCCCAGCATGGGCACAAAATTCCGTTTTGTGCACCATTCAGGCCGACCACGAATCGTCAACCCCGTATTTTAAATACGGCAGTTATGGAATTCATCGAGACAATCCGGGCGTCGCGGTGTTGAAATCAACGCATGATGCGGTGCAGCTTGCGAGGGCTGCAATGAAAGAATCCAGTTCGCCATCAGTAGCGTGGCAACAGGCTGCCGATGCTTTTACGGCATTGCCCGATTTGCCAGAATCGTGGCAAAATCAAGCAGATAACCCAATTATTGCCAAACAGTTAAATTTAGTACACGTGTTAAAAATGAAGCCCGAAATTATCACGGCGTGCCAAACCGCAGCGCTATATCACGACCCAAACGTGCACGTCAAAAAAGACGAAATTAAAACTATGGCACAAATGGCATTATCTATAACAAAAGAACACCTTGTGTGCCCTCACCGGATTTGTTCTCGTCTTAATTTAATGGAATATGAAGACCGACTTGGAAATGCACATGCTGTAGAACAAAAATACGGTACGCAAACAACAACACAAACCGCAGAGGAGCTAACCAACGAATATCAAAAAGAAGCAGCGTTTGCTCAATTGCATTACAACTTGGTTTTGTCTGAAATGGTTACGCCCGAAATGAAACAAAAAATGGCTGATCTGACGGCTCGCATTACAAAAACGTACAGTTCTACATTTCCCGGCATTTTAGCGGAAATCAAAAAGGAATTTAAACCACTTATTGTCAAATAAAGAATTAATGAGCGCATTTTTTTTTTGCCGAAAATATTTATTAACGAACCGTTTTTTTTTTACGCGCACAACATGAGTACAAAACGAAAGGCAGATACTAGCGTAGCCAAAAACCCAAAGGCGCCGAAAAAAACGAACGGCAGTCTTTTCCTGATAAAGTGGGAAGACTGCACTTCCAGCACTGTCGAGGAAACGTTTTCTGTTGATACAACATGCGACCATAAAACAATGATTGTTGTCGACGGGTCTGGTTCTATGAACAATGTCGACCCAAAGGTGTTTGCAGAAGCATTTCGTCCATTTGTGACCAAACCCGAAGACGTTGTCGAACAGCTTGTCTTTGAAGGACCAACCGGACTTGCGGGTCCATTCTTCCAAAAAGCACTCGACATTGCCGATGCCAACAAAGAGCACGCCGGAGGCATTCCAGAACACGTTCCAAAGCAAGTTGTGATGCTTTTTACAGATGGAAAGGACAACCGCGACACGCTGTCAGGATTTTCAGAGGACGTTCTCAAGCAGCTTCCCTCGCGCGATTTGTCGGGCGTTCTTTCGTTTGTTGACAAAAACCCCTTTATTAATGCACTTGTTGTAATTGTTGCAATTGGCGAAACCGCTAAAACTACCGACGCATTTGCGTCGCGGTTTTTTACCGGGCCAGCTCGAAACGTTGTGGTTGTGCCGTTTGTGCGAACGGCAACCAAGATGACTGCGTTTAAGGAAACAATGCAGTGGACCCGCAACAAAAGCAGAGATTTCATGAAGTGTTCTCGCGGCCGTAAAGTGGTAATCTCGCAAGAAGAAGCGTACAAGAAACCAGAATGCAAAGTGCTTGACGAATGTCGTCGACAATGCAACGCGTATCAAAAAAGCGAGAAACGTAACTGGCGGTGGAACCATATTTCATCCAAGGAATACGAACCAAACATCAATGAAATTGCACGTCATGCCGCCGACATTGTCAGTACGCATCTCCCAGCTACAACCAAAGAGACAAGCGAACCATTTACAGTTGGCCAGTCAACTTCGGCAACCAAGGGCATAAAAGCGTCTTTGAACAGCTTTTTTTTCAAAGCGTCACAGCAGCCAAGGGGCATTTATCCGTTTGAGGTTACCAAAGTAGACGACGGATATTGCGTTACAAACAATTCAGTTTAATCACCATATTTGAATAAATTTTCTGTTTAATGCATTTATTTGATTATGTTTATTTAGATGCGAATGAAACAATTGATTTTGGAAGAACAATGGTTGTCAACGGAGTTCCGGAATAAACTGACGACACTTCGCTTGTGTTACCAGTTTTACAAATTGATTTAGTTGGTTTCATTTTCTTGTTTACAGATGTGTCAAAATTAAACGCATATAAAAATATTTGGCGTACTTTCACAGCAAGCTGCTTTCGCTTGATACCACACACAAGCGCCAATACACTGCCAATAAGAGTGCTATTGCCATGTCGTCGTTGTCGCCTGAATTTGTTTTTCCCGATACCGTTTTTCCGTCTGGGTGATCTTGAAATCGTATTAACTGCGAACCAAGCTCTTCAATAAGTTCTGCCGATGAAAATACTGTGCCTCGTGCTTCAAACGCTGATCTGTCGGCGGTAATAACTTTGCTAGATACGGCCAAACCACCGTTAATAATGAGAAGATACGTTTGTTGTATTGCAGCCATTTTAATTGGCTGTGAAGTAATTACGCCAATGTCTGGACTGATGTAAGTGTCAAAACGGTCTTGCGTAAATGGCATTTCACATGGACCAACTGCCTGCAACAACGTAGTTGCTGCAATTTCGTTATTGTTACATTCAACAATTGGAACAATTCTTGCATCTGGGTGCAACGTGCGCAACCGTGCCATAAATTGCCGAACAATTGCAGAAAGTTGTTCCATGTGACACCTGTGCACGTTCACACCACAAATTCCGTGGATTATGTGCAATCCGTTTTCATTTACAGAAAGTGCAACAATTCCCATTTCTGAAACACCATGAGACGCAGGATCAATTGCAATCCACAAAATATCGGCAGGTTCAAATGGAATACGGCGACTGAGCGACGCACGTACCAGCGGCGCTGGAAAGTAAGTGTCTGTTTTTTCTGTTAGTACTCCAAACACTTCTTGTGCAAACGATCCGCGTTTAGACTTGGGCACTAAGCGTTTCATCTGCGCAAATTTTAAAATGGATTTCCACGGTGGAACTAAATGCAGTTTGTGCGAACACTGGTCGGCCTGGTCCAGTTTAACACATGCTTCGCATGCTAAACTGTGATTAATTAACAAGAAAAAATAATCACCCGCCGCGTTTCGTTCTTTGACTTGTTTTACAAATTGGCTAAAAAAGCCGTTTATGGGGGGTGGGGTTGTAATACACGAGAATACTCGTCCTTCTACTTGGAGAAGGGGGTATGCAAAATTGTACCTGTGGGGGTTAAACGTTATTATTACACGCATTAGCATGTTAATTAGGCATTGGAAAGTTTTGGCCAAACAAAGTGGATGAGGGGCAATATGTACCAAAAGTGCTCGTCTACAAAGGCCACTTCATCAAAAAAGCAACATGCTGGCGCGTCCTAAAATAAGTGATGGTGGCATCATTATTGCACGTGTCAGCATAAAAAATAAATGGGAAAGACCGCACTGAGCCAATACCGTCGCGCGGACAATGCGCAGCAGTATTGGCGAGTTTTGACTAACAAAGAGATTGAACTGACCCCACGACAACTGTCAACGTTTTTTGGACGAGCTGCAATCTCGTTGTTTACAACTCCGTTCCACAACACAAACATCCGTTCGCAGTCGCGTGTAAACCGGATGTGTTTTCCCTCGGGATGCTGTTTAAACCAATTGAGGTATTGCCTAACTGCTTTTAACAATTCGACGGACCGATCCTGACTGGTTGAATAAATGGTGCACAACAGACCACCGCAAACGGCAGTGCATCCTAATAACGCAATAAACCGACCAATAGTTGTCGTTTTTCCTTGTTGGCGGTTAGTTATCCAAACTAAGTTGCCACTACCGTCAAGTCTCCGGTGCGCAGCTAATATTTGCAGCAATTTTGGTCTTTCGGTTTGTGCTTCGTCGCCGCATATGAGTCGCAGGTGGCTGCTTGTCAAACGCAAAAAAATGTCGTTGTTAACACTAAAAAATTGATCAGCCCATGGGGCAGTATTAAACAATTTAGCCAATTTGATAAATTTTAACAACCGTTGCACTGCCAGCGACATTGGCTCTTCTGTTCTTGCTCGCTTGGCTGCTCTGTACATTCCTGACTGGACAAGTGGCGTTGGCACGTTGCTTGTCAGCAACATAACATTGCGCAACACAGTTGGGATGGGCGATCCAACAATGTTGCGATTGACTGATGTGCGTTTGCACGTGCGCACCCACGTATGATATTTACAGGTTGGGTTGTAGCATGATGCAGTTGGATTCTGTGCACACTTTACGGCTGCTGCAAGGTCTGATTCCATTTTTTTTGGTGTGTTTGTCCTGCGTGTATATACGCATTTAACAATTTTGTGCGTAAAACATGGAGGGTAACCCCCGACACTTGGCGTATTTGCAAATATGGTCTTCTCAGTTTATTCCTGCTGGGTCTATTGTAGTAACAGCCGTTGATACATCCGAGGATAGTCAAAGCGCACGAGACGACCATGTTGCAATTGTTGAGCCCATGACAAAAGAGTATTCCCCTGCGACGCAAAATCCAATAGGCGTTAGCGATCGTGACATTCCTGCAAAAACGCGAGGAACGATTGTTCTTTCTGGAATTGTGAACGTTCGACGTGCACTTTCACGCATTGCATCTGAACGGCGTACTGGACAGTATTTTTTTTTGAGTGATACACTTGAAGGAGAAAACATAGTAATGCTTCAGCCCATTGGCACTTTGGTGGATACTAATATGCAAGGGGAAATTGTTGGGTCGACGTATTACCCAACCGTATCAATTTTTTTGTGCCCGTGGTTGTGTGCTCAACACTTGCCCGTGGCTTCCCATCCTCCTCCAGATTTATCGGGGGAGTTGTACATTGATTTAAAAGCCATGCTGTCCGAACCGGGATGGGCAACGTACAAAGAGAAAATTGGGGCACTCCTTCCTGAAGACTCAGATGACGCCGCCACAGAAAAAGTTATTAAAGACATTGGACACGCATTATACGAAGCAATTAGAAGCAATGGATGCGGAATTAATTTTATGCTTCCTCTTTAATTATAATAAATTTAACGTACTAGCAATGCAACGCCAAACGAATCGCGTCCCACAAACGTTTCATTCTGTACAATTGCTTTAAATACTTTGCGGCCAGTGCGAATGTTGTACCAAGCTTCTCCGTCAACAAACGGGGTGTTTCGTTTTAACGTTGCAGAGCAGGTTTTAGTTGAGTTTGTGTGCCGGGGACCAGTGCACCTGTCGCAATTTTGTGCAGCCGTGGCTGCTGAAATTCGGATCAGCACTACTGGAATTGAGCTGTGAATTCCTGAAACAAGGGGGGTTGCACGAGTCAATGATTTGCCTTGAACTAATTCAATCCGTCGACGCAAAAATCCTTTACAACGTGCGTTCAGAGTTGTGGTTTTGTGGCCTCGGAGTTTTGTTTGACGGCCACGTCGAACCTTTATTTGACTGCCTTTTGACTTGGCATCTGAGGGAAACGTAATGGCCGATTTAAGCAACGAGGCATCTGATGCCGACGCGGATTTGATTAATTCCGTTGCAATTGATGAAATGTCTTCTGTGTTTGCCATTAGAGGCAAGGAGCGTGAACCAACCACACAGTTGTGCGTTGCTAAATACTTGCTTTCGGGAAATGTGGACGACCTTGTATCGGGTACGATATCTCTTTGTTCTGAGACGATTAAAGCTAATGACGACACTGTTGCTGCATTAAAGCATCTTGGTGTTCCAACGGTTACAGTTACTGGTCCGATGCACATCCCAATTGCAACAGTTGAAGATGACAACCGCGAGTTGGTGTTTGGTCGTCCGGGCGTTCCAGACTGTTCTCGGGGAGATGATTGCCAGGCCAATTTTATTCCGGGGCATCCGACGGGGCCGTTGGGGGTGTATCGCGGTCCCGGGCATCACGAATCTAATACGGAGTGTTTGTTGTGTTTGAGACATCGATTGGCAATGATAGTGACGCATCATCGGAACAACAATGTTAAGGTTCCGGTTGGATTGCTGCCACCGTTTCAAAACAAGGCGAATTGCATTGGTGGCTACCGGTCTGCTTTTTGTGCCGTTACGCCGGATGACATGCATATTATTTCTGGTGGGGTTCACATATGTGGTGCACCTATTGGCATGAAAAAGGTTTATGATCCATACAGAAAAGTATGGGTAATTGATCAAAGCGTGGCGGTGTACGGGGGTCGACAGGATTTTTTTTTTTTGACCCCAGCTAGTACAGTCAATCGATATCATGTTTGCATTACCCGGCTTCATTGCATTTTTTCAGCCGTTTCGAAAAAAATGGGGATGGTGTTTTCGCCGACGTTTGCAGCATATGCAGCAACTATGCCTGATACGGCTGTGGACGCTGTCGCTGAACATCGAGTTAATGCGATGATTACAGCATTGCACTCCTTGCAGGTGCTGCCGTACGGTATTGCTGCTATGGTTGGTGTTGTTATAGATGCTCACATTCCTATGATTGAATCCGGACAAAAAGATGTGTTTATGGCGTATCGATTAGGACTGGTACCGGAAAGTCTCCCGGATGCCGATTTTTGTGCTACGCTTGTTGCCGTTGATCAATTACTTTCAAAGCGAAATGCATCTTCTGCGTGCTTAATGCGCATGTTGCAAAAGGGGATGCCGTTTCCGGGAAGCATGCGGTACGTCCAGAGCCAATTAATTCGGTGTGCAAATACCCCAGAATGCAAACCGTTGGTAGCGCGCATTTTGTTCGCTTCTTTGACTGGGGCGTATCCACACTGTTTGCATATCGCGCCTTTGGAAACTCGCCGAGCGTTGCATTCCAAGACGGCAATTGAAATATTAGACTGGTTTTGTCAAGTTCCGCGGGCTTCGCATGAGTATTACGTTTTGGTCAGCGAGTTTGTCTATGCCGCAAGTCAAATGTCGCCATTGCAATGGCAGTGGGCGTGCGTCCATCCTAGGTACACTGATCATGGAACGGCAGTCTGTGCTGCGGGTGATATTCTTCGCCGGGGTTTGCGACCGGGTCGGTTTTTGACTTTGACGCCACTGGTGAACCGGAATCAGTTTGTTTTGTTTGCAAGTTTACAGGCGCAACTTGGTGGCCGAAAAAAGATTACGACTGCGTGTCAAACAATCTTGCCTGCCTCTAAAATTGCCTCGGTGTACAAAGCGGCGGTTAACGCACGGGCTGTACTGAATCCTGTTGGGACGCTGGTAGCAATTGGTGGAATGTCGTTTCTTGACATGGCCAATGCTAGAACCGACACAGATGTTCGTCGTGCGTACACCGCACTGTCTCCAGTCAACAAATCTATTTTTCAAGTGATTGTGCATGGTATGACCGTGCGTGATACCGTGGCATTTGTTCCATTAACTCCACAGATACGATTGCGTCAGCAAGCGATTTCAATCGAACGCAACAAAAGTTCAATGTACATGGTTATGATTTGCAGAGCTTGTGGAACTTGGCGGGCAAAAAGTACGATTTCTGGATTGAGCCGTGGTACAATTGGAGTTCGGGTTTCTTTTCCAATTGGCAATGGCTTGCGATGCAATGCATGCCATCAAACTTGGGGCATTTCTAGTGTTAATATGGTAGGGCTTGCCATACGAGCCAGAGCACGGATAGAAACGGAGCCGGTGTGGATTTTAATGTGTACTTGTTGTGGTATCCCAACTGACTCTTACACTTACATCGGGTTGTATCCAGTCTGCGCAATGTGCGCTAAACGGCCTAATCCGTTTAATATTCACCAGGAATGCTACGCATGTTCAAGTACATCTGGCTTGCGGAGTTTTTCTGCCCTTAAATACGGCAAGCCATCGGAGTTTTTTGCGTGCCATGTGCATTGGCCGCGGTTTGATGGATTTGAAACATGCGACATTGTTGCGGTGCGTGAACGATCGGTGTCAAGAGGTGGACGTCGGTATATTCGTCATGACCGCAAATCTTTCAAAATAAAGTAAAGTGTATGTCGCCACCAACTTTTAATGACGTAGAAGCGTTTGTTGAAGCACAGTATGCAAACTGTGGAATAACCGTTATTGAAGTATCGGGCCCAGCAATTGCCGGGTTGCGGTTTTCGTCGGAAATGTCAGACATTGGCTCATTTGCAGCGGACATTAATTCAACATTGTCTGTTGTTTGTGATCTTCGGATACATGACAATGAAGTGGTCTTTTATGTTTGGCCGGCGGTAGAAAAAATAAAACAACCGCGATCGCAATCACGACGTGCATTAATGTCAAACGCGCAACGCGTTGGGTTAATTGCAATTGCATGCATGTTTGTATTTGTTATTGTTTTGTGGTCAGGGCGTACGCCCCGGCGTTTTTGACATTTTTTTCTTTCAAGTGCATTGCACAGGCAAATGAATGTTATTTTTTTTATTTTTACTGATTGTTTGAACTTGACCAAAGAGGCCTACGGTCGACTAGAGATGCGTACGGTGTAATTGCAGCACGCGCTAAATAAAAAATGCAAACAATAAAATACAGCTATCTTTGCCCTCCCCCAAACCCACCCGAACCGTCAGAAATTGCATTGTTCCGAATTTTTGATTCTGCGGCAACTTTAAACATTTCGACATCTTCCAATAAATACGAAATTCGGAATGACAAAACAGTTTCCACGTCTTTAGCGGCTTTGCACGATTGAATAGCTTTCTCAATATCTTCGCTCACCCCACACCGCTGCGCTATCTCGGAGGTCCATCTTGTTAGATCGGAGTTTAGTCGCATTTTATCTGATAACTGAAACACATCCAACAGTGCTCCACGGCATGACACAAAATACGCTTGTAGGCGGGGGTGAAGGGTGTCTATGTCCACTCCAAATTGTTTGGGTTGTTCAAAGAGAAGCATGTGCTTGAGTTCTTTCTTGCTGAAGAGTTTCCGCGTATCATTAGCACACTGGCCAATGTAGCACGGAAGCGTGTTTGAAACCGAAAACACTTTGTCGTGCACATTTACAAGAGAAGGGTCACTAAACACAGTTTCTTTTTGTGCCATTTGAGCAACATCCAGAGCTATTAAAGCCGCTGTCAGGTTTCCGGCAAACGGAAGCATTGTTTTAAAAGTATGAATTAAGCAAATGTAATTTACATATATTTAAACAGTTGACTGAACAGAAACAACACTTTTCTTCTTTTCCTTGTTTGCACGCCGCTGACCAAGAGAAATGTGCATTGGCAACTGCGTATTGCTGAGGCACTTGACATGAATCAACCCCCGTGCAATTTCCATTTGCTCAGGCAGAATCGATTTTGTTGTGCCTTGTTTTTGCCGTATAATCTCTGTTGCTGTCATCAAATCTGTGAGCACATCCTGCGAAACTGCACGCAAAATAGCAAAAGCACCCTTTGTCATGCGGTAACAAGTCCCTGAAGGTCCTTCATTGTTTTGAACCGCTTCACGGACAGCTCGTTCAAACGGAACCTTTTTCAACAGACTTTTTTGACTGTTTTGCTGTTTCCGAATTTCTCGCTTTGCCCTTGTTTCAGGTTTAAAGCGGGTAGGCTTTCGTGGCTTTCGTGACTTTTTTTTGTCTTGCTCGGAAGACTTGGCAACAGGAAGTTGGGTTGGACGGGCCATGGTTATACTGCAACAATAACAAGAATGGGTTATAGTTTAGTTTCCAACCTCACAACTACTAATTCGCAGTTGCAAATCATTGCACTGCGTTACAGCCTATCGTGACGACGCTTTAGTGCCACGAGTAAAATGACTAAAATTAACGCACACCCAACGCTTAAAACAATGTACGATTCGTATGCACCAGCATTTGACACTGCAAACATTCGCTGTTCAAACGCCGATCCAAACAACCCAACGTATGCCGACACATTGATAGTCATGCATTCAGTGCCCACCGGATGCAACTCGGGGCTAAACGTTCCATCTTCGCACCGCACGCCCGTAATTGCAGATTTTACCTCGAGTTCGACAGCATCCGATGGCAGCAACACCGCAACGCAATCGCCGTCGGAACATTCGAGTGATATGTTACCACCGGCTCGAGAAATTCCAAAATCGTACGCAAAATCCCCATTAACCGTCAAACGAGAACCAGTTGCCTTCATCTCGTGCACGCTAGTTCCCTCAAGCGTTTCTCCGAGCATAAGTACGGGTGCCGAGGTAGTTTGTGCGGTCACATTGATTGTCGCGCCGGTCACATCGTCGCCCTTGAACACAACAGGTGCCAATAACGCGGAATCCAATACAGACGGCTGACACTCACGTTGGTCTGCGTTAAATGTAGCAGAAAACCGAGAAGCAACAACTTCAAAACGAGTGCACGTGGACACGGCCTGCCCAATTGGCCCTTTAAACTGAAGAGGGTGGTTGCGCGATGCGGACCGCACCGTCATGCCATCTTGCACAACCATGGCACCAATTTCAGGATTAGGCGGAAAAAGCTCCGATATTGGCGCGCATACCGTCGACTCCGCGTTGCCGTTGGTTAGCGCAGGCAACTTGTACAGCGAGTCGCCGCAGGGGTTGCTCAACAACATTGTGTCAATGTAGGTATCAACATGATCCACAACGCACTCAACTTTGTCGAGCTCAGTGCGGCATTTAGTATCAATAAATCCGTCCAAATTGCTCAACAAATGAAACAAATCGGTTGTGTCGTGAAACGCAAACGCGTTTCTGTCAATGCTTGAAGTGTAATTTAACGGCTCAAGGTCATCTTTGGTATGCTTGCTCGGAAGCTTGATTAAAAACGGCGATTCGGGGTCAGGTGTGGCTTGTAAGCTTTTGTGAACATCGCGAAGAATGAATTGCGAATACGTAAAATTCCACGGTGTCACAAGCAGTGTGTAATTTGTCAAATCGTATCCAGTCACATCACCGCTGGGGGATGTATGCGCACCAATGCTGCCAGGACTGTTGCTGTTGCTCCCAGGTGCAGTGTACCCGGGAACCAGCAAGCACATTTGATGATCCACGCTGCACCGACTTGAAAACGGGCGGTTTTTAATCATAACGCCCGTCAGAAAATGCGTCGCCAGCAAATTAGTGGCACAAAACTTGCGCCGGGCTTCAGCGCTCATAATATCATTGGGGCAAAATCGATACCCACGATCTTGATTGTCCTGAAACAACAGCTTCTCGCAATACCCTTGATTTACGGAAGAATGCCCGTTAGTCGGCTCCTTGAGAAATGATTTGTGTGTACCAACCGGCTGGTCGCCGTAAAGCGCGGTCCGAACATCAGGGTGCATTGCGTTCCGGTGAAGTCGCCCAAACGGGTACCGTGCGCACGAGTAAGGAATAGTAACAGCCCATTCTGACGCAAACGTGTGGTTTGCAAGACCAGTGCACTCTGAATCGTTTGGATCAGAACAAGTAGTAAGATCTCCTGCAACGTGTTTGTATTGCGTATACGGGGCATACGGCAATGTGGGCGCCTGCGGTTGCAGCCACCGAGCCCACGTTGCCGTATCCGACAACGGGCGCTGGCCAGTATCTGGATCAGGAACGTCAAGGAAATCCCGTTCAACAAGTTCAACATCTTGCGACGTAGAGCCGAGATACAACCCGTACATCGGCGCGTTCTCATCGGGGGGAGCATACCAGGAAAATCCAAATTGCACCACTTGAAACACGTCGGGATTTGCATCCACCTCAGGATACATTTCCGTTGTAAGGCCGGGAGGGACATCCCCCTCCCGAAGCACAATGCGGTTGCGGGAACAATCGCACGGATTGGCGTTGGCGTCATGGTACCGACCGCTAAAACCCGCATCGCGCAAAACAGGACGGTAATGCACCCCCGTGGTATGCTGTTTTACAATAGGCGTCACTTTGGAATAATCCGCCATTTGCTTTTTGTACGAATTGCTAACTTGCGTAGGCACTGCAAAAACGCCAAGTTTCTGTGTAAATGTGGTAGACCACCCTGAAATATTAGCAACGGTCCCGCTGTACAAACTTGTCAAAAATTCGCGGCTGTACCAGTCTGGCGTGTCTTCGTTTGGGTACATGGTCTGCCCGCTGCCGTCAAGTTGAGCAGCCGTGTATTTAAACAAATGCGCTTGGGCAAAATTCTTTGGAACACACCGAAACGGAGACACCGATTGCTTTGGGTTAAACAGCACCCCAAACCCGACAAATAAAAATTCAAAATCCTTGCGCTCATTCAGTGGGATCATCCACGATTCTGAATCAGCAATGTCGCATACACTCAAATCGCACATACTCTCATCTACCGTAGTCTCCAGCAAATCCTTGGTAGCCTGCTTTGTATTTTTGGGCGTGTACAACGACAACAACGCAGTACGAACATGTTTGTGCATTTTGACGTCAGTATCGGCAGTTGTGTCCACTGAACGCGGCGTTGTGCGTTCCTCCGAAGTCATAAACCGCCCTGTTTTGTCAAGAAGCCCTTTGTTCACAGAAAAAATAGCCTCCATGTAATTTTCAGGGTTGGCAAACCCAAACTGAATGCCGCCAGTATTGGATCCCACCTTTCGGTGCGGCCACGTTTTTGCAAAATTGGCAACTACGTCGTACGGCGTTATTAGATATCGGTACCAATACATGTAACATTGCTCGGCGCATTTTTTACGTTCAGAGTTCGGGTCGGCCCAATTGCACGCAATGTAACAAACGTCAGGGGGCAGAAACCAATTTCCGGCCTTTTCAACAGAAGTTATTTCGGCCTGATACGCGTTTTTCACTTCATAAAACTTGTCTTTCCATAAATTGGTCACCATTTTATATGTTTTAGTTCTGTGTGGGCCCAAGCATTGCGTGCCGCACGTCTTAGCCCATGAGTCAGTGCAGTATGTTGAGGATTGAGACAGCCAAAACTTGTTAAATTTGGCAGTTCCTCTTTTGGCCCGGTGAAAATAAGGAGCCGGATTGCTGTTGTGGCCCATCAGATTTAGTATTGCAGGACGCAATTTTTGAACTCGTTCATTTGGCGGCAGGTTCTTCCATATAGTTCCAGCTGGGTTTTTAAGTAGTTGCTGTTGATCGTATGCAGTCGTAAAGTCGCTTAACGAGCACGGGTAGTCAAGAGTATTTTGTATCTCTGCCTCGCCTAAAATTGCACACACACAGCACCCACCGGACTTTTCCTCTTCTTGAGCAAATCCACAATTAAACGTTCCCGGAAGTGGCGCAGGAAGGGTATGCGTCGGTGGAGAAGGAGGAGAAGGGTGTGAAGTATACTGATCAACCCATTTCTTCATTGCTTGTTCAATGTTAATAAACGATGCACCAAATGGCACGGGATTAATGGCGGAAAAAGCGGACCCGGGTTTCTGATTTGCCTCCGTCATACAATTCCCCGATGGAGTATGATAATCGGTAGCGTACGTAGTATTGTCGCAACCAAAATAGGTTTCCGACGGTGCCGACGAGGTACTAAATGAAACATTTTCAAGATTGGGATTATTTAGCGTGTTTTCTGTTTGGTTTGGCCGAAAGTATTCAAACAACGGGTGAAAAAATTGCCGCAAACCAGTAGCCTGAAACATTTCAGGAGAATACATACCCTCCGGGGTAAATTTATACAGTCGTTTGTTTTCGTACAACATACCTCCGTACGAATCATCAGCTGAAAACATTGGCGCATCCGTGAGAACTTCTGTTTGTTGCGGTGTTTTAAAGTTGTCGCGTTTGTAAACCAATGTTTTCATAACAGACTGTGGCGTCGGACCCGAAAGCCCTGAACGCTCATTCGAAGACGGAAACGGCAGCCTGGCGGTATCAGTAGTTGCATTTTGCCACGTTGCGCACCACGGGTTAAATCCGTTCAATCCCGTAGCAGGAATTGTGTAATACAAATTAGTCCAAAGATGAGTAGCTGCTGCCCCAGGACTAAAACTGCTACTTTTACCTGCACGCTCCGAAACAAAGACCTCGGGTTTTTTGATTCTGCTTTTATCGTCATAATAGCTGGTAACAGTAGCATCAGGCGTGCTGTTGCATCCACCAGATACCCACAGCCCCTGCAATCCAATGTTTTCTGCATCTGCAAGCGTGTACGTTTGCAACAAGTCTCGGGTATTCGCGTCAGTTGATATTCGGTTACCATCTTCATGCCCGTTAACACACCCCTCGCCGGCATCTCTCTTGCATGTAGGTGGCACCATCCAGCGCGGCACGTGCCGACTAAAACACCCGGGCGCACTCGGTCGACGAGCACCGTTTTGCCGCCATCCAAAATAACCGTCAACATAATACCAAGACGGCATCCTTGTTTCGGTGGCCAGTGGAAGGACCGCACCCGCGCCAGTCATTGGTTCATACTCAACCGACACCGGGCGTGCTTGCGGAAACTGGGCAAGAGGTTTGTCGTTTTCAGTCGTGTCCCCCGCAATTGGAGAATCAGTTCCAAAAATGGGCCCGCAATACGTCATGCCAGGAACGTACGTCCGGTTAGGATTTGTTCCCGTAAAAAACTCATTGTGTGCCACCGAGTATCCAAAATAATTCATGTCAAGCATAACGCACATAGAATTAAAACAATGTTCTTTTTGAAGACACCGCGGGTCAGATGGAGCAGTCATTCGATAGGCGGTTGGTGGCAATGGAACAGGAATAGCACCCGAAGTCAAATTAATCAGTTCGTAACGATGAACAAATGATATTGGCAGATTGCTGCGCATCAAATTCTCAAGCATACTCTCATCGGTTGCAATAATGTTTTCTTTTGCAGAAATATCATAACCCAAAGGCGTCCAATCTCCACCATCAAAGTAATTCGGTCCATTGGCTACCACCGTAAAACGAGCAGACCCAGTTGCGTGATTAGGACACGACTGCCCAACTTCCGAAGCGTTAACAACCCACTGCGTACCATTGTTGTACACCCAACACGGCGGCGCGAGCCATTGATTTTCACCGGATGAATAGTTTCTTGAAACATAATTTTCATATTTTAATGAAAGCGTTGTTGCACCTTTAAACATGTTCAAAAACGGTTCCGATTCATATCCCATTGCCGCTTCGTGCATTTTCCACCCAGATATGTCTTCGTCAAAATTAACAGCATTTTCAAACGTCGACATAAAGTTTTCAATTTTATGCACATCCCAACTTTCAACACCGGTAAAATTAGTACTGTCCTTAAACGCATTTTCCAAACTTGTGCACGTAGAAACATCCCAAACAACGTGGCCCACAGAATTAACCGTTCCACTTGTAGAATCGGTGGTAACATTAATTGCAGGCACACTTGACAATTCAGCATTTGCTAAAGCAACCGGATTTAAAGTACACACTGCACCCATGTCTAATGATCGAATCCATGAATCCAAAGTAGCATTATAAACAGAAAAATTACATTGTGGAAACGACCCTATTTCATCCACGTGCAATTGTCCCGTTCCGGTTCCCACTCCCACAGAGTCCCCGACTACATAATCTTTGCCCTTTGCCGTAAAGTTTACAGTCGCAGAACTTATTGCGCCATTAGGATCCGTTGTATAATGAACGCGTGCCCCGGAACCTGTCCCCCCTGTAACATCAGCGCGTCCGTGCGTGTCGGGCAAATACCCCGACCCCGCGTTAGTTATTGAAACTTTTTTAATCCCGCCAGCATGGCTTGGACAAAAATGCTGTTCGTATTGACCATATCCACCGATGCTCAACAATGATGCAATGCGAACAACGGTTGCAGCATGCATAATTTAAATGCACACAATTGAAGTATGCATATAAGAGCACCACCCAATCTACTGTTAAAAATGCCGGTGTGTCTATATACCATTGACAAGTTGGGGGAACCACGCAATGAGTTTAGCCGTGTCGGCACCGCAGATTTTTGCCATTTGTGGTTCTGTAGGCGTAATAGTAAGGGAATTCTTGGCATGTCGAAATTCAAAAAACCCAAACGCCGAAACCCAACTTAAAATAGCGTGCGCCTTCTCGGTCCCAGACGCAATAGGAATCGGAATTGCAACACTGTGGGCATTGTCCGACAGCTTGTTCTGGTGCTTGTTTGCCGCAACGCTGCTTAGAGCGGCAAGCGTCAACAGCAAACCAAACATAATGATAGTGGCTGCAAGCGCGGCAACGCTTGCACAGTGGGGAGGCGTTGGCCTTGCTTTTTTCGAGTTGGTCGAACAAGCAAAAACAGACCCCGAATTTTCGTTGGATGCATCAAGAGCAGGAACAAGTTGCGCACTGCTTGTTATTGCGGCGGTCATTCTTACATGGGAAACCGCGGTTTACAGAAGAAAACCAGTTCACATCGCCGAAGAACTTGTTGCACTACGTAATTCATAAAATAGAAACGTAACATTTTTTGTTGGATCAACACAACATGAAATCAACTTCAATCTTGTTTCTTGTGACAACCGCCCTAGAATGTACAACGGTGTTAATTGTGACACACAAGGCGTTAAAAAACACGCTGCGCCGTTACTCAACTTTGCTGGCTCGTCAAACATCGGTGGCTGCAATTGTGTCAGCAACGTCAATGCTGAACGTTGGGATTGTTGCAGTGCTGTGGCAACAACATGTTAAAGACATCAGTATACTGGGGATGTGCTCAACAGCCGCAATATTGAGAGTATGCTCGGTACTTACATCAAAAATGCTTTTATTTAATATGTTGGCTACATTAATGCACCTAGGAGCTGTTGGGTGCTACTTGGGCGCATACGATTATTTAAGTGACAAATCCCAGTTTGCGGCAACAATTGCGGCAATGTTGGTTACATACGCAGCGGAATCCGCAGACACAGCGTGCATTGCATTGTGCAGCGTAGTTATTCGGGAGGTGCATTCACATGAGACCACGCCGCTGCTGCTTCAGTCCATACATCCGCAAATTTTTCCCGCAACTCCCCAGCCGCCGATATTGCAAACGCATAGCGAATCATCTGCCCGCTGTTTGCCGCTCGCAAATGCTGTTCTACCTCCTGCAGCGACGGAGACAAAAGACACGCATGGCGAACAAACACGTCTGAAAACGGCTCTAACAGCGGAAGCATTATGAAGAGAGAAGCCAGGCAAGGCGTGATTGGTTTTTTGCCGTCTTTTTCTTCGAGTGGCGTGCTTTCATGGATGTAGCGCGAGAGCCAGTCGTATTCGTGTGGGGTAATTCTTTGCATGATTTGAACGAAATAACGGTTGACATATCCTTAGCGCGGACAATCACGTCACCACGGGCTGGGACAATTGTTTCAAGCAAAGACGAAACAAGTGCGTCCCCGCACACAAAACACTGTTTGCAAAAAAACATCGAAGATGCGTTATTGATTGTACGAATGTCACTGCAAACGAGCGGTTCCAATGCCGTTGGTTCAATGCATTCTAAAAACTCGATGGTGTTTTTGGTTACCACAATTCGGGTAGGGCCAGAAAAAGAGCGATGCACCTCTCGAAGCGAAACCTGCAAAAATTGCCCATCGGCCGAGCAGCGGGTAGATCGACACGTCTTTAATTTTTTAAGTCCCGCAATAAATTCTGGTGATGACATTACACAAACTTTTTACAGTAGTTGCACCTGCCTCACGTTTATAGCTTTGGGTTTATTATGGCTGACTTGTGGAACATTTTTACTGATTTGGATTACGCATTGTCTGTAGTAGAAATGGCAAATGATGTTTACCGTGCGTACCCAGGACCCGATGCATTGATTGGTTTGAAAATACCACCACCCAACGTAAAAAAGGCATCAGCAACGCGTGCAAGACACGCGGCAACAATTGGGGCGGTTGAATTGCCACCCGTAGAACCCGAAACCATTTTTTCAATTGCCGCAAGAACAAAACAAGCACAGGACGTACAGTGGGCTGTGTTGACACTGTTGGCAATTGACGCCACATTCAGAGAAGAGGTTGCAAGAAAAAGCCCCCCAATGGCCGCGCAACTTGCAAGAGAATTACCGGCACGATTTGAGAGGTACATTATGGGCAAACCGCCAAACATTGCTGCCATGACCCCACACGAAGCAGTTCTCGATTTTACATTGAGTATCCAGACGGCATTCTCAACAATTACAGAGACTGCTTCGGTGTAACATTTTTAAGATACTTAACAATGGCGGACGTCCAAAGAGCAGCAGCCTTATCGAGACCACTGTACGAAAAGTGGCACATGTCAGGCGCCCGAAACGCATTGCCTAGCATATCAAGATCAGGGCCGTTGGAAAATTGCCGTTGCACGTTGGCAATATCCGGCGCGGTGTGGATAAAATTACACCGTGTGCCTACCCCAACTAAAAATCGACCATAGGAAACAGACTTGGAGACGTTTGTCAACATTGCACTGTATTCGCCAGGTGAAGTGTGATATAGTGCATCTGTTTCCCCTTGCTGAAATAGAACAATCGCCGTTGGTAGTTGCGAAAGTGTCTCGGTAAAGTACTGGCCTGCGGCAGTAGAAGGAAGCAACCACCGAATTGGAAATCCTGGCACTGCCGCAGAAGAAAAAACAATACTGCGAGTAAATGCAAAATGACTTGCAAGCATATCCCCAACGCGTGACCACAGGCACCCTCCACGACAAACAGCTCCAAGCATGGGTTCTTTCATTGCGTAAACGTCGCCATTAAAATATTGAAACACGTGAGAAGGATATTTAACAGTGTATCCGGGTTGACCGCAACAATCAGCGTTGGACTGCCCATACGTCACAAACACTAACGTGTCCGATTTATTTAATATGTCGGAATCCGCACGTTTGTAGTTGTCAACGTCTGCATTGCGCACAAATACATCTTGCGTGCGCGACACTGCCGCACCAATTACAAAAACAATCCCAAAACAACAAACGCCCAAAATCAAAAACCGTTTATTGTTTCGAATCCGCAATGGTCTGTCTGACACTGAATCATCAAATATCAAAACCTCGTTCGCGTCACTGTCCATTGTCTTTAGAAAACTCAACTTCCAAGGGTTAATATAAAATGCCACATCTCGGGCGGCAAAATCGGCGAACTTCCGTTTGTCAAAGCAGCTTGAGTCCGTTTTTGTCGCTCAGCAACAAGCAGCACCGTCAACACAGTATCCTTTAGATCGGCCGTACAGTACTCGTGATGAATATGTGGTCTCCACCCGCACAACAACGCCCGAAACATCTTTTCCTTTTGAATTCGCAACGTTGAAAATGCATCATCGTATCGTTCAAATCCATTCAGTACATCACAAATAAACCCAGTCCAGTCTACGCGTGCGTCAGTATGCATCGTTACCGTCCCCCGTCTCAAAAGGCTGGTCAAATACTCCATCGACACAGCAGAAGAAGCCCAGGCAGTCCTGTCGGGTTGTTCAGTATACAGAGTAAAGAAATACTCCCGTGTACCAGTCCCGGAATCATACTGTGTAACCATCGCCCCTGTTTTGTTCATCTCCGGATTATCGGGTCGATCTATGTCACGAATCCGCCAAGAGCGGCTGCCTTTATCGGTGGCTGCTACAATCATGTCAAACATTTTCTGGTTGTTCGTAACCTGCGCCACATCAAGCGCCGTTAAAGAACTCACAGTAAAGTCACGCCTTTTATACAAACCAATTGGCCTGGGCGGATTTACAACAGTACGCGCATTCCTCAAAAGACGCTTCGCCATCTCGTCGTCGCGCGCCGCAAGCGCCATCACAAGCAGTGGCATCTTCCATTCTTGATCATATTGAGACACACTATTATGCCACGAGTTTTTCCAAACCAATTGGCTTGACGTAAAAACATTCGGGTCCGTCCCCTTGTGCGCGAGCAGCAAATCTTGGGCTGGTTTGTTATTGAATTTCCACGCTACAAGAAGCGGAGTGCAGTCACGTGCTACCACCTCGCGTATATGATACCCAATGTCTTTAAAAAACCGAACGTCGCAAACCTGGTTGGCATTGCACAAAAATTGCAAATTCCCATCTTCATCACGTCTGCTAGGTCGGTTGAGCAATATTTCAATTGCACCTGCTTGATAAGTATTTCGGCAAAGTGCAGTTAACGGCACCATTTTCGAAAACAACGAAGAGTCCAGCATCCCATCACCGTGCTCGCACAACAACTTCAAAATGGCCAAATTGGGATTCCGTTGAAGACACACATATTCAATAATTCCCATTGCCTCTAAATCAATAGCCTTATTGATACCATCCCCGTGAAAATCTGAATCGCACATCATCGACGGAATATCTACGGTAACATTTCGGAGCATTTGGCGCACTGCATAATCATAATCGCCGCCGCTCTCGAAATTCACCACCACGTTAACATCCTCCTCACAAACGCATATGTCAAGCACTTTGCGAACGTAGTCTTCCCGATCAACCAAAACCGCCGCCATTAACACGGCGTGAATCCCCGGCATGCTAAACTTTAGAGTATTGCAAAATGCCTTCACGCACGCGTCGTCTTCCAAGAAAATTGCTGCGGCAAATGCACTCATCAACGCATATTTGTGCCGGTCGGGAAACCCCGTCAGCTTCAAAAGCGCTTCAACCTCGCGGGCGTTGCGCTGCTGCACAACTTTGACAAATGTATGTACAGTTTGGTACGCCCCATCGGCAATCACAGACGAAAGAATAGGCCAAATATAATTCCACTCCTTCGACTCGTGCAGTGGAAAGGCGTTTATCGCCATCAAAACGGGAAAAGCAACACCGGTATCAAAAAATAGTGTCAATTGCTTCCGCAGTTCGTCGCCGGGCTTACCAACGTCGGCAAAATAATTGACCAGACTCATAACATCTCTCATTTTTAAAAAAGTGATTTCAAAAAAAAAAAAACTAAATTTTTTACTTTTAGTTTTTTTTTAAAAAAAAATGCGCTCATTTTTTTGGTTATCGTTAGTGAACTTGAACAAAATATTACAGCACAAAATTAAGAATGACATTAACAAGCACCAACGCAATCAGGTTTAGGGCATTTGCCAGTAAATGCAAAACCACAGGCAACCCAAAAGACCTTGATCAGATGACCCGCGACGCCGAGCTTTTGTGCGCCATTGCAGATGTCAACGACAAAAAAAAATTCGGCAAAAAAACACACCAACTGCTTGTTTGCTTGTTCCAGAAACAAAAAAAACTTGCATTACCCAACAACATTTCAGCGGCGATACAGTTCAAGCAGTGGTATTCAGACACATTTAAAAAAACAGCACGCAAACACCAATTTCTGAAAGGAATATGCCTAACTCGCTTTGTCACGACCTACAGCCGTACAGTATCACATTTGTCATTACCACGCAAAAACCAATCTAGTGCTGCAGTTGAAGACACAACCGGCAAAAGCAATGGATAATACAACTATTCGTGAAATGGCAGACACATTGGTGCTTAAATGCACCGGCAATTTTTTTAGCGTTGATGTTCCTGCTTTTGCAGTGCAACGGGTCGCAGATACACTGAAACTGGCAGTGGAAGACATGGATGCATTTTTAACATTGAAACATCTTGCAATAGAAAAATTGGGAGAACCAAACATATCCGTGTTAGATGCGGCATTGGAATGCGTGGGACCCGCATCGACTGTAGCCGATGTGGTAGAGTGTTACCATGTTTTGTTAAAATGATTTTTTTTTTTGAGCGAAAAAAATCCAAGTTTGCCGTTCTTTTATATGTGGGGGTTTTAGAGACATGTACAAATATGGATTCAACCGTTTATTCTGCAACAAAACGCTTAGTCATTGGAACAACGCACTGCAAAGTAAACGTCCACACAGCAACTTTTTTTTCTGCAATGGTGGTAATGACAAAATCAGTTGGCCTTTTCGCTTCCGCAAAACAATTAAAAAATGGACACGTTTGCATTTCAATCACAACTGCAAAAAATCCAGTGCAATTGCACACACAAAAAAAAACGTTTAGTTGTCCGTACACGGCAGCTGGATTTGTACTTAGAATGGTTGCAGCCACTTCAAATCACGTGCCCGAAAGCGACATACAACCCGCGTTGGTTCTGACAAACACAAGCAGCAATGTGGCACAAACCATAAAAAACGCCGTGTTGTTTGCATCATCGGCGTGCAACGTTACATTAACACCAAAAACACTCGCACCGTTATCATTTTCAATTGAAGCCCACAATCAAGCAATTGTGTATGTAGAAATGCACCACCACCAATTTGTAGTAGCACCCATCAACGGAGAACAAAACCCCATTGTTGTTGGCTACGCACCCGAAGAAACAGTAAATGAAAAAACGTATAAGTGGACGTTAAACTCAGCATCTAATTGGGTGGAATGTCAGTTGTGCGCAACTCTGACGATAATGGTCACAGAAGTCCTGCCATCCCTCAAACCGGGATTGCTGGCACAATTGTTGCACATGTTCACGACATGACAAAAATCAAATCTCCACTGCCCTTTGCGTGGATTGTGTACAAACTGACAGTCAAATCGACTACCGGGCAAACAATGGAACGAGCCGTTCCAATGGCAGCAACAAAGACGCACGACGGCTACAGCGTAGAAATTACCCCCATATCTGACACAGAAAAAGATGCAGAAGCAGTAGTTCGGATTTTAATTATTGATTGGGATAAAAACAACCCTGACGACACCAACAAGGCGTACATTGACATTGGTAATGCATACGTCATGTTAAACGAAGAAGCCGAAACTGTTGCCAGTATGTATTTTGAAGACACAAAACTAGATAAAACCATCCACGTGACCGGGGCAATGCAAACAGACCCCAAAGAAATTATTGCCAAAATTACAAGCAAAAAAAAAGCACTAGACACAAGCCAAAAAACACTGAGAAAAGAATGGCTACAGTGGCTTCACAAAACAAAACAAGACGACGGGTACGACGCAATAGCCCATTTTGCATTTTTGCGCGTAATAACAGGATACAGCGTGTTGTCTGACGACGGAAACAATGACATGCTTTCACACTTGCATGACAACAACCCTGCGTTTACAGCGCAATGGTGGGAAAACGCAGTTGCCTTTGCGTGCACTATTGTCACAGTCGACGAAACAACGGAAAACATCGAAACTGTCCAAGACAGCGTCGGGGTCCTCGCTCTCCAGATGGCCGGCAAAACGTACCCAGTTGGAGGCCACGAAAAACACGAACAGCGTGGCCTCTGCTGCGTTCGAGCCTACAGCAGCATGGGCGATTGCGATTTCATGGCACTCACTTTAGGATCAATGTACGAAATGTTGCAAAATGCCTTTAAAAAAGACCAATCTGCATTTTCAAAAACTTCTTTTGCATCAAAAATCATTCGCCGTTGGTCAAAAGTGTACGGATCATATTTTACAATGCACGGTGAAGTAACCGAGGACATTAGCACCGGAAACGCAGACGGGGGCGCCGATCTAAACGTAATGGCTCATGCATTTGGCATCATCGCACGACGAGGCGCAAAAACAAACCCGTTAAATTTAAAGGGCGGCTTACTTTGCGAGTCAACGCTTCGAAACTTGTGCACAGCCCTCCCACCGCAATGCACAAACCCAGGATACGGCACATTGCCAGTCTTGGATCATTCAAGGTACGTAAATGTAATGGCAGCGTACAGCGCAACAGCAGGATACTTGACAAACATGCCAGGAAAAGGAATAAGGGTGCCGCTCGACAAATTGTTGGATGGTTCACATACGTTATCACCGTTCAAATTTACAAGAACCGGAGAATTTGAGGTATTAGACGATAACCCAATCGTGTGCATTTGCTTCGAAACCGCTACAGAATTTTTAGACAATTACCTGTCAATTTAATTGGTAAAAAAATCAGCAATAGGTTGCGGCACTACATCAACCGTACGCACAATGCCATTTTTTACAGTACAAATGCCCACGAATATTAATTCAGCAAGCGCGTGATGAAAATCAACACCGGAAATGCCCGTAATTTCAAATATTTCAGGAGCAGTTAACCAACCGTGCGGAGACCAACAGCACGCCGAAACAATCAATACGTGAATCTCGCCCATAACGCGCGCAACATCAAAAACGGTAACAGTCATTAAAGGTTAAGTTGACTTGCCCACGTCGTCAAATGCAAGAGCTTGGAGCTTCGATGCCAAAGGAGCAGCAGCAGCATCATTGGCGGTTGACGTAAACGCCGCTTGCCCACCAGCTTCTACACACCCCATCGGGTCGCGGTGAAGTGTGATGGCAACGTGCATGTTTGTCCCCTTGTCAGGTTTACCCTCCATGCACGGCATTGAAAGTTTAAGACCATCCGAAAAAGTGCCAGTAGGCGTAAGGTGTTCTTTCAGTGCTCTTGCCGCTTCTTTAATGTGGTCGTCCGTCATCTTAACGTGTGGCACCCCTTCAACTGGAACCGTATCCGCTTTTTGGTACGAACCGCCCATAAACGTTCTAGAACCCATATTGGCCTTTACAAATTTAGAAAACGGGGCGTCAGACTCGACATTAACCAAATGTACAACCTCGTCCGACGTTGGGTGTTCTACACGAGTCACACCATCTTTCGGGAGCCCGTCTTTGCCAAACACCTTTGACGGATCGGCATTCTGCCATCGTTCCAACCGCGCTGTCGCTTTTTGCCGTTCAAGTTCGGTTTTCTCAGAATTGACGGTCAATGGCATAGACACCTTTTGAAATTCATTTGCCCCGGTAGTGAACACGGCATGGACCATTTTAGCTTTAGCGCCAGCTCGAGCTTGAGTGTCCGACGCATAGCAAACGCGATGTTCCGTCGGCAACATTTCACCCGCCCCAGTGCTGATGACAACGCCAACGGGATGTTCAAGTTGAGCCGGAGCTCCGTTTTTAACAGCGGATACGTGGTCTACGTCAACTTTGGTAATCCCAAGGTGGCCAGGGTCCATTGTGCCAGTGGCAGAGCACAGTACCTTGGGGTTTAACGTAACTGAATGGCCATGTGGAACAACAACGTGAAGTTTTGCAGTTGTCTTGTTGTGGTCAGCCATGTTAGGACTGGTTTCGGAAAATAAATTGTTAGACATGTTGCCGTACGTTTCCGTACCTATTTGCACCCGGCTTATATTGATTTACTGTTCATTGTAAAACAAGTATCATCACCGTCGCGCAAATACACCTTTGACAGTGTACTTGCAACATCATCACTGCACATTTCAGGTACACCTCCCCATGCATTCTTTTCAATCGTTTCTCGCAAAGTTGCAAGATCAGCCTCACCAAAAGGGTACATCGCAGCAACTGAAAACACGCCAGGATCAACCGAAATTGTTTTAGCCTCCGTCAACGCCCATTGAGAAAACACCGCAGTCGGCAAAGGAACAAGCTCAGCACTCCCGGCCGAAAGCGCAAGTCGAAGAACGTCAGTCATGCGTCGAGACCGCGCAGAATGCAATGGACTGCACTCTACATTCAACCGAACCAAAGGCACGCCAGAATACGCACGACCAGTTTTCTGACGCTGTCCCTCAACGGCATCAACCGCACGGTTCACGCAACAAAGAGCAAACGCAAAACTAACCGACTCGGCATTCTTAATCCCAATGGTCGCCTCTTCGGCTGTAAAAGCAGATACAGCAGGAAATTCACCCTCGCCACGACCATCAGAAGGAGCAAGTCGAACAGAAATAACAAGCCGAAACCGAGAATGCATCCCACGAACACCGGCAACAAGATCAAGAAATGACATGCTGTAACAATAGTTGTCAGTCCACACAAACCGTGTAAAACTCGTCACGTCAGGCCCAGCCTCGCACGACAACAATGTAGGAACAGGCAACCCCGTGCGCGTAATCACGCCGCGCTCCTCCACAGCACGCCACCACAGACGATTCGAAGACGAAACAGTCCGAGGCGCAAACACGTGACGATGATCAAGAAGCCACACGGCACGCTCCGGACGGCACGGATCGAGAAGCCGCAAACAAGAATACCGAACCGGATACTTGAAAGCATAAAAATGCAAAGTCACCAAAACCCCAACAGCGTCAAGGTCAGCCACGGGAACATCGTTTATCGCCACCGACGTCAGCGCCGTCTCGGACGCACTGGCACAAAACCATCCAATAAACACTTCGCGCCGACCGGCCAGTACAGCATCGCCCAAAAGACGCTTGTCACGCTGCAAACGACCAATGGGGAGGTACGAAGAACGAGCAGAAGGTCGCATAAATCGGTACAAATCCGCACACGGTTTGCACAAAGGAAGGCGGTGAACCACAGAAGTCTGTTTCCCGGCAACCTTGGCGTGGTCCCGGTGCTGGCACGACCGCAAAAACGCACCAGGCTTGTTTTTAGCCAACTTGGTGCTCGCCGATGCCTTGGACTGAACACTTTTTAGTCGCGTCGCAGAATCAGTCGTATAATGATCCAGTTTGATAGACCGACCGCGAAGTGAATGAAACGAATCAACGGCACTGTCGTCCCCGTGTTGCATCGGCAACCCGGCCAAAACAGAGGGAACCTTGGCGTGCCCACGTGTAATGCTCCCATCGCGGTCCAATCTGCGCACACGCTCATTGCACTCCCGCATGCTGACTGCTCGCACAACGGATGACCCCGGCCCAAAGTAGTAATCACCGCTTTCAAGCCGCTTTGCAACAGACGTGGCGTCAAACAAATCGCCGCATAACTTTGGCACTACATCCAAAAAGGTTGACATTGTTATTGTGAATCATTCAATGAATACAATATTATTTTTTTAAAAAAAAACGTCATAACACACTCAAAATGGCAGATACAACATCCCAATGGCCTTGCGTAACCCGAATGCCCACGTTGTCAACAACGTGGTGCAAAATATTGCCCGGGGTTGACATTGCAGAGTTGTGCGAGCACGGATTGCACCCCGTAACAACAAAGGGGTTTTGCGTAATGCACTGCAAAGGCCAACCGACACCGCTGACAGCAACGTTGGTAGACAACCCAGGAAAAATTACAATTGTCCCATATCGCCTTGCAAGCCTTGTTGTGTGCATATTGATAAAATCAATTGGCGCAGAAGGTTGCATTTCGTTTGCAAAACGCAAACTCGCAGAACTCCCGCAATCGGCATTATGGGCATTCGTGGGAGCAGCCCTTGCACCAGTAACCGGATTGGCGGCCCCGCTGACCGTCGCGTCGCACGTAAAAAACCCGCACCAACGAGAATTTGTGCTCGCGTCCGCGTACAGACTGCAACAGCGGTGCGGACCGACGGAAATTTGCACGTTTGTAGACATTGCGCTCAAACATCCATGGAAAACACCGCCCGCAAAATGCACGTGGATCGCCTCGCTTACACGGTTTATCAAAACAAGAGACATTGAATGGGCAGTCTGCACAAAACCAGAACAAGCGTTTATTATCATTGGCACATGCCCAATAACCGTCGCATACAAAGACAGAGTGCTTCTGCTGTTGGTCGCATTGTTTTGCAACCCGATGGCATGGGCAGAAACCACCCCAGAGCTAACTACGTTGCCAATTCCGGTACAAAACGCGTTTGAAACAGTCCCGTCTGTTTTAAGCCCTGCGCCGTGTCCAGTACACTCGGCAATTGCACAGTGCATAATGGCGAAACATTAACACTTTCATCGTCGTACGCCGGAGGCGGATCAGAATACATCGGAAGAGTATTGTCATCAGTCGCTTCCGCACAGCACCACTGCAGCCATGCATCGTACAGAAAACAGAGCAACGACATGTTGTGAACATACAAACAAACATTATCCATTTAAAAAAATATCATTACTCTTCTTGTGCGTGCACACCGGCCCCAGCAGAACCAGTCGCCACAACAATAGCCGCATAAATAGCATTTTCATTTGAAATTCCGGCAGATTCAACAAAAACGGGAGTCAGCATAGTCGTCACCACAACAATATACTGAACCACAATCCATCCAACAAGTATCAAAAATAAAACCCACCGAGACACTTTGCGCGACTCGGGTATGCATTTAGCCAAATCAAAAAAATTAATGTCCCGCCCAATTACAACACAAATGGCAACACCAAGAAACATGCCAAACGTTTCGCGTAGTGACTCCCCAACCATGTTCGGCATAAAAAAAAACAATATCGACATTAGCGTAGTCTCCGTTATAGCACGCGAAATGCGCACCAGCGTAAAAACCACCAAGCTGTCTTCCCGATTTGGCACAGAAAACAGCAGCGCGCTAAGAAGTGCCGGAGAAACAGCCATTATTGTAAAATACGCCCCTAAAACGGCGTGCTCCAACACTTCATACTGAATGGTCAGCTGCGGTGGCAAAACAGTTATGCCAATGCGCGTAAGAGCATAAGAAGCAGTAAACGACAACGTGAGCATAATATCAGACACAATCGTTGCCACACCCACACGGTGCTTTTTAATGGTGTTTGTCACCGCCTCCCTGGATTTGATCCGGTTCAAAATTCGCGTAGATTGCGACGCCCACAACATTAACGACAAAAGAGATACAACAATTAAAACAAATTCCTCCGTGCCAGTTTCGGTCCGAGGCGGAAAAAATAACGTGTGTTGCATGTCAGAATCAACATGAAACACAAAACCTTGCACACGCGGAGAAAACTCATAATCATCGTTGGTGCATACAGAACGCCATCCGTTGTTTGTTTTCAGTTGAAACACAGTTGTGCACTTTGGTTTTTTGTCAAATGAAAGCTTCACCCATACTGCACTAAAGTCAGAAAGTTGGCCTTGCACCCCGCACACAAATTGAGAACACGCCAGGTACGCAAACTCATCCGAACTGCAGGAAGACGGCACTTCGCCAAAATAAACATTGTCCCCACACAAAGTTGCGCCATTAATTGATATTTGCGACAACGCCAAAGTCGCAGACGACCCATATTTGAACGTAGCATTAAAAATTGCAGATGGAGTAGTCAAATACACATCACGCGTGGCATCGGGATCAACGCCAGCATCATACGGAAGTGTTGACTCGGCGGCCGGGGATACATCAAGCGAAAATTGAACAGGATTGCTTTCAATTAGTGCATTTTTAGTCAACAAATACACAGTCCCATCTTGCGATACATATTCGCGCAACCCAAGCGAAATTGTTTGGGAAACAGAACTCCCAAAAAGACCCGCAACTAATATTAACATGATTTAAACCCAAATGCATACTTTGGCATATAGCATTGTTTTTAAAAAAAAAAAAGTTTTTTTGTATTGCTAGCGCGCATCCGGCGCGCATGCTTCAACAAAAGCATCTTTGGTTTTAAACACATGGTTGCAATAAACGCACGTAACAGCGCCTTTAATCCGTGAATGATCAATAGCCATAGGCGGAAGATGTACAAATGGCGCATGCCCAGGAACATTCAACACATCGTGCTTAGGAACAATCAAAGTAGCCGACTTGGGCACCTTGCGTGCACAGGGCGCACGACCAACAATTCGATCCCACGCACAAGGCCTTTCTGATAATTTCTTCCATTGCTCAACAGAAAACCCTGCAAAATCATCACACGGAACCCACCCAATACCGTGCTTGGTCACAGACATTGCCGCAAACGACTTTAACGATACAGCATCAGGCATCCCCAAAGGCCCTACAGACATGCCAGGCACAGAAGGACCAACAAGGGCACTCCACATACCACCTACGTCATCGGCACCGCTGGCTTCCCATAATTCAGCCACCTCTAACAAAGACTCCACAATTTTAGGTCGCTTCCCCGCACGGTATACAACTTTGGCAGAAGATCGCTTTACGGAAACAGCACCAACAATAGCCTTGCGATCACACGCATCAGCCGAGTGACGCACGCCGCCAACACACCCACGGGGGCATGACATTATCGTTGGCCCAACCGTCGACAAAATTGTTTCAGTCGCATTAACGCGCACAGGAGCGTAACAACACTTGGTTGACTTGCATTTCTTGCACGTAAATCGCCCGCAGCTAGTGCACAACTTTGCGGAAATGGCATCAGTCACAACGCATGAAGACAAGGGAGAACACCCACAAACCATAAGCTTAATAGACGATGTCGTTGGTATCCCCCCAGATGCGGCAGCGTGGATCCACAGTTGCTTAACAGCCCCAGACGGTTGCCCGAAAGATTTTTTAGAAAAGTGCGCACTGTGGTTTGAAACGCAAATCCTTGCCATTAATGTGACGTCAAACGAATACACGGCAGAATTATTTTATATTTACGGGCTAATTTGCACCGCAATCGGAAACGTACCGCCGGTAACGGTTCCCCCATTCACAATTGGAAATCACTCACCGCCACTCGCCCCATTGAGATCTGTAGCCGCATTGTGCGCAGAACCATCGGCAACAGAATCAGAAACCGCCCTCATGTTATACCACGCAACAATTGCTCACATGGAACAATGGCCAAGTCCAAAAAACGTCATGGCAAACGACACATTTGCTGCATTGTTTGAACAATTGTTTGAAGTCTTGGTTGTTTTTGCAGACGATTGCTTGTTCCCAGTAACAGGAGATTTGTACGTTTTGTTTTTGTTTTCTGCAATCACGCAAATTATTGAAAAGTTGCTCACACGTTTTTTTTTTTTGTATTTGTCAAACAAAAAAAGGTACCTCCACATTGTCATTGGAATGCACATCCCAACATGGAGAGGCATGATGTACCCAATTGTTGCATACCCATTGCTTGCCGAATTGTACGGCGATGCAGCAAACGCAGTAGCACGACCCTACATGGACAACGCAATATCATCGCTGCTCAGAGACCGACGGGAATTTCTGCAAAAAGATAATGCCGTGCTTTTTGTATTGGTCACAACTCTAATTGCAGAATTAGAAGCGACAAAAGAAATGGCACCAACACTCAATAGAGGCATTGTCACTAGAAAAAATCCAAAATCGCCCATCCCAAGACCGTTTGTGCTGTGCGACATGGCCCTTCCGTGGCTAAACGGAAACGACGCATACGGATTCATTGACAACAAAAACACATTTCACGTCTGTAACGGTCTCGGAGTCGCACAGGCCACAATGGCATGGCTGAAGGAATGCCACAAAGCAAACGGCGCAAAAGCAGTTAACGAGTTCTTGCTAGGAACAGCAAAAGCAACAAACCCGCTTGCAAAATACGCAGCAGCAACTAAAACCGTTTAGCAAAAAAAAAAAAAAAATAAAACCTTCTTTTAAAAATAAATCATTCATGTAGATGAGGCTATAAACAAGACAGTATAATCCACGCACCCACCAATTTTTTAAAAAAAGAATGCAGGGCTACTTTTTTGTAGCAGCAACTTTTTTTTACGCGGCGTTAAAATGGCGCTACATTTTGCCAAAAATATTCTCAGGTCTAGACGCTTTGTTTGCAGTAGACGTATCCCAGCTGTACGCCCCGCTCACAGCAGTCGTTATTGCCATTGTTTCTGCGGGCATTATCTTGCTACACGATGAAGGCTTTTACGCACCTTCGTCAAACGGAACAAAAATGGCATACGTCACATTGGCAGCAGCAGCAGTCGCAATATGGATCCCAGAACAACGCGGACACTCATTAACACTCAACTCAGCACTGCTAATACTGGCAGCGTACAACTTGGGAACACAACCAAAGGCATGGTGGTGGGTAGTAATTGCAATAAACGGTCCAATGTACATTGGACACATGGTATATTCACATTTTTTAAATAAACAAAATTAATCAAACTTTCGCACAAAACGCCAATACCATACAATTCCCATCACAACAGGAACAAACAACGTGCCAGCCAAAACGCCAATAGCCGGAATGTTGCACCCATACACACGTTCAGTGTGCGTCCAACTAACGTACACAAGCAACGGAACAAACCCTAACGCAGCTTGGCGCCAAAACTCAGTCATCACTTCCTTTTGCTCAGACCGGGCATATCGTGAACGGTTAAAAAAGTCTGGCGCAAAACAATACAACCGAAGACACGGCCAATAATGAACAGCAAAATTACCCAACAAGTACCCACTGGCCCCGTACTCTTCTACTGCATCGGACAACATGCTGCACCGAAAAACAGAAAGCGCAACAACGCCAACAAGAACAGTCGTGCACGTCACAATAGCAGCACCCCACGTACGATTATCCAAATTTAAAATACCAGAAAAAGCATACAATCCATACCAAATGAGGCCCCACCAGGTAAAATGATTCATATGAGACGTATCAAGACCAATCGAAATTATTATTCCCAAAATCTCTGCACATCTCAAAATGTTTTCACAAACTCGGTCCCACAAATTGGAAAAAATGGGCCAATGCTCCGCAAAAATTCGGCGACGAAAATTAAAACCATTCAACGTCATTTTAGGAATGCCAGGAACAGGAAAGACAAAACGCGCAAAAGAACTGATTCAAGGCGAACAAGCAATCTTTATGGCAATCACAGCAGCAGTTGTCAACGATGCTCCAGAATCAGCAAACGTTGCAATGACCGTGGCAGCGTTTCTTTGTTCCAACTTTGTACCACCTCCGAACCACACCATATACATTGACGAAATCTCAATGATTTCACGACAAACAATGCAAAAAATCCTCAAAAGATTACGCAACAACAAACTCATTATGACCGGCGACCAGTATCAAATTGCACCCATTACAAATTCAGACACAAACGACTTTTGGTTCACGTCAGAAGAATACACAAAACGCGAAAAAACAACGCACATTTTAAATGTGCAGCACAGATTGACAGGACCAGAATGCAAAACAGTCAGAACGCTCTTAGAAGAAATTGTTGCAAACGCACCACAGTGGAAAAACACACTGATCACGCTCATCGCAGAAAACAGAACAAAAACACCACCAGCAAACGCAAAAAAATTAGTCTTTACAAACAAAGACAACACAGCCATTGCAAAACAGTGGGCGCAAAAAAACAACCTCACACTCAACATGCACGGATTGTGCGAAAACATGCCAGTCAGAATTACAGCAAACAAAAAACACCCAACAATTCCATTCAAATACACATACAGAAACGGCCAAACAGGAACATTGGTCAAATTTGGAGAAGGGTACACTCAAGTAAAAGACGACGAATCAGGAAAAATGCTCAAAGTAGACAACAGAGGCCATGCAAAAACAATCCCGCAACTCAAAAGTGCATTAGCAGAAACGGTGGACAGTGCACAGGGAAAAACAATTGAAAAAGAAGTAAACGTCATCATCAACGCGTACTTGCCAGACCCACCGCACATTATTGTTGCGGCAACACGCTCAAAAAACACATCATTTACCGTCAAATCAATGGCAATGCTAGAAGCCCACATCAGATCAAACGCATTTGAATTTGATGCACAGGTCATTGAATTCTCAAAAACACTTTAATACTTCATGTGTATATCTTAGTGCCGTCACCAATAAAATAAAAAGTATGTCGTCCAGCGACGAAGAAGACGGATTCGTTGTTCCTGGTAAGGTGTTTCTTGGAGACAGCGAAAGCGAAGACAACGGCAACATTACCGGCGCCGAAGATAACACTCAGGCATCCAAAAAAAGAAAACGAACAATTGGTAGCAACACTGGCACATCGGGCGGAGGTGCCATAATAGCTGAAAGTAGCGACGATGAAGGAAACACTGTTACCGACGCCGAAGATACCACACAGAAACGCAAAATTAGTACCACATCGGGCGGAGGCGTGAGCTCCGGGCCACTAATCGGAGGGTCAACCTGGGGCCCAGTCAATTCAATTGATACATGGAACTTATTAAATACATCAGAATGCGAATTTGTCTCCTTTGTATCGGCTTTTTTTGTTTCGGTAACATACGACGACTCGGCAACATTTAAAACTTCAGACATCTACAAGTGCATTATAAATGCCCCCATCACCCCAAACGGCACCACTGAAATTTTTGAATACACTAAAGAAGGCAGATTGCCAATTTCAATTGTAGCACATACATCCCAAAATATAACATACATTGCGGCATCGGGTAAATTGCCGGAAAGTATTCAAATGGATAAAATGCACGGAATCATCTTGGGAGAAATAAAATTTGACACACCCAAAACGGTGTTCAACATCACGTCATTTTTTTATGAAATGTCCCAGTTAAACCCTTGGATCCCGTCCACAAAGCGGAAAAAAGACTTGTTCAGCATACTCAGACATGCCATAAAATCAAAGGGTCGAACATTTCCAGGACTCTTAATGGAACTCATAAAAAAAAAAATAAGCGACCTCAACCCAA
Organism: Verrucomicrobiales bacterium; assembly: GCA_002715965.1. Classification (GTDB taxonomy): domain Bacteria; phylum Verrucomicrobiota; class Verrucomicrobiia; order Limisphaerales; family JAYPXF01. Next base: position 7,197 of record PBAL01000051.1, on the reverse strand, counting down.
ATGCAAAAGTGCGTGTACTAGCCGACGCATGGAATGTAAAACTTGAAAACAAAAAAATCACTTCAGAAACGCTAAAAGAAGCATGGAAAGAAAACCCACCAACAAAACAATCACAAGTCGCACAAAACTACATTGAAAGACGCATGGAAGCCTTTTATCCAGATAAAGACGAGGAATTCAAAAAACAAAAACTAGAACACATTAAAGAATTTGGTTATTACGGATTTTGGTTACCAGGAAACCCAGGGAGAAAACCAATTCCAGTTAACAAATTTGAGCATACAGCAGCAAAAATGATTTTCTAGTTTTTTTTTTTGAAAAATAATATTATAAAAGTTCAAAAAATGAACATACTCTACATCGCACCATGCATGGCAGCAGCCATAATGTACTTGCAATTCATTCAACCGCCACTCGAAAAAATGGCACGGTACATCATTGCAGCCACATTGCTCACAGCAACAGGACTAACAGCAATCGGATTCTTATTGGCGTCATCACAAAGCCACTCAGACGCAGAACATTGCTCAGGTTTATTCCAAAACATGATTGCACTTTACATCTGCTTCTTAAACAACCCAATCACGTGGACGTACCACTTTTTCGAGGCAAGAGCGCAGTGTCGTTGAAAACAGACGCAATTATCCGAGGGGCATCAAATTTATACGCATTGTAGATTAAAGTCGCTTCTTCTTTGGCAGAAAGGTTGCGAGGAAACCGGATCGTAGTCTTGATGGCTTTCTCAAGTGCACGTCGCACGTCAGCACCAAGGCGAGCCTTCTTGACAGAACGCTTAAACGACGCTTTAAACACAGAAAGGTTAGGCGCATTCATTCGTTTTGACAAATACAACGATATCCCCTTAAGAACCGCTTTACGCCGTTTAAAAATGCTCTCTCTTGACAAATTTGGTTGCGGCTTCGTTGACATGCTTGAGGTCGCCCCGGAGCGTGTCAAATCTGCGCTTGTATATGCCCCTGGCTTGCTCATTTTGCCAAACAGCCAACGTCCGATTCGCAATCTTAAGCGCAACACCCGCAATTTGCGCGTTTCGGTAGGCGTCGCCACTAGGCTTGTCAATCATACAATGTGGATCGTAGGAATTGTCTGCGGACCACACACAATTCAAAACCCAGAAGGATACGGATTATCACACCAACAGAGAACAGAAGCAATCGCGTCAGTCAGAGGTTGTGTTGTGGGAGTCAATCACTCGGGCGTACACAATGCAGTAGCAACAACTATTATCGACGGAACGGCGGTCAACGCAAGTCACATTCGAACAATATTGCCACACGTGGGCATCGTCAGAGACGGATGGCTCCAACCAGACGGAACAATGTGGGTCATCATTCAAGTATGGGACGATTGCTCAAACATTTGCACCCTTGTCAAATCAGGCCACTTGGCTTGCCTCTCCTTGACGCACTTTTGCGACGACGAAAGTATTGTCCCAGTAGAAATCACCTTGTGCTCATCGCCAGCAAGACCGTATAGCTTTGTTCGATATGTTGCCACATCACTTCCGAGCGCGTACGAGTATAAAGGGCGCGTCATTAGCGGAGATATACCATCCATCATGGAAGCAGAACCAGCCACTCAATCAAATGCCTCAAAACTCGAAGCAATCCTGAGCGCACTCAGCGCAACAGACAGAAGTCTGGTGGAAGCTCGGTTTACAGAAATGATGGCAGCAGTAGACGACGCAAACGCCGCAAAACTATCGGCAGAACAGTCGCTGGGAAACCTAAAAGCCCTCAAAGAAACAGACAAAACACTAATGAAACAACACTTTGACCAACTCGCATCACTGCTGCCAGAAAAAATCCGAGAACAGTTTCTCGTCAACACTGACATGAGAAACATCTTGGAAAAGGCAGAACCAGAAGTCTTTCACAACGTCAACCAGCTTATCAAATGCGCATCGGCAGGATTCATGGCAATGTCGTCAGACGCACCACAGCAAGCAGCTAAACGAAGCCGGGTAGAACCAACTGCGGTCGTAGAAGAAGAACACGCACCAGAACCAGCCCCGCCACAGGCAAGCATCCTCGCTCGCGCACTCGCAGATACATTTGCTAATTAACTATAAACACCATCTTTTTAAAAGGTAGTAAAAACTATGCCAAAATACACGGTAGCTTCAGTACGCACACTCTTAACAACGCAAACGTTGGACTTGAGCCACTTGACGGGAATTACAACGTTTATACAAACAGTGCTGTGCAGAAACGCCCCATACAGAAGACCAAAAGGTTACACTGGAACAATAAAAACGTCAGCAACAAGAGGCTTGGTCATGGGAAGAAGACTCGACAGAGCGTTTGACAATTTTTACGGAAAAAATAAAAAAAAACGCCCAGCCCCACAATGCCTAAACGCAGTCAGAACAAGACTGGCACATTGCGGATTATCAGTTTGCGAATCACAGGTCCCAGTAGGAGTCAGACAACTGGGCCTCCGCACAGAATTAGACGGATTGTGCGTAGACAAAAACGGAACAATCTGGATCATGGAACTAAAAAACACACAACAAACCGTGGAAGCGCACAAAAACAACTACGACTTAATTTCCCCATCATGCCGCGTGCTCAGAAACGGAATGGCAAACAGCGAACGCGTTAAACACGCCCTCCAGGTCGGATTCGGAATGTATGCATTCCTGCATTGCTACAAAGACGTCAAATCAGTCAGAGGAATTGTTCTCGTCAACTGCACAAACGGGTGCGTCGCATATCCAATCGACTTTGCCGTGTACGGCAGAAAATCACATTTTGCATACTCGAGAAGACGCGCCGTGGTTGACGCGTGTTGACTATATGCCACACCATTTTGAGCTTATTTCAAAGACTATGAGCTCAGTTCAGACTACCGTCCACAAAGGACACTTGAAACTTCAACCAAATGCGTTTAGCGGAGAACCAAAAGATGCTCAAGCTTTGGTCAAATCCCTTGTCGGTTCTGGCGTAATCCAGGAAAAAACCGCACAGTCGGTCGAATTCTGGCAGGGAAACTCAATGCCAGACACAGGACTCGCATTCAACATCTCGGGACGCGCAACCGTTATCGAGGCAAACGTCGGAGAAGCACTGGCAGGCTTTGACGATCCAATCAAGGCAGTCTTCAACACGCAGGTCTGCAAAGACAAATCCGTCATTGTAAAACGAAAATACGTCGTAGGCGGAAAAGCAGTGCTCACCCCAGAACGGTCTGCAGCACGCTCGGTCAGCGTCAAAGAAGACGCAGTCAAAGTGGAACTCAGCCGGTACGGAGGAGACGTCTCAATGAATACAAATCTGTTCTTGGCCGCAGAATTGGCAAAAGAAGAACTCGACATGAAGGTAAACGCCCAAAAACGAGAACTCGAACGTCGCCTCGTAGAACTGGGATACGCAGAACTCATGTCAAGAGCACTCCGCCTCCCAACTGCCTTTGTCAGATCAACAATCAGAGGTTCGGCTCTAAACCAAAAAATGCGAAACCGCATTCAGGAACGACGTGCAAAGGCAGTCTACGCAAACGCGTGCTTTGGCGCCTTTGGAAAGTACGAATTTCCGCTGTCAAACCTCCTCGCAGCCGCAAAAACGGCAACAGCGTACACGGGAACAACAGGTCCAGGAGACGTCATGATCGTCCCACACGGATCGCCAGAAATGCTCAAACACACGAAACAATCGTCAATCGAGTACAAAATTAATGGTCTCAAAACAACAGACCACACCCCAATCAGCATGACCATGGACAACGTCTTTGACGACCCAAGCTCTGGCATCAAAATCGCAATCCATAGACCACTGGCATCGTACACACACGGTTCTGCATTCCCAGAAGCAGGCCGAAACTGTCTCGAAGAAGTCGTCTCGGTGTGGTTGTACTACCCAATGGGAAAAGAAAACAGTCAAATCAGAGTTACCAACTTTGAAGAAGGCGGGTACATTATTCAAAAAAACGACGCCAATGGCGGGGCTGACCACCACGAGCATGAGGCATCTTCGTTTGATCACAACCGCATGGATGGTGACAACCGCGATAACTTTATCGAAGCGGTCACAACTGGCGCGTCTATGGAAATTGCCAATGTAGGAAAAGCAAAATCTTTTCAGGAATTGATTCAAAAAATTGACGCAGATTACAACGGCACGTCATACGATAACGCAAAGAACGTGTACGAAAATGCGTACAAAAAATTGGTAAACATTGCAAAAAAAGAAGCAACTTCAGGAATATCTGAAAGTAGCGAAGCAGCCGATTTTCACGCCCGCGCAGCAAAAGTTTACGACGCTTTCGATTCCTCACAAAGATACAGCAACTTTCTCAAAACCGTCGAACTCTTGAGGATGGCAAACACAAACGAAGCTGTCCTCTTGTACATCTGGATGACTGAACTCCCATTGCCAGCTGGCATTACCGCTAAAGAACCAGACATTATGAAGTTGTTGACTAGCCCTACCTCAAAGGCCAAACAAATGTGGAAAGTTGACATTGAAGCTGGAAACTTAAGAGTTCAAAACCCAGGAGCAATCTTTAAAGCAAGCTCGGAGAAAGACGCAGAAAGTTTTGTAAAAAAACTCAACAACAAAAAAACCATTGTCACCAAAAAGACAGGCGGATCCATAAAAGCCAAAGACACGGCAGGCACTTACTTTAGTGAAAACATTGGCTCTGGCAGAACCGGTGCTAAACCTACCCATTATGTCAGGCGAGTTCGCTTCTCAATGCTAAACGCAGTCATTGCAAAAGCAGGAAGCGAAACAGGGTCGCTCTTGGTAGGATACCCAATGACGTCAGTGTCCACAAACGCACGAACAGAAGCAATGACCGTCGCACTCAGAGTTTATCTAGGAGCAATCTTGAAAAGACCAGAAAACGCACTGGTATTGCCGCACGTCGCGTTTGGAGGCGTCGTCAGCGACACGGGCCTCATGCCAGCCAAAATGTACCAACAAACTACTACTAAAGAAGATGTTAGTACCATCAATGCTGCTGAAGTAGCGGCTCAAAAAGACAATTTTGACGCTGGCAATGCAAATGACTACATGAAAAAATCAGCAGCACGGTTCTTTGCCGAAAATAAAAAACTCAAAGACACGGACAGTTCGTCAACATTTTCCGAAGTAAGCGAAGGAGGCAAACCAGTTGATGATGGAAAGCGTTACTTCCAAATCCAACCCCAACTTGGCGGTGGTTACACAGGAACGGATGGAAATTTAAGCGGAAAAAAATGGGAGACATATTCATCAATCAACAAAGAACTCATGACCGAAGACTTGCTCCTCTCCGCGGGAGGTTACGCCGTCGGTAACAGACAAGGAAATGAACCAAAAACAATGAAGTGGCAAGATTGGATCCAAAACACAGGATGCCTTGGACATCTAGACCACCCAGAATACTTTGAAGTTGTAAACGGCTTGCAAGTCTACAAACCACCCGTCAAAGTAGTGCGCACATCATCAAAATAATTTTAATGAGCGCATAAAAAAATTTAAAATAAAATTACCATGTGTAAAAATAGTTGTCAATAATCAAAATGGGAAACGCAATAGACATTGAGCACAATGAAAACACATTCACCCTCTCAACTGGCCCTTGGTGGAAAGACAAAACACTCAACACAGCAGCACAAGATCTCATCTTCGTCACACAACAACAATGCGTCCCAATAAAAAAAATTCACAGAGCATACAACCATCCAACCCACAGAGGTAAAGTCTCAGTCCTAAAAGCATACCCAGCAGCGCACCACACGCACAACAAAGACATTGCAATCAACATCCTCAGCGCACTAAGCGCAAAAAAAAAATTGGTCGAATCCCAACAGGGAATGACCGGAATCTACAAAATCGAAACAGTACGATACTACATCACACTCGTGGCACTTGCACCAGACGACCCGTTTCTCATCTACATTTCAACACTAGATTAAAACTTCTTTAAGAAACAAATTAGCCCGTTAAAAAATACACACAAGTAAAATTGAGTATATGTACACACGCACGCAAAATTAATAAAAAATGGATTCTTCAGGTGAAGCCCTTGTCGGAAACACCCCACCATCAACAAAAACACAAAAAAGATGGAAAAGGATTAAAACCGAAATAGAAAAAGAAGAAAAAGCACACGCAGGTGGTTCGTTTGCACAAGACTTGACAAAAAGAAATAAAGAACAAATGATGAACATTAAAGGAGTCTTCAAACAAGAAGACGATCATCATGAACACAATCAATTTGTACTTCCTCCAAATCCACAAAGAATAATTTGGGATTTAAAAAACCCACACACTTACGAATTCTCATTTGGATGGAATAAAACAACTTTCGATAACATTGGAAACGTCAATCAACTAAACAAAATATTCAAAGCATACAAATACAACAATCTGCTAAACGAATACGACAAAATCAAAGAACAAATAATAAACAGACATTGGGACAAAGAAAGTCCAATAGAACAAATATTTGTACCAGCACAAGAACTGTATGATGCACTACAAGCTTTCGAAACAGAAACATACACAGCCATTCCCAGAGGAGACACATCACCAGTACAAATAACACCAGAAGGCGTATTTTTATTTCACGGTTACGAGCACAAAGTTGAATTCTCATCACATGTAACACAGTTTATTTACAATGAAGCAACCCCCGAAGAGTGCAGAAAATCAGACACCGAAGACGCATTCAACTTTGCTTTAACATACGAGAATACTACGTCACCACCAGCATTTGGTGTAATGTCAAACAACGTTTTCAAAATGACACAACAAATTGGCTCAGAACTAAAAACTAGCCCGGAAGAAGCGGCAGTAAAAAATATTTTCTCAAGAGACTTCAACGAAATCAAAGACAGCTACGAATTTACACGACACATTGCACACACACTCAACTCAAATTTAGAAGCAAAAGATCTACACACACGTATAGCAAAGTTTATACAAGAAATGTACAAAGTCGGAAAAGAAATCAAACGTGCAAGATGGCTTAACTTCATACCCTAGTCTCATTTAGGCCAAAATTTACAACTGCCAAAATGCGAAACGAAAACACAATCGCGTGCTTCACGGGAAACTTAAACAACAACCTTGGCCCAAAATCACCGCCGACATGCTGCCGAAAAAAAAAAAAAAAAAATTTACAAAAAAAATTCAGTAAGGGAAAAAAAAAAAAAAAAAAAAAAAAAAAATTTTTTTTTTTTTTTTT
>PBAL01000050.1 GCA_002715965.1 Verrucomicrobiales bacterium | reverse complement strand
CTGGCGTCCTGATGCGCCTTGATGTGAGTGACATCAATACAGCGCAGTGTGCCTTTGGCCTTGCTTGCCACACATCCCAGGAGCCGGTTCCGCTCTGATTCCACCGGCTCCAACGGGTGCAGGCCGATTTTCAGTTTCCGAAACGCGCGGGCAGATGACGCCAAGGCATGCCTTTGCCCATGATATACACCATGGCTTCGGACATCAGGCGATCGTCAATTGGCGGCGACCCCAACGTTTGCCCGACGCAAACGTAACGCCGATGGAAAGTGGGATTTGCTATGAGGTGGTGCCCGGCTTCGTGGGTGTGGATCGTTTTGATTATGTTGTCACCGATCCTGAAGGGGCCAAGGCAAGCGCGACTGTGGTGGCCAATGTGTCCGGGGCTCCGGACCTGCGACTCGGAGCGCTGAAGATGCAATGCGCGTCCATCGGGGCATTGGGTGAAGCGGAACTGTGTTTCGCTGGACTGCCAGGCCAGGTCCACGAGATTTACGCTGCGGATAATCTGAAGAGTTGAATTGTGATTGCTCGCATCACGACCGGTCTGGACGTTGTGATCGCGTTTTTCGACAAGAACGCGGGCGAATCGTCGCATCGATTTTATCGGGTGGTTCGAGTGGAATCGAACTGAACAGATTGATCGCTGTTGTGGGTGTAGCACATATGACTTAAATCGAATTGTGAATTACTCCTCATTGAAACGTTGCGTGCCAGGCCGCTATTCTGCGCGCGATGCAGGTGCGTTTCCTCTTGGGTGCGGCGGGCAGCGGCAAGACGTATCGCTGCCTGGAGGAGATTCGGGAGCGGCTGATGGCCGAACCCGATGGCGCGCCGCTCGTCTTGCTGGCGCCCAAGCAGGCGACGTTTCAGCTGGAGCGTCAGTTGCTGAACAATCCGGACTTACACGGCTACACCCGGCTTCAGATCATTCCCTTTGACCGCCTCTCGCGCTTCGTGCTGGAGCAGTTGGGCAAAATGCCTCCAAGGATGTTGGACGAGCAGGGGAGGGTGATGGTGCTGCGCGCCTTGTTGACGACGCTAAAGGAGGATCTTTCCGTTTACGCCAAATCCGCGATGCGACCGGGGCTGGCTGTTCAACTGAGCGACTTGATGCGGGAATTTCAACGCAACCGCCTTTCGCCCGCCAGTCTCGAGAAGCTCGTCGATGCACAGGGTCTGCCATCATTGCTGCGTGGAAAGTTGGATGATCTGGCCCTGCTGTTTCGTTCGTATGTTGGCTGGCTGGAACACAATCATGTGCGGGACAGCGATGCGTTGCTGGATGCGGCTGCCTCGCAGTTGACTGACTTTCGGGCGGAAGTTCGCCTGGGCGATGCACGAAGTCCATTGTTCATCGAACACCTCTGGTTGGATGGCTTCGCCGAAATGACTCCACAGGAGGAGGAACTACTGGCCGCCATTGTTCCATTCTGCGGACGCGCCACGCTTGCCTTTTGTATGGACACGGATGTGAGCGAGACCCCGCATTGGAACTCGCTTTGGTCGGTCATTGGTCACACCTACTTTCGATGCCGGCAACGACTGGAAAGTATCAAGGGATGCGCGGTCAGTGTTGAAGTCCTCAGGGCCGGGGCCGAGCTCGGACGTTTTGGGGGCAGCACGGACCTGCAGCGTCTGGAACGTGCGTGGCGCACCGGCGAACCGGTCCCCAGTGCTGAAGCCCCCCAAGACATCCGCCTCGTGCGTTGTGCGAATCCGGAGGGTGAAGCGATTTTTGTCGCGCGTGAAATCCTCAAGCATGTGCAGGACGGAGGGCGTTTTCAACAAGTTGCCGTGCTCCTGCGTTCGTTGACGGATCATTTGTCAGCATTGCGTCGCGTTTTTGCACGCTACAGCATTCCCTACTTCCTCGATCAGCGCGAATCAGTCACGCACCACCCGCTGGCAGAGCTGACCCGGTTTTCATTGCGGACGATTGAATACGGCTGGCGAAACGATGATTGGTTTGGCGCGCTCAAGTCTGGCCTTGCCAGGGTTCGCGATGATGATGTGGATCTGCTGGAGAACTCGGCGCTCGCCAACGGTTGGAACGGCCGAGCATGGAGAAGTCCGTTGTTCATTCCCGGAAGCGCAGCGCTTACGGAACGGGTTGAGGAGATCCGGTTGTCGGTCCTTCCCGCCTTCGAACAACTGGGTGTCGATTTGGAAACCGTGGAGATCGTTCCCGCCGTCGAATCGAGTGAAGACTTTGGTGACGCACCGCTGATGCGTCAGGAGGATCTTCCGAAAGGAAGTGTCGCTGATAAAGCCGCAGGTGATCGAGTAATCACAGCGGGACAGTTGGTTCGTGCGATTACGCGCTTCTGGGACACGCTTGAGGTTTCGCAATCCTTGGAGCGCTGGAGTCGCAAATCACTGGCACGGCCGGAAGGAGTGGTGATGCATCACGAACCCGAGGCGATTCACTCCACGGTTTGGCGGCAGCTGAACGAACTGTTGGAGAATCTTGAATTGGCATTCCCCGGCGAGCGCCTGCGCCTGCCGCTGCGCCATTGGTTGCCGATCTTGGAGGCGGGCCTGAGTGGAATGACGGTAGGTGTGATTCCTCCAGCCTTGGATCAGGTGCTCATTGGCACGATTGATCGTTCCCGCAATCCAGATCTGAAACAGGTCTTCGCGATGGGATGGAATGAAGGGATTATTCCCGCACCGCCTTCCAGTCCGATTCTGCTGACCGATCGCGAGCGTGATTTGCTCGCCGATCGTGAGGCCCGCCTTGGGCTTGGCGAGCGATACACTCGCGGGCACGAACGCTACCTGGCGTACATCCTCGCGACCCGGGCGTCGGATCGGTTCACGGTCAGTTACTCCAGTGCCCACGCAGATGGCGGTGAACTTCAGCCTTCGATTTACGTGAGTGACCTGAATCGCTTCTGTCTTGGCCTGGAAGAAGAGTTGCACGGTGCGTTTGATCCGCTGGGTGATTGCGTTGCACCCGTGGAATTATTCAACGAGTACCTGCAGGCAGCGGATGATTCGGAACTACTTGCGTTGAACGATTTTGATTTGCTTCGTCCTGTTCGCGCACGTTGGGAATTGATCAGCCATGAGATCGGTCGTTCGACCATGGAAGAGCAGACTCGTGATCGCGTATTGGGAGATGATGTGGGTGTCTCTGTCAGTTCGTTGGAACAGTTTGCCGAATGTCCTTTCAAGTTCTTTGCCGCGAAAACGCTGGGCGCGGATGAGCGGGAAGAATTTGAAGTGACGCCACGCGAGCGGGGGAGTTTTCAGCATGATATCCTTGAGCGTTTTCACGATCACATCCGCGATTCCGGGAGACACTGGCGAGACGTGTCGATTGGAGAAGCACAGGAACTGATTGCGCGGATTGGCGAAGAGGAAATTCAACGATTTCAGCATGGGCTATTTGCCTCGGAAGCTTCCCGAAAGTTCCAAGCGCGAACGATGATTGCGAATCTTCAGGATCTCATCGTCGCCATGGTCGGCTGGATGAAGACTTATGCCTTTGATCCGCTCGAGATGGAGCTTTCGTTCGGCAATCCGGGCGATGAGATCCCGGCTTGGAAGATCGAGCCGATTGAGGGGCGTAATGTTCGTCTGCGCGGTCGCATTGATCGGCTGGATCTGCTTAAGCGCGACGAGCGTTCCTGGGCGGTGATCGTGGATTACAAGTCCAGTGGCAAGCAATTGGAAGAGTGGAAGCTCAAGAATGGCTTGCAGTTGCAACTTCCCTTCTACCTGCTCGCGTTGACGAAGATTCCCCAGATTGCCAGGCAGTTCGAAATCGATCATGTCGTCCCGGCCGGCGTGTTCTACGTTGCGCTTCGGAGTTACCTGAAGTCTGTTCCGCATCGGGAAGAACGAGTGAAGACGATTCCGTTTCAATACTCCGGAATGTTTGATGCTGAGTTGATTGATTTTTTCGATTCCGGCGCCGCGAGCGGAGACAACAGCGGGCAGTTCAAGTATCGGTTCAACAAGGATGGTTCGCCGAGCAAACGGCAGAGCGAGGCCGTGCCGAAAGATCAGTTTTACGCGATGCTCGAACGTGCGGATAAGCGGGTTGAGGAATTTGGTGGAAAGATTCTGAACGGCGATATCGCGGCCTTGCCGTTCAAGCATCACCGGGACACTGCCTGCAAGTGGTGTGAGTTCCGTGGTATCTGCCGATTCGATCCCTGGGAAGAAAGCTATCGGGTGATGTGATGCCGCACACCGACCAACAACTCGCTGCGATCAAAACACCGGGCAACATCCTGGTGATTGCCGGCGCGGGCACTGGAAAGACCAGCACCTTGGTCGAACGTTGCCTGTACTTGATCCGGGAAGGATGCGCGGTGGATGAGTTGTTGATGGTTACCTTCACCGAGGCGGCCGCTGCTGAAATGAGGCATCGATTGCGCACGGCTTTGGCGGAGGAGATTGTCAAGTCCGTCGGCGAGGATGAGGAACGCGCGAAACACTTCGAAGAACAACTCGCACTGATGGATCACGCGCAGGTCTCAACACTCCACAGCTTTTGCCTCGAATTGATCCGGCGTCACTTTCACCTGCTTGGACTGGATCCCCAGATCCGCGTGTTGGATGAGACGCAAACCCGTCCGATAATGTATGATGTGATGGAGGAGGTGATGGTTCGTCACTACGACTCCAGCGGGCGTGACGCGGTCCGCGAATTGGTGCGCAGGAGTGGCTCTCCATCGGACGATCAAGTCCGAACTCTCGTGATGAAGCTCTATCGTTACCAGCAGGCGCGGGCGAATCCGTCTGGTTGGCTGAACGAACAACGGAATCGGTTCTCATCCTCGGAACCGGTGGAGTGGCGCGAGTGGCTGGATTCTGAGATCCGAAATTGGGCCGACGAATGGTTGCCTTTCCTCAATGCACAGCAGGGCAATGCAAACGCCGAGCGAGCTGCCGATGCACTGGAGCAACTCCCCAAGTCTTCAATTACCCGGGAACACATTCTGGAAATGACCGCCAAGATTCGCTCGGCAGATTCAGGTTGGCCGAATCGCAAGAAGACCCTGTTTCGCAAGCCCATCGCCGATCTGTTTGCCGAAGCGAGTTTCTGGAATTCGATTTGCGCGATCGAGAAGGATGGTCTGGATCCGCTGAGCGTTGATTGGGCGAACGTTCGTACGGATACCCTGACGCTGCTGGAACTGCTCGAAGAATTTGGCGATGAGTACCGCCGGGTCAAACGCGAGATGGGCGGGATCGATTTCTCTGATCTCGAGCAATTGGCTCTGGAACTCCTTCTGGATGAAGACAATGACGTGGCTGTGGCCTGTCGCGATCATTTCGAGCATGTGTTTGTTGACGAGTACCAGGACATCAATGCAGCACAGGATGCGATCATCGCAGCGGTGACCCGGCCCACGGGGGATGAACGCGAGGGCAATGGCTTTCTGGTGGGCGACATCAAGCAAAGCATTTACCGATTCCGGCTTGCTGAACCGGAACTGTTCCGTTCCCACGCGCAGAACTGTAGTCGTTCCAGCATGGAAGGCACGGTGCTTCCGCTCAGCGAGAATTTCCGCAGCCACGAAGCAATTCTCTCTGCGGTGAACGATTGCTTCACGACGATCACGGCTGACACGGGCATCGATTATGGTGCCAATGAAGCTTTGTCCGTTGGTGCTCGTGAAGAACGCAGCCAGTATTTGATCGAATCTGATCCCGACGACCTCTGTCGTGTCGAGTATCGTTGTTTGACCGAACCGGAACACAAGGTAATCCGCGAAGGCCCGTTCGACGAATCGGAGGAGGAAGACGATCTGGACCGTGACGCTCGAGAAGCGCGTTGGATTGCGCAGCGGCTCATGCGCATACGTCGGGAAGAGACGGCGATCATCAATCGTCAAACCAGCGAAAACGAATGTGTCGAATGGCGCGACATGGTGGTGCTGATGCGCTCGCCGGGTCCGCGGATCGAAACCTACGCGCGTGAGTTCCATCGCATGGGCGTTCCGTTGCAGGCCAAGCGGCCCGGTTTCTTTGATGCGCTGGAGGTGATGGATCAGGTGAACCTCCTCCGCATTCTGGATAATCCACGCCAGGACATTCCCTTGCTCGCCGTGCTGCGATCACCCATCGGCGGCTTCACCGTCGACGAACTCGCCGAGATTCGCCACACGAAGCGACGGATCTTGTTTTGGGAATTGCTGGGCGAATTCCATCGCAATCACAGCGAAGAGAAGGAACCCATTCTGCAGAGCGCCTGGCGCAAGGTGGACGCGTTTCTGACGCAGTTCAACGAGTGGCGTGAATTGGTCCGGCATGCCTCGCTTTCCTACACACTCGAAGTCGTCATTGAAGGTTCGCACTACGAACGCCTGCTCGAAGGAGGAATTCGTTCTTCAGAGAAACGCGCAAACCTTGACAAGTTGCTGGACCTGACCCGTCAGTTTGACCCCTACCAAAGGCAGGGCCTGCATCGCTTCCTGCAGTTCGTGGATGCCCAGCTTGAGAAGGGAAAGGATCTGGATTCAGCCCCACCGGCAACGGCAAACGCCGTCCGCTTGATGAGCATTCATCAGAGCAAGGGCATGGAATTCCCGATGGTGGTGCTGGCCGGAACTGGAACCGAGTTCAATCTGCGCGATCTTTACGAACAGGTTCTCTTCGACGAACGCCTGGGGCTTTGCCCGAAGATCAATGATCCCAACAACGAAACGCGCTACCCGAGTCTGCCATTCTGGGTCGCGCAAAGACGTGAGAAGAAACTGCTGCTTGAAGAAGAAATGCGGCTGCTCTATGTCGCAATGACGCGTGCACGTAATTACCTGATCATGACCGGAAGTCGCCGTCGCACCGCACCGAAATTGCTCAAGGCGCTTACAGAGAAGAACGCGATGGGATCCCCATACAAGGCGGGTTCCATGCAGGATTGGATAACGGATTGGCTTTGGAAACTGTCGGCTGCGGAAATGGAGGCGGGCGCGGGACGGAATGGTTTCTTTCGCTGGGAGATCGGTGAGCCGGATTGGGAACAGTCGTCGGAGTCAGGCGAAGACTCCCCTCAGTCCCGCGAGGTTTCCAAGACGGATCTGGAACACATTCAACGCATGTTGGAATGGCAATACGATTGGAAGGACGCGACGAGGGAAATCGCCAAGACAAACGTATCTGAATTGCGAGGCCGTGCTCGGGAAGCCGCGGAAGAATCCGTCCAGCAATTCGGCCGTTCACCTTTCGTTGCTCAACCGAAGCAACCGGACTGCTCGGATCGCCTCACCGCCTCGGAGATTGGCAACGCCCATCATGCGTTCCTCGAACTGATGGAACTTATTCCAGGCCAGACCGCGCTCGATCTCAAGAATGCCGCGATGCAATTTCGCGATCTGGGCCTGCTCGAAGACCGCCAGATCCAGGCCCTGGACTTCGGTCGACTCGCGCGTTTCTGGTACACCGACGTCGGCCAATGGGTCGTGGCCCATCACAAGAACGTTCACCGAGAACTGCCATTCACCACCCGCTTCACCCGGGCTGAACTGGCGGACTTGGGCATCATGCTGGACGGTAGGGCAGGGGACGATGATTTTATCGTCGTCCAAGGCGTCGTTGATCTGGCCGTGATCCTTGATGACGAAATCCGCATCCTCGATCACAAGACCGATCATTTCTCCCGCAAGTCGCTTAAGTTCAAAGTTGCCGACTACGCGCCCCAGCTTCAACTCTACGCCAGTGCATTGGAACGAATCTATCGCCGGAAAGTAACACATGCCTGGCTGCACTTCATGACAATCGGCAAGACGGTTGATGTGATTTCAGACTAGGCTCCTCTCGTGTTGGAGTCCCTGACGACCGCTGACGGAAGGACTTGCACGCTACATGACCTGGTGTCCGGCCCGGAATTCGTCCGGCGCATGCCGGCAAAGATGTCGGGGAGCCTGAAGACGTTGAAAGACAGCGTTCGGGCGAACGAGAAGTTCTTCATGACTATCTGTGAGGCGCGATTCTTGACGCCCGATCACGGCTTCAAAGCGGGTGGGTGAGGTGCGCTTTCGCTTGGGGATGATTTATTCCGATTTCGGGTCACCATCCTATCGGTCGCTCCGGGGCGGGATCAAGTGACAGGCGAGGTGTTGAAATCGTTCGGTTACGAGCCGGATGACCTTCCGGCACAGGCGGTTGAGCGAGGTGAAGAATTGTATTTTTCGGAGATGATCGCGTCGTTTTTCCACTGATTCTATTGGAAATGTTCATCGGGATTGCACACCGTTTATTCACAGCGTGCCCCTCGGTTCTTGACTATTCAGTGAAAACCCTGAGGATAGTGAATAACTCCGGTGGATAAGTTTAGGGTCTGTGAAAAGTCCTCCAAAAAAGGTCTTTACGGCGCACTTAATCGCAGGCATGCTCCGCGGCTCTTAAAGCAGCTAGGAATGAATTAAAGACGAAAATGGAAGTAACAACGAAATCGAAATTGGTGGAAGAATTTCGTGTGCACGAGAGGGACACAGGGTCCGCAGACGTGCAAATCGCAATTTTGACAGAGCGCATCAACGAGCTCACCGAACACCTCAAGGATCACAAGAAGGATCACAGCTCTCGCCGTGGTCTGCTGAAGATGGTCGGTCAGCGTCGCCGGTTGTTGGACTACCTGCACGATACGGACAGGGGCCGCTACCAGACGATTACCAAGAAGTTGAAATTGCGCCGTTAGGAATTCTCAGGCCCCGGATCCCGGGGCGTGTTTCTTCCCCCGGAAGGTTCGTTGAGGGACGAATCTTCCATTCCACAGTTCAATGCAAAACCGATACGTCGGCCTGGGGTAATTTCATCAAGCCCCCGCAACGCGGGAGTTTAGTGAAGTTCCTCCGTGGCTGACGGATCACAAATCCGAAACAAAAGACAAAACTATGTCAGTCACAAAAGTAAGTGCCTCAATCGGAGGCAAGGAAATCCATATAGAAACAGGCAATCTTGCCAAACAAGCCGATGGTTCCGTCATCGTTACCATGGGCGAAACCATCATCCTCGTTGCCGCTTGTGCGGCGCACAAATCACGCGAAGGCCAGGACTTCTTCCCACTCACCGTTGATTATCGCGAGAAGGCATCGGCTGCCGGTCGTTTCCCCGGTGGTTATTTCAAGCGCGAAGGCCGCCCGACCGAGAAGGAAATCCTAACCATGCGTCTCACGGATCGTCCGATCCGTCCCTTGTTCCCGAAAGGCTGGTTCAATGAGGTGCAGGTGCAGACGCTCCTCCTAAGTGCCGACGGCGAGAACGAACCCGACGTGATGAGCATTCTTGGTGCTTCGGCCGCCTTGTCCATCAGTGACATTCCGTGGGCCGGACCGCTTGGCTGTGTTCGCGTTGGTCGCGTGGAAGGCGAGTTCATTGCCAACCCCACTCACGCTGAGATGGAAGGTTCCGACCTCGACCTGATCTATGTCGGCAATATGAACGACGTCGTGATGTTCGAAGGCTCAGCTGACGAAATTGCCGACGAAGACTTCGACAAGGCCCTGCAGTTTGCGCAGGAAGCCATCCAGCCGCTGATCGCCGCGCAGGTCGAACTGGTTGAAAAGGCCGGCAGACCGAAGCGCGAAATCACCACGATTGCGGTGAAGGATGAGATCTTGGAAGACGCAAAAGCCCTTGCCACTGGACTCGGCGACGCGCTTCTCGTTCCCGAGAAACTTAAACGCGAAAAGGCTTGTGCAGCCGTCAAGGATGAGGTCAAGGCCAAGCTCGTCGAGAAGTATGGCGAGGAAGAAATCTCGGACCAGATCATGGGGCAGGTGTTTTATGGCATTCAGAAGGCCCAGGTTCGTTCCTTTATTCTGAATGACGGTAAACGGCAGGACGGTCGCGGGTTCACTGACATCCGCAAGATTACCTGCGACATCGGAGTCCTTCCCCGCACGCACGGTTCAGCAGTGTTCACCCGTGGTGAAACCCAATCCATGGCCATTGCCACGCTCGGCACCACTGATGATGCACAGGATTTCGATTCCTACACCGGTGGCGTCGATACCAAGCAATTCATGCTGCACTACAATTTTCCCAACTTCTCCGTTGGTGAAACCGGACGCATCATGGGCCCTGGCCGTCGGGAGATCGGTCACGGTGCGCTTGCCGAACGCAGCGTGGCACCGGTTATTCCCTTCGACGACTTCCCCTACGCCGTCCGTATCGTGAGTGAAATCCTGGAATCCAATGGCTCCAGCTCCATGGCCTCCGTCTGTAGCGCCTCCTTGGCCCTAATGAATGCTGGTGTGCCGGTCACCTCGACAGTTGGTGGTATCGCGATCGGTATCTGCACGGAAGAGAACGAAGACGGCTCAATTGGCCGCTACCAGATCCTCACTGACATCATCGGTTGGGAAGACGCCTTCTGCGATATGGACTGCAAGATCGCCGGCACTCGCAAGGGTATCACCGGCTTCCAGCTGGACCTGAAACTCAAGGGCCTCCCTGGCAAGATCATGAGTGAAGCCATCGCCAACGCGAAGGAGTCCCGCATGAAGATCATCGACACGATGGAAGAGACCATCTCCGGTCCGGCCGAGGAGATGAGCCCTTACGCTCCTCGCATTGTCACCGTGAAGATTAACCCGGACAAGATCGGCGCCCTCATCGGCCCTGGTGGCAAGAACATCAAGGCCATTTGCGACGAGTCCGGCTGTGAGATCAACATCGAGGACGACGGCACGGTTCGCATCTACTCCACGAACGCCGATGGCCTGGCCATCGCTCAAGAACACATCGACGGTCTCTGCGCCGAGCCTGAAGTCGGCAAGATCTACCGCGGCAAAGTCGTTACGATCAAAGACTTTGGTTGCTTCGTTGAATTCATGCGTGGCAAGGACGGCCTCTGCCACATCAGCGAACTCGCCAACTTCCGCGTCAAGAAGACGGAAGACATCGTCAAGATGGGTGATGAAATCTGGGTCAAGTGCCTGGGCATTGACGACAAGGGCCGCGTCAAACTCTCACGTCGCGCCGCGATGGAAGAACGCGACAAGGAAGCCGCCGGTGACGGTGACGGCGGAGAAGGTGCCGAATAGACCACTGCCTTAATTCTGAATTCGCGAGGTGGACCGGAAACGGTCCGCCTTTTTTGATCACCCACACGATTTTGTCAGCATCCGTTTCCTCTTTGGTTGCAGCGTCCACAAGCATCATCACCCAGAACACGAAGCACGCCAGGCCGAGAAGTAGAAACGGAATTGGTTGTAGTAGTTTCGACGCTCTTCGCCAAGCACCCGCGCTTCGGCCAGACTGCTGAAGAGTTCCACGTTCAAGAACTCATCCCGCAACCGGCTGTTGTAGCTCTCAATGAACGCGTTCTGCCACGGACTGCCCGGCTCGATGAAGATCGTCTCAATGCCTCGGCTGACGATCCAGTCCTTCACCGCCTGGCTGGCGAACTCCGGGCCTTCAAACTGTCATTCCGACTGAGGCAGGACACATTCACCCTCACATCCCAACGGTGTTTTGACTGAGATTGAATCAGTCACGAACTTTAGCCTCCCACAATACCCTCTTAGCTTTCAGTCAGCCTGAAGATGCGCGTTGTTATCGAGATCTCGATTGATCAATTTGTTGCAATATCAGAACTATTATCAGGCTGTCGCCCGGGGCTACGGATCAATGCTTGGCCGCTTTCGCGTCCAGTTCCTTGCCCGTAAAACGCACGCTCAGGATATACGGTTGTTCTCCCTTATCCCAGTGCCCATAGGTTGTGGTGACGATCGTTCCGTCGGGCAATCGTTCCACGCCCGGATAGGTGCAGTCGGAGCCCTTGTGATTGTCCTTCAGGCGCAGGCGATACTGGCCGGGTTTTCCGTTGACCAGATCTTCATACCTGCCGATCCAACCCGCCCAATCGCCGGCGGTGGGCGAGATCCATGTTCGTGGTGTTTTATCACGGAAGGTGATGAACAGGCGGCCGTCGGGAAGATACTTGCCGGTATGCCGATCGCCGGTGAGTTCGTTGGGCAGCTCGCGGGGCTCGGTCCAGGTCTTTCCTTCGTCGTTGGAGAAGATGATGTGTGAGTTTTTGGCGCGCCGATTTTCGCGCAGGAGGACGGCGAGTTGAGTCCCGTCGGGTGAGCGAAAGATTCCGGGCTCGCATAGGTGGATTTCGGTGTCCTCGTAAACCACTTCAGGGAAAGACCAGGTAAGGCCGCCGTCTTTGGAAAAGATCTTGAATAGTTTGAATCGCACGGGGTTTTCCCGCTTGGGTGTCTTGGAAAAGAAACGCCCATCGTCGTGGAACATCGCCATGTAATGCCCCTTGCCGGTCTTTAGTCCTTCGAGGCAGCCCATAACGACGATTCCTCCCCAATCGCCAACCGTCCTAAGCTCGCTCCAGTTTTGACCATCGTCTTCAGTCACTGCGAGTCGAGCAGGGTAGAGCCCGCTCCACATAATGATTCGTTTCTTGCCGGTCGGATCGATGACCCGATGTAGGGTTGGAACTTCCTTGGAGGTTGCCCAACTGGCGGGGGTGGGAAGCCGCTCGCTCCAGGTCAACCCGCCATCATTGCTTCGTTTGTAGACAATCGGGCCGCGGCCGTGCCCCTTGGGATAGACGCAGAGGATGGTCTTGCCGTCTTCGAGCAGGCAGGTGGTTGGATGCCCCAGGTATTGACCCTTCTCGCGATCGACGATGACCTGCCGATGTTCTTCCGCATCGAGGTCGATCAGCGGAATGTTGAACTTGATCTGCTTGGGCACTTTGATCTTGGTGATGTTGCCAGCGATGGTGAATCGATCGATCTGCATTCGCGCGCGCCACGGTCTTACGCCCACGCTGTTGTAGCTGCGATTACCATCGCTGATCTGGGTGATCATTTGGCCGTTGATTACGTAGCTTAGTTTGCCGTCCCTGCGGGTGACTTCGAAATCGAACCACTTGTCGCGCTCGAAAACATCGGGCGAATGCTGGAAGAACGTCAGGCTTCCGAAAGCACCGCCATTCGCGAAGATTTTCTCAGCTGCGCCTTCCCAACCGAAGCTGATGTTATCGAGGTGAAAGAACGCTGCGCACTTCTTCTGATTGATGAGACGCAGACGCATCACAACGTGAAAATCACCGGGGCCGATTCCGCATTCGGCCTTCAGCGATGCAGCTTTGCCTTCGGCTGAAAGGTAGCCTGCGTGCGTCTTCCAATCGCCGATTGTCTTCACTGCCTTGCCGTCCTTCACGGCTACGAAGTCTTTGAAAGATTGATCGGCGGCCCGTGTGGGCAGCGCTAGCGTCAACGAGAGAGCAGTGAGAGTGTATAGAAAACGTGGCTTCATGGAGTGAACGATTGGTAGCCGAGGACAGGCGTCGGGGAAAGAAAAAGCTCCCCGGGATGGGGAGCTTGCCAAGGAGATTGCTGATCGGCTACTTGGGCATCTTGGGCGCTTTTTGGAGCGCGGCTGGAATATTGCCGGTAAGCGTGTTCAGGAACGTCTCGATCGCCTTCACGTCATCTTCTGGAATGTCCATGCCGAGTTGATGACGTCCCATCTTCTTGATGGCGCCCTTGAGAGTGGTTTCGGAGGAGTCATGAAAGTATGGACCCGTTTTGGCAATATTGCGGAGACTGGGAACTTTGAAGAACATCTTGTCGGCTTCCTTGCCGGTGACACCGAAGCGGCCTTGGTCCTTTTGGTTGGGCCAAGGCTTGACGAGACCGAGCTTCTGATAGCGGTCACCGCCGAGGAGTGTACCTGTGTGGCAGGTGGTGCAGCCGTATTTGGAAAAGGTTGCTAACCCGGCGATTTCGTTTTCCTTGAGTGCCTTCTTGCCTCCTCCCAGATACCAATCCCAACGAGTGGGCGTGGCAAGCAGACGCTCGAATGCGCCGATCGCGATTCCGACGTTGTCGTAAGTGATCGGATCTTCGGCCTTTGGAAACGCGGCCTTGAAGAGGGGGTGGTAGCCCGTGATGTCATTGAGTTTCTTCACGACGGCCTCGGGTGAAGGCATCGCCATTTCACCACCGGCGAGAATAGGCCCCTTGGCCTGTTCTTCCACGGTGGGTTCTCGTCCATCCCAGAATTGGGTGAGGTGGCCAAAGGCATTGAAGACCGTGGGCGAGTTGCGTCCCACCTTGTGGTTGTTGAATCCAATGGAGAAATCCAATCCATCAACGCCCCAATTGTTCAACGAATGGCAGGAGTTGCAGGAGATGGAGTTGTCCTTGCTCAGGCGTTTGTCGTGGAACAGGGTTTTGCCAAGTTCGACCCGGGCGTTATCCACTCCACTGCGAGGCTGGTCCCAAGTCTTCCGCAGGGCGGGTTTGAATTGGTTCAAGTCAACTTCGGCGGCGCCCGCGGCCGTGCAGATGCTAGCTGCCACCAATCCCGTGAGTAATTTGTGAATTGTTTTCATACGCATGATTTCTAGAAATCAGATGGAGTTTGAATCGAAAACGATCATACTCAAAACCGTTTTATTTGATCGAATAAATCGGAAAAGCCGATGACTCATCTACCCTCTCCCCAACAGTTGAAATACTTCCTCGCCGTTGCCGATGAACTCAACTTTGGCCGGGCGGCCAAGCGATGCTTCGTAAGCCAGTCCACGATTTCCGGGGCGATCAATGATCTGGAGTCACTGCTGGGAACGCGTCTCCTGGAGCGGACCAAGCGTCGCGTGTCACTCACGAGAGAAGGGAGCGCAACTGCGGTATTGGCGCGTGACGTGATGAATCGCCTGGAAGAGGTGGCAAATCTGGCTCAAACGCTCAAGGGTCCGTTGTCCGGGAAACTGCGTTTGGGGGTGATTCCAACGATTGGTCCGTTTCTCCTTCCGCCAGTTCTTCCGAAGCTGAAACAGGAATACCCCGGCCTCAACCTCCAGTTGGCTGAGAACCTGACCCCAATCCTGTTGGACGAGGTACGCGCCGGAACGCTCGATTGTGCCGTGATCGCGTTGCCTTATTCCACGGGGGATCTGGAGACGGCGCACTTGTTCAACGAACGCTTCTTTGTTGCCCACACGAAGAAGCAGGCCGTCAAAATTGGCGCGAGAGGCATATCCACCGCTGAATTGAAAATGCGGGATGTGCTTCTGCTGAACGACGGCCATTGCCTGAAGGACCAGGCCTTGGCGGCATGCAAACTCGTTGAGAAGGAGATGGACGTTTCACTCCAGGCCGCGAGCCTCATTACGCTGCTTGGCATGGTGAACACGCATCTTGGCGTGACCTTCGTGCCGGAAACCGCGATCCCTGTGCTGCGGAAATCTTTTCCGGCGATCCAATACACGCGGATGGCCGAGGCAAATGCGGTGAGGAAAGTATGTTTGTGTTGGCGGCCTCAAAGTTATCGGCGGGCGGATTTTGAACATCTGGCGAAGATGATTTCGAAGCCCGCGAAACCGTGAGTTTATCGCCAGCCGATTTGTGGCAAATGCCTTGGTCAGAAGCGCGTTGCCAATTCAGCCACGGTGTTTCAGCATCCGTGCATGAACGAAACCATTTCTCGTCGCTCCGCATTCAAGACCACGGCTGCCGGTGCGTTGTTCGGAACCGTGATGGCTGCGGTCGAACAGAACGTTGCTGCTGCTGATCTCAAAGGGAACATCAACCATTCGGTGTGCAAATGGTGCTACCGGAAGATTCCCTTGGAGAAGTTCTGTCAGGAGGCCAATCGGATCGGCCTGAAATCGGTTGAGCTCCTGAACCCGCCGGATTTCCCGATGCTGAACAAGTATGATCTTCATTGCGCGATGGTGAGCTTTCCGCAAGGCAAGACACCGCGAGGGGTAAAGGTTGGCGGGATCACCCGCGCGTTCAATCGCATCGAGCACCACGACACCCTGCTCGAGATTTATGAGCCGCACATCAAGGCGTCCGCCAATGCCGGCTTCCGAAACGTGATCTGTTTCTCGGGCAATCGGAACGGGTTGGACGACGAACAGGGAATCAAGAACTGTGCCATCGGTCTGAAGCGCATGATGAAGCTCGCTGAGAAGTATGACGTGACGATCACGATGGAACTGCTCAACAGCAAGGTGAACCACAAGGACTATCAGTGTGACCAGACTGAGTGGGGCGTGGAGCTTTGCAAGGCGATCGGCAGTGAGCGATTCAAGCTGCTCTACGACATCTACCACATGCAGATCATGGAGGGAGACGTCATCGCCACGATCAAGAAGCACAACCAGTATTTCTCTCACTATCACACCGGTGGCGTTCCCGGCCGCAATGAGATCGACGATTCGCAGGAGCTGTATTACCCGGCGATCTGCAAGGCGATCAAGGAAACTGGATTCAAGGGATTCATTGCCCAGGAGTTTATACCGAAGCGCAAGGACCAGATTGCCTCCCTGGAGCAGGGGGTTGGTATCTGTGATGTTTGACTGATTGATGGCGTCCGCGAGCGAGTTGGTGAGAGGATGGTCACACTTCTTCTCGTGCTGCTTCATCATCGCCTCGCGCCCGTCGGACGTGGTGACCACTTCAAACTCATTCACTTTCAGAATCCGCGCCATCAGATCCCGGGTATGGATCTCATCATCCGTCAACAAGATCTTGGCCATAACGTTCCTTGTATCCTCACCTTAGGACGATAAGCCGTTGATTTACAATCCGTTCCGTCGACTGGAGGCTTAGGGGTGAATTTCGGGTAGTCGGTTTGGCTCTCCTACGTCTACGCAATGCCACGGCTACTCTCCACTGTCATCGACGCCGTAGGGGGCAATCCTTCGTTGCCCCATATGCTCGCACTGTCCGTCCTTATCAAGAATCGGATCGCAATTGAAGATGAGGCACTTTGCGTTTCCAGCCGGATCGAATTCGATGTTCCATTCGTAGAAGTCTGGAAACTCGTAAAACCAAATGGATTCATCATTGTCGCCATGCTTGTGGTAGCGCTCACCGAATCGCTCCAATACCCCGAAGTCTGAGTTGGTGGTTGCCGCATCAAAGGTCTTTCCATCGAACTGAGATTTCCCTGCGTAACAATCAAATCCTTTAGGTTGTTACGCAATATTTGAGCGCGACGATTACGGAGTAGCAGTGCCCTTCGCTGTTGTCCAAACGAATGCCAATCGTCGGGAACTCGATTCCGGTCGTGTAGTCTTGTTGAACCTGACCATGACCGAGGAATGAGGGCTCCTCAGATTCCGCCCAGGCCTTCACCTCGTGAAGTTGGTGTTTGTCCAGATCGATCGTCAATCCGTCAGGCAGACTATTCACCCATGTTGCAGTGGAATTCCAAAATGATGCCATCTTCTTGAACAGGCTCCTCCGTCAAATTCTAAACCAGGCAGGTGAGAAAAGACCACATCGCCTGGATCCTGTAGCCAAAGCCTTTCCCGAAACTCCTGAAGCCCGGATGCGCGCACAACTCGAGTACGTGTCGATCGGAGCGACTGTCGCCGTATGAATAGATTTCATAATCTCCAAGGTCGTTCAGGTGCTCCTTTAATCGCTCCACCTTCTCTCTTCCGTGGCAGTTCTTCCCGTCGATTCTGCCGGTGATCTTCCCATCGGACAGTTCCAGTCGCGTTCCCAGCAATCCTTGGAAGTGATTGGCCTGCGTCCAGTGTTGCAGATAGAGCTCCGGCGACGCACTCAACAGGATCAGTTGATGTCCTTCCCGCCGATGCCATTCCATCTTCTCAATGGCGTCCGGATTCATGAGCCACGGCAGTCGGGTTTTGACGAAACTCTGAGAAATTGCCTCAAGATCTTCTGGCTTGCGCCCGCCCAGAAAGAACTTCAGGAACTTTTCCTTTGCCTTCGAATTTGAGATCACCCCGATGGCCTGCAGGAGGACGAAAGGGGAAAGTAGCGTAGTGCCGATCCAGAAATTCAAGAAGCCGGACTGGTGGCGAAGAAAAGGCAAGAACGAGTCGGCGTAGGTGAGCGTCCCATCGAAATCGAATACCGCGACGATCGGTTTCTTCATCGGAGAATCCATGTGCGAGCTCAGGGCAACGGGGCAGCTTCGAACAACTGGATCTGACTGCTCTCGATCACGAGATAAACGATTGCCCAGCAGACGAGGCTGAACACCATGCCCTTGTCCTTGAGCATCACCTTCTCTGGTTCTTCGCTGCGTCCTTTCACCATGGTCAAAAACTTGTAGCGCATGATGCCGTAGTAGACGATGGGGATGGTCGCGCAGAGTGCCGGGTTCTTTCCGCCCAGGACCGTGAAGAGTGAGTAGGACATGACGGTCACTGTTGCCGCCGAGTTGATCAAGGTATCGACAAACGGAATGGTGTAGGACCAAAGCACGGGTCGTTGTTGTTCTCCGCTTCCGCCTTCAAGTGCGGTCAACTCGCCGCGTCGTTTTGCCAAAGCCAACAACAAGGCGAGTGAGAAAGTGCAGAGAACGATCCAGACCGTCGGCATGTCTCCAAGAACATAGATTCCCGAGAGGACGCGGAATACGAATCCGCTGGCAATGCAGTTCACGTCGATGATCGCCCGATGTTTCAAGTCGATGCAGTAGAAAAAATTGATGGACAGATAGATCAGCAGGCAGGTGAGGACCGAGTCGCCCGCATCACGTCCCAATACATACGCACCGCTTAATCCTGCGATGAGAAGAATCACTCCGATGAGCGAAGCACTGCCCACGGAAACCGCGCCGCTGGTGATGGGACGTTTGCGTTTCTTGGGATGGATCTTGTCCAGTTCCCGGTCGCGGATGTCGTTGAAGATATAGGTCGCCGACGAAATCGCACTGAAGCATGCAAAGACGCCGAGCGCCTTGACCATGGCGTCGGTTTCGCCGAGTCGTCCGCCAAAGACGACTCCGGCAAAACAAAAGACGTTCTTAGTCCACTGGTGCGGACGCAGGAGTTTCAGCAGCGGGGGCATTTGGTGGCTGTGGTTGCGGTGCGGGCCGCGTGATCAGGATGATTCCGATGAGAATGAAGACCGCACCGCCCCAGTGAACCGGGGCCATGCGTTCGTGAAAGACCATTGCTGCGACCATGGTGATCAGGGCAAGACTCGCTCCGGCGAGGACCGGATAGGCCACGGATACCGGCAGCTTTTCCAGGGCTTTCGCAAAGAAGATGACGTTGATTCCATAGCACGCGAGCCCACCGATGAACCATGGATTGAGCAGCAGTCCCATCAAGCCGTCGTCCGTGGCCTTCAAGCGGGATTGTTTGAGCAGCAGGCTTCCGCTCCCGTTCAGAACCGAGGCGATCAGCACCAGGACCCAACCAATCAGTTTGCCGGTCATCATACGGGCTTCACGAAAACCACTTCACAACTTTGAGCAGCGCTTCCTTCACCGGTTTACGGTGTGCGGACGCGGCCTCTTCAACCTTCACGCGATCGAAGTTCTCCAAAAACCAATCGTAGCTTTCGCGGAACATCTCGTCGTTCGAATACTTGGGCTTCCAGCCCATGTCCACGAGCGGTTGCACGTCAAAGAAGAATTCCTTGTGGTAGGTCAGGTAGTGCCACGGAGCGAGCGGGCTCAGGTGCAGCATGTCTGCCAGCTTCAATCCGTTTATCGTGAGCCATTCGGGAAGCGAACGAACGTTGGTTTCGGTCTCTGCATGTTTGACCAGATTCTCCAATCCTTCACGCAGTGTTCCGAAGCGTTCTGTTCCCACGTTGTAGACACCGGGTTTGTCTGCGTCCAAGGCGAGCATGTAGAAGTCCATCAGGTCGTGTGCGTGAACGAATTGAAATCCGACATTGCCAGTTCCGATCACGTAGATATTGCGACCTTCTTTGATCCACTCGAACAGGATCTGAAATATTCCCAGTCGGCCTTCACCTAAAATAGTTCGGGGACGAATCACCACGAGTGGAATTCCTTCCTCGTCCAAAACACCACGAACGGCTTCTTCGCCGGCCTTCTTTCCTCGGCCGTAAATCTCAATCGGATTCAGAGGAGTCTCCGCTGTGATCGGGCAACTTGGTGGAAGGCCATAAAGCGCGCTGGAACTCATGTGGATGAATCCCTTGACCTTCGCCTTCGTGGCTTCCTCGGCGGCAATACGACTGCCTACGACATTGACCTCCCAGAACTTGCCGCCGGATTTGGTCAATGGAACCAGCGCGACGTTGTGATGAACGATGTCCACGCCCTTCATTGCTTTTGCAACGTCGTCGCGATTGCGGATATCGCAGTTGATGTATTTGATTTCCTTGGGACGCGAGGGGTCTTCCCAAATGTCGAGGATGGTTACGTCCTCTCCGCGTTCGAGCAGGCGACGCGCAATGAGATTCCCCAAAAAGCCCGAACCGCCAGTAACTAAATGCTTCACGATGGTCGTTGTAGAAAGTCCGGGCGCAGTGTGTTGACGCTCCGAATCGATGGGAAGTTAAAAATGGGTCAAATGATCATAAGTGACGGAAAAGCGCGTTACGTTATCGTATTCGTCACAACAGTTCACTCTTCTGGCTTCGAGTGAACGATCCATCCACCGGCTGCGGTTCGTTCAATTCCGACGACCCATGGCGCCGAACGGATACTTCGATTCACAGCAGTCCGTTCCGCGCCCCTCAGTACGAGCAGGAGTTATAACAAGGAGAACGCCATGCTACCGGTGTTGATCGCGCCGGCGATGAGGACAGCACTGGTTGGATCCTTGGCCGAGGCAGACGGTAGAAAGAGGACAGTGGTCATCGGCGCATACAATGTGTTCAGGATTGGCCCTTTGTCCTGCGGATAATAAAGCGTGTAGCCGTGCTTCAAGGATACGCTGGGCGTAATTCGCGCTGCGTTCCAATCGCGCCCGGGCGTGGGGATCACGTTGCAAACCAGCAGCGAAAACACGAGGCAAACGAGCAGGGGAGTGGCCGGCACAAAGAGTTTTTGTTCAAACGTCAGATGCTTCCCCACTCGGAACATGTAATTCAGCGCGAACAAGCCGGCGCAGACGAACATAAGGAAAAGGTGTCCGAGGAGTATTATGGCTGTGGTGAGTGGGTGGGACGGTTGACGTGCCAAACGGCTGATTGGTCAAGCAAACTCAGCCGTAAATGTCCTTCAAGCTGCGTCTCATGCCCTCCTCAAGGGAAACCAGCGGCAGGTATCCCAATTCCCTTTTTGCCCGTTGCACCGAGCAGGCAATGGTCTTGTTCATCTCGGAGAGCACGTGAACTTTCTGATGATACAATCCTGCTTTCTGCATCATTGTGTCGACGTTCAACGCTAATTCAGCGGCCAGCGAAGGCAGTTTCATCCGCTTGTGTTTGCACTTCTGGTCGAACTCCGTCTCAAGCAGGCGTTCCACCGTGTCCATGATTTCGTTCATGGTGTAAGGCCGTTCATCCGCGATCCAATAGGTCTTTCCATTTGCCTCCTTCCGCATCGCCCCGAGGATTAAACCCTGGGCGAGGTTCTGGCAGAATGCCATGGAGCGCTTGTTGTTTCCGTCACCCACGATCGGTCCCTTGCCATCGCGGATCATGTCGAAGAAGAGCTTCTGGCGCGGGGGTTGATGTGGCCCATAGAACCAGGGCGCACGTATTAGCACCGTCTCCAACTTCCCTCCATTCTGAATGCCCTTTACGGCCTCCTCCATCAGCATCTTGGAGCGGCCGTAATTCATGTAGGGATTGTAGGGCGAATCCTCGTCGAACAGATGATCCCGGTGTGGATTGCAACCGCAGGGCGAATTCGACGACATCACCACAGCGCGTTTTGCTCCCGCGCCGATCGCGGCTTCCAGCACGTTCTTCGTTCCGCCGACATTGATGTCGTAGAACTGCTTGATCTTCTTCGGGTGAATGATGCCTGCGATGTGAAACACGACGGCGCCGTCCATGTCCGTGCACCACTTCTCGCAGTCGCTCTGTGAAGTCACATCTCCACGCAGGATATCCACTTTGGGGAAGATCTTCTCCAACGGCTTCTCATCATCTGAAGGCAAAAGGAGACAGCGTATCTTCAGCCCCCCGAAGCCTCCACTCAGTTCCGGGTGCTCAACAATGCCGTTAGCCAGCACGTCGACGAGATTCAAGCCGAGCCAACCAGCTGCGCCGGTGATCAATACCTTCTTTGTGCCAAGATCACTCATCTGTGTCCATCTGTGGTTAAAGTTTGCCCAGGAACTTCAGTGCATTGCGCCTCGCATAGGCCATGACGCTTCCCTGCGGATTCACGCCCGGCGCCGTGCAGATCAGGCTGGCGTCACTGATGTAGAGATCCTTTTGAGTGCGGACTTTGCCGAACGAATTTGTCGCCGTGCGCCCAATGTGTTCACCCATTGGGCAGGATGAGAAAAGGTGAATGGTCATCAGGTTCGTCTTGCCGAAAGGAAGCATCGCCGGGATTCGACTCAGATTTTCCGGCGTCCAGATCGGTTCCATTCCGCGAACGCTGGGGAACAATGCCTGGGCTCCGGTTTCGAAGAGCATTTCACACAGCTTTCGCATCCCATCGGAAAGCAGCCGCATATCTGCCTTGTTTAATTTGTAGCGGACCAGAGCATCCTTGAAGAATGGGACGGTTCGAATCGTGCCGACAGTGTTCGTTGTGATCATGCCGTAGTAGATCCCCATGCGAGGCCAGTTCTCTTCAACCTCGCGCATGTGCCAGGGGTGATCGGTCATGGCAAGTTCCAGATAAGGCAGCGAGCTGATGGAACAGCCAAAGCTCAGATCGGGTGAAAACTCTTTCACCTGATGCACCGGAACGCCCATGCCCGGCTGATTGATCACGTCGGAGAATCGCGCGGTTACCTTGACGGTGGGATGAAGCTGCAGCGACTGCCCGATGTTGTAATTGATGCCACTGCGCAGGAGCAGGGCAGGGGTCTGAATCGCCCCGCCACAACTGAATACCACGTCCGCCTCAATTTCCACATGTGCACCGTTCTTGTGTGTGCCGGTGACGCGCCAACCCTTCGTGTGGCGCTTCAGGCGCATGATGCGCGTTTCAGGCAGCATGGTTCCGCCGGACTTCAGAAAGCGCGGGATGTAAGTGCGGGTCATCGACTTGCGCTTTCCATCAGTCGGCAATTTCGCGCCCTTCGCGTATTTGTACCAGCGCGGAACTTCCATGGATTTCCAGCCGCGTTTCAATGCGCCGTTATGAAGTTTGAGGGAAGCTTTCGGGGCCTTGCCTGGAAGCAGCGACACATCGACATCTTTTTCACAGGCTTCGAAATGCTGGTTGATGTCAGAATCATCGAGGCCTTCAACGTTGAACTCCTTCTGCCAACGCTCACGAATCTTCAGTGGCGTCCGATGGTAGAGTCCACTGTTGATTTCACTTCCTCCGCCGACACATTTGCCCTCGACATAGGCCACGGACGCTGGTCCGAGCGCGGGAGTAATTCCTCCGTTGCGGTACTTCTGAACCATTTCATCCAGCGAGAACGCCTCGCAGGATTCCAGCTCTAGGTATTGGCCCTCCTCAATCAAGAGCACATCTTGTCCGGCCTCGGCAAGTAAGGCCGCTGTGATCGCCCCACCTGGACCTGATCCGATCACGACCACTTCCGCGCGCAGTGGCCCGGTCGGCGCGCCGAGGACTTTGTAGTCCTTTTTGCTGAGCTTCTTCATTCGTCGCCTTAGTTTCGGAACGAATACCAGCCGAGCACTGCGATGCTTTCGTAGAAGCGGATCAGATCCCGTCGCGGGCTGATTCGTGAATGACGCCAGGCCAGGACATGTTTCCAGCGATGCTCATGCGAAAGTCGATTGAACAGGGCGCCGTAGAAGAAGAGTGATTGAACAGCGAAGACCAGCGTCAAAATCATCATCGCCACTCCGAGAAAATCCGGCATGCGTGCCCGTTGTGCGAGGACGAACTGAACCGTTTGATTGAGTTCCGCTTCCTGGCCGTGGGGATACACCCCGCACTCCTCGCGAATGATCGAGTAAGCCAAGGCTGAAACTGTGGATTCGAAAAGCGGCTTCATCCAGTCTGCCAACGGACGGGCTGATACAAGCAGAGTTTTCAGACGGGCTCAATCACTCTCCACTAAGTGAATTCCCCAGCGGTTTGTAGTGGAAGATGGGATCAGATTTTGCATTTGCCTGACCGGGGACTTTCTTAAGACTGGCGCGTTCTCGCTGAGTGCGCATAATCGGCAACTCGTTTATGCCCAGAAACTTGAGCGATTTCTCCAGCCACAAGCGCCGGTCCGACTTTGTCAGGCGCAGCGATGAAATGGATTGTCCGACCTTGCCATCCGGCCGCTGATCTGCCCTGGCCTCGTCCGTCGCCTCCTGCGGGTATCCCATGTCCCATCGCCTTGAAAAGACGATTGCTGATCACTTGAAGCGTTTGACGCCGTACGGCTTTGGACTCACCAAGCCAAAGCACTTTCGCGACATGGCGAAGATCGTTTGGGAGAACCGTGACAATCTCTCCTACGCCTGGAAGGTGCTTTCCCGGGGAGTATGTGACGGCTGCGCTCTTGGGGTCGCCGGTCTCCATGACTGGACGATCAAACCGGCATTCAAAGGAGATCCCACCGGCATTCACCTTTGCATGACGCGCCTGAATCTCATGCGGCTCAACACCATGCCGGCGTTCGAGGAAGGATCGCTCGATGACGTCGAAGAACTGAAGAAGCTCGACAACCGACAACTCCGCGATCTTGGCCGGCTCCCGTTCCCTTACCTGCGCAAGAAAGGCGAAAAGGGATTCACTCGAATCACCTGGGAAGAGGCCTACCAGTGCATTGCCGATCGGATTCGAGCCACAACTCCCGATCGCTTGGCATTCTTCGTCACCGCCCGTGGGGTTACGAATGAGATTTATTACATTTCCCAGAAAGTTGCCCGCTTCCTGGGCACCAACAACGTCGACAACGCGGCCCGTATTTGCCACTCGCCGAGCACGGCTGCGATGAAACACGCGATTGGGCACGCCGCAACGACCTGCAGTTACAAGGACTGGTATGGCACGGACCTCGTGATCTTTTTTGGATCCAATCCCGCCAATGATCAGCCGGTCACCACGAAGTACATTCACGAGGCCAAGAAGCTGGGCACCAAGATCGTGATGGTGAACCCCTATCTCGAACCGGGCATGGTTCGCTATTGGGTTCCGTCAAACATTGGCAGTTCCCTCTTCGGAACGGACATTTCCGACTACTGGTTTCCAGTTACGCAGGGTGGTGATATTGCCTTCATTTCCGGAGTCATCCGTATCCTGATTGAAAACAACTGGCTGAATAACGACTTCATCGACAATCACTCCGAAGAATTCGAGTTGATGAAGGAACATGTCCTGGATCTCGACTGGGATACCCTGGAGGAACACGCCGGGTTGCCGCAAAAATCCATGCTGGAGTTCGCCGAACTCATTCATCAGGCCAAGAACGCCGTTCTCGTGTGGAGCATGGGCATCACTCAGCACTTCTATGGTGCTGATGCGGTTTCGATGGTCATGAATCTGGGCCTGACCCAAGGATGGATTGGAAAAGACAAGTGCGGACTCATGCCCATTCGCGGACATTCCTCCGTTCAGGGTGGAGCTGAAATGGGCGCCTACTCGACCGCTTTTCCAGGAGCCAAACCCGTCAATCCGAAGAACGCGGCCGAGCTTTCAGATCTATACGGATTCAAAGTGCCTGATTCGCCGGGGATCACCACGACCCGGATGATCGACGCATCCGCCAACGGAGAGCTCGACGTCTTCTACTGTCTGGGTGGAAACTTTCTGCGCAATCTTCCCGACCCCGATTACGTCTGCAAATCGCTCTCCGGTGCGCCACTCAGGGTCCATCAGGACATCGTGCTCACCGACCAGATGTTCATTGAACCTGGGGAAGAAGTCATCCTGCTCCCCGCGAAGACCCGCTACGAGCAGGATGGGGGAGGAATTGAGACCACCACCGAACGACGCGTTGCATTCAGCCCGGAAATTCCCCGGCAGGTCGGTGAAGCCAAGGCGGAATGGAAGATTCTCCTCGAACTCGCCCACGCCGTGGATCCTGAGCGCGCCAAGCTCCTCGGATGCGAAACTGGTGATGCCATTCGAGAAGAAATCGCCCGCGCCGTTCCGATGTATGACGGGATTCAAAACCTGAAAGAAACTGGCGATGCCATCCAATACGGCGGGCCGCATCTTTGCGCCGATTGGAAATTCATGACCGCCGATGGAAAAGCCCATTTCAAAGCCATCCCGCTCCCCGTTGCTGCAGTTGCCCCGACGGAAAACGAGCCTCAGGAATCTACTTCTCCAAAATTCACCGTCTCCACGCGACGCGGCAAACAGTTCAATTCACTGATCTATGCCGACGTCGATCCCATGAACGGCGCCCCGCGCGAAGCCATCCTCATCAACAAGGAAGACGCCCAATCCTTAGGTATTCTCGACCGCGCCCCGATCAAACTCACCAACAACGAAGGCGAATACCCCGGCATTGCCTTCTACGCCCCCATCGCACCAGGCAATCTCCAGGTCCACTGGCCCGAAGGCAATATCCTCATTCCCCGAGGAATCGTTGATACAGGCGGAGGAGTTCCCGACTACAACGCCAGCGTAACGATTTGCAAAGGGTAGAATTCGATTCAGGATGAGTAGGGAGAGAATTGTCGATGAAAAAGGCCGGCGCCGAGAAGCACATCATTGTCAAAGTCGTCCTCACGGAAGAAATCAAACCCGGCGTCTTCAGCACCACCTTCCACTTCCCTGAAATCATAATCAACAACATCACAGCGACGTTCATGCTTCCGAGGCGCTTTACCCCGAATACAAAGTGGTCTCCGTCCGAATCTGCAAATCGAAGGGGCGGCACAAGGTCGCATAAACTCGACATGTCACGTCGTTCAGTATCTCCGTGAATACTATGTGTCTGAACTTGAAGAAGTGTCTGGTAATTTGGATGTGCCTTGCGGCGCTATCAGTAGCCGCTGCAGATATCACCGTGGCCACTCATTACTTCTACTGGTATCTCTGGCCGAATGAGCATTTTCGACCGAAGGATCAACTGAAGCTGGAGGGGCACTATCATCACTTCGTAACCCCGGAGAAGGTCAGTTATCTCAGTGAAGACTGGCATGCGGGGGAATTGTGGATGATGAAGGCGGCTGGGATTGATGTCGCGTTGCCGGTGTACTGGGGCGCGCCGGGTGCTTACGGGAAGCCGGGGATCAGTTTTTCGGTCGCGGGTTTGGGGCCGATGGTCAGGGCCGCGGAGCGGTTGGGTGAACGTTCGCCGAAGTTGGGGTTGTTTTATGATACTTCGACTTTGTTGAACGATGTTCGCGGCGCGATACCGGCGGGCGCAAAGGCGGATTTGACGACAGATGCTGGGAGACAGTTGTTTGCGAAGACAATCGTGGACTACTTCGAGCGAATTCCCCGCAAGCTCTGGGCGAGAATGGATGGGCGTGCGTTGGTGGTTTTGTATTCCAGTGCATTCGCTGAGAAGTGGGACAAGGGACTCACAGCGTGGGCAAAGAAGATGTTTGAGAATCAGTTCCCGGGTGAAGGGTTGTTTCTCGTGGCGGACAGTAGTTGGGGGGAGATAGGGCAGGATCGCACGACAGAATGGGGAGCGGCGCTCGTTGGTCCAAAACTGCATCAGGGTGTCGCTCAGATTGGGGCCGGCTACAATGATTCGCCGGTGCCGGGCCGCACGACGCCGTTTCGGGAAAGGGAGGATGGGAACTACTATCGTTACTCGTGGCAGAAAGCCATCGTGCACCAACCGGAACTGGTGCTCATCGAGACCTGGAACGAAATGCACGAAGGAACGGAGATCTGCCAGTCACAGGAATTGGGATTAAAGTATGTGGAACTGACTGCCGAATGGATCACTCGCATGCGGAACGGTGGGCCGATTGGCGAACCAATTCATTTGCGTTTCCCGAATCCACGATCGTTCAAGGATCTGTCATGGGGGGAGGACTCCGCGAACACGACGCGCATTTACGCAGACTATCGCACCGGGCAGCGCGTGGGATTGCGTGAAATCCAAGAACCGGATGGCAAGGTCCGATTGCTGGCCGATCGATTGGTCAGTCCTCCGCGGAAGAAGGGTTGGGATCGATATGTCTATTTCCAAGTGAGTGATCATTGGCGTTTCGAGTCGCCTCAGGAGAGTAGGATGAAGGTGCGGCTGGAGTTGGCAAAACCGGCTCGGGTAACGATCGACTACGATTCGCACGATCCTCAGTCAATAATGGCTGGCTCGTATAAGCGTGTCCCTCCGTCCGGCGGTGACCGTCCCGCGCTGACCCATGAATTTCAGCTGAACGGAGCGTTCTTCGGCAACCGGCAGAACGGTGGCAGCGATTTGCGCTTGGTACTGAACGGAGGAGCTGTGGAGATCCGTCGGCTCGAGATTCTGGTTGAGGATGGCCAGTAGTGGTCGGTTTCTGACGCACGCGGAATCGACCGTTGTATCGCAAGGGGAGTTTGTCTTTAGTTCCCTGCGTGATTCGACAATCGATTCTGTTTCTCTTCGGCCTCGTCTTCCTCCTTGGTAATCCCTTGGTGTGGGCACGGCCCAACGTGCTCCTGATCATGGCTGACGACCTGGGTTTGGAGGGGTTGAGTTGCTACGGCAGCGCGTCTTACCAAACACCTCAATTGGATCAGCTGGCCAGCACCGGAGCGAGATTCGACTACTGCTACTCCCAACCCCTGTGCACGCCGACACGGGTGCAAATTATGACCGGCAGATACTATTTTCGGAATTACACGAAGTTCGGGGAGTTGCGGAAGGGGGAATACACCTTCGGGAACATGATGAAGGCTGCGGGGTATCGAACTGCGGTAGCGGGGAAGTGGCAGTTGGATGGGGCTGGATCCGGGCAGTCGCCGGAGGAAGCGGGATTCGATGAATACTGCCTGTGGAACATCCAGATTGGCGATGCCAAGACGACGAGGACACGATACGCCGACGCGAGCCTGTTTCACATGGATCGCAAGACGGGCAAGCCGTCATTGAATGAGCACAATGGGAAGTACGGACCGGATGTGTGCGAGCAGTACCTGATGGATTTCATGTCGAACAGTATCCGGGACGAGAAGCCGTTCTTTGCCTACTACCCGATGGTTCTAACCCATGGTCCGTTCAAACCCACGCCTGACAGCGAGATCTGGGCGAACGGGAATCGTCACGAGAATGACAACAAATACTTCAAGGACATGGTGGAATACATGGACAAGATTATCGGGCGTCTGGTGAAGCACATTGACCATCTGGGAATTCGTGAGAACACATTGATCATCTTCACCGGTGACAATGGAACCCCGGGTGGAATTCGAACGAAGATGCGAGATGGACGAACGATCATGGCGGGCAAGGGCCTGCATCGGGATTCGGGAACGCACGTGCCTTTGGTGGTGAGCTGGCTGGGCCGCATCAAGGGTGGTCAGGTGAGTCGGGAGTTGGTTGATATGAGCGATTTCCTGCCGACAATCGCCGAGGCGACGGGAGTATCGCTGCCGGGTGCTCCAGGCGGGAAATGGATCATCGACGGACGATCATTCCTGCCACCCTTGCTGGGGAAAGGCCAATCACGCTCCCACGTGGCGGTTGATTACCGCGAACCGCGGCAAGACGGCTTCGGTTGGTCCAAGGCACGTTTCGTTCGTGATCATCGATACAAGCTTTACGGATTCTACGAGCGAACGAACAAGAAGACCAAGGAGCTCACTGTGAAGACCGGTCATCTGTATGACACGGTGAACGATCCGGATGAAAAGAAACCGCTCGATCTAACTAGATTATCCAAGCCAGCCGCGAAGGCTCACGCGAAACTGATTAGTGCGTTGACTGAATTACCACCGATTGACCCATGAGAGGAATCGCCTGAATGCGCGATTGTTGAAATCGATTGTTTTGGTTCTTGATGCGCACAGAGGTGTCCCCGATTCATTGCTTCTTATGATTTCACAAGCATCCCAGAGGAAATGAAAGTTGGGATGGTGAGTTTGCTGAAAACCTGCCACTCAGCAGGTTGTGAAAAAAACAAAAGCTCAGCCAACCCGTTCCAGGTTCACCATCCTGCGTCAGTTGTGCGATCTCATTCCTGCTCATCTGGTCCCCAAACTGGCCCGCGATTGCGGCGTGTGGTGGGTTGGCCGCAACAGGCAAGGCATGGTTTGCGACCTTCTGGACGATCGCTCAGGCGCCGTTGCGATTGTTGAGGCGATCCGTTGCTTGGAGGGACGAATCTGGAATGAGACTGTCGGACATCGGAGAATAGTCCTGTTGTTCACGGCACAAGGGGAGGTCAGAATGCGTGGTACAAAGTATCTCAGTAAATTCCAGCCGCATGTTTTCAATAATGTTGCGATCAGTCTGTCAATCGATGGACCCATCGATCTGCGTTCACGTTATCCTGAGCACGCGTTCATCGCCGTGGTATCACCGAGCGATGTTCGTCGATCGCCTTATGCAAGGTGTTGAAGGCAATCAGCAAGTATTGTGAGGCATCCGGCACGAAGTTTGGCGTGACTCGTCGGGCTTGGGATGAGGGCTTTGCGCATTTCCCTGAATCTGCTCGAGCGGGTGAAGTATCAGGATCTAATCAACCACGTGGACCAGTTGGCGTAGGTGATGATTGCGTGGGATTACGACAATGCGCTGGAGATTCTGAAATGTTGAGCAGACTGAATTGCTTCTCCGGAGAATGCGGCGATTAAGACAAGGAGTTGCGACAACGATTGAGACTCGTCTCAGTTCCGATCTTCAGGGCCGGGTTCGTCCACCTTGGTCACAACTTTGCCGAAGAGGTTCTTGATCCCCGCACCGACGGCGACGATGGCGATGATGATCACTTTCCAGAGCTTCTTGAACATCATGGCGAGCCAGGCGAAGAGGCCCAGTTTCGCGGCTCCCACGGCAGCGCCACCTACGACGAGCGCGGCCAGGCCGTATTTTGCGACTTTGTCGCCGTCTTGGAACTGCGCGTATTTCTGTCCTTCCTTGAAGCTGTAGCCGCCGAGCAACTTATAAAATACCGGCAGCGTTTCCTTGACGATCGTGGGGTCGATGACCAGCGCGACTTCCATCACGCCTTTGCGACCGAGGATGCGGGTGTTGTGGTTCAAAACGGATTCGCCCTCGGACTGGGCACGAATGGACCATTCGAGAAGCTTTGTCTGGTCATTGTAGTGCGGAGGGATCTCCCAACCGACGATGGTCATGGGAGGGATGCCTTGCTGGGCGCGCATTTTGTTTCCAGCTTCAGTGCCGCGCTTGATGGAAGACAACATTCCGTCGGCATCGAGACTGTCTTTCTCGTCGTCTTTCACATAGCCGACGCGGTCGAACTCAAACACGACAAACCAATCGAAGTTTTCCGGCGCCATCAGTCCCAATTCGCGGGTGCCGACGATGTTCCCGAAGGCCTGAAGGATGCTTCGGGTGTCGTTGCCATCGCAGAGCATGAAGCCTTCCGGAACATCTACTTCCGCGACATCGCCTAGCGCACCGGTTGCAGGTCCCTTGGTCCATTTGTAATTGGCGAGAAACTTGGCGAGTCGTTCTTTCTGGCTGTTCTCTTCGGTGGAATTTACAGCATCTGCAGGCTCCTTCACGGGTTCGCCTTCGGCTGCACTAATGTTCAGGCTCAGCGCAAAAACGAGCCCCAATATGATGATCAAATTCTTCATTGTTTTTGTGGAATGGATCGGACCGCCCTTATCCGCGGCGAGTTAGTCAGAATGGTGAAAGGGAGTCAAGGGTTGGCGGTTGAGCGTGATGGACTTGGCATGCCGGAATCATCGGGTATGCTGGCGCAGATGATGGAACGCGACATTCACTCAGCCTGGCATTCCGTCTCCCGGCGGGAGGCTTTGCGTGTGGGGGGATTGACTGCGTTGGGTCTGAGTCTTCCTGATATCTTGCGAGCGAAGGCGGCCGCAAATCCTAAACGTGAGGTGAATTGCATCCTTCTGTGGATGCTGGGCGGTCCCAGTCACATCGACATGTATGATCTCAAACCCGACGCGCCGTCGGAGATTCGCGGGATCTTCAGTCCGATTTCGACGAATGTTCGGGGCACGCAGATCGGTGAACTCATGCCGAACATGGCGAAGTGTGCGGACAAGTTTTCGATCATTCGTTCCATGCATTCGTATACGGCAACGCATGGCAAAGGAGATTTCCATTTGATGAGCGGGAATCCGTATTCGCGCACGCTCGTACCACCGGGCTTCGGGGCGATGATCAGCCGACAGCAGGAACAAGCACCGCGATCGACTCCTCCGTTCGTGCAGGTCGGTTCATTAAACAGCCCTGAGTATGGGGAACCGGGAAGGGCAGGGTATCTCGGACGGGTGTTCGATCCGTTCGTGGTTGAGCCGAATCCGAACGCTGCGTCGTTCAAGGTCAACGCGTTTATGCCAAATGTCGGGGCGGGGCGCATGGGCCAACGCAAGGGACTGCTGGACGCGTTGGAAGCTTTTCAATCCACCACCGAGCGCCAACAGGAGCAGCTTCGCAGCTACGATGGATTTCAGGAACGGGCGTTTAGCATGATCACGTCGCCGACGGCCAAGAACGCGTTCGACATCAAACAGGAACCGGAGAAGGTGCGTGATCGTTACGGCCGTAATAGGGTGGGGCAGGGGATGTTGCTGGCCCGTCGGTTGGTGGAAGCTGGCGTGCGTTTTGTGACGGTCAAAGGCTACATTCGCTATGGTTGGGATCATCATCCGGAAGTCTTTCCACGATTGAAGACCGAGGTTCCTGTCTACGATCAGGCCTATGCCGCGTTGCTCAACGATCTTCACGAGCGCGGCATGACGGACAATACCCTGGTCATCACCGCGGGGGAGTTCGGTCGCACGCCAAGATTGAACAACGATCCGCGAGCGCCGGGCCGGGATCACTGGAGCCGTGCGTTCAGTTTGACGCTCGGTGGTGGTGGCATCAACACGGGTGCGGTTATCGGCGCCACTGATCGTATTGGTGGAGAAGTGACGGATCGACCAGTCTCCGTGCCAGACTTTGCGCGGACCGTCTACCACGCACTTGGACTGGACCCGATGGCGAAGCTCTATACGCGCGATGGACGACCGATGTACGCATTGCCGGAAGGGAAGGTCATCGAGGAGTTGGTTTAGTGGCCTGCTGCCTTGAAATCCTCCATCTCAAGGAAGAGGATTCGGTAGACATAGGGAACCAGCAGGATGGTTACGACGACCGCCAGCGGGGAAAGTGTCAGCAGCGTTTCCTTTGCCGGGTCCGCCAGTGATACGATCAGGTCCAGATCAATCACCGCCAGTCCGATGGGCATTGCGGGATCGGATCCGAGAAATGATATCACTTCTCTGCTGGTCATAGGACAGGTGTGCTCGAAACAATCAGGAGTTCGCGCAGGTTGCCGGGCATTGGGTGGAGATATAATTCAGCAATGGGAAGCGGATTGTATTCACTCGTCATTGTGCGACTGAATCCATTCCCACGCCCCACGGTAACAATCGCGTTGTTCAAAATAGTCCTGTAGTTGCGCATCAAGAACGTCTGCTGACTCGCCAAGAAAATCTGCCAACCCGGCGAAACACTTCGGGCGACGTTTCGATCCGAACGCGCGACATCGGAGGGCGTCTTCGAGCGAAACGGGTTGATCGCAATGTGGGCAGAGTTCGTCCGCCATAGCTTGGATCTCGCGGACGAGGCTTTCGGTCGTGATGCGGTCGTCGGCATTCATGCAAAGGCCATGGAGACGCTGGGGGTAGGCTTGCCTTGATATGCGGGCTTGATGTTCACATGCGTTGCGCCCAGTCCCATCAATCGACCGGCGACTGCTTCGTGGGCGAGATCTGGCCGGTTGCAGTCCTGGCTCAGATGGCCGAGGTAAAGTTGCTGCAAATTCTCAGAAACGATTTGTTCGGCCACATCCGCGGCGCCGTCGTTCGACAAATGACCGTGGCGGCTCATTATGCGTTGCTTGGTGGACCAGGGACGTTTGGTGTCCCTCTGCAGCAGGTGAAGATCGTAGTTGGCTTCGAGCACGAGAACGTTTGCCGGACGAACCCGTTCGATGATCAATCGCGTTGCGTGGCCAAGATCGGTGAGGAAACCGATGTTTCCTCCGACGCTGCGAATAAGGAATCCCACCGGATCATAAGCATCGTGCGGAACGGAGAACGACTCCACCAGCAAATCACCGAGTTCGAAGTTCGTGCCCGTGTTGAAAATCTTGAAGATCAGCTTTTTCGGATACTGATTCTCCAAGGCCTCTTTCGTCAGGCGATTGCAGTAGACGGGGATGTCATTCTTGGCGGCAATCGTCTTGAGTCCGACGGTGTGATCGCCGTGTTCGTGGGTGATGAGGATGCCGGTCAGCCGTTCCGGAACGCGTTCAATGGCCGCCAAGCGCTCGCGGATCTGTTTCCCGCTGAACCCGGCGTCAATCAGGATCCGCGTGTCTTCGGTCTCCAAATAGGCGCAGTTCCCGTTGGAGCCGCTGCCCAGGATCGTAAATTGCACTGACACAGCACAAATTTAGGAAATCACGGCGCATCGCGGCAATCGGATTTGAGCGATGTGGATAAGTTCGTGCGCGCGCCGAGTAGCGGGACATGAGATGGGAGGGCGAAAACTCCAAATCCCAAGCCCCAAATGGGCCTCAAATTCCAAGATCCAGTCGGTGCTCTTGGAAGCGGGTGTGGCGTCGGTTTGGAGCTTGAAACTTGGAGTTTCTTTGTAGCTTCTGGGGGCTCACTTCTGATTCCGCCTTTCGAATGGTCTTGTTGCCTCATAAGCAAATGACACCCAAGAAGGTTCGGTTGAGGGGTTCGTGGAAGGAGACAAACACGAGGTGGCCGTGGGAAGGCGTCAAATGGTGAACCTGCGTTTCAACACCTACGATTGTGCCGTCGGTCAGAACAACCAATTGATCAAGACACAGGCGGAA
Source organism: Verrucomicrobiales bacterium (assembly GCA_002715965.1). Lineage (GTDB taxonomy): Bacteria > Verrucomicrobiota > Verrucomicrobiia > Limisphaerales > JAYPXF01. The sequence goes on along the minus strand of PBAL01000050.1, from coordinate 24,368 downwards.
CTTAATGAACGCAATCAGCAACTGTGCAAACAACAGGAGCAGTTGCGTGTCGCCAACGAAAAACTTTCCGAACTCGCCCGTAAGGATGGACTCACGGGACTGAACAATCACCGAACCTTCAAGGAACGGCTCGAAGACGAATACAACCGGTCTTTCCGCCACGGCCTCCGGCTGAGCCTGCTCATCCTTGACGCCGACAAGTTCAAGCCGTTTAACGACACGTTCGGACATCCGGCAGGTGATGAGGTGCTGAAGACGGTTGCCGGCACCCTCACAGAAGCCACGCGCAATACGGACTTTGTGGCACGTTACGGCGGTGAGGAATTCGTCGTCCTGTTGCCTTTCACGGAACGCGATGCTGGACTGGGGCTCGCTGAGCGCGTGCGGGCACAGTTTGAATCGGAGCCGTGGGAGCAGGGTGCGATCGCCGTCAGTGTCGGGGTCGGAACGATGATACCTGATATCAAGACGCCGGCTGAATTGGTGGCGCAGGCGGACGAGGTGCTTTATCATTCAAATTTGACAGGGCGCAACCGGGTGACTCATATGGACGAGTTACCCCACAAGGAACCCGGCGAGGTTCCCGAACAACACAGCTAAATGGGTGTATCCGACGAAAAGAAAACACAGGTCCTCATTGCCGACGACCATCCCTTCCTGCGTCTGGGCATCAAGAGCATGATCGACGCGACACCGGACATGCATTGTTGCGGTGAGGCTGAAAGCGTGGACGAGACCATGCAGGCGGTCGAGCAGCTCAAGCCCGATGTCCTCGTGCTGGATCTTTGTCTCGGGGATCGCGACGGAATTGAGTTGATCAAATCCATCAAAGCGATTGCACCTGATCTGCCCATTTTGATTCTTTCCCAGCTGGATGAAACGCTCTACGCCGAGCGTGCGCTTCGTTCTGGCGCCCATGGCTACATCATGAAGGAACATGCCACCGACGACGTGCTCGATGGCATCAAGACCATCATCGAGGGCGATCTTTTCGTGAGCAAACGAGTCGCGGCGCTCGCGGTAAAACGCATGGTTGAAACCCGAGGTGAGACTGAAGGCAGGGATGTCGATGCGCTTTCCGATCGCGAACTTCAGGTATTCCGCTTGCTCGGTGCAGGGAAAGGAACACGTGATATTGCCGATTCGCTTGGGCTCAGCTTCAAGACGATTGAGACCTATCGGGAGAACATCAAACACAAGCTCAGTCTCCCTGATGCGACCGCCCTCGTGCATTGCGCGACCGAATGGGTCCAAGGACAGATATGTCTCGCTCCCGACGCGCTTGATGAAGCTCCTGAAGAGCCGAAGAAAAAGAAATCGGCCAAGAAGAAGTAGGCTCAGCCCTGCTTCGCAGCACTGGCGGCCCGCCGTGCTACAAACTTGCCAAGGAGTTTCCTTCCTCGACACTTCGCACATGCGTCTTGCACTTCTACTTGCGTTCCTGGGCACGATTTCAGTTCACGGGGATGACTGGCCGCGTTGGCGCGGTCCGGATCTGAACGGCATCAGCCAAGAAACGAATTGGACGGCCAATTGGCCCCGGAGTGGTCCCAAGCGGAGCTGGCATGTGCGTGTCGGAACGGGCTTCTCAAGCGTTACGGTGGGGGACGGTCGCGTTTACACCATGGGCAATCGTTCGAATCGAGACACCGTCTATTGCCTGGAAGAGGAGACGGGCAAGGAGCTGTGGTCCCACACTTATCGGAGTCCGGCTGCTCCTCGGTATTACGAAGGCGGACCAAGCGCCACACCGACGATTGACGGGAGCACGGTTTATACACTTGGTCGACAGGGGGATCTGTTCGCCTTGGAAGCGAGCACGGGGAAGATCCGTTGGGAGAAGAACATCGCGAAGGAAATCGACGCCTCCTATCCTGAATGGGGCTATTCCAGTTCTCCTTTTGTTACAGGTGAGTTGCTCGTCCTGAACGTCGGTACCGCGGGTGTGGCTGTGAAGCGGAAGAGCGGTGATCTTGTCTGGGAGAACGGCGGCAAGACTTCCGGCTATTCCACGCCACATCCCTTTGTCCATCGTGGCAAAGAGTGTCTGGCGATATTTGGCGCAACTGCGATGCATGCCGTGGAAACCAAGACGGGCGAGATCCAGTGGAGTCATAACTGGCGAACGGCTTGGGATATCAATGTGGCCGAACCCATCATCGTTGAACGCAAGATGTTCATCTCATCAGGTTATGATCGCGGAGGCGCATTGCTGGATATCACCGGGCGGAAACCGAGCGTCATTTGGGACAATCGGAACATGCGAAATCACTTCAACAGCTGCATCCTGATCGACGGGCATCTGTACGGATTTGACGGCAACAGTCATCGGGGGCGCGCCTACCTTGCGTGCATCGACTACGAGTCCGGGGAAAAGAAGTGGTCCACAGCACGATACGGCTATGGTTCGCTCTGCGCAGCGGACGGCAAACTGATCGTACTGGGAGCTCGCGGACAACTTGCGGTTGCCAGAGCCTCGCCCGAGGGATTCAAGCCGGTCTCCGAAGCGCAAGTCCTGGGCGGGCTCTGCTGGACTCCACCCGTGCTCGCCAACGGCCATCTCTACTGCCGGAATTCCCGGGGCGATCTCGTCCGTCTGGATTTGCGCAAATAATGGCGTAGCGTTACCGAAGTGATGAACGTGGACTTCAGCAATGATGATGAGAGTGAAGTCATCGCTCCCTTTCAGCCGACCACGCAGGAATTCTGGGTTGCGCGCAAATCGTTCAGAAACTACCGGCGGGGGGCTGCTTCGGCTTTTCCTTCTCCAACTCGTGCACGGGCTGATGGGCTGGTTGAGCCGCCGGGGGATGCGGCACGACCTGCCAAAAGTGTTTCACCGAGTTGCTCCAGTCCGCGAGAATGCGTTCTGCCAATTCGGATTCGGTCTTCTCCGCGTGTTCATCAATGATTTCTTTCAGCCAGGCCGCGTCGTCCGGGTCGCTGACTCGTTCGATGCCGACCATCGCGTCATTGAATCGGTTGGGGAAGAAGCTCATCGGGTCATAGACGAATGCCAGACCACCGCTCATACCGGCACCAAAGTTGCGGCCGGTCGATCCGAGGAAGACTGCGCGCCCGCCGGTCATGTACTCGCAGCCGTGGTCACCCGCGCCTTCAACCACGGCTGTGGCGCCTGAGTTTCGCACGCAGAAACGTTCACCCGAGCGTCCCGCAGCAAACAGCTTCCCACCAGTCGCACCGAAGAGGCAGACGTTTCCGATGATGATGTTGCTCGACCAGTCGTAGCGGGCTTCGTCAGGCGGCCGGATGACGATCTCCCCCCCATTCATGCCCTTGCCAATGTAGTCGTTGGCTTCCCCGTGAAGTTCGATGTTGACCCCGTTGGCCAGGAAACAGGCGAAGCTCTGACCGGCGCTGCCGCGTAGTTTCAGGTTGATCGCGGACCCTTCCGGCAGGCCGACATCACCGTAGCGGTAACCGATTTCACCGGAAACGCGCGTGCCGATGTTCCGCATGACGTTGTGAATGTCGTATTCGAGGTTCGCGACTTCCTTGCCGTTGAGCGCCTCGGCTGCGTCTTCGATGATCTGCTTGTCGATGCAAAGGTCGTCGGTGCGGTCGTTGCGCTCCTGGGTGTGTATGCGCGAACCGTTCTCTTCCTGGTAGAGCAGGGGGCTCAGGTCGATGGTGGCGACGCGCTCCTGAAGTTCTTCCGGATAGCTCTCGGCCGGTTTGGATTCAAGCACGTCGGTTCGACCCACCATTTCATCAATCGTCCGGAATCCCAGCTGTGCCATGATTTCACGAACGTCTTCAGCGACGCCGTTGAAGAAGGCGACCACGTTCTCCGGCTTGCCGCGGAACTTCAGGCGAAGCTTCTCCGTCTGCGTGGCCACGCCCACTGGGCAGGTGTTCAGGTGGCAGACACGGAACATCGCACAGCCGGATGCAATCAAGGCGGCCGTTCCAAAGTTATACTCTTCAGCGCCAAGCAGGGCGGCCACCACAATATCACGTCCGGTTTTGATTCCTCCGTCCGTGCGGACAATGATGCGGCTGCGAAGGTCGTTGCGCATCAAAGTCTGGTGCGCTTCGGCAAGACCGATTTCGAACGAATTGCCGGCGTGCTTGATGGAACTCATCGGCGAAGCGCCAGTGCCACCGTCATGGCCGCTGATCAGGACGATATCCGCATAGGCCTTGGCGACGCCTGCTGCGATTGTTCCAACGCCGGCACTTGCGACGAGCTTCACGCACACTTTTGCGCGTGGGTTGGATTGCTTCAGGTCGTAGATCAACTGGGCCAGATCCTCGATGGAATAGATGTCGTGATGCGGAGGTGGTGAGATCAACGGCACGCCGGGAACGCTGTGACGCAGGCGTGCGATCAAGGGGGAGACCTTGTGGCCGGGCAGCTGCCCGCCCTCGCCGGGTTTGGCGCCTTGGGCCATCTTGATTTCCAGCTCCGTTGCGCTGGCGAGATAGGCGGGCGTGACTCCGAAGCGCCCGGAAGCGGCTTGTTTGATGGCGCTGTTCCGATTCTGACCGTCTGGTCCTACTTTGAATCGATTGTGATCTTCGCCACCCTCACCAGAATTGGATTTGCCACCGATGCTGTTGAGCGCGATGGCCAGGCATTCGTGCGCCTCTGGCGACAAGGCGCCGAGACTCATTCCCGCAGTGGTGAATCGGCGACGAATGTCTTCGACCGGCTCGACTTCTTCGATCGGAATCGGCGTGCGGCCAGACTTGAATTGAAGCAGGTCACGCGGAGCGATTGGATCGTGGGTATCCGCGGCTTCGATGTATTTCTTGAACTGTTCGATCTTGCCGGTGCTGTTGAAGCGATTGAGTGCGCCAACCACCTTGGGATTGAATGCGTGTAGTTCCCCACGGCCGCCCTTGGCCACCTTGTAGAAACCGCCAATTTGAAGCTCGGCTTCTTCGGGTGTCGCGAACGCGGCCTGGTGACGCTCGATCGCGTCCTCCGCAATGTGCTTCAACTCGATGCCACCGATCTGGGAACTGGTGCCAAAGAAGCATCGCTCCATCACAGCTGGGGAGAGCCCGACTGCTTCGAAGATCTGGGCGCCGCGATAGCTGCTGATGGTCGAAATGCCCATCTTGGCCATGATTTTCAACATGCCGGTCTCGATGGCGGACCGGAAATTCGCAACCGCCTGTTCGACATCGATGTCACCGAATTCGCCGGACTCCACTTCACTACGGAGCGTGTCGATCGCCACGTAAGGACAGATGGATGAAGCGCCGAATCCAACCAAGGTCGCGAAGTGATGCGTGCTGCAGGTCTCACCGGATTCACAGACGATGGAAACGCGCATGCGCTTGCCAACGCGTATCAGGTGATGATGAACGGCTCCGACCGCGAGCAACATGGGAATGGGGACGTTGCTCTCATCCGTTTTTCGATCAGACAGGACAATCAGAGCCTTGCCTGCTGCCACGGCGTCTTCTGCCTGCTTGCAAATGAATTTCAGGGCCAGCTCCATTCCGCTCGGACCGGACTTGGCATCGAAATGCGTGTAGACCTGATGCGATCCGAACGCCGGATCTTCGATGCTTAGCAGGGCTTCCAACTCGTATTCCAGCAGGAACGGACTGTCGATACGAATGAGTTTCGCGTGGTCCGGAGTTTGAGTCAGCCAAGAGCGGCGCCAGCCCATATACGTCGCCAAGGACATCACAACCTTTTCACGGATGCTGTCGATGGGGGGATTGGTGACCTGTGCAAATAGTTGCTTGAAGTAATCAAACAGCAGACGCGGTTTGCGCGAGAGAACGGCGAGGGGGGTGTCATCACCCATGGAACCCACCGGCTCGGCGCCGTTCTTGCACATTGGGTTCAGTATCTCGCGGATCTGTTCGGTGTTCCAGCCGAATGCGATTTGCTGAAGCGTGAGGTCGAGCAGGTTGACCGGCTCGAAGTTGTTGCTGAACGGTCTGGCGTGTTCGGTGAGCGAAAAGATGTTTCGCTCCGACCATTCGTCATAAGGCTTGAGCGATGAGACGACCGCCTTGATATCGCTGTCGCGGAGGAGTCTTCCTTCCTGCAAATCGATCGCGATCATGCGCCCAGGTGCCAGGCGCCCCTTCAGTCTGACTTGGCTTTCGTCGATGTCCACGACGCCGACTTCACTTCCCATGACGACCAGGCCGTCATTGTAGATCTTGAAGCGCGCGGGACGCAGTCCATTGCGGTCGAGCATTGCGCCCACGTGGCGGCCATCGCTGAAGACAACGGCGGCCGGACCGTCCCAGGGTTCGTTCAGGCAGGCGTGATACTTGTAGAAGGCCTTAATCTTCGGAGGCATTTCCTCCATCTTCTCCCACGCCTCAGGGATGAGCATCATGATGGAGTGCAGCACATCCCGTCCGCTCATCGTGAGCAGTTCCAAGGCGTTGTCCAGCGACGCGGAATCGGAATTAGCATCCTGAATGACCGGCTTAAGATATTTGATGTTCTCGCCCCAGACTTGTGAGCTGAGTTCGAGTTCGCGCGCGCGGGTCCAGTTCTTGTTCCCGAGCAGCGTGTTGATTTCTCCGTTGTGGGCAAGGGTTCGGAATGGGTGTGCGAGTTTCCAGTTGGGGAAAGTGTTCGTCGAGTAGCGCTGATGGTAGACCGCGGAGGCCGTCTGGTAGCGCTCGTCCTGGAGATCGAGGTAAAACTCCCGGAGTTGCGGCGCGTCGAACAGTCCCTTGTAAGCAATCTGGCGGCAGGAAAACGACGGAATGTAGAAGTCCTCAATCTGTTCCTCCTCAACGTTCTTTTCAATCACCCGGCGGGCCAGGTAAAGGCGACGTTCAAACTCGTCTTCTTCCCAGCCATCCGCACGCTTGACGAGAATCTGCTTCATCTGCGGTCGGGTCTTCAGGGCTTTCTCACCCAGACAGCTTGTGTTGACGGGCACATCGCGCCATCCGATTTTGATCGCCCCAAACTTCGTCAAGCCGGCCTCGATGATTTCAATGCATTTCTCCGTTGCTACGTCATCAGCCGGCAGGAAGACAAATCCAACCCCCAAATCCGCATTATCCGCAATCTCCGCGCCAAGCTTCTCTGCCTCCGTACGGAAAATCAGAAACGGGATCTGAGTCAGCAAACCTGCGCCGTCCCCAGTGATCGCATCCGCGTCCAACGCGCCCCGATGGGCTAAACGGCATAGCGACTGAAGCGCGTAATCCAGAATTCGGTATTCGCGTTTGCCATTGGAATTGGCCACAAAGCCCACGCCGCACGCGTCATGCTCAAACTCCGGACGGTAGAGCGTATTTTGCTTCTTCTCGGTCATCTTCTAATCAAGGGCCGGAGAAGCTATCAAATGCCCAATTCAGAGGAAGAAGAAATTTTCCAGATTATCAGTAAAGCTAATAATGTCGGATTTCGAGATAATCCCCGCGGAAAATGATAAAAGAAGGCGTAAATTTGGATATTTCTGTATTTATGGAAACGGCCTGATATTTGGGGATTTATCGCGCTCCCGTCGCACCTTAGGGGGCACTTTCTCCTCTACTGGTTGAGCCGTTTGGTGCTCGCATTTTTCGCCATGCCGGCCGCGCCTTGGGACTTTCGCGTGGTTTCTCAGCGGGAACGTGCCAAGCGCCAACTCAGTCGTCGGGAGGATGGTAAGACGGAAACTGAAGCCACAGATCCAGCGCCGCGTCCATGCTCGGGAGCCGGGATTGAACTTCCGCGGCTATCCCCACTGTGGTATAATGACACCCGTCCCAAGAATGAGCGCGACCTCGGACAATTCGGAGGCATTGGGTTTCAGCGAAAGCCAGAAGCAGGCGATTCTGACCCTGCTCGCTGATGAAGATCAGGGTGTCTTCGAACAGATTCGCGACACCATTCTCGAACGAGGTCCGGCTGCCGCTGAGTGGCTCCAGCAATACACCTTGGACAGCGATCCTCTCCTCCGCAAACGCGCACGCGGCATCGTCAGTCATTTCGAGCAACAGACTGCCGATACCGAATTTCTCCGTTTCTGCCTGAGCAGCGGAGAGAAGCTCAGCGTCGAGGAAGGCGTCTGGTTGCTGGCGAAGACCGGGTTTCCCGAAATCAACATCGCGGCTTATATCGCCGTGCTGGATGAATACGCTGAGAAGCTGAAGGACCGGATCGATTTTGGAGCGTGTTCCGAACAGATGCTGGCGACGATCAATTACTTCCTGTACCACGACCTGGGTTACAATGGGAACATCGCCAACTACTACGACCCGGAAAACAGCTACCTGAATCGCGTGGTCGATCGCCGGACCGGCAATCCAATCTCCCTCTGCGCGATCTACATGTTCGTGGCCAAGCGACTTCATTTGCCGATTGCTGGCATCGGTATGCCCGATCATTTTCTCTGTCGCTTTCAGACCTCGCGCGAAGAGATTTACATTGATGCGTTTGAGAAGGGCAAGATGTTGACGCGCGGGCAATGCACCAAGCTGTTGATCCAGCGAGGGCATGACCCCCACGACAGCTTCCTGGCTCCAATCAGCCCGCGGAGGATGTTGCTGAGGATTTGTTCCAACCTCCAGCACGCCTACACCACTCAGGATCGCACGGAGGACGCAACTCGTTTGCAGCGATACATAGTGGCGCTTTCAAAGTAATCCAATGGCGCGCCGAGCACTGCTCGGCGCCTCCCACTCCAATCCCATGGTGCTCACTTGGCCTCTGGGTTCTTCAACGGATACGGCTACCCAAGTATTTCATGCACGACCTCCCCGTAGACATCGGTGAGTCGAAAGTTCCGTCCGGCATGGCGATATGTCAGTTTCTCATGGTCCAGCCCCAGTTGATGAAGAATCGTCGCATGCAGGTCATGCATATGTACTTTCCCATCCACCGCTGTTCCACCGAACTCATCCGTTGCCCCATGTACAAAGCCCGGCTTGATCCCACCTCCAGCCAGCCAGGCTGAAAAGCCATATCGATTGTGTTCCCGCCCCGGCATTCGCCCGATGCGTGGATCGTCCTGCCAATAGGGCGTCCGGCCGAACTCGCCAAGGCAGACGATCAACGTGTCTTCCAGTAGACCACGTGACTTGAGATCCTTGATGAGCGCTGCGATGGGGCGATCGACCGAACGGCAACTGGTCGGGTGGTTCTTCAAGATATCACCGTGATGATCCCATGAACTGAGCGTAACACTCAGGAATCGTATCCCCGCTTCGAGGCAGCGCCGCGTGAGAATGCATTGCCGGCCAGCCGTTTTCGTCGCGCTGTCTTCAAGACCGTAAAGTCGTTTCGTGGCTTCTGTCTCTCCGCTTAAATCGGCCAGGTTGGCAGCATCGACCTGCATCCGGAAAGCGAGTTCCATGGAACGAATCATTCCTTCCATCTCGCGATCTTGTGTTTGCACGCTGGCCGCGCGGTTCAACGACTGGATAAAATCAAGCTGCGCCCGCTTCTCCGGCTTCGACATGGAACTGTCCACCAAGTGCTTGATCGGGCGTGAACCTGTGCTCAGCGCGATACCGTGATGTGCTGCGGGAAGAAAAGCGCTCGCCCGTTCAAACTTCGCGCCGCGCAATGCGACGAAGGACGGCAGGTTGCGGTTTTCAGTTCCAAGTCCGTAACTCACCCAGGAACCGAATGATGGTTTGCCCAGCAGGGTGACACCGGTGAAGACCTGACGGCGTGCGGGTTGGTGCGCTGAATTATCAGCGTGCATGCCGTTCAGAAAACAAAGCTCATCGGCACAGGCGTGCAACTCAGGCATCAGGTCGCTGAGTCGAATGCCGGACTGACCTCGTGGACGGTATTTCGAGATTGGTCCGAGGAGACGGGCGCCCTTCACGCCAAAGGTCATGTCGTTCTCCGGGAGATCAAAAGGCATCGGTTCACCGGAGCGCCTGGCCAACACAGGTTTCCAGTCCCACAAATCGATGTGTGAAGGCCCCCCGTTAAGAAACAACATCACCACCCGCCTGGCTTTCGGCGCGAAGTGCGAAGGACTGGGCGAAAGTAGATCGCTGTCAGTCGCAGCAGCCTGTTCCGCCAACGTGCCGGCCAAAGCGATCTGGCCAAAGCCCACCGTCATCCGTCGAAGCATTTCCCGCCGGCTGAGTGGCAATTGGGTGATGAGGTTTCCTTGACTCATCTGATGAAAAGGAATTCGTTGGAGGCCAGGAGCGCATGCGACAATCGCGCCCACGCTTTTTTGCGATCTGTGACGAAGGATAGAAACTCTTGCGCAGACTGGTATTCTTGTTCGCGAATCGGACGTCCAAGAATCCTCAGCCAAAGTCGCGCCAGGCGCTGTCGGTCATCACTCGTGGAGTCCGCCAATGCAGACGCGCCCAGGTAATCGCCGTGTTTTTTCATGAACGGTGAGTTGATCAGAAAGAGCGCGTGAGTTGGAGATGCTGAGTTTGCGCGACGCGCGGTGATCTGGTTCGGATTAGGCGTGTCGAAGGTTTCCAGCACGTCTTGTGTCTTGTGGAAATACGAGCGGATCACCGGCTGATAAATGGACCGCGCCTGGGCAACTGCCGGAGTGAGCTTGAACTTTCCCCGAAGTGTGGGCGGATTCACCAGATCGCCGGGACTCAGTGACGTTCGTTCTTTCAATGGTATTGGCGGCCCCCCGTTGTAACTGTTGAGATGGCCGCTCATGAGCATGACGCCGTCCCGGATCATTTCCGAATCCAATCGGCGCGGGTTGGCTCGCGACCACAATTTATTTTCCGGATCCCTCCGGGCGGCAGTCGAATCCTTTGCTGATGATAATCCGTATACCCGAGAGAGTGTGAGCTCGCGGAGAAGGCTCTTTAGCGACCAACCGCTTCGCTGCAACTTGCGCGCGAGGTAGTCCAGCAACTCCGGGTGTGTGGGTTCGTTTTCGTTCACGCCCATGCCAAAGTAATCCACCGGTTCGACGAGGCCGCGGCCAAACAGACGCGCCCATATACGGTTTACATAAACTCGTGCGGTCAGTGGATTGGAATCCGAAAACAACCAGTCCACCAGTTCCAGTCGCCCGTCCGATTCTCGATCGATCGAGGCGCGCTCGCCGATGCCTTCAATAAACCCGCGTGGCGTCTCATCACCGAGCGCGTGGGCGCTGCCTCGCAGGTTGATGCGCGCATTGTCCGGCATGGCCTTCATTGCAACTGCGTGAATGCGTGGTGGTGTTGGTGCGTGAATCTCGAGAAATCGCCAGTCGCCTTCGGCGGTCCCGGCGGCTTTCACGGCTTCCTGATACACGGACACAGCCGCGGCATGCTCATCGGTTCCTCTTGGCGTATTGGCCAATGCAGTCTTTGCCTTTTTCGCCGAAGCGTTGAGCTTGCGCCACTTCGCCTTGGCAATCTTGAAATCCAATTCGTGCGCGCGGATACGTTCTTCGCGTGCAATGCGGTCCGTCACGGTTTCGGGCAGTTCGCGGATGGTCAGCCCGCTCAAATTGCTGCGCCAAATCCCCTCAAGCACATCTACATTCCCGAGAATTCCCGCCAACGCGTAGTAATCCCGCTGGCCCACAGGATCGAATTTATGGTCGTGGCAACGCGCGCAATCGAGCGTCATGCCCAGGAACATCACACCGATGCGAGTGATCTGGTGATCGATGATGTCGGCGCGAAGCTGTCCCTTGTCCTGCTCCGAAAGCTGCCAGGGGCCAATCGCCAAAAATCCTGTCGCCGTCAAGTTTGCACGTCGTTGTTCCCGGCTCTTTGCCTCCAACAGGTCTCCGGCGATCTGCTGGCGGACAAATTCATCCAGGGCGATCCCGGAATTCAATGCGCCGATCACGTAATCACGAAACCGCCATGCGTGACGCATCGGCATACTTGCGCTTCCCACCGAATCGGCATAGCACATCATGTCGAACCAGTGCTTCGCCCATTTCTCACCGAAAGCCGATGAAGCCAGCAACCGATCCACGGCTCGCGCCTTTGCGTCCGGGTGTTCGTCTGAAAGAAATCGATCGATCTGCTCCAAGGTTGGCGGCAGGCCGGTCAAATCGAAACATACGCGTCGGAGCCATGTGTGTTTGGTGGTATCCACACCGGGTTCAATTCCTGCCTTACGAAGACGGCGCAGGATGAAGCGATCAATGTCCGTAGCCGACCACGCTTCATCGTTGATCGCGGGAAGGGTGACTTCGGCGATGGGTTTGAAGCTCCAGTGCGTTGTGCTCTTGTCCGACGCCAAAACGGAACCCACGTTGAGCGTGGCGAATAGGAGAAACGTGATCTGGTGGATGAATCCGTTCACAGTTAACACTCAGTATCAGTGGGCAAGATTTGCTGTCAACCGCAGTTGGACTACGGAGACAATCGTTCGATCTGCCACTCTCCGTCAGCCGTGGACGAATACCGGAATCGATCATGCAGGCGGTCACGGCCGCCTTGCCAGAATTCGAACTGGTGTGGTTCGATACGATAGCCGCCCCAGAAGTCGGGGCAGGGCACCTTTCCGTCTGCGAATTTGCGCTTCATCTCATCAAGCTTGGACATCAGGAGCCCGCGTCCGGAGATTACCCGGCTTTGGTCGGAAACCCATGCCCCGAGCTGGCTGCCGGCCGGGCGTGAGAGAAAATACTTAACGGAATCCGTTCGGCTGATTCTCTCTGCGTGACCGAGGATTTTCAGTTGCCGCTCCAATCCGAGCCAGTTGAACAGTAACGCAACCCGGCGATTGGCTTCAATTTCGAGAGCCTTGTTGCTGCCGTAATTCGTGAAGAAGACGAAACCTTTATTGTCGTAGGCTTTCAACAGGACCGCTCGCGAATTTGGCTGGCCCTCGGCATCGACGGTTGAGAGCGCCATTGCGTTGGGCTCGATTACTTCGGGTGTGGCGCGTGCCAGTTCGAACCAATCACGGAACTGCAGGAATGGATTAGAATTGAGATCTTCCAAATCGAGCTGGCCACGTTCGTAGCTGCGTCGCAGATCGGATATGTCGGGCGAATCCATTTCGAAGATTACGTCACCAAAGCCGACTCGGACGCAAGTGTGATTGGTTGGAATCTGTAGCTGCGAGTGTGAACGATCAGAAATACGCGCTGACAAACATGCTCGCTCACTCTCGCTTCTACGCAGCGGTTGTTGACAGCAACCAGTCGGCGCACTGAAATCCGGTGAGTGACGGATTGGAACGCGCAGCATTATCTGAAGTTTGGTGACGAACGAACCCGGGCAGCGATTGATCTGCTGGCGAGGATCAACTTGTCCTCGCCGCGACGAATCGTGGATCTCGGCTGTGGTCCAGGAAATAGCACAGAATTGCTCTGGCAACGGTGGCCTGAAGCGGATGTGTATGGATTGGACAGCTCCGTGGAGATGATTGCTGCTGCAAAGGAAAGGCATCCGGATCGAAGCTGGCAATTGGCAGATTTGGAGCAGTGGAGTCCGGATGAACCTGTGGATCTGGCGTTCTCAAATGCAGCGATTCAATGGACATCGGATCACGGCGCGCTGATGAAGCGGCTGATCGCGGGGACTGCCGATGGTGGAGCCCTGGCCTTCCAGATTCCAAGCGGAAGCTTTGCCGAGGTGCGGAAGTTGATTCATGAGATTTCGCGCGAGGAGCGCTGGAACGATCGAATGGAGTCAGCGCGTCAGGAGCTGAAAATGGAGCTTCCAGAATTCTATTATGACGCACTCGCAAGCGAGGCCTCTATTTTGGATGTTTGGGAATCCGAATATCACCACGTCATGAATTCCACAGATGCGATCGTGGATTGGATCTCGAGCACAGGCCTGCGACCGTTCATAGGTGCGCTGGGCATTGAATCGGAACAGACAGAGTTCGTGGAGGAACTGAAACGACGGGTTGCCCAAGCCTACGAGATTCGTGCGAACGGCAAGGTGCTGTTTCCGTTTCGTCGTACGTTCGTAATCGCGTATCGGTGAGTACGGATTGATGACGAACCCCGCATCGTTCGAAACGTTGGTTTGTCAAAGCTGCTTCTTGAAGAGAATCAGCGTCGCTCCGAATGCAATTTTGGATCGCACAGGGAGCGGCTTGAGTTTCAAAATACCCGTATGAATCGAAAATCACTTGTCATGCTGCTGGCCATCACCATTGCTTGGACCGCATCGGCAAAGGTTGTCTGTAAGGAAACGGAGGGAGCGATCACCGTGACCGTGGATGGCAGGCCCGTGCTGAAATACAACAAGTCGACATTGACTGGTCCAAGAGGAACTGAGCCGCACTTTGCCAGGAGCGGGCATATTCATCCTGTCTGGAATCCCAATGGTCAGATTGTATCCGGCGATTTTCCGTTCGATCACAAGCATCAGCACGCGTTGTTTTTCGCGTGGACGAGGTGCGAATTCGAAGGGCGCAGGATGGAATTCTGGAATCAGAAGCTGGAACTCGGTCGAATTGCTCACGAGAAGGTGCTCAAGGTTGAAAGCGGCAGCACTTCCGGTGGATTTACAGTGCGCTTGACTTACCAGGACATCGCCGATCCGAAGAAACCGAAACCTATTCTGCATGAAATCTGGACTGTCCGCGTCTATGGGGATTCTAGAGATCATTTCCGCTTCGACCTCACGTCAAAACAGACCTGCGCCACCTCCTCGGCGCTGAAGATTCAGAAGTATCACTATGGGGGGATGGCGCTCCGCGGCAGCAATGAATGGATCGACACCGAACTCCGCGATCAAATTCGAGATTGGGAGAAGAAGCGGAAGGATAAACCAAAAGCTGACATTGCCGAGCCAAGGCGCAAGTACAACTACCTGACCAGTGAGTCATTGAAGTGGAAGGCAGGCAATCATTCCCGGCCAAACTGGGTGAGCCTGCACGGCAAGCTCGACAATCAACCAACGGGCATCGCCGTCCTGTCGCACCCGTCAAACTTCCGTTCGCCTCAGCCCGTTCGCCTGCATCCGCACATGCCCTACTTTTGCTGGGCGCCGATGGTGCTGGGCGAGTTCGAGGTGGCTCCGGGCAAGCCCTACGTTTCCAAGTTTCGCTATATCGTTCATAAAGGCGAGCCGGACGCGAAGAAACTGAATCGTCAGTGGAGGGCATTTGCGGAAGAGAAATCAAGCAATTGATAACATGCTGATTTGCTTCAGGCCGGTGGTTAAGTGTGTGATTAAATGTGGTGGCATTGGCAATGGAGGCCTCAACTGAAACCGAACGTCTTCTCCCTCTCCCGCCGGGAGAGGGCTGGGGTGAGGGAGCACGCATCAAAAGCGGTCTGTTCTGACCACTGTCAATCGCGCGGTTTCTTATCTTGTGGTCTTCAGATGTCACCGTTTTCAATAACACACGGTGGTTCATTTTCAGGCTAATTGTTTTGCTTAGTCGGGACTGGTTGCAGATTGTCGGTGCATGAATTGGCAATTGATTCGAATCAATCGCGCCCTGCTCGCAGGCCTGATGCTCGGTGGGCAACTGTTGCCCCCAATCAGCGCTGCACCGGCCAAGACGGAGAATGCATTCCTCAAGTTCATCCAGGGCGCGGCCAAGGCAATGCGTGCGGGGGATCGACCACCCCGGTCGAAGGCGCAGTGGGAACGTCAGCGAAAGGCAATCCGTACGGAGTTGCTGAAGGCTTGGGGTGGATTTCCCAAGGAACATGCTCCCTTGCAATATCAGCATCGGGGCGAATTGAAGCGGGATGGATATCGTGTCGAAAAAATCGTTTTCCAGACCTTGCCCGGTGCCTACATGACGGCGAATGCCTACGTGCCGGAAGAGAAGGGCAAGCTGCCCGCTGTTCTGTGTGTGCACGGGCATTGGCGTGGAGCCAAGCAGGATACCAACGTGCAGGCGCGTTGTGTTGGTCTTGCGAAGTTGGGTTTCTTCGTCTTGGCCGTGGATGCGTTCGGTGCGGGTGAAAGAGGATTGGGGAAGAAGCTCGGCGAGTATCATGGCGAGATGGTTGCAGCCACGTTGTATCCCTCGGGCAAACCGCTGAGTGGGCTGCAGGTTTACGAGAACATGCGCGCGGTGGATTACCTGCTCACCCGCAAAGAGGTGGATGGAGATCGAATCGGCATCACCGGTGCCAGTGGCGGTGGAAATCAAACGATGTATGCCGGTGCCTGGGACGAGCGTTTCAAGGCCGTCGTACCGGTCTGTTCGGTTGGGAATTACCAGGCCTACCTGGGCGCGGCGTGCTGCATGTGCGAGGTCGTACCGGGGGCGTTGAAGTTCACAGAGGAATGGGGAGTGTTGAGCCTGACAGTCCCACGCGCATTGATGGTGATCAGCGCGACGCGGGATGCGTTTCAGTTCTCAGTCGGGGAAGCGAAGAAATCGCTGAAGATGGTCCGTCCGGTTTATGGTTTGTTCGGGAAGGCGGACAATATTCGCCACACGATCATTGAATCGCGGCACGCCTACAACGCTCCGATGCGCGAGGCCATGTACGGATGGATGACCCTGTATCTGAAGGGAGAAGGGGATGGTTCACCGATCAAAGAGCCGGAGATGAAACTTGAGGACCCGGAGGTCCTTCGCTGTTATCCGGGCGAAACGCGTCCCGGCAACTGGATGACCATTCCACAGTTCGCTGCGCGTGAAGGATTCAAGGCTCTGGGCAGCAAACTATTGCCCAAATCGGCGGATCAGTGGAACGAGTGGACGCAGGTCAACCGTCGCAAGCTGAATGAAAGCCTGCTGGGACGCACCATGCCGACGGGTTTTCAAAATCGGGAGTCCGAGTCGTTTGCGCCGGAACGAGGCATTCAAATCAATGCGGGCAAGGCGCCGGTGAGGAAAAACCGCCGTGTTCCACAATTCATAGTATTGACGATGGAGGGAGCCGAAGCCAGCCGCTCGCATGCCATTGCCAAGGCACTGGAAAAGGCCGGCAAGGCAGTCGAAACCTTCAGTCTTCGTGCAACCGGCGAACATGCGTATTACCGGGATACGATCCGCCGTGCGCCGGATCACAACACCGCGGAATGGTCGCTCTGGCTCGGGCGGCCGTTGCTGGGGCAATGGGTGCAGGATGTCCGTGCGTTCCTGAATGCGCGCGAGACTCTTGGAACGACGACACTGATCGGCGTTGGCCCGGCGGCCCTCGTGGCGGTGGCAACGGCTGCGATGGATGATCGGGTGGAACAGACGATTGCGGTCGACATGCTAGCCTCCTATATCAGCGACGTTCCCTACGAAGGTCAGCGGCTGGGAACCATCGTACCCGGGGTGCTTCGAGATTTGGGTGATGTGCAACACATCGCTGCCATGGTGGCGCCGAGGAAGCTGGTCATTGCCGGTGGTGTGGATGGCGCGGGCAAGGAGCTGAAGATCCCTGAACTCTGGGAAAAGTTCAGGTTTGCGACCGGTGTCTATACGCGGGTGGCAGAGAAGGGGAGTCTTCGATTCTTGAAAGGTGAGGAAGAGCTTGCCGGACTCTGGGAGTAGGGATTGACCCGCATGCGCATCTTGCCGGTATTGCGTCATCCCTGCTAATTATCGCCGGTGCTGTTGTTTCGGGAAAAGATTCCGGCGGGTTGGTTCGACAAGATCGTGTCGGACCTGCCGGCGATGCTGATTGATCATGCGCACTTGGAACGGAAAGCCGCGACCAGCGCGATCAACCTGGAGAAGTATCGGCACACTCTTCGGCATGTTCACACGCTCAATGCGATTGCGATTGAGGAACTTCAGCATTTCGAACTGGTGCTGCAATTGTTGGAGAAACGCGGGCACAAGCTGCGCTTCACACCCCAGAGTCCATGGATTACCGGCTTGATGCGTGGCATCCGGCACGGTGTTGATGAGCAGGTGATCGATCACTTGATTGTTGCATCGCTGATCGAGGGGCGGAGTTGTGAAAAGTTTCAGATTCTCCGGGATCGTTTGCCCGACCATGATGGTGAACTGGCCGAGTTCTATGGCAGCCTCGTTGAATCAGAGGGAAATCACTATGCCACGTTCTGGCTGATGGCCTGCGAGATCAACAACGAGGAGGCCCACGATCGACTGGATCACTTCCTGGATCTGGAGGCCGAGTTGATGCGGCAACCGCACGATTTGGTGATGTTGCATTGAACGAGGTGACTTGTAGCAGCGAGCGTGAGCGAGTGGTCCGTGTTCTCGTGGAATCTGCTCGCTACTCGGAGCGAAACCAACGCAGGTGTCGTTTGTTTTGCAAATACATCACGCCGAGCAGGCGTACTGATAGAATAGGTGAGATGCAGAGTTTGCGATCGCACTGTTTGCAAAAGAACGACACCTCAAAGTCTGGATGGGATCTGCAGGGCTTGCCCTTTTTTTCTTCTTCGGCGCGACCTCGCCGGTGAAGCGCATCAGGTGCTCTTCAAACTCAAGTTCTCCGTGGTTGATCTGGCCCTCTTCTTTCCAGCCGGTGGTCTGGCAGGTCTTTGCGCTCATAGCAGCCCCTCGTTCTTATCTGGTGTGAAGCGCACTCACAACACCTCGAAATCCCACTCTCAAACAGCCGTGAGACTAGGGAGTGAATTGCCATTCAACAGAATATTTCCATAGAACTCCAACGACGAATTGACAACGGGAAGGCCGAAACGCGACAACTGCCTGCCTATGAGCGAACTTGATGGACAGATTGCCGTGGTGACCGGAGCGGGACGCGGAATCGGCCGTGCAATTGCACTGAAATTTTCTGCAGCCGGAGCGGATGTCGCCTGTGTTTCCCGGACCGAAGCCAATTCCCAGAAGGTGGCTGACGAAATAAAAGCCCTCGGGCGCAATGCCTGGGCCTATGCCGTGGATGTGGCTGATGCGGAAGCCGTTGGTGCCTGCGCCAAGCAGATTTCCAGCGACTGCGGCAAGATCGATGTCCTCGTCAACAATGCCGGCGTGACTCGCGACGGTTTGTTGATGCGCATGAGCGATGAGGATTGGGACACCGTGCTCAACACCAATCTCAAGGGGGCGTTCAATTTCGTGAAGGCTTTCACGCGCCCTCTAATCAAGCAGAAGGCGGGAAGAATCATCAACGTGGCTTCAGTGATCGGATTGATCGGGAATGCCGGGCAGGCGAACTATGCCGCGAGTAAAGCGGGTCTGATTGGATTCACCAAATCCGTCGCGCGTGAACTTGCTTCACGGGGTGTCACCGCGAATGTCATTGCGCCGGGATTCATCGAAACCGACATGACGTCCGTACTTAGTGACGAACAGAAGGAAGGCATCCTCAAGGAAGTTCCCCTGGGCCGCTTGGGTCAGGGGGATGATATCGCCAATGCCGCTTTGTTCCTTGCCGGAAACGGTGCCGGTTACATCACCGGTCAGGTGCTGACCGTGGATGGCGGTATGGTGATGAGTTGATTGATGGCACGGACTCGCGTGTTTGCTCCGTCGATGGAGCGAATAGGGGCAACTGCAGAGCCAGCTGAAGCTCCTATTGCCCCTGTCGTCGCACTTCAGTGAGTAACTGTTCATTCCCACGCCGTTCCGACCCGCTACACTGCGCGCATGGACAACGACGGCGTTGCGGAAATTCTGGATGAGATTGGCACTCTGCTGGAGATCAAGGGAGAGAATCCCTTCAAGACGCGGGCGTATCAGAACGCGTCGCGAACGATTGAAGGATTGACTGAGCCGCTTTCGAAGATCATCGAGGAAGATCGGCTGAAATCGCTCAAGGGGATTGGGAAGGCTTTGCAAGAGAAAGTCACCGCGCTGGTGACGACCGGTGAGCTTGAGTATTACACCAATCTCAAGGAGTCGATCCCGCCGGGTTTGATCGAGATGTTGAAAATATCCGGCATGGGCCCGAAGAAGATCAAGGCCATCAACGATGAGTTGGGAGTCGATACCATTGATGGACTTGAAGCGGCCTGCAAAGGTGGGGAACTGGCTGGGCTGTCCGGCTTTGGCAAGAAGACTGAACAGAAGATTCTGGAGAGCCTGGATTTCCTCAGGAAATTTGGGACGAAGCATCGCATTGACGATGCGTTGGCAGTTGCGGAACCGATCCTGGAATCATTGCGCAGTCACCCGGACGTGATCCGCTGCAGCATCGCCGGCAGTCTTCGTCGTTGGAAAGAGACCATTGGCGATGTGGACTTCCTGGTCTCGTCCACAAAGCCGGCGAACTTGATTGATTTTTTTACCAGCCAGCCGGGTATCCTGAACGTTCTCGCCCAAGGGGGGACCAAGGCGAGCGTCAACATGGAAGGTGGTATCCAGGCTGATTTGCGGGTGGTGAGCGACCATGAATTTGCCTGCGCGCTGGCCTATTTCACCGGCAGCAAGGAACACAACATTGTCATGCGCCAGCGCGCGATCGAACGCGGGTTGCGCCTCAATGAATACGGCTTGTTCCGTTCCAAGGAAGAAACCCGCGATCCAAAGCTGCGGCTGGATTGCCGGACGGAGGAGGACATTTTCAAGGAACTTGACCTCACATACATCCCCCCGGAATTGCGTGAGGATAAAGGTGAGTTTCAAGCCGGAGAGCAGAGCAAACTTCCCGAGCTGTTGAAGTGGACGGACCTGAAAGGTTCGCTGCACAATCATTCCAATTGGAGCGACGGCAAACAAAGTTTAGAGGAAGTGGCCGCGATGGCTGATGAAATGGGCTGCGCGTATTGGGCGATTACGGATCATTCCCGTTCGAGCTTCGTGGCTAACGGACTCGATGAGAAACGGGTGGAGGAACAGCTTATTGCGATCGAAAAGGTCAACAAGTCCTACGAGAAGGACGGCAACGCCTTCCGGCTGCTCAGTGGTTCGGAGGTGGATATCCTATCCGGAGGTAAGCTCGATTTCGATGACGATCTTATGGCGCAACTCGATTGCGTCGTTGCCAGCGTGCACCAAGGATTTGGCGGTTCAGAAGCGGAGATGACCAAACGGATCATCAAGGCCGCTGAGAATTCGTATGTGCAGACGCTTGGTCACATCACGGGCCGACTGCTGCTCACGCGCGACGCATACAAACTGAATCAACACGCGGTGATCGATGCCTGCGCCGAAACGGGCACCTGGATCGAACTCAATGCGAGCCCTTATCGCATGGATATGGACTGGCGCCTCTGGCACTACGCCCGTGAGAAAGGTGTGAAGTGTGTGATTAACTGTGATGCTCACCGATCAGCGCATTACGGATTTCTTCGACTTGGTGCGGGCGTGGCTCGGAAAGGTTGGCTCACGAAAAAAGACGTGGTGAACACGCTGACGCTGAAACAATTGCAAAAGGCGTTGCTGAAAAAGCGCAGTTGATTGCCAGGGCTGGGGCACGCTCTTTTCAAAAAAGTGCACCAACGACCGAAACCGTTGGCGTTGCTTGGAGAAGGAGGAGGAGGGTGAAGTCAGCCAGATGAATCCGGTTCGTTTGCCTTCAATTGCTGGAGATTCATGAGGTTCTTCCTGACGTCCGCGTGATACCTCGCGGTTTCGCCAGCAAGTGGCTTGGGAGCGGCAGGATGTGCCGTCGTCGATGACTCTGTTTCCGATGGGTTCTCAGATCGGGCCAGCTCTACGTTCAACATGGCCGCAAATAAACGCGAGTTCGGGGGAGAACTCCATAGGTCGGATTCCTAACTGTGCTCGGAAATCTGCCGACTTTGAGGAATTACTTGTTCAAGCGGTAAATCCTGCCAGGCAACTGTTGAATCAGCTTCTTCATCTGAAGCCGCATGAGCAACACGTTCGCTTTCGATGCGGGAAGGCCGGTCTCGCGAATGATCTCATCGACGCTGAGTTCACCCTTTCCGATCACGTCGAGGACACGCGTTTCCTCTTCATCGAGATCAATGCCGGGAAGCACGCCCGTCTCGGCAGGTGAAGCCGGACGATTACTGGCGGGGAACAGGTATTCGAATTCATCCAGCACATCTTCAACATCCTCACAGAGCTTTGCGCCTTTTTTGATAAGGTCATGACAGCCTTTGCTGCGTGGGGAATCGATCCGCCCCGGTACGGCAAATACCTGCCGTCCATAGTCTGTTGCGAAGCGCGCGGTGATCAACGAACCGCTGGTGAGATTCGCTTCGACGACGACCGAGCCCAGTGTCATCCCCGCGACAATGCGATTGCGGATGGGGAATGATTGTTTATCTGCAGGGCGATTGAAGGGGAACTGACTGATAACCGCACCGCTGGAAGCGATCCGCTCGAAGAGTTCACGATTCTCAGTCGGGAACACGATGTTGATGCCAGTTCCGAGCACGGCAATGGTACGGCCCTTCGCGGACAAGGCTCCCTGATGAGCAGCCGTATCGATTCCGCGTGCTCCTCCACTGACAACGGTAACGCCTGCGTAGGCGAGCTGATATCCGAGCTTCCGACCCGTTTCGATTCCGTAATGGGTCGTTTGCCTCGACCCAACCATGGCAATGGAATTCTTGTCTTTCGGAAGAATCTGACCACGCACATAAAGGACGATCGGAGGATCGTAGATCTCACGCAGCAGACTTGGAAATCCCTCGTCATCCTGCGTGATCACCTGGCAGCCGAATTCCTCGATGCGCTTGAGTTCTTCATCGAGTCGGACTTTGTCCTTCCACCCCGTGATCTTATCGGAGACCTCGGGGCCGACTCCGGGTACCTGTTCCAATTTCAACTTCGAGGCCGAAAGAATTGCCTGAGGTTCACCAAAATGTTCCAGCAGTTTGCGCACGCGTATCGGGCCGATGCCTTCGACCATGTTCAGCGCAATGAACGCCTCCTTTGACTCCATGAGCGGGTTGTAGAGGCTGGAGGGCTGGACAGCAAGATCGAATCTTACTCGGCTGCAAACCGCCTTCGAATGTTGCTTCTACAATCATTTTCCTTCCCAAGTCGTCGGAATCTGAGGCACTCTTCTCAGCCCTGCTGGAAACGGCAACTCCCGGAACTATTTACGGATTACGTGGCAAAAGAAGAACATATCGAAGTTGAAGGTAAGATTGCGCAGGTGCTTCCGAGCACCATGTTTCGCGTGGAGTTGCCCAATAAACACCTCGTCTTGGCGACCATCAGCGGCAAGATGCGCAAGCGTTGGATCCGTTTGTCAGTTGGCGATCGCGTGAAGATGGAGATGTCTCCGTACGACATGGATAAGGCCCGGATTGTCTGGCGCCTGAATTGAGTCTTTTCGAATTATCCGGACCCGCTGGTTCGCCAAGCGGGTATTTTCCGTTTTGAGAGAGAACAGTTCGTCTGTTGGACTAAGATCTTGCCGCTTTTTCACTCGCGCGCTTTCCTTTTGCGCGTATGGCAACGCCACTTCCGAAGAAACTTCTCCTCAAACCCGGCACGCAGGCCCGGTTCATCAACACGCCCGCCGGTTTTTGGGAGACCTTCGGAACTTTGCCTGGCAAGGTCGCTCTGCAATCCGGCGGAAAGGAAACCTGTGATTGGACCCTGCTGTTCGCCAAGTCCGAGCACGAGTTGAAAAAGTTTGCGGAGAACGCCATCGAGTCGCTCAAACTTGGCTCCATTTTCTGGGTGGCGTTTCCCAAGAAGACTTCTGGCGAGCAGACAACCCTGAGCATGCGGGAAGGGTGGACCATTCTTGAAGAAGCCGGCTACGAGCCCGTGGCGAGTGCGTCGATCGACGCCACCTGGTCCGCGCAGCGATTCAGACCGACGGTGCAATGAAAATCATCGACAACGAATTCACCGACGTTGCCACGCCATCGGGCCCGATGCGGACTTATCTGTTCCGTCCGGAAACCGAGCGGGCGGTTCCGGCGGTGATATTGTTCAGCGAGATTTTCCAGGTGACCCATCAGATGCGTAGAGCAGCATCGATTGTCGCCGGGCATGGATTCGTGGTTGCGGTGCCTGAGATCTTTCATGACTTGCTGCCCGGTGGGAAAGTCCTGCCATACAACGACGAGGGAACTGCTGAGGGCCGGCGTGTGAAAGTGGAGAAAACTCTGGGTGCATTCGATGCCGATGCGGGCGCGGTGATCACGATGCTTCGAAGCTACGAACAGTCATCTGCCGCGATTGGGACGATGGGCTTTTGCATCGGCGGACATCTCGCGGTGCGCGCTGGATTCAATCCGGAAGTGGGAGCCGTCGCGGCGTACTATCCAAGCGGGCTTCACTCGGGCCAGCTTGGCAAGGGCGAACACGCCGACTCGTTGGATCGGCTCGGTGAGATTCGCGGCGAGTGTGCTTTTTATCTCGGACAAGAGGATCCTTTGATTCCCGCCGATGGCAGAAACGCAATCCGGTCCGCGCTGGAAGAGGCTGGAACCAGCCACTGCTGGCACGAGTTTCAGACGGATCATGCTTTCATGCGTGATGCCGGTCCCAGCTATGATGCGGAGGTGGCGCAGAGTTGTTGTGCGGACACCGTCTCACTCTTCCGCAGAAACCTTCATTGAGGGTGGATCGGGATTTCGCTTGCCCTTTGCAGGTCTGCGTGCGAATTAGTCCGGCCCTGACCACGGGACCTTTCAAACCGGCTGGAGAGGTGGCTGAGTGGTTTAAGGCACACGCCTGGAAAGCGTGCGGGGTCGAAAGGCCCTCGAGAGTTCGAATCTCTCCCTCT
>PBAL01000049.1 GCA_002715965.1 Verrucomicrobiales bacterium | reverse complement strand
ATCAAATTCGCAAAGGCTCGGGGCATCCTTTCTACAACCAACTCAACCAAGTGTTGGAAGAAGGCGGCTTCGATCCATTCTTGGAGGAACTCTGCGCCCCTCATTACAATTCAGTCATGGTGGTCAAAACCGTGACCTGGTGGAGTCGTCACCTGCTCGCCAAACTTGAAATCACCTGCCAGCAAATAATTCGCGGGCATTCAGCGTAACGAATTTGGCTTGGTTTACCGAGATGCTCATATGCCCATTTTTAAACAGGCTGCTAGATACGGTGGGACAACGGAAAGCGGGAGAGGATGGTGAGGGAAAACGCTTCGTCAAACCCTGAGCGTTGTCTGATTTCACCTGGCTTTCAGCACACGTGTGGCCCCCCTTGATCGGTGACGTTTCCCTGAATGTTCCCGGCGAGTTTCACGTGAACCCAAACATCTTCGCGGCATTCCCACCGAGAATGGCCGCACGATCGGCGGCTGGCAGTTGGGCGATGAACGACTCCGCCCGGTCGAATGCCGCGCGATACGAATTGGGAGTCGCGGATGCGTTGAATCCACCTCCGTAAATCATACGTTCGGCCCCAAATTCGGCGACCAGCCTCTTGATGACCGAGGCGATGTCGCGATGCGGGTATTTTGTCTGCAGCGGAATCGACGAAAGTTTGATCACGGTGTTCTTGAAGCGCGCCCAGCGGACGACGACTTCGTGCTCCTCGGGAATACCCTGAAACGGCCTCCCGAGGTGATCGATGATGACGCGTGTGTCAGGGAATTCCTTGATCAGCGGTTCGAATCCGGACGCATAGCGGGGAGCGAAATGGATCTGCAGGGCCAGGCCAAGGTCGCCCGCGGTTTTCCACAGCGCCCGCAGTTCCGGCTTGCCAAAGGGCGGCAGTCGCCCCGGTGCGTAGGCATGAACGCGGGCGGCAACGATCGGTGCGCGATTCACCAACCCCGGCAGCTTTGCCACGGAGCCAGGCCTGCCGGAGAAGTAAAGACAGGTTCCCCTGAGACGCTTGCCGCCAATCTCCAGGCAATGCTCCAAATAACGGTGATCGTCCTGGTAAGGTTCCGGGTGAACGACCACGGCAAAGTCCACGCCGGCTCCGTCCATGCACTCCAGCAGATGCCGGGGTGTTGCCGCAGGTTCCGGACGATAGGGCGCTCGTTCGTGATACGGGAAACGCGGGTCCTTCGCGCCAGCAAAACAGTGCAGGTGAGTATCAACTCGCGGAACGCGTTTGTCCGCCAGACCGGCGGCAACGACGGCCGGAACCGCAGCGCCGGCAATCAGAAGTTTTCGGCGGGCCAGGTTCATTCGTCCAAGGCCTTGAACGGAAAATCTTTTGAGGGAAAGCGTTCGCTCTTCATCAGCGACTCCGCACGCGCCACCACATCCGGATGCGCGTTCGCGACGTTCTTGGATTCCCCAATGTCGTTCTCGAGATCGTAGAGTTCCAGTGTTCCCGATTTCTCGTCCGAACCGCCCTGGTCTTTCCGTCCCCCCCTACGTCCGGTGGCTCTCGCCTTGCCCACCGACATCAGGTTCTGCCGGATCGCCTTCCACTTGCCGCGGTCCAGATAGACGGATTGCTGCCCGCCGTAGGCCGCGAATTCCCGATAGAGGAAGTCGCGCCCGCCTTCACCCGGTTTGGCCTTGCCCAACAGCACGGGAGCCAGGCTCACGCCGTCGATTCCCGGCGGCAGATCCACCTTCACACCCGTCAGTTCCATGATCGTCGGCAACCAGTCTTCGAAGCCGGTCAACACGTGCGACACCGAACCGGCCTTCACTTTCCCGGGCCAGCGCACGATCAAGGGAACTCGGATGCCGCCTTCGTATAGCGATCCCTTCAAGCCCCTCAAGGGGCCCACACTCTCGAAGAATTTATAGTCCACCTCCGGCAAATACGTTGCGCCATTGTCGCTCGAAAACACCACGATCGTGTTCTCCCGCACACCCAATTCGTCGATGAGATTCAAAACGCGTCCCACGAATGTGTCCATCTTCGTGATAAAGGCCGCGTATCCCGCCTTTGGTGTGTGGTGCGGTGTGTAGCTCCTGCGCTTGCGGGCCGTGAAGGGTGTCTCCTTCCAGCCCTCCTTGTGATACCGTTCCAGATCCTCGTCAGGCACCATCAACGCGAGGTGCGGAATCACGGTTGGGTAATAGAGGAAGAACGGCTTGTCCTTGTTCTTGCGAAGAAACTTCAGGGCCTGCTGGTTGATCGTTTCCGGCGCGTACTCCTGTCCCTTGAACATCGCGTAGCTCTCCAATTGGTTCTCGTCCAGTTCGGGCGGCAGCTTCGCGTGCCCGGGAATCCCATTGCCGTTGTTCAGCTTCACCTTCTTGTTGTCGCTCCACAGTGTCGCCGGATAAAGGCTGTGGGCATGGCTCTGGCAGTTGTAGCCAAAGAAGCGGTCGAAGCCCTGTTTGGTGGGATTGCCGGGCGAACCGGTATTGCCCAGCCCCCACTTGCCGAAGGCTCCACTGACGTAACCACTCTGTTTCAGCAATTCGGCGACCGTCACTTCCGAGGCCGGGAGCGGATGCTGTCCTTCCGGCTCGCCGAAGCGTGCCATCGCCCGGTTATTGCGAACGATTGCGTGCCCCGGATGTTTGCCGGTCATCAACACACAACGCGAAGGAGCACAGACCGCGTTGCCAGAGTAGCACTGGGTGAAACGCATCCCATCCCGCGCCAGCGAGTCCACGTTCGGCGTCTTGATCTTCGTCTGTCCGTAACACCCCAGCTCATTCCAACCCAGGTCGTCGGTGAGGATAAACACCACATTCGGTTGCTTCGCGGCAACAAGTGCGGTCGATCCGCTGAACAGAATGGCCAGGAGAGGGACAAGGAGTGTGCGCAGGGAGGACGTATTCATTCCAGCGAGTGTAAACCTCTCGCAGCGGGATCGAGCAAGAATAAGACACCCGTTAAATCAGGTCCGGCCGCGCCGAGTCGCGAGTGGTTGGTCCAATTACACCGCCATCCCAATCCCGGACACCCAAGGCCATCACCGAAATAGGCGAATCTCCAACTGTAAACTCGTAACCCATCGTGCGGATGAATTCTTCACCAATAAATCTGCTCCCACTCTTCCTGTCATCCGGCTCAATGACGAGAAACTCGGCACCATGCACTCTGGAGATGGCCAACAGTCCAACGAGGACATCAACAAGTCGTCGTATCTGATTCGTTGTTTTCACGGAACTCGGGCGCACGGTACGCGTGCCTTGGCAACTACTCCACGAACTTCAGTTTGCGGTGCTTCTGCGCGCGCTTGCGTTCGTGTTCGTCGAGGATCTTCTTGCGGAGGCGAAGGTTCTCGGGGGTGGCTTCGACGTATTCATCATCGGAGATGAATTCGATCGCGCGTTCCAAGGTGAGGAGCATCGGGGCGTCGAGCATGATGCCCTTGCCATCGCCGGAGGATCGCATGTTGGTGAGGTGCTTGGCCTTGGTCGGATTGACGGGGAGATCCTGGTGCCGGGAGTTTTCGCCGATGACCTGGCCGGCATAGACCTTTTCGCCGGGAACGACCATGAGCTTGCCACGTTCCTGAATCGTATCGAGCGAGTAGGCGGTGACGTCGCCCATCTCAATACTGATCAACGAACCGCTCTTGCGCGCGGAGATCTCGCCACGATCAGGGCCGTATTCGTGGAAGAGGTGGCTCATCACACCCATGCCGCGGGTGGAATTGACTAGGTCAGATTCGAATCCAATGAGACCGCGCATGGGAACGATCGCCTCGATGGTGACCTGTTCGCCGTGGTGATCCATGTTCGTGATGTCGGCCTTGCGATTGGCGAGATTCTCCATCACCGGTCCCATGCAGTCTTGGGGCAGTTCCACGAAAAGTTTCTCAATCGGCTCAAGCAGTTCGCCTTCCGGGCCTTTTTTCCAAAGCACTTCCGGGCGGCTGACAAGTACCTCGTACCCTTCACGTCGCATCTGTTCGACGAGGATGGCAATTTGCATTTCACCACGACCACTCACGGCGAAGATTTTCGGATCATCCGTCTGCGCGATTCGCAGCGCGACGTTGGTGCGCGTCTCGCGTTCGAGCCGTTCCCAGATATGACGCGCGGTGACCTTGTCACCTTCCTTGCCGGCGAAGGGTCCGTCGTTGATGGCGAATTCCATCTGGATTGTCGGCGGATCAATCGGTTTGCCGGGCAATGCTTCGCGCTCTTCGGAATCACACAGGCTTTCACCAATGGAGACTTCCTCGAAGCCGGCCACACCCACGACGTCACCCGCATGGGCTTCGTCGATCTGAATCCGTTTCAAACCTTGAAAGTGGAAAATCGCACTGACCTTTCCCTTGCTCGTACTTCCGTCAACACGATGGCAGATCGCCTGTTGCCCGACCTTGACGATGCCAGAGTGAATTTTGCCAAAGGCGACTCGACCGAGATAGTTGTCGTAGTCCAGATTCGCGACTGGAAGTTGAAAGCCCTCGCCGGCGTGTGCGCGGGGAGGTGGGATGTTCTTCACGATCAACTCGTAGAGCGGTTCCATGGTTCCGCTGGTGTGATCGAGTTCCATCTTCGCGTAACCGTCCTTCGCGCTCGCATAACAGAAGGGAAAATCCAGTTGCTCATCCGTGGCGTGCAGTTGGAGGAACAACTCGAACACATCATCCAATACCTTCTTCGGATTCGCGTGATCGCGATCGATCTTGTTGATGACGACGATCGGCTTGGCACCGGCTTCGAGCGCCTTCCGCAACACGAAGCGAGTCTGTGCCTGAGGTCCTTCCAGCGCATCCACCACCAGCAACACACCATCGATCATGGACATGATGCGCTCCACTTCTCCGCCGAAGTCGGCATGGCCGGGAGTGTCCACGATGTTTACGTGGAAGTTGTGATAGCGAAACGCAGCGTTCTTGGCCTTGATGGTGATGCCCTTTTCTCGTTCGAGATCCATGGAGTCCATGATCCGTTCCTCGGTAGCCTTGGCTTCGTTCGAACGGAAGGTTCCCGACTGCTTGAGCAGGCAATCGACGAGGGTCGTCTTGCCGTGATCGACGTGGGCGATGATCGCTATGTTGCGAATGTGTTCCATAGTGTGGCGCGCTCGCGCAAAAGAGCGCGCGAGTTTGCACATGGCCGGGTGAATCGCAAGCATTGCGTATCCGCGGCTTGATCTCGCCCAGCGCTTGGGGAACCATGCGTGCGCGCACGGCTCCGACATGGACCAGCTCGAATTGATCGCCACGTTTGAGGATGGCCGCACCCGGGAATTCCGTGTGGCGGAAGGGAGTTACGTTGTTGGCCGGCATGAGAGCTGTGACCTCTTGCCCGAATCGGAAACCGTGTCGCGTCATCACGCGCGTTTGGATCTCAGCAACAAGGGATTCACCATCGAAGACCTGGGCAGCACTGCGGGTACGTTGGTTGGAGACTATTCGCCGCGTGGATCGTGTGAACTTCCCGATCCTTCTTCGCTGCACATCGGTGCTGTGTCGCTGCTGGTCAGTCCCGTCGGCCAGGATCTCGCATCGCGTGAGACAGCATATGCCACCACCAATGCCGCGGCTGCAAAAACGCTGGGCACAAGTCGCACGCTGAGCGGATCCCGACCCAAACTTTCGTACTCCGTGGTCGCGAGCGAAATGGAAGAGCGGCCCGGTTCGCAGAATTGCGCGCAGGGCGCGGAGATCGCACAGGGAGGCATGGGTTCCATTCTGGAAGCGCAGGATGAATCTTTGAGTCGCACCGTGGCGATGAAGGTCTTGCTGCCCGATGCCGCAATTTCGAGCGAAGCGCGCAAACGATTCATACGTGAAGCCGTTGTGCTGGGGCGACTGGAACATCCCAATATCGTTCCCATTCACGAACCCGGCAAAGACGCGCAGGGTAGGTTGTTCTACACGATCAAGCTCATGCCGAAATCTCTTCGCGGTTTGCGTTGGAACCAGCCCAAGGCCGCCTGTCGTCCACCTGAAGACCAGTCTTGAAACAACGCCTCGATCAAGCCCTCGTCGAGCGCGGACATTTTGAAAGCCGCGAAAAAGCCAAGCGCGCGATTATGGCCGGACAGGTGGAGGTCAACGGACAAGTTGCGCGCAAGGCAAGCGACAACATCAAACCCGATGATTGTATCGAACTGCGCGGCTCGGAAAAGTATGTCAGCCGGGGCGGCTTGAAGTTGGAGAAAGGACTGGATCATTTCGCCATTGATCCGACCGGGTTGCAGGCCTTGGATCTGGGCGCATCCACGGGCGGCTTCACCGATTGTTTGTTGCAACGTGGTGCGCTGCGCGTGTTCGCGGTGGACGTCGGTCACGGTCAACTGGACTGGAAGCTGCGCAACGACGATCGTGTGGTTGTCATGGAACGCACCAATGCGCGAATGCTTACGCCAGCGAGCTTTCCCGATCCGTTCCAACCGTTTCCGCTGGTCGTGGCGGACTGTTCCTTCATTTCGCTCAGCAAAATCATTCCCGCAGCCATTGATTTAATGCTGCCTGCCGCTAGACTTCTGGCGCTGGTCAAACCGCAATTCGAAGCCGGCAAGGCCGAAGCAGATCGCGGGCAGGGCGTGATCACCGATCCTGCCATTCACCAGCGGGTGCTGGATGAACTTAGGCAATTCGTCCAGACCACAAACTGCCACTGGATCGGCGAGATCGAGTCGCCAATCACCGGACCGGCCGGCAATAAGGAATTCCTGGCACTGATTGAAAAAGAAGACTGAAAAATTCGCCCGAATCGGACTGGTTGCCAACACCGGCAAGCCGGCCTGTCGCGCCATTGTCCGCAAGGCCGCACAACTGATCAAGCGCAGCGGACGGGTTGTGGCAGCCGACCGCGCCACAGCAGACTTCGCAAACCTCAATGTTGTAGTTCACAACGACTCTGTTGCGTTATCCCGAAAAACGGACCTTTTGTTGGTAGTCGGAGGAGACGGCACAATCCTGAGCACGGCGCGAAATTCGGCCGGTTCCCCCTGCATGATCGGCGTCAATGCCGGTCGGCTGGGTTTTTTGACGACAGTGCCGGATGACAAACTGTCCCAAGCCCTCCGGCATATCTGGGCCGGAAACTATGCCCTCGAACCCCGATCGCTCATCCAATGCTCGGGCGTCATCGATGGCCGGAAGGTCAGCTCTGTCGCGATGAATGACTTCGTGGTTGCCCGCGGCGAGCAGTCACGTCTTATCGAACTGGAGGTCCGCGTGAACGGCGAAGAGTTGACTCGCTACCGCTGCGACGGACTGATCGTGAGTTCCCCCACCGGATCGACGGCCTATTCGCTGGCCGCTGGGGGGGCGTTGGTCAGCCCACAGTCCAAGGTCTTCATGCTCACGCCCATTTGCCCGCACACGCTCTCCAATCGCTCGGTCATCCTGAGTCTCGATTCGCAAATTGAAATCCGCGGGCTGAGTGAGAAGCCCGAGGCCAATCTCTCAGCCGACGGCATCATGGTTGGCCCGATGCGTCCGACCGAGCCGGTGACCATTCGCAAGAGCCGCCGGACCATCAAACTTCTGCAAATTGATGGCGACTCATTCTTCCGAACGCTGAGGAACAAGTTGAACTGGAGCGGCGCGTCGGGCTGACACGAGTTTGTTCGCAGGTCTCCGAAACGCTGTTGCTTCTCCAATTCGCGCGGGTTCACAATGGCACACAATTCGGCAGGGGAATGGAGTTGATGTGAGGGGGCTGTTTTCTGAAGATGCCATGATTGACGGGCAAGAAACCGAATGAACGATTGGAACATACAATCCCGGGCGCATCTGTGCGGCGAGTGTGGCAACGGATTTGAGGACAAGCAGGCCTATCGAACGATCCTCTGGTCAGACGAGGCTGAGTATGCCCGGCTGGATCTTTGCGACGCGTGCTGGGAGGAGAAGTATCAGGAAGGATCCGCGCGGCCCGATGGCTTTCTGTCGGCTTGGCGCGGCGTTTATCAGGCTCCTCCTCCAGCTCCACCCGAAGCGATTCAGAAAGAGACTGCAGAAGGTCTGTTGCGCAAATTATTGGAACTAAATGACCCCGTCTATCTCAACGCATCGTACATCCTTGCTGTGATGCTGGAACGCAAGCGGGTCTTGAAGGTGAAGGATGAGTTTCGCGAGGAAGGGCGCCGGATCCTGGTGTACGAGCATCCGAAGAACGGTGACGTGTTCACCATTCCGGATCCTGAACTTCAGTTGACCGAATTGGACGTGGTCCAAAAGCAGGTTGCCGATCTCATGGAGAACGGTTTACCCTCGGATGAAAGCCAAGCTGAAGAGTCCGGGGACGCCGAGGTCGAAATCGAAGACCCTGAATCAGAAGAGACATCTGAAGTTCCCGACCCTGACCACCAACCCGACCGTCTAGAGTCCGCAAATGTGTGACAGCAGTTCGCGGACAGCCAACTGCGAAACAGCTGTGTCGAACTTAAATGAGTTTCAGGGTCGAATCGGGTATCGATTCAAGGACGAGGGGCAGCTGACCCTTGCGCTGACTCATCCTTCGATGGGGCACGAACACGAGTCGGCGGTCCACAACAACCAGCGACTGGAGTTTCTCGGCGATGCAGTGCTTCAACTGGTTTTGTCCGATCACCTGTACGCCAAATTTCCACAAGTGGGGGAAGGGTTGCTGACCAAGACGCGTGCCGAACTGGTCAATCGTTCCACGCTGGCCGAACAGGCGCGCCTGATCGGACTTGGCCAGTTGCTCATTCTCAGCAAGGGAGAGGAACAGAACGGAGGACGGCAACGACCGTCCACGCTGGCCGACGCCTATGAGTCGTTCATCGGGGCGGTGTTTCTGGATGCGGGCTATGACTACACGCGCAAGTTCATCATGTCTCAATTCACTGAGCGGCTTGAACACATGGATACTCCGACGGCGTTGCGGAATCCGAAGGGGGAACTGCAGGAGATCCTCCAATCCATCTCACCCGATCATCCGCACTACGAACAGACAAACGTGCGCGGTCCTGATCACGATCGGGTATTCGAATGCGCCGTGTTCTATCGAAATCACGAAATTGGCCGCGGTGTGGGGAAGAGCAAAAAGGCCGCCGAAAGCCGTGCAGCTGCGGAAGCGCTTGATCGATACAAGTCGGGTGAGCTGGACAAGAAGGTGTTTTAGTCGCGACAAGACGTTCGGAGAACTATTGCGGTTCAACATCACGAGGACACGAGCGTGCCAACCTGCGGGAACGTACAAACGTATCAGACTTGTTCCTACAAGAAGCCCGTGCCGTTTAATAGCGCGACACCGGCATCTTCGGCGCGCAGAAAGCACGGGAACTGGCCTACGACCTCGAGAAGACCGGCAAGAGCGGGGACCTCGGCGCAGCCAAGGAACAATTGGATCTGTTGAAGGTTGAGTTGGAGAAACTCGACAACTGCCTCAAGGAATACGCCTCGGCAAACGCGGTGAGTTAAAGCAGGCAACCTGCGATCAGTTTCGACGGAACGGGGCGGGGGTCCTCTCTCTCGTTCCGAACCGGATGACGGTTGGTTCCGACGGATCGTATTCCGGATTCGGCGCCGGCATTTGTGCGCCAACCGAATCTCGCCATCGGTTTATCTTGGCGACCATCCGTTTCGCCTGCACGGGATTTGACTTCGCGAGGTTGCGGTCTTCATGAGGATCGTCATTCAAGTTGTAGAGTTCCAGACGCTTGCCATCGTGGAATTCGATAAGCCGCCAATCTCCGCTCAGAACAGCCGTGTAGGGAACGCCCCCCATGGAATGGTAGTGAGGGTAGTGCCAGAACAAGTCATCGCGCCGGATCGGTTCGTTGTGTCTCAGCAGGGGAACCAGATTGCGCCCGTCCATCCGACGGGTTGGATTGAGCCCGGCAATGCCCAGGATGGTGGGCATGAAATCCATGGATATGATCGGAAACTTGCTGACCGTCCCCGCCGGCGTGACACCGGGCCAGTGGATGATCCCCGGTACGCGCACCCCACCTTCATAAACTGAGCCCTTGCCGTTCCTCGCCGGAAGGTTGCTGGTGACTGCGGTCGCGCCCTGCCGCAGCAATCCGCCATTGTCCGACGTGAATATCAGGACGGTCTCCTTCGCCAAGCCCTGCCGTTTCAACTCCGCGCGCACGCGGCCGATGGATTCGTCCACGCTTTGAATCATGGCGGCATAATCCGCGTTGGTGTGGCGACGGATCTTTGACTCGGCCGCCATCCGCTGGCGAACCTTCGCGGCGTAAGGCTTCTTCGCCTGAATCGGTGTATGGACGTTGTAGTAGGAGAAGTAGATGAAGAACGGTTTGTCATGCCAATCACGGATGATTTTCACGGCTTCATCGGTAAGCGTGTCAGTCAGATAGTCCCCCTCTTTACCCATGTTCGGGAGGTTGATCACCTTGCGACTCGCACGATTCTTCCCGCCACCGTAAGGCCAGTGATAGCTGCCCGGAGCGCCCGCGGAAAATCCGCCGATGTTCCGATCGAAACCCTGCTTCTCAGGCCATAGATCCGGATGTTCCACACCGTCACGCGGGGTGAGGTGCCACTTGCCGATGTGCGCAGAACGGTAATTGAGCCGCTTCAGTTCTTCAGCGATTGTCAGGTGTTCGAGATTCAATTGTTTGGTCCAATTCGGTATGCGCAGCCGGGTGTTGTGGAACGGATGGCCAGCAATGAAATCCGTCACGCGCAATCGCGCCGGATACTGTCCCGTCAAGATGGCCGCGCGGGTCGGCGAACAAACCGTGCATGCCGAGTAGGCGTTCAAGAACTTCACGCCGTCTGCAGCCAGCCGGTCGATATTGGGCGTCTCGTAGAGATCACTGCCCATGCATCCCAGATCTGTCCAACCCAAGTCATCGACCAGGAACAGGATGAAGTTCGGATTGCGGGCTGCCGCGGTTGAACCCACGACAGCAAAAATCAAAACCAGGATGAGCGAGCGCATGGGAACAAGCTAGGGACGATCCATCAGCGCTTGAAGTCCAAACCTGGGTGAACCGCAGCCCGCCGCGTTGCTACATCGGCGCGACCCTCGATGATCCCACATCGGTCGTCAGCAGCACATGTTGATCAAATGACTCGTGGATCAACTCATGCTTCAAGTTACGATGCTCCTCACTGTCCCAGAGGTTGTTGAATTCGTTCGGGTCGCTTTCCAAGTCGTAGAGTTCACCCAATTGTTTACCGTGATAAACCGTGAGCTTGTATCGGCCGCGTCGATGCATCGTTGCAAACGCTCCGTAACCGCCGGTGAAATGTTTGTCCAACGAATCGAAGTATTCGCACCGAACCGTATCGCGGTGATGATCAGGTGACGTTTCCCCACGCATGATGGGAAGCAGCGAAGTGCCCTGAAAGTATTCCGGGATCTCCACACCCGCTGCATCGAGCATGGTCGCACTCATGTCGAGAAGCTCCACGAGTGCGTCGCTTTTCAGACCAGATTTGATCTTGCCGGGCCAGCGGAAGATCAAGGGAACACGAACCAGGCCTTCGTAGAACCGGCAACCTTTGAACATCAAACCGTGATCGCCTAGCGTTTCGCCGTGATCACTGGTGAACACGATGAGTGTGTTTTCCGCCTGTCCGTTCGCATCAAGTGCTTCAAGAATGCGCGCAAACTGATCATCGATCTGCGCGATCATCGCGTAGTAAAGCGCCTGGCGCTTCTGGGCGTCGTGCTCATCCGGCGTGCGGATGTCATCCTGAAAGTCGATCTCCCGCAGCTTCTCCTGCTGCGCCAGATCACTCTCCTGAAAAATGGGCCCGGGCATCTTCTCCGGATCAAATTGATCGGCGTACGCCTTTGGCGGGATGAAGGGCGGGTGCGGATCGTACACATTGATCGTCAGCATCCACGGGCCATCCCGTTCCTGCCCGATGAACTCCAGGGCGCGTTCACTCGCCCAGGTGGTCTGGTGATACTTCGGATCCACACGTTCCTCACTCTCCCGCATGGCATCGAGATCACCACCGTTTTCGCGAACCCATTCCGCGTAATCATGTCCCTCATCCCAGTCATCGCGTGGCGCATGGCTGAATTTCCAAAACGAGTATCCATCATCGAGCCGCGGTTCCGTGCGCTTCCCTGAACTTTGCAGGTGGAACTTGCCGATCATCCCGCAGGCATAACCCGCATCGGCCAGCAACTTGGAGATCAGTGGCGGGGCGTCTTGCGGGAATGTGTCGTTCCCGTTGCGCGTGTTGTGCACGCGGCTTGGATACAAGCCGGTCATGTAACTGCTCCGGCTCGGCGTGCAGATCGGGCTTTGGCAATACGCCGTCGTGAACGCAGCTCCTTCGGCTACCAATTTGTCCAACGTGGGCGTGCGGACATGTGGGTTTCCCAGGGCGCCGATCGTGTCAAAGCGCTGTTGGTCTGTGCAGTACCAGAGGATGTTGGGCCGGTCGGACATGCGGGGATTGAAGCGACTGCACAGGCGGATAGCACGCGAAATTGGCTTGCGCAAACAGGACAAACCCAGACCCACGACAATTGGCTTGAAATGACTGCCTCCAATCACAGACTTCTGTCTTGGCGCAGTGCCGGGGAAACCAAGCGCGCACTTGATGCTGTAGCCGCTCAGGCTTTGATACGCTCCCTCGGCGTCCACAGAATACAGCCGCAAGGTGCGGGTATCGGGCAGCGTGAGATCAGGCAGAGTGGACCGCCCTCGGTTGCTCTGGCCCGTTACGAGCGCAGCAGCGCTAGAATCTGAATCAAGGTTGATTAACAGGCCACAAACGCTCACGCAAAACGGCGTGAGTCAATTACCTTTGGACCTATCAAAAGCCTCTTGCCACGCACGCGCACGCTTTTGACCGTTGGCGCAGCAAACCCCAAGGCTGTATTGCGCACAGGCATCTCCCTGATCAACGGCCTTGGATCTTCTTGCCCGATTTTTTTTCGCGCCAAGAATAAGTGGTCGGGTCGAACTCGAATGCGGACTTCTTGGCGGCTGACTTTGCCCACGTTTTCGGCAGGTGTTTTTGAAACTGCACCTTCAGGCCACGATGCACCGGATCGTTCGCAAGGTTCTTCCACTCAAGCGGATCCGACTGAAGATCGTAGAGTTCCTCGTCGCCATTCTGGTAGCGGATGTAGCGGTGGGTTTCGGAACGCACTGCGACGTTACCCGACTTGTATTCAATCTTTGCCGGTCTTGACCACGGTGCCTTGGGATCTTTCAAGAGTGGAACGAGGCTGACGCCGTCCGATCTCTTCAACTGCGTGAGTCCGCAAAGTTCGTTCAAGGTGGGGAAGATGTTGATCAGGCTCACCGGCCGTGACGATCGGGCGGGTTTGTATCCCGGTGCGGAGATGATGAAGGGGACACGGGTGGCTTCCTCCCACAGGGTGCTCTTGTGCCAGTGATCCTTTTCGCCCAGGTGCCAGCCGTGATCGGACCACAGGACTACGATGGTGTTGTGCGCGTGGGGACTCTGGTCGAGCGCATCAAGAACGCGGCCGATCTGTGCGTCGGCGAATGTGATGCTGGCAAGGTAGGCCTGCACCGCGTGTTTCCAGCGGCCGGCTTTACGGATCTTCTCGAAGTCGAATCGGCGGGCATTGGCAAACTTCCGACCGGGCCCGGGCACGTCCTCCAGATCGCCTTTCTTTACGCGAGGCAGGACGATTGATTCCATGGGATATAGCTCGAAGTATTTCTTGGGCGCATACCATGGCAGGTGTGGGCGGAAAATGCCGCAGGCGAGGAAGAAGGGTTTTGGCTGGTCCCGCTGCAGGAATCGCACGGCGTAGGCGGTGGTCTTGGAATCGTCGTATTCCGCTTCGGTCAGTCTCAATGAACCCCAGTCGTTTTCGTGCCCCAGTCCCTTGACCCCGCTGAACGGATAGACTTCCGGAAACGGTTTCACCTGAGACCAGGGATAGTTCAGCTTCACTCCGCGAAACCACGGATCTTCTTCAAAAACCAGCCGGCGGAAATCATGCCATTGCCCGGGAGGATTGTTGCCGGCGGTGTGGTGAAAGATTTTTCCGGCACCGGCAACCTGGTAACCATGATTTCGGAAGTGGATGGGAATCGTCACGGTGTCCGGGTAGTTCGGTTTCCACCAATGTCCATTGTCGTAGAGTCCGGTAGTTGAGGGACGCAGCCCCGTCATGATGGCTGCACGTGATGGTGCGCACTTGGGCGAGGGACAATGCGCGTTGGTGAAGAGCGTGCCTCGCGCGGCAAGGCGATCGATGTTTGGTGTGTGGACTTTCCCTTCGTATCCGCCAAGGCAGTTCACCCAGTCCTTCATGTCGTCGACGGCGAGGAAGAGGACGTTGGGTTTTGTTGCTGAGCAGGAAGCCGCGATCGAGAGCAGGAGGATGAGGAGAACAGCGTTCATAGTTTGGCGATGGAACGCTTTGTCGCGGTCAATGTGTAGCTCTCGAGGATGCAGTCGTTGATCCCCTCCCAATCCTCGATGTGTTCGACATCGATGGAGATCCAACCGTGCTTGCCGCCAAAGGGAGACAAGATGAGGCCGGGACGCTTCACCACCTTCAGGGCGTGTTTCTTCTCAAGAGTGCAACCGATGACGGTCGCGCCGTCTTCCTCGCCGTAACCGCAGAAGATCTTGTTGTTCACACGGAAGCGCGGCTTGCCCCAGGTCTCGGTTTCCTCAGTGTCCGGAAGAGCACGCGCCATCTTGGGCCGGCGGGTGAGTGGTCTTGCAGGCATCCCCGATGACAGACGCGGGAACGGAATTGTTCAAGGAGATTGCAGTGCAACCCGGCTCGCGATTGTGGCGCCAGAATCGTGTCGAATCATGAATCGGTTCATCCTCCCGCTTGTTGCTCTCTGGTTTGTCCTGCCAAAGTCGCTTTGCGGTCAGGCGGAACGCTCGCGATTGTCGGAAATGAAGGACCTGCTTGAGAAAATCATCACGCGGGGCCGCAGCAGTCCAGGCAAGCCGCAGAACAATGATGTAAAGGTGGTGCGCCATCCGAAAAAGCCGGTGAAGCGTTCGAAGAAGTAACGGATCTTCCGTGCCGGACCACCGTTGTTCATTGCGTATCAGGCTGATCTGTTTTTCGATCCGGGGATGCGAAGAATAGTTTTCGTCGTTCTGATGTGGACGGTATGTGGGCTGAGGCTCGCGGCTGCGGATGCCTTCACCTTTGACGCTCCCAAGAACTGGCGTTCGGAGAGGATTCCCTTCCCCTTGGGATTTGCGAAGGAGTTGGAGTACACGGGTTTCGAGGAATTGCGCTTCGGGCCGGGCATGTTCAAGCCGGGCTCACCGACCTATTGGACCTATGTGTATTTCTGGTGGCTGAAGGGTGATGTTGACCTGGATGAGAAGGCGCTCGAACGCGATTTGCGAAACTACTACGTCGGGCTGAGCAAGAGCGTGGGGCGATCGCGAGGCGTGCAGGTGGATCCGGCAAAGATCGACGTGAAGATCCAGTTGGTTAAGTCGAGTGACAAGCCGGCATCGGCTCCGAAATGGACCGGAACAATAACGACTTATGACGTGTTCGTGACCGGCAAGCTACTGAAGCTGAATGTCGAAATCTCACGTCGCTCGTTCGAGAAGCAGAATCGGAGTTGGTATTTCTTCTCTGTTTCCCCTTTGTCGGGCGACAAGCCGGAGTGGAGCCAGATGCGGAAGATCCGGGATTCGTTTCGGCTGAAGGAGTGACCCGGGTGTGTTCGAAAACCTTCCCACTGTCCCATTGATTGAGCTTTTTCTTCCAGCAGATTCAGGGAGGCCAGCTGCTTTGAGGACGCGGCCGACGCGCGCTGCGAACTCTTCGGCTACATCGAAGGCTGCTACAACACCCAACGCAAACACCCCGCCCTGGGCTATCGCACTCCCAGTCAATTTGAAGCCAAACTACTCAACCCGAAATAAGACACGAACCGGTCCAGAAATCGGTGGCATCTCATCGTGAGGGAGATTGAGACAAGGAGTTAAGACAACGATTAAGAGCACTTTCGGCTGTTGCCGCGGAGGGTCTTCTTCAGGTACCGGCCGGTGTGGGAGGTCTTGTACGCGGCGATCTTCTCAGGCGTGCCTTCGGCGATGATTCTTCCGCCTGCATCCCCGCCTTCCGGACCCAGATCGATGACCCAGTCGGCTTCGGCAATGAGGTCGAGGTTGTGTTCGATGACCACGACGGTGTGCCCGAAGTCGACGAGCCGTTGGATGACTTCGACAAGTCGGTTCACGTCGGCCATGTGCAGGCCGATGGTGGGTTCTTCGAGGATGAAAAAGTTCCGACGCGGCAGGCGGGTGAACAGGTCGGGATCTTTGAGGCCGCTGAGCAGGTGGGTGACGAGTTTGACGCGTTGCGCTTCGCCACCACTGAGGGTCGGGCTGGGCTGGCCGAGCCGGAGGTATTCGAGGCCGGTATCTCGGAGGGCCTCCAATGCGCGTTTGATCTTCTGAAAACTGCTGAAAAACTCGATGGCCTGTTCGACGCTCAGATCGAGGACCTGTGAGATGTTCCTGCCGTGGAATTCAACGTCGAGGGTTTCCGGATCAAATCGAAGTCCGTCGCAGGTTTCGCATTTCACGAATGCCGCCGGCAGGAAGTTCATCTCGATCTTGTTCTGTCCCGCGCCGTCACAATCCGGACAACGGCCGGCCGGGCTGTTAAAGGAAAAGCGCCCCGGACCATATCCACGCAGGCGGGCTTCGGGTGTCTGTGCGAACAGTTTTCGAATTTCGTCGAAGAATCCGACATAGGTTGCCGGCGTGGACCGGGGCGTCCGGCCGATGGGGGATTGATCGACCTCGTAGACTGCCGAAATGGATTCGTAGCCGGTGAGCTCCCTGAGCTTGGCTTTCTTTTTCTTCTTGTTCGCAGCAACCGCGAGTTCCAGCGCCGGATGAAGACAATCGCGAATCAGTGTGCTCTTCCCACTGCCGCTGACACCGGTCACCACCACAAAGCGACCGAGTGGGATGCGCGTCTCGATGTTCTTCAGATTATTTCGATCGGCTTTGCTCAAGGTCAGCCATCGCGAATCGACACCGGGTTTCCTGCCGCGGACTTGGTTGATCTCCCTTCGCTTGCCGCGTGCCGGAAAACTCCGCTTCATTCCGAGACAGGAACCGGTGATTGAATCAGGATGCGTGGCAAGTTCGGCCAGCTTGCCGGTGGCCACGACATGACCGCCATTCACGCCGGCGCCAGGGCCGAGGTCGACCACGAAATCCGCTCGCCGCATTGTGTCTTCATCGTGCTCCACCACGAGCAGTGAATTCCCGCGTTGACGCAGCCGTTCGAGCGTGTTGAGAAGTTGTTCATTGTCGCGTGCGTGAAGTCCGATCGTCGGTTCGTCGAGCACGTAGAGGACACCGCTCAGGTTCGAACCGAGCTGGGCTGCGAGCCGGATGCGTTGTGATTCACCGCCGGACAAGGTGGGTACGCCCCGGCCGAGCTGGAGGTAGCCGAGACCGACCTCGCGCAGAAACTTCAGGCGTTCGGTGATCTCGGGAAGGATGTCGCGCGCGATCGCTGCCACGCCTCCGGAGGGATTGAGTTTTCGAAAGTATTCATGCGCCTCAGCCACACCTGCCTCCGCGAAGAAATCGATGGTGGGCGCCGATTGCCCCTTCGAGCCGAGGTCGAGGCGGACGGCCCGGGCGAGCGGATTCAATCGCGCGCCTTGGCAACCCGGGCATTGCTCCCGTTCGCCTTCCTGCCACATGAACCACGACTCCTCGATCGCGTCGGCGCGAGCACCACGGTCGACGTCGGGCATGTAGAAGAGTTCTCCGAAACCACGGCAGCGTGCGCACCAGCCTTGCGATGAGTTGTAGCTGAAGTTCTTGGGATCGAGCTTGGCAAACGACGTGCCACACCGGGGGCAGGCCCGTTCGGTTGAATGAATGGTGAGTTCCCCCTTCCGATCAAGCGCGTAGAAAATTCCATTGCCGGCCCTCAACGCAGCGGTGATGACGTCGTGCAGTTCCGCGCCGGATTTCTTCCTTCGCTTGTCGTTCCATTCTCCGACCAGCACCTCGATGTCGTGTTCCTTGAAACGATCCAATCGAAAAGGTTCCGCGGTGTCGTAGAATGCCCCGTCGGCGCGAACCTGTTCGAATCCGTTCTTCGCAGCCGCAGCGACGACGGATGAATGAAACCCTTTTCGATTGCGAATCACCGGCGCGAGCAGCTTCAAGGCGCCACGTCTCCGGCTTTCGGCGCGAAGCGTATCAGCAAGTTGACTGCGGGTTTGCGGAGCGACGGGAATCTCGCACGCGGGACAATGCTGCGTCCCGAGGCGCGCGAAGAGCAGGCGGATGAAATGATAAACCTCCGTGACCGTGGCCACGGTGCTCTTGCCACCTCCGCGCGATGTGCCCTGCTCAATGCTCACCGTGGGTGGAATCCCGGCAATCACATCCACATCCGGCCGCGCCATCTGCTCGATGAACTGGCGGGCGTACGCGCTCATTGAGTCGAGGAATCGACGCTGGCCTTCGTTGAAGACGAGATCGAACGCCAGCGTGCTCTTGCCCGAACCGCTCACGCCGGTAACAACAACGAACTTGCCGTGCGGAATGTCGAGCGAGACGTCCTTGAGGTTGTGCTCGCGCGCGCCGCGAATCGAGATGGCGTCCTGTCCGTTTCTTGAACCCATTTGCAGAGCGGGGAAGATTGCGCAGAAAACCGGGATGACCAAGAGTGATTCTGTTCAACCTTCGCCTGTTCTGTGTCTCAAGGGCGGGTTGGCAAATTCAAGATTGTGGACGAGTTGCCTTTGGCGTTTTGATGGGGCACGACGGGTGACGGATTCGAAAGATAAAACCGCATGGGCCGAGCGCGTGCTCACGAAGCTGGCGGGCGTGATTTATGATCGCCCGAAGCTGTTCCTGTATCCGCAGTTTCTGGCTTTTGCCGCATGCGTTGCCTTCACCGTCTCCAAGCTGGAGTTTTCCACCAGCCGTGGTGATCTGGTGGGAACGGAGAAGCGGTATCATCGCAATTTCCTGGAGTTCAAGAAGGAGTTCCCCGCCCAGGATGATCTGGTGGTCATCGTGGAGAGCGATGACATGGAGAAGAACCGCCAGTTTGTGGAACGGATCGGGGCGCATCTTGACGCGGAGACCAATCTCTTCCGCAACGTCATCTACAAGGGCGACCTGAAAATGCTGGGCAACAAGGCCCTGTTGTTTCTTGAGAAGTCGGACTTGGAAAAACTGGAGGAACAACTCGCGGCTTATCAGCCCTTCGTGGACAAGTTTTCCAGGGCGACGAACCTCGTGTCGTTGATCCAGGTGATCAACACGGAGTTTCGCCAGTCCGGGAAGAAGCCGAGGGAAGAGGTCGAAGAACTGATCGACGCACTGCCCGCGCTGCAACGTATCATCGACCAGTGCCATGCCGCGATGCTTCGCATTGGCAATCCGCCATCGCCGGGTCTGAGTGCGCTGTTTGGCGGTGCGGAGGCGGAAAAGGAAATGTACATCACCTACGGCAACGGAAAGATGTACCTTGCCACGGCGCAGGCGGCAGATGCCGATCTGACGGGCAAAGCAATCGAGCGAATTCGCGAACTGG
This sequence comes from Verrucomicrobiales bacterium, assembly GCA_002715965.1. GTDB lineage: Bacteria > Verrucomicrobiota > Verrucomicrobiia > Limisphaerales > JAYPXF01. The sequence goes on along the minus strand of PBAL01000049.1, from coordinate 29,692 downwards.
TGGATCAAACCAAGCGCGAAGTCCCGGGCGTCAGTGTGGGCGTGACCGGAGAATCGGTGTTGGAGATCGATGAGATGGCCCAGTCGCAAAAGGACACCATGGCTGCATCGGGAATCGCGCTGCTGCTGGTCGGGTTGATTTTCGTCTACGGCTATCAGGAAACCGGGCGACCGATCAAAGCGACACTCTGTCTGTTGGTTAGCCTGGGTTACACCATGGGATACACCACGCTGGTGGTAGGCCACCTGAACATCCTGACGATCACCTTTGCGCCCATGCTGATCGGTCTGGCCATTGATTTCGGCGTTCATCTGATCACTCGTTATGAGGAGGAACTGCACGCGGGTTTGGATCGACGAGACGCCATTCGCGTATCACTCGTGAACACCGGACAGGGTGTGTTCACGGGAGCGCTGACGACTTCGGCCGCCTTCTTTGCGATGGCGCTCACGGATTTTCGAGGCATCCAGGAGATGGGAATCATTGCCGGAGGCGGATTGCTGATCAGTCTGATTCCAATGATGACATTGCTGCCCGTTCTGTTGCTGCGTGGAACACAGAACCGGATGGATCAAAAGAAAGCCCGGAAGTTGACGCCTGCAAAGATCGAACGCCTGTTGCTCGGCAAACCCAGAGTGATGGCTTTCACCACGATCGTTCTGTGCGGACTGGCAGTCTGGTCCTCGCGCCGGGTCTACTTTGACTACAACCTCCTGCACATGCAGTCCGCGGATCTACCCGCGGTCATCTTTGAAGAGAAGCTGATCGAATCCGCGTCCAATGCGTTGCTGTTTGCAGTTCTGCTGGCGGACTCGGTCGAGACGGCAAACCAGATCGAGGAGCGGGTTCGCAAGCTGCCGACAGTTGCCGATGTGAAATCAATGACGTCTTTCTTCGGTGAAGATCCCGGTCCCCGCCTGGAGAAGATCAATCAGATCAAGAGTATTGCCGATTCGATCAGATTTGCCGAAGTGGATCGCGGGCCTTTTGACGTCAAGGTGGCCAGCCAGGTCTTCTATTCTTTCCAGGGCTACCTGGGGGCAGCCGTTGAAGCAGTGCAGGCCGACCAGGGAGAGAGTGAGCTATACTGGAAGATCCAATCAGTCTGGGAATCGGTCTCCAGAATCCGCCGGTCGTTAAACTCACCGGATGCCGGACGCATGGGCGAACAGGCGGCGCGCTTCCAACAAGCCCTGCTCACGGATTTGCGTGCGACTTTCAATGCCTTGGCTCGCCAGGATGCGTCCGGAGCGCTGACGGTGGAAGACCTGCCTTCCGGTCTTCGCAATCGATTCGTCGGAGTATCTGGCAGGTACCTGCTGCAGGTGTATCCGAAGGACGACGTGTGGCAGAAGGACCATCAGGCTGCGTTCGTCGCCGACCTGCGGAAGATCGATCCGGATGTGACTGGGACACCGGTTCAATTGCTCGAGTATACGACGCTGCTGAAGGACAGTTACATCGAAGCCGCGTATTACGCGCTGGGCGCTACCGCGCTCATGGTGTTGTTCCATTTTCGTTCCTTGATCTGCATGATGCTCGCTTTGATTCCGGTCGGGGTTGGAACCATCTGGCTGGCGGGGATCATGGGTTGGCGTGGTCTGCCATTTAACCCCGCGAATATCATGACGCTTCCGCTCGTGGCCGGAATCGGCGTGACCAGTGCAATCCACATATTGAATCGGTTTCAAGAAGAGCGATCGCCGTCGATTCTCGCCAAGAGCACTGGCAAGGCCGTTTTCATATCCGCGCTGACCACGGTCGCGGGCTTCGGGAGCCTGATGGTCGCCGATCATCGCGGCATCGAAAGTTTGGGTTTTATCATGTCGGTCGGAACATTGACCTGCATGATTGCCGCCTTGGCATTCCTGCCGGCGGTAATCAGTATCCTGATGCGGATGGGTTGGAGGCGTTGAGAAAGCTGGGTATACAAAGGAAAAACCCAGCGACGACAATGCACCCTCCGTCGCTGGGTTGTGAGGAACCGAGGCCAACTAAAACCTCAATCAACTAACAGAAGAAGTTAAAGCAGTGAAAATCAAAGTCAATCTATTATGCGGTGGAATACGGCGAACTCCGTAAATGTTACGTTCCGATAACGTTATAGAATCAGATCATGGGCGAACTTTAACCGAGCCGATTTCGCCTCCCCTTGACGCTGGTGTGACGAAAACTAGAATCAAAACCACGTGATTCTCGGGCGAAAGCAGCACAATTCATCGATCAGGTCGTTTTGGGCGCTTTTGGCCGTTTTTTTGTGTATCAATGCGTCCGTCACCGCTGGGACGAACAGGAATTTCCTTAGCTGGGGGCCGGCCATCCACGACTTCAAACTCACGCTCCAAGATGGGAGGCGCAGGGAGATCGGTCCGTTCTATTACGAGGAAAAAACCGACAATCAGACGACGCGCGCATTTCCTCCCTTCTTTTCAAAGACCAAGAAACCGAGTTTGGAATATGAGGAGATGGATTTCCTCTACCCGTTGATGACCTTCGACCGGTTTGGAGGTGAAAAACGCGTCCAATTGATGCAATTGCTGAGCTTCTCCGTGGCACGCGATCAGGACCTGAATGATCGCGGCAAACTGACGATATTTCCCTTCTACTACCAACAACGCTCGACAAACGCCTCCTCAGACTACACGGCGGTCTTTCCGTTCTACGGTCGGCTGGTGAATCGCATGCTTCGCGACGAGATCGAGTTTGTGATGTTTCCCCTCTACTCCAAGACCCGGAAGCGTGATGTCGTGACGCGCAACTACCTGTATCCTTTTTTTCACCGGCGCAAAGGCGAATGGCTGAGAGGCTGGCAGTTCTGGCCGGTGATGGGTCGCGAACTCAAAGTCTCACACAGCAAGACGAACAATTTTGGGGAACCGGTCTTTGTATCGGGGCACAGGAAAGACTTCGCGCTCTGGCCATTTCTTATCAACGAGCATCGCGACGTCGGCACTACCAATGAAGTCCGCGAGCACGCGGTGCTTCCGCTCTACTCCGCGTTGCGTTCACCCGCACGGGACTCAACCACCGTGCTCTGGCCGTTCTTTACCTACACCGAAGACCATGAAAAGCGATATCGCGAATGGGGACTGCCCTGGCCCTTGCTCGGATTTGCCCGCGGGGAGGGCAAGCGCATGAATCGCGTATGGCCGTTCTTCAGCCGCTCGTCGAGTGATACCCTGCGCAGCGACTTTTATGCATGGCCAATTCTCAAGATCAATGAAGCCAAGGCAGCACCGCTTCATCGGAAGAGGTATAGTGTGATCTTTTTTCTCTACTCCGATCTGACTGAATCGAACATCGAGACCGGCCAGGCGAGAAGGAGGCTGGACCTGTGGCCGGTCTTTCATTGGAAACGCGAACTCGACGGCCGCGAACGGTTGCGCGTGCCGGCCGTGCTGGAATCGATGCTGCCGAACAACAAAAGCGTTGAGCGCAATTGGTCCCCCCTCTGGTCGATCTGGCGTTCGGAAAAAAATCCGCTGACCGGCGCCCGGAGCCAATCGCTCCTGTGGAATCTGTGGCGGCGCGAAACGACGCCGGACACTGAAAAAAGCTCGCTCTTTTTTGGGCTCGTTCAGTATGAATCCGACGCAACGGGACGCCGTTGGAAGTGGTTCCATGCCAGGGAACGAAAGGCTTCGAATCCGGAGCCGGACAATGCGTCTGAGAAGACAGCCCAGATGAACCCAGTGAACTTTTCGACTTCCGCCAGCACCCCCTGATGTTTCGTGATATCGGACAGATGGTGATACTGGCGTGGCGCACTTTATGCGCGCTCCCCCTCAGCTTCCGGCATCTTCGCAAGGTGATCGACCAGTTCTATGAAATCGGCAACGCCAGTTTGTTGATGGCGTGCATTCTCTCACTGTTCATTGGTGGTGTTCTCGCGCTGCAGACCGGGCCGATCATGGTGGAGCGCGGTTTGTCCGCGGTCGTCGGCAGCGTGGTCGGGCTTTCCCTCTGCAAGGAACTGGCGCCGGTGATGATGGCCGTATTGATCGCCGGCCGGATCGGTTCCGCAATGGCCGCGGAAATCGGTTCCATGGCGGTCTACCAGGAAATTGATGCCCTGCGCACGATGAACATCGACCCGATTCACTATCTCGTGTTGCCACGCGTTATCGCAGTCAGCATCGCGCTTCCATGCCTCGTGGTGTTCTCCATCCTCGTCGGCTGGGTTGGAGGCGGAATTGTTTCGTCTGCGAACGCCGACATCGCTGTACCCTGGCAGGCCTATTTTTCGAGTCTGTCCCGCGTGGTCGACAACTGGGCGGTATTGAATGGATTGACCAAGAGCTTTGTTTTTGCACTGGTGATCGGGATCGTCAGTTGTCATCAGGGGCTCAATACCATCGGCGGACCGCGTGGCATCGGACGTTCCGTGACCAAGGCGGTCGTGAACTCCATTGTGTTGATCTTGATCGTGGACTACTTCCTCACCCGTTTGTTGCTCCAGCTGGACTTTTGAAATGAGCCAGGCACCAACAAAGAACGGAAGACCATGTGTGGAGGTGAAAGACCTGCGCAAGAGCTTTGGCGGTTGTGAGGTGCTCAAAGGCATCAACATGGAGGTGGACTCAGGCGAGATCTTCGTGATCATGGGACCGAGCGGCAGTGGAAAGAGCGTTCTTCTCCGCCACCTGGTCGGACTGCTCGCTTCCGATTCCGGCACGGTGTCGATTGAAGGCAACGTGATCGATTCACCGGAGATCCTCAGCAAATACCGCGTCGCAATGGTCTTCCAATCCGGCGCCCTGCTGGGATCACTCAGCGTTGCGGAGAACGTGGGCCTCTACCTTCGCGAGCATCGCTTGAAGAAACCCGCCGAGATCGATGCGATCGTGAAAGAGAAGCTCGCCATTGTTGGCTTGGAAGGCGCCGAGGATCGGATGCCCACCGAACTCTCCGGTGGGATGAAGAAACGCGTGTCCATCGCGCGTGCCCTGGTCATGGAACCGCAGATCATTCTCTACGACGAACCCACGAGCGAACTCGACCCCTTGATTTCCGTCACGATCGGCGAGGAAATCGTCAAGTTGCGCGAACAGACCGGCGCAACCTCCATCGTCGTCACCCACGATCGCGACCTCGGCTTCGGAATTGCCGATCGCATGGCCATCCTCCGGCACGGTGAACTCGTCGCCCTCGGCACGCCGGATGAAGTTCGCAGCTCACCTCGCGAAGAAGTCCAGACTTTCCTGAACGCAACATTTCAACGTCAATCCATCACTGAAACACAATGAAAGGTTCACTCGAAACCCGTCTCGGCGTCTTCTTCGCCATGGTCGCTTTGGCGGCCGTCCTTCTCATCGAATTGTCCGGAGGCACGGACGTTTTCAAGAAGGGCTATGAACTCCACGCACTCTTTCGTCGCACGCAACAACTCAAGGTGGGCGATCCCGTGAAAATGGCAGGCGTCCGCATCGGCCGGGTGTCCATCATCGACTTCGAAGGCAGCAAGGTGAAGGTGACGATGAAGATCGACGATCATCGCAAGGTGAAGACGGATTCGGAGGCACGCATCCAGGCAGCCGGCCTCGTCGGTGAGAACTTCGTCTCCCTCACATTCGGTTCACCGGAGTCTCCGAACCTTGAGGCGAATTCCAATATTGAGACCGTCGAGCAGGCCGATCTCAATGCCATCATGACGAAACTGGACAACGTTGCCGGTGGCATCGAGAACCTCACCAAGAGTTTCAGTGGTGACTCCATCCAAAACGTCCTCGGGCCGCTCACCGATTTCATGAACCAAAACAATCCCAAGATCACCGCAATCCTGGGAGACCTCCAGGTGGTTTCGAAAAACATGGCCGAAGGCAGGGGAACGCTCGGCAGGTTCATGGGAGATGACACGCTCTACACCGAGGCCACCCAGACGATGAAGAGCCTCAACGAGACCGCCACCGAGGCAAAGACGCTGCTCGCGGATGCGAAGGGATCTTTGGACAACGTCACTGGGACGTTCACCGAGGCGAAGAATATTTTCGGTGATTTGAAACTCACCTTGTCCGCTGCACAGGACACTCTCAACAAGGTCAATCAAGGCGAGGGCTCGCTGGGCAAACTCCTGCATGACGAGAGCCTCTACAGCGAAACCACCCTCGCCATGTCGAACCTCCGGGAGATCTTTGAGAAGATCAACAAAGGCCAGGGCAGCGCCGGCAAACTCGTGAACGACGAAAATCTCTACTCAAACGCCAAGATGACTTTGCAGAAAATCGACAAAGCCACCGAGGGTCTCGAAGACCAGGGACCGCTGAGCATCCTCGGCACTGCGGTCAACCGCCTCTTCTGATGAACCGCGGGATCTACATCGCCATCCCGTCACCGCCTCTACCATGATTGTCATGGGTGTGTTTGCGGTGACCGGGATGATGGACAAGCTCCCCATGCCCGTCCTGGCGAGTGTCGTCTTCGCGGAGTTGTCAACCCTCGCGCTGATCTGGTTTTCGCCCTCACCCGACGGCTCGGACGCTAAGGGGCTTGCTCAGTCTGCTTCCTTCTTTTCGACCACCACAGCGCCGGTTTGATGACAGAACGTCTGGCCGGCGGGCTGTTCGATCTTTCCGCCAACCCATCGGATTTTCGCGCTGTCGGGCACATCGAATACGGCTTTCGAAAAACGATTGCCGCGCAGCTCGCAATCCGTGAAACGCGCATCGTAAGTCCGGTGAAGTTGCAATCCCACCTCTCCCCGGTTGCCGATGAAGTTGGACTGACGAAACAAAAGGTTGCGCGAATCCCCCACCGACACCACGCCATACGCGCAGCCCAGAAACTTCGTTTCACGAGCGGAAAATCGCGCGCACCGGCGGATCTCCACGGCGCGTGAACGCTCGCCCTGGAGCTCGCAGCCACGCAACAGGATATTGGTGCAGCCCGTGAAGCTCAAAAGATTGCCGCTGCGCGCCCCCTCAGCAGCTGTGATCCGCAGCCCACGAAGCTCAAGGTTGACGACGTTTTCGAAGCCAAGCACCAGTGAGTGCCCGGGTCCGGATTGGAGAGCACTCTTCAGACTTGTTGAAGCCATGATACGCAGGTTGCGAACATTGCGGATGACGGCCAAACGGTTTTGTCCGCGCTTGCTCCAGCTCACGTGCGGATGTTCACGTGATTTGCTGTCGGAGGGGACTAACAATCCGGAATTCAGTTTGATGGTCCGATCCGATCCAACAGCAGCGACAAACTCCTCCGCGGTAGAAACCTCGAAAACAGCCTTCCCATAGAACTGCGCCTGCAAGGAAGCCCCGGCCAAAACGGAGAAGAATATCAGGCCTTGAATCAACGCACGTGAATGTCCCGTTGCAAACGACATCACACGGCATGTTGAACTAACGGCGAAACGGAAGACACGAAATTATTCACGCCAGGTCCGCCAGATTCATAACATCCGAGCCAAATGTGAATTGTGTCTTGCGAGCTACGGTCCTATAAGCGTCTCCGTTTACGTGATAAAAATCAGACTCCTTCCTCTCGTCGCAGCCGCATGCCTGTGTTCCGCCTCCGTCTATTCCAATCCCGAAGCCTTCGAAGTGGGGCCGGACAATCTGAGCGCCCTGCCTGGCGGCAAGGAAGCCGATGGACTCCTGGGAGATTTCATTCTGCGCAACAATCGCGTTGAAGCTGTCATCTCTGCGAACAAGCATCTGCGCCGGCCGAACATGAGCACCTTCTACGGGGCCGGAGGGACAACGCCCGGAAATCTTTACGATCTGACCCTCCGGGGCGCCAACAACGACCAAATGGTGATCTTCACGCCGTCGGGTCAGCAGGGGCCGGTGTCGTATGTGCGAATTGTGAAAGACGGAAGCGACGGCGAGGCCGTGATCGAAACCGTCGTCAGTGCGCCGATGAACAAGGGGCTCTACAAACGCCACGAGTACCGCCTGCGCGATGACTGGTCCGGATTGTTGATCGTCACCACCTGGCGCAATGAAGGAAACAAGGCGGCCAAGGGTTCGGTTGCCGATCGTTGGACCCGTTTCGACCGCGTAGGCAAACTGGCGGGAATCACCTACGTCGATGCGATCGATCCGGCGCACAAGTGCGGTTATGCCTACGGCTGGTATGGGCGTGACGGGTTCGAAGTCCCCAAGAGTTCGGTCACCGTCGAGCCCGGACAGGAGGTCCGCTTTGCGCGGTTCATCGCCGTCGGAACGTCGCCCGCCGATGCGTACGGGAAAGTCGCAGCCTTCCAAGGCATCAAGTCCGCACGAATCAAGGCGAAGATCCAGGATCCGGCCGACAAGGGCATCTCCACGGCCAAGGCCGAATTCAAGCAGGGTGGCGCGACCCTGACTGCCTACCCGGACGACAATGGCGAATTCTCCATCCAACTGCCCCTGGGCACCTACAAATGGACCGCAAGCGACATCGGTCGTGGGCGCACGAAGGAAGCAACCCTGCAACTGAACCGAAGCGATGTGGCAACACCTTTGAACGGGCGGCTGGACTCGGCTTCGGTAGCCGCCTTTGATATTCGTGACCAGAGTGGGAAGAGCCTCCCCTGCAAGGCGCAGTTTCACGGCATCAATGGAACCAAGAATCCCAATCTCGGTCCCGACTGGCGCGCACATGGATCGCGCGATCAATACCATTCGGAGAGGGGAAAATTCAGCGTGCAACTCGATCCCGGCGAATACGAGATCATTGTGACCCGCGGGATCGAATACAGCCACCTGCGCAAGAAGATCAAACTCAGCGCCGGCGAGACCGTGAAGATTGCCGGCGCACTGAAGCGCCTGGTGGACACCGCCGGATGGGTCAGCGCGGATTATCACAATCACTCGACTCCCAGCGGTGACAACGTGTGCGGAACGGACGACCGCGTAATCAATCTTGCGGCCGAACACATCGAATTTGCTCCCACCACCGAGCACAACCGCATCTATGACTGGACGCCCCACATCAAGAAACTGGGCCTGGAAAAGGAGATCTACACCGTACCGGGAATGGAACTCACCGGGAGCGGCGCGCACTTCAACACCTTCCCGCTGAAACCCGAACCCACGAAGCAGGACGGCGGGGCGCCCGTGCACGAACGCGATCCGCGGCTGAATGCGGTGAACCTGAAGAACTGGCAGGACGGCGATCCGGCGCGTTGGATCCAGATCAATCATCCGGACATGGTCTTCAACTTCACCGACCGAAATGCCGACGGCCGGCCGGATGGCGGTTTTCTCGGTTTGCCGGAATTGATCGACGGCATTGAGACGGAAAACTATGCCGCATCGGCGATCCTTTCCGGCGTGCCATATCGCGTGAGTCTCTATCGTGGTCAGGAACGCGTTTACACGATCCGTCAGTTCATGTGGCTACAGCTGCTGAACCAGGGCTTCCCCGTTGTCGGAGTGGCTGTTTGTGACGCGCATCGCATCTACGGAAACGGAGTGGGCGGCTGGCGCATGTATGCGCCAAGCAAATCTGACAATCCCTGGGAAATCGACTGGCGTGAAAACTCACGCCACGCGAAGGAAGGCCGGACAATTCTCACGACCGGTCCCTTCCTCCAAGTCGAGACCGGCGATGGCACTCTCCCCGGTGGAACGACCCGCGCCCACGGATCCATCGACCTGAAGATTCACGTGCAATGCACCGACTGGATTGACATCGACCGCGTACAGATTCTGGTGAACGGCCGGCAATTGAAGTCACTTAACTTCACGCGCAAATCGCACAAGAGCTGGTTCGGCGACGGCGTGGTCAAGTTCGACCGGAAGGTGAACATTCCGCTGAGTGAGGATTCCCATCTCATTGTGGTCGCGATTGGCGAGAACTTCGATCTGAAGACCGGTTATGGCACCAGCCGCCAATCCGGCAATCAACCCGTGGCCTATCACAACCCCATATTTGTGGACCTCGACGGTGCCGGGTTCAAACCAAACGGAGATACCTTGGGATTCCCCATCCCGGTGGCACGCATCTCGCCAAAGGAAGCCAAGCGCTTGCTCGACGCGCACAAGACATTGAACGAAAAGTGATCCACCGCCGATGGGCCTGCTCCATGGTGTGACGGTGGGTGAGTGTTTCATTCCGATTCCCGTACGATCTACCGCTCCGCAAGTTCCTTCGCGAAAGGTATCAATGCTCTTTCAATCGGCGGGACTTCGTTGAAGCGTGGCAGATGAATCCAGTCAGATCCCACTGCCAATGAATCGTTTCATCCGATCGAAAAGCCTGTCCGCACTGGCTGGCGTGTAGTTGGGGGACCGGGAGATGAAGAGGAAATCCGGTCTGGATCCGAGCCGGAATTCCGAGCGTGGGGTGATGTCCAATGGGATGTCCGGCTCTGCTTCGAACGGAAGTTTCTTCACATCCCTGAAGTCCGACAGGTCGTCCGCGAATCCTGGATTGAAGCGCTTCATCTGCACGAAGCCCGATGTCGTCGAAAAGTCCTTCATGTGCAGCCACTGGATGTCATCCTTCCACCTCGGGTGCGTGACGTAGGTCAGCCGGCCGATCCAACGGCAGGCCAATGCGTAGGCGATGAAGTTGCAGTCGCCCAGCTCCCAGCTCTCCGGTCCCGTGGGCACACGACGCCTCCCGGCCGGCTCTTTCAGCAGATCCTCCGCGATGTAGAGACAGGAGTTGTTGCCCAGACCCATGTCCGCATGTGCATCAATGTGGATGACTTCGAAGGGTGCCTTCAACGTTCCCTTGCGTAACATGCGGCGCCAATGGAAGAAGACTTCCTTGTGCTGACGACAGGTGAAGCCAGGGATGGGTTGCTTCTCGTCCAGGCCACATTGGGTTTGCAGGAAGTCCAACGCCATCTCCATCGAATCGACCTGGTAATCCTGTTCCCTCGGCCGGCGGGTGGGTTCGTCGGTCGCGTAGAGGATTTCATCGAGGAAGAAATCCAGATCAATGTCGAGGACGCTCTGCACGCGGGTCAGTCCAGCCGGATGCCTTTGAACTCGCGCGTGAGAGACGTGAGGGATTGCTCGACGCCCATGCGTTCCAAACTCGACGCGCCGACGAACCCCTGGGCGTCACTGTGCTTGCATACGTGGGCCGCGTCTTCCGGCGTGTTGATCGGTCCGCCATGCGCGAGGAGGAACACCTTGGGGTTCACCTTCCGGGCCGCATCGAAGATCTCTTGGCATTGCCCCACTGCATCGTCCATGGAACACGCTGCGCCCGTGACACCGATCGAGCCACCAACCGTCGTTCCCACATGCGCAATGACCGCGTCCGCTCCCGCCTTCGCCATGGCTTCACTCTCCTCGGGCCTGGCGACGTAAACGATACTGAACATCTCCATCTTCGCAGCCAGCGAAACCATCTCCACTTCCTTGTCGAAGGGCATGCCCGTTTCCTCCAGAACCTCACGGAATTGCCCATCCACGATGCAGTGCGTCGGGAAGTTGTTCACGCCGGAGAATCCCATGTCCTTCACCTTGAGCAGCCAATGCCACATGCGCCGGCGCGGATCAGATCCGTGCACGCCACAGATGACGGGAATCTCTTTCACCACCGGCAGCACTTCGAACTCTCCGATCTCCATCGCCACCGCGTTCGCATCGCCATACGCCATGAGACCTGCGGTGGATCCGTGGCCGGACATGCGGAAGCGACCGGAATTGTAAATGATCAGCAGGTCCGCTCCACCCTTTTCGATGAACTTCGCACTGATGCCCGTGCCCGCACCCGCGGCAATGATCGCTTCCTTACGATCAATCGTCGCCTGCAGACGCGCCCTCATCTCGTCGCGCGTGTAGGGGTTCCCGACTCCGGTCCATGGATTTGGCATGCACCAAGCAAAGCCAGTCGGGCGGATGCGATCAAGGCGGATCTTGTCCTAACCCAGATGGACAGAGATCTGAGATGGTGCGGAGACTGGGCGTAGTCCAGATGTGCGGGACTCAACGCGTACAAAGAACCCTGTACCATCTCGAGTACATCCGGCGGAGTCACGATCGATGCGATGAGCAGGTTGATGATGAACCAGGGCGAATCGCTCATACCCAGCCAGTTGGAGAACTGCATCGATGCGTCGAGTGCCACGGGCACGGGCAGGAAGCAGGACGACGCTACTCCGATCACAAACAGCAACGTTCCGAACCCCATGGCGCCGAGGGAAACCGTTACCAGCCAACGGATCAGCACCCAGCGCAGATCTTCAAGATGTTCGAGGAACGGTTTGACCGGTCCGCCCTCGTTCTCTTCAAACGAGGGCTCCGGGCACAGCAAGTCGGCAGACGATAACGTCTTCACCACTCACGAATTGTGGATGAGCCTTACCGGCGGTGATCGTGTCCGTCCGGATCGACCGTTCGTTCGAGATCGTTCTGGATATCACGCGAGGCGTTCCGGAACTCACGAATGCCCTGGCCCATGCCACGGGCAAGTTCGGGGAGTTTCTTCGCGCCGAACATGATGAGCACGAGCACGATGATCATGATGATCTCGGGGTATTGCAGAACTCCGAGGAGGGTATGGGTAAACATATAGATTTCTTTCTGTATACGGTTATGGGTGCAATCCAGGGAAAGCCGCTTCAACGCGAAGTAAACGACGCGGACACACGTCGACGGTTTTATGGATTGGTGACTTTTCAGCCCGTTGCAGAAGTTCCCAGTGGGTCTGCGGAATCCCGGTGTGAATGCAACCGATTAACGACCCTCATTCGAGCAGTCCCAACGACCGGTGCGTGAGGCATTAGTGTACCCAATGGAGGATTTATTCAAGTGGGTTGAGGAGAATGATCAAATGGCTACACGAGTTGAATCGCGAACATGAGTGGCGTTTCGCCAACGCGCAGGTTCACGATCGCCGGACGCCGATGAAACCATGGTGGATTAGCAACAACAAATATCCGGCACCAAGCCAGCCCACAAACACCCCTCGCCCTACCTTTATGAAGAGGTTGAGTTGCCAGATCACAATGAGGAACAGGGTCGTCCACATCAGGCAGCCGAGAAGAATCGCCGAACGAAACAGCAGCGATCAGCCCTCTTGGCCAGCCGAATAGAGGCCATAATAAACGGCCGCGCCAGCAAATGCTCCCGCGCCGATCAAGCCTGTCCAGAACTACCTCAATTGCCAATGATGAACATCCCCGAGCACCCACGCTCGAGCGCAGGCGAGTGCAACTCCCGGGAGAGCCGCATCAATGGCAATATGACGTTTGGCGTGGGGCGAGATAGAATTGAGGTGTTGAATCGAATTCATGACGGCCATTGGAGGAATTCAAAGTAGACCATCACCACATAATTGCATGATTTTCCCTATTCGCAGGCAGCGTGTTCGAATTGCCCCGCGCAAACAGGCTTCTCCATCGCTGGATGGATTCCGTGACAAATACCGAGAAAACCGTCAATAACCTGCCTTACCCAAGTGCCGACCTAGCCCGCCCCTTCGAGCCTTTAATCTTCCCTCCTACTCCACCGGGCCGCATTCTCCGCGTCCGATGAAACGGGCGCAAATCAAGTCGGGTAGACTCGCTACCCTTGTCAGCATGGTCCTCATGACCGGTCTGCTGCAGGCCGAGATAACAGAAACCCGTTTCGGCAAGCTATCCGATGGTACACCGGTTAAGCTGTTCACCCTTCGCAACGCCAATGGCATGGTCGTCAAGTTCACCGAATACGGGGCGACGTTGACCGAGCTGCATGTCCCAGATGCCAATGGCAAGACGGCCAACGTTACGCTTGGATTTGACAACCTCGAACAATACCTCGGCCGCCATCCGGCCTTCGGATGCACCATCGGCCGCTATGCCAATCGCATCGCAGGAGCGAAGTTCGAGTTGGATGGGAAGTTGATCGAAGTGACCAGAAACTCGGGACCCAATCACATCCATGGCGGCCGCAAGCACTTTGGCAAGGTCGTCTGGAACGGTGAAGTGAACAGCGCGCAGAGTGTTCGCTTCAGCTACACGGCGAAAGACGGTGAAGAAGGATTCCCGGGTGAACTCAAGGTGACGCTGATCGTCAGGCTGACCGACAACAACGAACTTCAGCTCAGCTACTTCGCGCAAACCAGCAAGCCCACCGTGGTCAACCTGACGAACCACGCCTATTTCAACCTCTCCGGAAGTGGGAACATCCTCGATCACGAACTTCAGTTGTTCGCGGAGAACTACACCATCCCTGGAGAACGCCTGATTCCGACCGGCGAAATCGCCACGGTCGAAGGTACGCTCCTGGACTTTCGAAAGCCCCGGGCAATCGGCGCCCGCATCGCCCAGCTGTACGAAGACGGCCCGGGCGGATACGATCACAACTATGTCGTGGATGGCGCCCCCGGCAAACGTCGCCGGGCCGCCCGCGTGAGCGATCCAAAATCTGGACGCGTCATGGAAGTCCTCACCTCTGAACCGGCCGTGCAGCTCTACACACTCAATGGCGCGCGTACGAACATCAAAGGCGTCGGTGGAGTGGTTTACAAACGACATGCAGGATTGGCCTTGGAAACCCAGCATTATCCCGATTCACCGAACCATCCTCATTTTCCCAGCACCGTCCTGCGTCCGGACGAGCCCTTCATCTCCCAGACCGTCTTTCGGTTCTCAAACGCCCGGGCGGGCTCGCGAACGCTAGATTGAAGAGCTATCCGGGATGTCCCGGTGGTGTCTTTGCAATGTGCGGCAAGGACTCCGGAACGCGAATTTACAACAACGGCGGGCAAGGCACATCCAAAGTCGCGCAAACCGCCCGCAACATCTCCGTTTCCTCCGCGCGGATCACACCATCCACAGCCACCGATTCCGCACAAGCGTGCACCATCAGTCTTTTGATCTCCGGACTGCATTCCGCCAGACGCATCATCGCCCGATCCACGGCACCAAGACCACATGCCTGGAGCGGAAGCTGCTGCGACGGCGCATCCAATGCCTCAATCGCCTTGGCATACGCCCGCGCAACTTCGGCATCATCCTCATGACTCATGTAGGCAATCGCCGACAGGATCACGTTGCATTCTTCCTCAACCTGATGCAGTCGCTTGAAGCGGATGGGAAACTCACGAACGCCAATGAAGGTCGGCTCCAAGTGCCGAATCAAAATCTTCTCCAACGCAAACTCAAACAGATCAATCTGCCGATCCGCTTCACTCAACGCGCGAACGTTGCTGCGGAAGATGTTGTATTGCGACTGCGCGATCTGGCGCAAAGCCGGCAGACACATCTCCACCAACGGAACTCGCGATCGCGCATCCAGCTTTTCAATCGCGGGAAGCAAACGCGCGGTCTCGACCACAATGGCTTCGCTCTCATTGTTCCCCAGAAATTGCAGCTGACCGCGACGCGTCCCCGGGTTCGGGCTGATCAGCAGCCCATACGCGAGCGAGACCGCGCTGAACGGCTCATGAGCCGCGGCCACCAACTCCTCGGGAAGCCCATCAATGAGATTGTGTGCGTAGTCGATGTGTTCCTGGTCCAGCCAACCGATCTGTTGAACCACCCTGCCAGCCGTAACCGGACCCGATGCCGGCGACGCTCCCCCGCTCAGTTGCGACACCAGATTCGACCCTTCGTCCGCAACCATCGACGATTCACCGACATCCATGTTTCCATCGAAGGCCGGATCAATCCGCTTGATGCGCTCGGGCAATGGCGGATGCGTCGCAAAGGCACTCATGAAGCTGCTGACGCCGCTCCCAAAAAACATGTGGCTCGCCTCTTCCGCCTTCGGGCTGTGCAACTTCGAACTAAATCCGCCGATCTTCTTGAGGGCACCTGAGATTCCATCAGGATTCCGCGTGAACTGAACCGCAGAAGCATCCGCAAGGAACTCGCGCTGCCGCGAGATCGCAGCCTTGATCAGACGTCCGGCCAACATTCCAACCCCGCCAATCACCATCAACGCAAGTCCGATGAAGGGACCGATGTTGTTCTTGTTGTTGCTCGAACGCACGTGACCGAATTGCAGCATGATCCGTCCGAGGATGGCGATGAACAGCAGACCATGAATCCAACCGGTCAGACGTTGATTCAATTTCATGTCGCCGTTGAAGATGTGGCTGAACTCGTGCGCCATCACGCCCTGCAGTTCGGATCGGTTCAGTTTCTGAAGACAGCCACGAGTCACGCCGATCACCGCGTCATTGATTGTGTAGCCGGCCGCGAAAGCGTTGATCGAATCCTCATGATCGAGCAGATAGACATCCGGAACCGGTACGCCGGACGCGATCGCCATCTCCTCCACAACATTCAGAAGTTTTCGTTCTTCACCGCTCGCATGAGGTTGATCCAACAATCGGCCACCCAACATTTCAGCGATTGCCTTGCCGCCTGCGGAAAGTTCCAGGGTCTTGAACAGGCTTCCCAAACCGATTACGAGCAACGTGCCTGCTGAAGACCACATGAAGAGTTCCGAGTTCCAGATCGGCACGGGCTTCTTCGTTGCGAAGCCCAGGATCAAAACCATCGCCCCGTAAACCAGGATACCAGTCAGGATGATCGCAACAACGAAGTAGAAAACCAGACGACCGGACTTCCGGCGGGCCTGATCTTGTTGGCCGAAGAAATCAACCATGGGCAAATGTTAATCAGGGCTTTGGAGATCGGCAACCTGCTAGCGGCCGGCTTGATTGAGGACACAGTGATGTAACATATGTCACATGTTTGTTTCCAATTATGGATTCAAGCCGCTCACGTGTCCGACCGCTGTTCCGCCAAGGCTGCCGCGCAGCGGCTTCCACAAATTTTGTTCCCTTTTTCACCACCCTCTCTATATTCCGCGCTCCATTTCGGCTGATTTCACCGAAATGCGGCGCGCACCTGCGCCAGCTGAACTGAACACGAACACTACTGACTAGTCACCATGCCCATCGCAACGCCGAAGCAATTCGCTGCCATGCTGGATGCCGCCCAGAAGGGCTCCTACGCGTATCCGGCCATCAACTGCACCAGCATCATCACCCTCAACGCCGCTTTCAAGGCCTTCGCCGACATGAAGTCCGACGGCATGATCCAGTTTTCCACCGGCGCAGGTCAGTTCGCGTCCGGGTTGAATAACAAGGATGCGACCAAGGGCACGATCATCCTCGCCGAAGCCGCCCATCGCCTCGCCGAACAATACGACGTGCTGGTGGCGCTCAACACCGACCATTGCCAGCCCAAGGCCGCTGATTCGTTCCTCAAGCCGCTGATTGAAGAGACCGCCAAGCGCCGGGCGGCGGGCGAGAACAAT
This sequence comes from Verrucomicrobiales bacterium, assembly GCA_002715965.1. Classification (GTDB taxonomy): domain Bacteria; phylum Verrucomicrobiota; class Verrucomicrobiia; order Limisphaerales; family JAYPXF01. Next base: position 12,554 of record PBAL01000049.1, on the reverse strand, counting down.
CTCTTTCAGAATCACATGCTCGATGCCTCGATTCTGCCGTTGGACGAGAACATCGCGATCTCCAAGGAATACCTCACGCTCGCCGCGGAGAATGAAATCATCCTCGAAGTCGAAGCCGGCGTCGTGGGCGGTGAAGAAGACGGAGCCGCTGGTTCCGAAGACACGCCCGACGAGGATCTCTACACGACTCCTGAAGACATGCTGGCTGTTTACGAAGCGTTGCATCCGATCGGCCGCTTCACCTTTGCCGCGACCTTCGGAAACGTGCATGGCCACTACAAGCCCGGTGCGGTGAAGCTTCGCCCGGACATCCTCAAGAACGGACAAGCCGCCGTCATCGAGAAGTTCGGTGCCGAAGCCGAAATGGACCTCGTGTTCCATGGCGGAAGCGGAAGCCTGCTTTCTGAAATCCGTGAAACGCTCGACTACGGCGTGGTGAAGATGAACGTCGATACCGACACCCAATACGCTTTCACCCGTCCGGTCGTGGAACACTTCTTCAAGAACTACGACGGCGTGCTCAAGGTCGATGGTGAGATCGGCAACAAGAAGGTCTACGATCCGCGTGCCTATCTTAAAGCCGGAGAAAAGGGCATGGCCGAACGCATCGCCGAAGCCTGCACCGATCTTCGTTCCGACGGAAAGACGATCTTCGGCGACGTCTGATTATTGCGACAACTCGATTTGCGAAAGCGGCCTCCGTGCCGCTTCTTTTTTGGGTAGCAGCGAACGTGAATTCCCGCTGCTGCCGGTATTGCAAGTTTGAGGGCGGCACGGTCCAATGCTCCAATCCATGAAGCGCTCAATTCTTTCCCTTCTCGTTGTCCTTGGTCTCTGCGCAGCTGGGCTTGCTGATGAACCCCGGTCGCTATTCATCGAAGGTTACGCCGGTGAAATCAGTCTCGTCGCCGGCGAGAAGCTCGATCTGCATGTATCCACGAGCGCGAAAAACTGGGCGGTCGAGATTTCCCGCAAGGGAGCGAAGAGCGAAGTGGTTTACCAGAAGAAGAACATTCCGGGAGGCGAACATCCGGTTCCTGAACGTGCGTCTTCACATGGCTGCAGCTGGCCGGTGGCGCATAGCCTGGAAATTCCGTCGAAGTGGAAGAGCGGTTATTACGAAGTGAAACTCAGCGTGTCCGACCGGGGCGGGAAGTTCATCCAACGCAACACGCGCACGGCGACGAGTTCCTGCTTTTTCGTCGTGCGCAACGCGAATCCCGGCAAGGACACGAAGATCCTGATCCAACTCAGCGCCAACACCTACAACGCCTACAACAATTGGGGAGGGACAAGTCTCTACGCGTATCACGGCCGCGCGGGTGTGCAGGGACATCGGGTTTCATTTCACCGACCTCCGAAATCGCAGTTCTACAACTGGGAACACAAGTTCGTCAGCTGGGCGGAGAAGAGCGGCTACGTCATCGATTACGCGGTGAATTCTGACCTCGAGTTCCATCCCGAAATCCTCCAGCACTACCGCCTGGTGTTGAGTCTTGGCCACGATGAGTATTGGTCGAAACCGATGCGTGACAACCTGGAGGCCTTCATTCGCGATGGCGGCAACGCGGTGTTCTTCAGTGGCAACAGCGTCTGCTGGCAGGTGCGGAGTGAAGACGATGGCAAGGCACAGGTTTGTTGGAAACAGAACTACCACATGGATCCCGTCTACAAGTCAGACGATCACTCCACACTGAGTTCACTCTGGAGTCATCATCTCATAGGCCGAACGGAAAACGAACTGACCGGCGTCGGCTTCATCTGGGGTGGTTATCATCGAAGCCACGGCCAGCTCATGGATGGTTCAGGTGCGTTCACCGTTCATCGGCCGGATCATTGGATCTTCAAAGGGACGGAGGTAAAACGCGGGGTCGAGTTCGGCGGGAAGAACACCATCGTCGGTTACGAATGCGACGGTTGCGAACTGACGTGGAAAGACGGACTCCCCTACCCCACCCATCGCGATGGAACGCCGAAGTCGTTCGTCGTCCTCGCCACTGCGCCGGCCATCTGGCATCCGGACGATTCAGAGTGGTACGAACGCTGGGAAAAGGGCCACACGGGCAATGCTGTTCTCGGAATCTATCAGAATGGTGGGACGGTCATCACCGCTGGGACCACCGATTGGTCACACGGCCTGAGCGGCAGTGATCCTGTGGTCATGCGTATCACACGAAACATCCTCGATCGCCTAGCGAGGTAGGATGGGCAATTGCCCGTTCAGTTGCGTGTGGCGTTGATGTGGTGAAACGAAACACGCCAAGCGTCTTTTCGGCGGCAGCGCCGCGTGCGATGAACAAAGATCGCTCACCTTCCTTTTGGCGTTCGTCAGTACGGTCAGGTTCAACTCGAAGCCACCCAACTTGTCAAAGCCAACCCATCGGCGGCCCTGCTTGTCCATCGGGAAGACGCTGTTCGTCCCGGCCCGGTTGGTGGTCGTGACAGTCGGGGGTGGCTGAAGCGGGCCAATGCTGAAAGAAGTCTCGCGGCTGCGCAGAATTCCAAAGACTGTCGCGAACACCAAGATGGTCAGCAACGACCACCGAACCCAATCCGAACCTCGATCTTCCGACGAACTCACATGCGCTTTGTGAAACGCGCTATTCGTTTCCTTCGGGGAACTTGAAGTTCACATTCGTAAAGCTCGTGCCACTCACATCAATGAGCTCCACCACGGCATTGAAGTTGGTCGCCGTCTTCAGCCAATCAGCCTGCACGGTGAACTGTGAGGTATCGCCGACTTTTTCACCCGTGGCGTCGTTCCCCTTGGCGGCAAAGACGAGCTTCTCGGTCTTCTCACCGATGGTCGCAGCCACGGTAAACGACTCCGCCTTGATGCGGACAAATTCCTCCATATGACCATCCAGAACGAACGCATCCATCAGCCCTTCCTCCGGCACGTGCACGAATTCCAGGTGGAACACCTCGTCACCCAGCACGACCGCCGTTCCGCCATGAGGCGCAACGTGTTCGTGGGCGTGACCGCCGTCACCGTGATCGTGGCCGTGGCCATGACCATGTGCGCCGTGATCGTGACCGCCACCACATCCAAACAAGGACAAGCCCGCGACAACTGCCGCGATAGGGAAAAATGTCTTCAGCTTCATGTGCCTAAACAAACGGAAATTCGGGGATGTGTCGAGCCTTCGCGTGAACAGCACGGTCTGCTTGGCGCTCCGTAGGTGACCAACAGGCCTACTTACCCTTCTTTCCATCCAACTGAATCCGCAATGTCACCGGCACGTTCGTTCGCGGCACTTGGGCGGAACGCACATACCACGTCGAATCCGCATCGCGGTTGGGGAGCTGGCTGTTGAAAATGGCGCCCATGTCGGTGATCAGGGCGATGATCGATCCTTCAATCTGAGCGATGTAGGCGCCTTCCCAGATCACTGATCCGGTGAAGTTCCAATTGGTCGCCGGCATCTCCTTGCCGAGCTTCTTGTCGAAAATGAACTGATCGATCGGCTTGTCCATGCGGTTGGTCTTTTCGTTCCACTGAATGGAGAGCAGCGTGGGCGTGCCGGTGATGGGTGGTCGTTTGACGATTTCAGAATTCGTAATCGGTCCGGTTTGGGGCGGTTTGTTCGGGTTGAAATTCGCGCCCTTGGCGCCCAGCAACAGCATCGCAATCTGCACATGATACGGTTGAACATCCGTGATCAGCAGACTTTCGTGTGTCTTGCCGCTCGAGTGAACCAGGACGTATTCGACCAGTCCATCGGGCATGTTCACGCGGGCAGGCACTTCAATCCGGCGTTTCTTCTTGTCGAGCAGGATCGCCCCGACCATCCAGCGTCCATCAGCCAATTCCCGAATGGATGGTTGAGAAATGTTGGTGGGTTGGGGAGGCAGTTTCAGCTGCGCGTGGCTCGCGCCCACAAAAAGCGTGCTGAGGAACACGAATACCCACAATCTCTTGAACATTGAGACATCAATCCCGCGAGCGGGGGCGAAGTGCAAGGACGGATTCGCCTTATGACATACGCATCGGCATGAGCACGTAGAGATAGGGCTCGTTGATACGAAGAAGTCCGGGGCTGAGCTCGTCGTTCAGCTCAAAGAATACCTCGTCCATGTCCAAAACCTTCAGCGGATCCATCAGGTAGCCGGGATTGAAGGCGATGGAGATTTCCGGGCCCTTGTAATTGATGGCGATGCTCTCGCGGCCTTCACCGACTTCAGGCGTGTTGGCGGTGATGGCGAGGTTGTTCTTGGTGAAGCTCATCTTCACCGAGTTCGACTTGTCGTTGGTCATGATCTCGGCACGACGAAGCGCATGAAGCAGCTCTTCGCGGACGAGCGTGACGCGTTCCTTGGTCTCGTTGGGGATAACCTGTTTGTAATTCGGATAATTTCCTTCAACGAGTTTAGAAATCAGGAGCACTGAGTGTTGGTCCTCGCCGGAAAGTTCGAAAGAGACCTGATTTTCTGTGAACTTGATTACCACATCCCCACTGTTCTGAAGCAATCGGTTGAGTTCGGTAACGGCCTTGGTTGGGACAATAATGTCACCCTCGACCCCTCCATCCCCGCCGAGTTCTTCCTCGCACATGGCCAGTCGACGACCGTCGGTGGCAACCATCGTCAGCTTGTCGGCTTGGAAGCTCATGAACACGCCGTTCAAAACGTAGCGAGATTCGTCCATAGAGATCGCGATGGATGTTTTCTTGAGCATGGCCTTCACCTTGGCCTGCGAGAGCGTTACAGAGGCAGCCTCGCCGAATTTCGGCATGGGTGGGAACTCGTCGCCAGAGATTCCATTGATTTTGTAGAAGGAAGACCCCGCTTTGACCGAAGAAACGCTTTTGTCGTTGGTATCGACCTCGATTTCCGGCGCTTGCAACTCACGGACGATGCTGAAGAATCGCTTTACGGGAATGGTTGTGTCCCCTTCCTTGCCGACGTTGGCCTCAACCCCACACGAAACCGTGACGTCCAGATCGGTGGCCGTGAAGACCAGCTGGCTGCCCTCGGCCTTCAGGAGGACGTTGGACAGGATGGGCAAAGTCGTTCGGGATCCGACGACGTTTTGCACGGCCTGCAAACCGGCGATCAGTTGGTCTTTGGCTATCGAGAATTTCATTGGGGTTATTAGTAGATGATTCTTTTAAAAGAAAAATCCCGTTTTATTAAGGGCTGTGAATATGTGAAAGACATGCCTCTGTCAAGCTGGCAGAGGGGCGAAACGCAACATATTGTGGTGTGAACAATCCTGTGGACCCATTTCTGGGTGTTGGACAAATATGGGCTTATCGACATTGTGCCCAAGTCATCCACAGACGACGGTCCGGGTTGTTGGGATGTTGTTGGGTCAGTACCGTTGTGTTAGAGGAGGCTCAGCAAGTGTTTTTACCCATCCCGTTCAGAGGGAATGCACAGATAATTGGTGATGTCCCATGGCTCGTTTTACTCGCAACTTTAGTGCGCCGTTGGTTTAATTTTTCCAGTAGCGCATGCCTCAATTCTCATACAAAGCGCGCAAGCGATCCGGCGAATTGGTGACCGGTGTGCTGGAGGTGGGTGACCGTGCCGCTGCGCTGTCGCAGATTCAGAAGATGGGTCTGTTCCCCATCACGGTGGATGGTGGAGGCGCCGCGTCAGGAAAAGCCAAAGGAAGCAAGAAGGCAGTCGCCTTGCCACCAATCCTTCAAGAGTGGGCAAATCGCCAAAGAAGGCCAAAACTGACAGAATTGGCGAATTTCACGACACAATTGGCGAACCTGCTAAAGGCGGGGATGCCGCTCACCAAGGCCCTACAGAGCCTGTCGCATATTGAATCGAAAGGTATCCCCAAGGAAGTCACCGTGCAGCTCAAACAAGACGTGGTCGAAGGCAAAGGGCTCTCAGAAGCCATGAAACGGCAGCCGGTGATCTTCTCCGACATGTACATCAATATGGTGAAAGCCGGGGAGCAAAGCGGTGCACTTGAGCAGGTGCTCCGCAAACTGGCCGACCACTATGAGCGATTTTCGGAAGTTCAGTCAAAATTCACACAGGCCATGGTCTATCCGGCCTTTGTGGCCCTGACCGGTGTGTTGATCATCGTGATCTTCGTCACAAAAATGCTCCCGACTTTCATGGGGATATTTGAGGGAATGAAGATCGAATTGCCGCTTTCCACCCAAATTTTGATGAAAGTAAGCAATTTTTTCCAAAGCCCGCTCAATCTCTTGATCATGGCGCTTTCCACTATCATGTTCGTCTCCGTGTTCATGCGCTTTCGGAGTATGCCGAATGGACGCCGGGCACTGGACGGCTGGAAAATGGGCATTCCGGTAGTTGGCCGGGTAGTGAAGTTGAACCTGTTCGCACAATTTGCGCGCACTCTAGCCACGCTCCTCCGCAACGGCGTGAACGTATTAAACGCCCTGACCATCACGGAAGAGGTCGTGCCGAATGTGGTCTTGAAGGAGTCGATCGCCAAAACCAGAGACGCAGTCACGGACGGCAAGACTTTGGCCGAGCCGCTGGCGAAAAGTGGAGTGTTTCCACAGCTGATGATCGATCTCATCAAAATTGGCGAGGAAACCGGTGACGTACCGGGCGCACTCGAAAACGTGGCCGACACCTACGAAAATCAGATGAATGTCGCCCTTCGGCTAATGACGAATCTGATCGAGCCGCTGCTGATCATCACCATGGCTTTGGGCGTGGGCTTCCTCCTCCTCGGCGTACTTTCAGCCATGTTCAAGCTTACCAGCAACATCGCACGATGAAGCTGGCGCCCAAATCTCGCGATCCACGCGCGGCCTTCACTCTGATCGAGATCATGATGGTGATCGGTCTGCTGGTAATCATGTTCTCCGTGAGCATCCCATCTTTCGTCAATTCGCAGACCAAGCGGCCCATGCGGCTCGCAACGGAACAACTGATCGAAGCGCTGAGTACGGCCCGCGCCCAGGCAATCATACGAGGGGAGCTGGTCCAATTCCATATCCGGCCCCAGGACTACACATTCAAGGTCGTACCCACCGGCCAGGCCGAAGAACTGGATGAAAGCGTTCAATCGCAGTCCAAGGACACGCAACGTGGTCTGTTTGATGTGAAACTGCCGCCGGAAGTCGGCATTGAAGACATACGGGTGAATTACGTGGATCACACCCAGGATGAATTTGCAGTTTTGAAGTTTCATTCGAATGGCACCAGTGAAGATTTCAAACTGATCCTGCGCTCGCTGAGGGGCGAGTACCGGCTTTTCATGGTGGATCCGATCACCGGCCGGCCGGATTTTGTGGTGATCGCTGATGGACATTAGAACACAGAAAGAAAGTGCACCTGCCTGCCAAAGGGCGTTCACGCTGTTGGAGGTGATGATTGCCGTGGCGATCTTCTTCGTGTCGGTATTCTCGATTCTGGAACTGGTATCCCAAAATCTGCGCTATATTCAGAATCTGCAGAAACCGCAGATCGATATTGGAAGTATAGCCGCAGAAACATCTACGATTGAGAACCGGGACGATATAAAAGAATCCGGCGATTTTGGGGATCTGTATCCAAATGCTTCATGGTCGCAGGAGATATACGAAGTTGGCAGCAACGGATTGTTTCAAGTGGACATTACGGTTGAGGAAGCCGTCAGCGGGAATAACGCCGTTTCGAAAATGTCGATATTGCTATACCGTCCCAATTGGGTGGATGAAGCAATTGGCGGGACCATAATACAGAGATGAGAACCCACTTTCAGCGCCGGTCTCAACTTGCCTTTACCTTGATCGAGGTTCTCATCGCAATTGCGATCCTCGGTCTGGTCATGTCTTCCATCTATTCCATATGGGCAGCCATGTTGCGTGCGACTCGAACTGGCAACGACGCAGCCGACCGAATCCAGAGGGAACGCCTCGCCAGGCAGACCATCGAGACCGCTCTTGGTTCAGTTCAGTTCTACCAGGCTAACATGGATTATTATGCCTTCGTTGCGGACACCGAAAACGAGGACTTCACCTTCTTGAGTTTCGTGTCGCACTTGCCGGAGAGTTTTCCCGGGAGCGGGCTTTTTCCCGGATTTCCACTGCGCCGGGTGACTTTTGAAGTGGTCGAGGAAGGGTCGAACGGCATGCCTCAATTGAACATGGAGCAACGGCTACTGTTGAGCGACACCAACGAGATTGAGGAGTCCTATACCATTGCGCTGGTCACCAACGTCGGATTGTTCAATCTGGAATTCTGGGACACCAATGAACAGGAATGGATCATTGAATGGACTGCCACGAATCATCTCCCCCCCATGGCCCGTCTGGTCATGGGTTATGACGGGGAGAAGGAAAACGACCTCTTCACCAGCGTCATCAGACTGAGTTCGCAACCTGTTCCCATGGCGATGCAAAGCGCCTCCGGAGGACCCTAGTCAACCCAGGCGATGAGAATTCAGGCGAATATAGAATCTGATCGAAGTGGCATTGCAATTGTCATGGTGATGGTTGTGATCTTTGCACTCGCTGTTATCGCCGGTGGCTTCGCGTATAATGTAAAAGTTGAGACGACTCTTGCGCGCAATGCCAACGACGATCATGAATTTGAATGGATTGCGCGATCGGCCATTGAGAAGGAAATGTGGGCGCTCTCCCAACAATTGACGATCGTCACCCCGCCTTGGGACGATTCCCTCGACCAATTCTGGGCAACAGGCATCGATATCACAAATGAAGTGTTTTTGGATCAGAGCCTGACCGACGTTCCGTTGGGACGAGGGAAATTCACCGCGCGGGCCTACTGCCTGGAAAGCCGGTTTAATATAAACATGGCGACTCCGCAGATATTGGAACGAGCCGCGGAATTGATCGGAATAGAGTTTGGAGACATCCCCGTGATCGTGGATTCGATATTGGATTGGATCGATGCCGACGATAATCCCAGGCCGAATGGGGTGGAGACGGATTACTATCAGAGTTTGAGCGCCGACGACGGCACTCCGCCATACTTATGCAAGAACGGGCCGATAGACGATTTGAGCGAGTTGTTGCTGGTCAATGGAATCACCGAAGAAATGTTCTATGGTTCCTCGGATGCGGATATCGCGGATTTTTATTCGCGGGGAGGAATTCGTTCCCGGATTCGCGATAACCCGGTCTATTTGAACTCGTTTACAAACCTGTTCACGACAACTTCGATCGGTTTTCTCGTGCCAATGACCGGGACGAATGCCATGCCCTTGCTGATGCCTGACGAGATGTTTGAGCAGGCAATCGAGATCCTCACACTGTCGCGTGAGCAGTTTCCGATGATGTGGACAAGCATGCTCCAGGGGGGGGGAGGTTCGGCAGCCGGGGGTGCCCAAGGTGCTGCTGCTGCCAGTGGCGCCCGGGGCGTGAATTTCGAAATTCATGCCCGAGTGACAATCGGCAATCGCTCCCGAACAATGATCGCCCACGCCATCCGGATGCCCAATTCACCCACAATGCAACTGTTGCGGATGCACTGGCAGTGACTTTACACCGCCCCATAGTTGTTACCGGAACCGATACTGGAGTTGGCAAAACGGTCTTCACCGCACTTCTCACCCACCACCTTCGTCAGCAAGCAGATAACGTTAAAGTGATGAAGCCCTTCTGCTCCGGTGAACGGAGCGATGTGGAAATCCTCAAATGTGCGGCTGCGTCGCACGCGGGTCTCTCGGATATTAATCCCTTCTTCTTCGAGAAGCCGCTGGCCCCTCTTGTAGCCGCTCGAAACATTAGTACAAAGATAACGTTAAAGGACTGCTTGGAGCGAATTCTGGAATTTGTTCAAGGTGAAGGTGAAACGCTGATTGAGGGTGCGGGCGGATTGCTCTCGCCACTGGGAGAATCGTTCGATCTTTTGGATCTCGTTCGTGAACTGAAATCCCAAGTTATCCTGGTAGCCCCAAATCGGGTCGGAGTCATCAACCAAGTCCTCCTGAATATACGCGAGTTGGCGAGAGCGGAGGTGAACGATGTTTGCGTGATCCTAATGGGCGTCAAAGACCCCGATGTTTCAGCTGCTTCGAACGCCGTAGTGATTCGTGAATTGAGTGGTAAATCCAAGGTATTCGAACTGCCTTGGCTGGGAGAAGAACCGGTGGCAAGGCCTTCACTGAAAAAAAGTTACGGGAGATGTGAAAAAGTGCTTGCAGCAATCGTGCCACATCCGTAAGTTCCCGCTCCCTTCGACGGAAAAGCAGGCGAAAGACCTGCTGTTGAAGAGACAAGCGACACAAAAAAGTTCTGAAAACTGTTGACGTTTGTTGCCGGGATCAATAAAGTCCCCGGCCCTTTGACTGAGTGAGCAGTCCAACTGACCACTCGGTTTTTTTAGCCCCTAAATGGGTTGAAGGCTTTGGCGCTGAAAAGCGCAGGCGTTCTTTGAAAATTGAATTGTGCGATCTAAGTGAGCCCCTTGGTTCTCAATCGTGGTTAGTTGATTGAGAGCTGAGAGTTTTAATATTCAATAAGAATCGGTCGATGGATCAAACGATCTGTCGCTGAAAAACTAACTGTTTTTCACGGAGAGTTTGATTCTGGCTCAGAACGAACGCTGGCGGCGTGGATAAGACATGCAAGTCGAACGGGAACCATTCGGTGGTAACACTGGATGGAACTAGTGGCGAAAGGGTGCGTAACACGTGGGAATCTGCCTGAAAGAGCGGGATAGCTCGGAGAAATTCGAATTAATACCGCATGTGAAGGTAACTTTAAAGCCGGGGTAACCTGGCGCTTTCAGATGAGCCCGCGGCCTATTAGTTTGTTGGTGAGGTAACGGCTCACCAAGGCGAAGATGGGTAGCCGGTCTGAGAGGACGATCGGCCACACTGGAACTGAGACACGGTCCAGACACCTACGGGTGGCAGCAGTCGAGAATCATTCACAATGGGCGCAAGCCTGATGGTGCGACGCCGCGTGGGGGATGAAGGGCTTCGGTCTGTAAACCCCTGTCATCTGTGAGTAAGGTCTCGTATAAAAGCTACGAGGATTGATATTAGCAGAAGAGGAAGGGACGGCTAACTCTGTGCCAGCAGCCGCGGTAATACAGAGGTCCCAAGCGTTGTTCGGATTTACTGGGCGTAAAGGGTGCGTAGGCGGTTAGAAAAGTTTGGTGTGAAATCTTCGGGCTCAACCCGGAAACTGCACTGAAAACTATTTAACTCGAGGATCGGAGAGGAGATTGGAATTCTCAGTGTAGCAGTGAAATGCGTAGATATTGAGAGGAACACCAGTTGCGAAGGCGGATCTCTGGACGACTCCTGACGCTGAGGCACGAAAGCTGGGGTAGCGAAGAGGATTAGATACCCTCGTAGTCCCAGCCGTAAACGGTGCGCACTTGCTGTGGGCGGATTCGACCCCGTCCGTGGCGAAGCTAACGCGTTAAGTGCGCCGCCTGGGGAGTACGGTCGCAAGATTAAAACTCAAAGAAATTGACGGGGGCCTGCACAAGCGGTGGAGTATGTGGCTTAATTCGATGCAACGCGAAGAACCTTACCTGGCCTTGACATGTAGTGGCCCGGGTGCGAAATCACCCTTTTCTTCGGAACTGCTACACAGGTGCTGCATGGCTGTCGTCAGCTCGTGTCGTGAGATGTTGGGTTAAGTCCCGCAACGAGCGCAACCCCCGTGTTCTGTTGCCACCCGGATGAGAATCCGGAGCACTCTGGACAGACTGCCTGGTTTCAACCAGGAGGAAGGTGGGGATGACGTCAAGTCAGTATGGCCCTTACGGCCAGGGCTGCACACGTACTACAATGCCCGGTACAATGGGAAGCGAGACCGCGAGGTGGAGCAAATCCTAAAAACCGGGCCCAGTTCAGATTGTAGGCTGCAACTCGCCTACATGAAGGAGGAATCGCTAGTAATGCCGTATCAGCTACGACGGCGTGAATACGTTCCCAGGCCTTGTACACACCGCCCGTCACATCATGAAAGTCGATTGTACCCGAAGTCGCCGAGTTAACCGCAAGGAGACAAGCGCCGAAGGTATGGTTGGTAATTGGGATGAAGTCGTAACAAGGTAGCCGTAGGGGAACCTGTGGCTGGATCACCTCCTTTCTAAGGAGATAAACTGTGGTGGCATAAGCCATCATGAGGTCGGGCCGGAATGCTTGTCATTTTGGCAGGGCTCGGGTCTTATTGTGCAATTCAGTGTTCCGAGAACGGTGTTCTTTTGAAAAGAAAGCTTTGCTCCGGACGAACACGTTCGGCGAAAAAAAGTTCAAAAGGGGCTGTAGCTCAGTTGGTAGAGCGTCTGCTTTGCAAGCAGAAGGTCGAGGGTTCGAATCCTTCTGGCTCCACATTGCTTTCGTGGCGCAGTTGGCAGCGCGTAAGTCTCATAATCTTAAGGTCGCCAGTTCAAGCCTGGCCGAAAGCATTAAAATTGATTTTTATAAATGTTTAATATTTAAAACAATACATAGTTGTTATAAATATTATGTCTTACGATATAGTCAGATGCCCAGTATATGATGGTTATAATTCTTTTAAATTAGAAGTTGTTAAAATAAAAAATAAAATAGAACCAATTACTTTTGAAACTAATAACGAACAAGAAATGAGTAACACGTTAGATAATAAAGTAAAGACGGTCTTAAAAAAAACTAATAAAGT
>PBAL01000048.1 GCA_002715965.1 Verrucomicrobiales bacterium | reverse complement strand
GGTAGCAAGTCCTTGATCCGCTCCCATTGTTCGTCGCTCAGTTCGTATCGCTTGGCCATCCCAAGCTTTGTACATATTCACCAGGTTTGTACAATCCTGAATGTCGATTCAGCCTAGTTGCCAGCCGAAGATGGCGTCATGCGCGCAAGAGCGTGAACTCCAATGGCCCAACGACGCCCTTGGCTCGTTTCAATCAATCTGGCATTTCGACCGTCCAACCGATTGCCACATCCGCCGGATGCGGTTAAACATCACCCGATTTGCATGAAACCAACGACCTCTATTCTCTCCATCGCCCTTTTTGTCAGCCTCTTCGCCTCGGGCAACGACGAGGCAACCTTCATTTCGAATACCCGCCAACTCATCTACGAGGGCCGGCGTAGTGGCGAGGGTTATTATTCGGCCGATGGAAACGCAATGGTGTTCCAAAGCGAACGCGAGCCAGGCAATCCCTTCTACCAAATCTATTTCCTCGACCTCACGACCGGCGACAGTCATCGCATCTCCCCCGGTCACGGCAAGACCACCTGCGCGTTTCTGCGGCCCGGAACCAAGGAAGTTCTCTTCGGCTCGACCCATCACGACGTCGAAGCCCGCGCGAAGCAGAAGAAGGAAATCGACTTCCGTAACAGCGGCAAGTCACGTCGTTACTCTTGGGATTACGACGAAACCATGGACATCTTCGTCGGCAATCGGGATGGAAAGAATCTGCGCCGACTGACCTCGGCCATGGGTTACGACGCGGAAGCGGCCTATTCACCGGACGGCAGCAAGATCGTGTTCTGTTCCCTGCGCAGTGCCTTCCCATTGGACAAGCTTTCGAAGAAGGACCACCAGACCTACCTTCTGAATCCCTCTCACTTCGGCGAGATTTACATCATGAACGCGGACGGCTCAGGTCAGAAACGACTGACCAATACGCGCGGTTACGATGGCGGCCCCTTCTTTTCCCCCGACGGCAAGCGGATCATCTGGAGACGTTTCAATGAGAAGGGCGACATGGCCGAAGTCCACACGATGAAAACTGATGGCTCCGACGTGCGCAAGCTCACCAGTTTCAATGCCATGTCCTGGGCGCCCTACTACCATCCATCCGGCGAATACGTGATCTTCACCGCCAACAAGTTTGGCTTCGCCAATTTTGAACTCTTCATTGTCGATGCCCGGGGCGAGCGCGAACCGGTTCGGGTCACCCATACCGACGGATTCGACGGTCTTCCCGTTTTCTCACCCGACGGCACAAAGCTCTGCTGGACATCCAACCGCACCTCCGACAAGAAATCCCAACTCTTCCTCGGCAATTGGAATCATGCCGCAGCCCTGACTGCTCTGAACGCTGCGCCGGAGCGAAAGATCACCGAACAGATCGCCGCGAGCCACTCCGATCCGCACGCCCCGCTGGGCCTGACCACCGCGATCACGGAAGCCGATCTCAAGACGCACGTCGGCTTTCTCGCTGACGAAAAACTGGAAGGCCGGCTCACCGGAACAAAGGGCGCGGAAATCGCAGCGAATTTCGTGGCCGCGAACTTCAAGCAAAACGGACTGACGCCCAAGGGTGAGAAGGAGTTCTTCCAACCCTTCAGCTTCAATGCGGGCGTGAAGATCGTTGATGGCAAGAACACGCTGAATCTGGACACGGCCTATTACCCGAACGGAAAATATGAACTGAACAAGGAATTCAGACCGCTCTCCTTCACCGCCAATGGTGAAGTGGAGGGTGAAGTGGTATTCGCCGGCTACGGACTCACCATGCCCGGCGCCCGCGAAAAGGGATACAACTCCTACACCGGCTTGAATGTCTCCAACAAGATCGTCCTCGTGCTGCGCTACGTTCCTGAAGACGTGAGCACAGAACGTCGCCAGGCCCTCAACCGATATGCCGGCCTGCGCTACAAGGCCCTCATCGCACGCAACAACGGAGCCAAGGCAATCATTGTTGTCACCGGCCCCAATTCGCCAAACGCCGGAAAGCTCGCCTCGCTCACTTACGAAACCGGTGCTTCCGGCTCGGGGATCATCGCGGCCAGCATCAGTGGCGAGGTTGCCCAGAAAATCTTCACGGTCGCGCACAAGGACCTGAAGAAGATCCAGACCGAACTCGATCGCGAGAACCCGCATGCCGAAACCGGTTTCGCCATTCCCCGCCTCAAGCTGCGCATCGGCACCGGCATTCGTTACGTCAAGAAAACCGATCGAAATGTCATTGGTGTCATCCCGTCGAAGGGCACCGACGAATACATCCTGCTCGGTGCACACTACGATCATCTCGGTCGGGGCGAAACCGGCGGCTTTGCCCGCAAGGACGAGGAAGGCAAGGTGCATAACGGCGCCGACGACAATGCCTCCGGCACAGCTGCGATTCTCGAACTGGCGGCCGAATTGAAAAGCTCACTTGCTCCGCAGAAAAAACATCGCGGAGTGATCTTTGCCGCCTGGTCCGGTGAGGAGATGGGACTCATGGGATCAGCCGCCTTCGCCAAGGATCCCACCGTTCCGAACACCAACATCGTCGCCTATCTGAACTTCGACATGGTCGGCCGACTTCGCGACAACAAGCTCACCTTGCAAGGCGTCGGTTCATCCAGCGTGTGGAAGAAGATGATCGAACAACGCAATGTCGTTTCCGGTTTCAGTCTCACGCTCCAGAGCGACCCTTATCTCCCCACCGACACCACTTCCTTCTATCCGAAGGGCATCCCCGTGCTTGCCTTTTTCACCGGCAGCCACGAGGAATACCATCGTCCCGCCGACAAACCGGACACGCTCAACTACTCCGGTTTGGAACGCATCACCAAGTTCGCCCGCCTTATCGCCCGGGATCTCGTCCTTGCCGACAAACGCCCGGACTACGTCAAAGTGAAACGTCAGGACAAAGGCGGCAGCCGTGATCGTCTGCGCGCCTACCTCGGAACCATCCCCGACTATGCCGGTGGCGATGTCAAAGGCGTGAAGATCTCCGGAACGCGCGCCGGCGCACCAGCCGACAAAGGCGGAATGAAGGGCGGGGACATCATCGTGGAATTTGGCGGTCAGAAAATCGAGAACATCTACGACTACACCTACGCCATCGACGCCGTGAAGATCGGCAAACCGGTCAAGGTCGTTGTCGAACGCGGCAAGAAACGCGTCACCCTCACCATCACGCCCGAAGCCAGAAAATAGGACAGGGATGCGGCCTCCCATGTTGTTCTGGGTGGGTCCCCCAAAACTGTTGCGGCCGGTCTCTGACCGAACCAGTTTGCAGACCGAAGGTCTCCCTCAGGTGTTCGGAGACCGGCCATCGCGATAGAGCGAATCTGGAGCACGCACAGAGCACGCTGACTTTGGTGTATTTCGTGTGTTTAGTGGGCGATCACTCCTTCGCCTTCATCCGTTCCACCAGGAACGCTGAAACATTCCTCGCAGCATTCCCATCCGGATGATGCGCCTCCACATCCACACACTTCCTCCGCTCAGCCGACTTGATATTCGGATCCTTCAAACACGCTGCAAGATACTCGATCAGTTCCTCCATCGATGTCGCGTGCAGCACGGCATCAAACTCCAACAAGTCCTTGATATGGGCATAGGTGACGTACTTTGTCACCGAACGTTGGTACGATACCTCGGAGACATCAAATCCGATCACCACAGCGGGCGTGTCGTTACACATGGCATCCACACACATCGTGGAGAACACGTTCGTCACCACAGACGCATAACGCATGGTGGCAGCCAGCATCATAGTACTGTCCATCGCCGGGTTCGTTGTCGCAGTGGCGTGTGTAGAGATACTGGTGATCCTGCTCCGCTCCGTGAGTTCCTACATCACCATGGCGCACGAACAGCTGACACAGGACAACGTGATGACCCGAATCCACGAGCAGTCGCTGCGCTTGGATTTGGCCTTCTACGAGAACCCGGCCTACCAGGACAATCTCCACCTGGCGTAAACCCAGGCTCCCGGCCGCATCGGGACACTGGTGAATACGCTGGGACAAATTGTGCAGAATGGGCTCTCTCTGCTGGCGGTGTTCGTTTTCCTGATGACCTTTCATTGGCGCGTTTCGCTTCTGCTGGTGGCCTCGTTCGTGCCGGGTCTGATCGTCCAGATCGGTTCGGCAGACAAGATGTTTCAGTTTTATGGTGCCACCACCGAACGCGAACGCCAGACCAACTACTTTCATCATCTCCTGACATCAACCGAATCAGCCAAGGAAGCTCGGATTTTTGGGTTTGGTGAGACGATCAGACACTGGTATCGCGATCTGCGCACGGCCCTTTGCAGTGAAAAGATTCGTGTCCAGTACCTTCGATTGATTCTCGAATTCAGCGTAAAACTTGGAACCTCGGCGGCCCAGTTTTCAGCGTAGTCCTATGTGGCATGGAAGACCGTTGAAGGAGCCTTTTCGCTGGGGGACCTCATCGTATTCTTCACTGCATTCTACCGGGTCCAGGCTTTTCTCGGAAAATTCGTCCTCGGGATCACCAATCTTTACGACAGCAATCTGTTCATCGGAAACTTGTTTCAATTACTGGACTTGAAACCGACGGTGCGGTCCGCCGACGGAGCTGAAGGCATTCCCATGGAGATGGATGAACTTCAGCTGGAGAATGTGAGCTTCAAGTATCCCGGTTCCGCACGTGAAGCCCTGCGCAACGTCTCTCTCACCGTCAAGCCGGAGCAACACGTTGCCATCGTTGGCCAGCATGAGCGGCACGCACGAGGTCATTGACAAACTGCCCCAGAAATACGCGACCCGACTCGGACGTCGCTTCAAGCATGGCGGGCAGCTGAGCCAGGGTGAGTGGCAAAAGGTCGCGATCGCCCGCGCCCTGGTTCGCCACGCGCGGGTTACCATTCTGGATGAGCCGACAAGTTGGATGGATCCGGAATCCGAGTATCGGTTCTTTCAATATTTCCATGAAATGGAGAAAGGGAAGACGGCCATCATGATCAGTCATCGGCTGAACACGGTCGCATGGCCGACCTGATTGTGGTGATGGAAGATGGTCGGATCCTGGAAAGCGGAGCGCACGACGAATTGGTTGCCGGTGAGTTTCATTCCCAGAACGATAATCGCGAGTGCGAATGCGCAGGCTCCCCTTGATTTGAT
Source organism: Verrucomicrobiales bacterium (assembly GCA_002715965.1). Lineage (GTDB taxonomy): Bacteria > Verrucomicrobiota > Verrucomicrobiia > Limisphaerales > JAYPXF01. Next base: position 27,081 of record PBAL01000048.1, on the reverse strand, counting down.
CTTTATCGTATCCATTTTGAATCTGAAGAGAATCTCGCAGGCACTCAGAGCTCCAAAGAATGCTGCTGCCCCGAGAATTCCTAGAAAGACTAGGAGTGGATAGAAGATGTGTTCGACCATGCGATGCGATCGCAGTTCGCCTGCTTTAAGAACCATCAAAACGATGATTGAGGCAATCGCCAACGCGCAGAAGAACAGCATGGCCCAGGCGAGCTTTGGCGAGTCGTCTTTCGGATCTGGTGGAGTTTTCTGTGGCGAGAGTGAGTGAACTGAAAAAAGGCGAGGCCTTGCAGCCTCGCCTTTCGCGAATTTATTGATGGAACGGAACCTTCCTTACATGTCCATGCCCGGGCCGTGGCTATGGCCGCCGGCGTCCGGAGCTTCCTTCTCAGGGATGTCGGTGATCATGCACTCGGTGGTGAGGAGCAGACCGGCGATGGAGGAGGCGTTCTGGAGAGCGGTGCGGGTGACCTTCTTCGGATCGACGACGCCGGCCTTGATGAGGTCTTCGTAGTCGCCGGTGGCTGCATTGAAGCCTTCGGAGGCCTTCTTCTTCAGCACGTCGGCCACGATGACGGAGCCTTCCCATCCGCCGTTGCCGGCAATGGCTTTCAGGGGATACTGAACAGCGCGCTTCACGATCTCGATGCCGATGGTCTCGTCTTCGTTGGAGCCTTCGACCTTTTCAACGGCCTTGAGCGTGCGGAGGAGGGCAACACCACCGCCAGGAACGATGCCTTCTTCGACGGCAGCGCGGGTGGCGTGGAGGGCGTCTTCAACGCGGGCTTTCTTTTCCTTCATCTCGGTCTCGGTGGCAGCACCGACGTTGATGACGGCAACACCGCCAGCGAGCTTGGCGAGGCGTTCCTGCAGTTTTTCCTGGTCGTAATCGGAGGTGGTTTCCTCGATCTGACGGCGGATCTGGTTGACGCGGCCCTGGATCTCAGAGCTCTTGCCACTGCCTTCAACGATGATGGTGTTTTCCTTGTCGACGACGACGCTCTTGGCGCGGCCGAGGTCACCGAGTTCGAGGTTTTCGAGCTTGAGGCCGAGGTCTTCGCTGATGAACTTGCCACCGGTGAGGATGGCGATGTCTTCGAGCATGGCCTTGCGACGGTCACCGAATCCGGGTGCCTTGACGGCGCAAGTGTTCAGGATGCCCCGGAGCTTGTTGACCACGAGGGTTGCCAGTGCTTCGCCTTCAGTTTCCTCGGAGATGATGAGGAGGGGCTTGCCGGCTTTGGCGGTCTTCTCGAGGAGCGGGAGGAGATCCTTGAGGTTCGAGATCTTTTTTTCGTAGATCAGGATGTAGGGGTCTTCCAGCTTGGCTTCCATGGTGTCGGAATCCGTGGTGAAGTAAGGGGAAAGGTAGCCCTTGTCGAACTGCATGCCTTCGACGACGTCGAGGGTGGTTTCGATGGACTTGGCTTCTTCCACGGTGATGGTTCCGTCCTTGCCGACCTTGTCCATGGCGTCGGCAATGATGTGACCGATCTCGCCGTCCCAGTTAGCGGACACGGTTGCGACCTGCTTGATCTCTTCCTTGTCCTTCACCTTCTTGGCGAGCTTGTTGAGCGATGCCACAGCGGCATCGACGGCCTTGCTGATGCCGCGCTGGATGCCGATGGGGTTGGCACCGGAGGTCACGTGCTTGAGGCCTTCGCGATAGATGGCTTCGGCCAAGACGGTGGCGGTCGTGGTTCCGTCACCGGCGGAGTCGCTGGTCTTGGAGGCCACTTCGCGCACCATCTGGGCGCCCATGTTCTCGTAAGGATCTTCGAGTTCGATTTCCTTGGCCACGGTGACGCCGTCCTTGGTGACGGTGGGGGAGCCGAACTTCTTGTCGATCACGACGTTGCGGCCCTTGGGTCCGAGCGTGGCGGAAACCGCCTTGGCGAGTTGATTCACGCCGCGCAGGAGAGCCTGACGGGCGCCTTCATCGAATTTGAGTTGTTTTGCTGACATGTTGCTTCGTTCGTTTCAGTGAATTGTGATTAACCGATGATGGCGAGGATGTCGTCGGAATTGAGGATCTTGTATTCCTTGCCGTCGATCTTGATGTCGGTGCCACCGTACTTGCTGGTGAGGACCACGTCGCCGACCTTGACGTCGAAGGCGATGGCCTTGCCATCGTCGTCCTTCTTGCCGGTGCCGAGCGCGACTACCTTGCTTTCCTGTGGTTTTTCTTTGTGGGCATCAGGAATGATGATGCCACCTTTTTTGGTTTCTGTTTCTTCGGCGGGTTCGACGATAACGCGATCACCGAGCGGTTTGACTTTCAGTGCCATATGTTGTGTGTCTTTAGGGGTTTTGGGTTGATCGTTTTTCGTCCGCGACACCCGCCGCGGACTGAATTGTTTCAATTGGAGCGGGGAATTATTTCTTCTCTTCTTCAACGACTTCGGCATCGATGACCGGGCCGTCACCGGCTGCGCCTGAAGCACCGGCATCACCGGCGTCCGCTCCCGGAGGAGGTGGTCCGGCATCGGGTCCTGGTGCTCCGCCGGGCGCTGCACCAGGGGCGCCACCGGCTTCCTGGGCGGCCTGATAGAGAACTTCGGAGGCGCCTTGCCAGGCTTCGTTCATCTTGTCGCGAGCGGCCTTGATGCGGTCGTTGTCGTTGGACTCAAGGGCCTCACGGGCATCTTTGACGGCGCCTTCGATCTTGGCCTTGTTCTCGGCGTCGATCTTGTCCTCGTTGTCTTTGATGAGTTTCTCGGAGCGATAGATCATCTGGTCGAGTTCGTTGCGCGTTTCGATCTCTTCGCGGCGCGCCTTGTCTTCGTCGGCGTGTTCTTCCGCGTCCTTGCGCATCTTCTCGACTTCGTCCTTCGACAAGCCACTGCTGGCGGTAATGGTGATTTTCTGTTCCTTGCCAGTGCCGAGGTCCTTCGCAGTCACGTGCAGGATACCGTTGGCATCGATGTCGAAGGTGACCTCGATCTGCGGCACGCCGCGCGGAGCGGGAGGAATGTCGGTTAGGTGGAAGCGTCCGGCTGTTTTGTTGTCCCGGGAGAACTGGCGTTCGCCCTGAAGCACGTGGACTTCCACCGCGGGTTGATTGTCCGAGGCGGTGGAAAAGATTTCAGATTTTTTTGTGGGAATCGTGGTGTTGCGCTCGATGAGGCGGGTGAACACGCCACCGAGGGTTTCGATTCCTAGGGAAAGCGGAGTCACGTCGAGGAGCACGACGTCTTCGACATCGCCCTGGAGAACACCGCCTTGGATCGCTGCGCCAACGGCCACCACTTCATCGGGGTTCACTCCCTGGTTCGGTGCTTTGCTGACGAGTGAACGCGCAGTTTCAACGACGCGCGGCATGCGGGTCATGCCACCGACGAGCACTAGTTCGTCGATCTCGCTGGCGTTCATGTCGGCGTCCTGCAAACAGGCTTTGACCGGGGTAATCGTGCGTTCGAAGAGTTCGTCGCAGAGCTGCTCCATCTTGGCGCGGGTCAGCTTGAGCGCGATGTGTTTCGGGCCGGTCGCATCCGCGGTGATGAAGGGCAGGTTGAAGTCGTAAACCTGGGCACTTGAGAGAGCGATCTTGGCCTTTTCCGCTTCTTCCTTGATGCGCTGGAGTGCATCCGGCTGGCTGCGGAGGTCCATGTTGTTCTCCTTTTTGAATTCTCCAAGGATCCAGTCAATGATCGCGTTGTCCCAGTCGTCACCACCGAGGTGGGTGTCGCCGTTGGTCGCGCGAACTTCGAAGACGCCATCACCAATTTCGAGAACGGAGATATCGAACGTGCCGCCTCCGAGGTCGTAGACGGCGATCTTTTCGTCGGCGTTCTTGTCGAGGCCGTAGGCGAGCGAGGCCGCAGTGGGTTCGTTGATGATGCGGCGCACTTCAAGGCCGGCAATCTTGCCGGCGTCCTTGGTGGCCTGACGCTGCGAGTCGTTGTAGTAGGCTGGGACGGTAATGACGGCTTCGGTGATGGTCTCGCCAAGACGGGTCTCGGCATCGGCCTTGAGCTTGCCAAGAATCATCGCGGAGATTTCTGGCGGGCTGTACTGCTTGGTCTCGCCCCCGGTCTCGACTTCCACCCAGGCATCGCCGTTCTTCGCCTTAATGACCTTGTAAGGCATCAACTTGGCTTCCTCGGCGACTTCGTCATATTTGCGCCCCATGAAGCGCTTGATCGAGAAGACCGTGTTCTTTGGGTTGGTAACGGCCTGGCGCTTTGCCGCTTCGCCGACCAATCGTTCGCCGTCCTTGCTGAACGCGACTACTGAAGGCGTGGTGCGCTTGCCTTCAGAATTCTCGATGACGGACGGCTCGCCTCCCTCCATGACGCTCATGCAGGAGTTCGTCGTCCCCAAATCGATGCCAAGTATCTTTGCCATATCAAAAAATTTTTGCCAAAAGGGAGACGACCCACTCGCAAGGTGCGTGCCAGCAATCCTGAGTTAGTCATAAGTTGATTATTATCAATGTGTTACACACTAACAAACCACCTTCACGCCAAATGCAATCCCGTCTAAGAGGGTTTCTGATGTGACTTCGTGTCACACATTGGTGGGACGTGTCACACCAGATGTCACACGGATTTGTCCCACTTGTTCGTCCCATGTTTGGCTGCATAGTTCCCGAAACGCCAAAATACCCGTCCCTACGGATACCCCGATCGGACTAGGGAAATACCCTAATCCACATGAATCCCCAGCCAAACCGACGGCCTCAAAGACGCGCAACGGCGCGAGCGTTGCCGCGCTAGTACGACGAAGCAAATGTCATCCTCACTCTCGGTGCCCTTGGCCTGATTGCGTGTGCAGTAGTGCGCTTGGTGATGTTTGCGATGAACTGAGTTCGAACTCGTTGATCATCTCTCGACCGTAACCACGCTGCTTCAACTTCGAAGTGAGGATTGCGTGCCTCGTGTTTTTTCGGCAGAAACCGGGATGCGTTTCCATTCCTTCCTGATCGCGATCGCGTGTGTTCTGTTTCTGGGTGGATCTTCCGTCGTGGCCCAACCGAAAGGATTCAATTATGACGAATCCAAGGTTCCGAAGTTTGAACTCCCCGATTCGCTGATTTTCGATGACGGGAGTCCGGTCAAGTCGGTTGCGGATTGGAAGAAGCGTCGCGCGGAAGTGCTGCAGTTGTTTCGCGATCATGTTTACGGCAATGCACCGAAGCTGCGGGGCGGACTGAAGGTGAAATTGCTCTCAGAGGAAGAAGCGTTGGACGGATTGGCCATTCGTAAACAGGTGCGTATTCAACTCACCGACAAGCCATACGGTCCGCGATTCGACCTGCTGATCTATCGGCCGGCAGCTGCCAAGAAAGCTGTGCCCGCAATTCTGGGATACAACTTTTACGGCAATCACACGATTCATCCGGATCCGGGAATCGTGATTCATCAAAGTTGGTCTCGGAATGACAAGAGCAAGGGCGTGGTCAACAACCGCGCGACCGAAGCGGGACGCGGTTCGCGTCAGAGTCGTTGGGCGGTCGAGATGATTCTCAAGCGCGGCTATGCCCTGGCCACGATTTACTACGGCGATGTGGAACCCGATCACAAGGACGGCTGGGAGGACAGCACGCGCTCCTACTACCTCGCGCCCGGGCGCTCGAAGCCGGCGCCGACGGACTGGGGTGCGATCGGTGCGTGGGCCACGGGATTGAGTCGCGCGCTGGATTACCTGGGCACGGATCGCAGCATCAATGAGAAACAGGTGGTGGTGTTTGGACACTCGCGTTTGGGCAAGACCTCGCTTTGGACAGGCGCAAGTGACGAACGCTTTGCGATTACGATTTCCAACAACTCAGGCTGCGGAGGCGCTGCATTGAGCCGACGTCGCTTCGGTGAAACGGTGAAGCGCATCAACACCGTGTTCCCGCATTGGTTCAACGATCGTTTCAACCGATACAATGAGAACGAGAACGATTGTCCAGTCGATCAACACATGTTGGTTGCATTGATGGCGCCAAGGCCGGTTTACATAGCCAGTGCGGAGGAAGATCGATGGGCGGATCCCAATGGCGAATTCCTCAGCGGCAAACACGCTGACCCGGTCTATGCATTGTTCGACAAGGTCGGGGTTGGCGTGGACAAGCAACCCGGCTTGGATCAGCCGGTTGGCGACACGATTGGTTACCACGTCCGCACCGGTGGGCATGAGGTGAAGGATTATGATTGGGAGCAATACCTGAACTTTGCCGATCGTCACTTTGGCCGTACGCCGAAAGAACCCGGCAGCACGAAGATGAAGCCGGTCAAGAAGTGACCCTGCGATGGCCATCTACGGAACCACACTTCTTTCGATCTGCCTGCTGGCAGGGTTGATCATCGGGAACGGCATCGGCCAACTGGTCGGGGTGAACAAGAACATTGGCGGAGTTGGCATCGCCATGCTGCTGCTCATCATCGCCTGCGATCATCTGCAGAAGAAGGGTCGCATGAAACCACCGACAGCAAGCGGCATCGCATTCTGGAGTTCCGTTTACATCCCGATCGTGGTGGCTATGGCTGCGAGTCAGAACGTATTGGCTGCGATCAAGGGAGGCCCACTGGCTGTCCTGGCGGGGGTGTTGTCCGTGTTGGCTTGTTTCGCGCTGGTCCCGGTCATCAGCCGATTGGGGCGAAAAGATGAAGGGAAACAGGATTCACCAAGCAGCTCATCTTAGTCATGTGGGAATCCATCGAAGCCGTCCTGACCAAGTATTCGCTCGTCACTGCCTTCGCGGTGATTGGGGTGACGGTATGGGTTTCATATCTCGCTTCCGAAAAACTCACACGTGGTCGACTGCATGGTTCGGCGATCGCGATCTTCCTTGGACTGGTGCTGGCGTATTGGGGCGGGATTGAAACGGCAGGCAAGAAGGGGATTGCGGACATCCCGGTATTCTCGGGCATCGGCATCATGGGAGGTGCGATGCTGCGCGACCTGGCGATCGTCGCGACGGCATTTGGCGTGCGATTGGAGGAATTTCGAAAGACCGGATTGAGTGGGGTGCTTTCACTGTTGGCCGGAGTCTTTGTTTCGTTCTTCATCGGCGCGGGTGTTGCGTATGCCTTTGGCTATCGTGACGCCGTCAGCCTCACGACCATTGGCGGAGGAGCGGCAACTTACATCGTCGGTCCGGTCACCGGTGGAGCAATTGGCGCGTCGTCAGACGTCATGGCGCTTAGCGTGGCGGCCGGATTGGTGAAGTCCATCCTGGTCATGACTGCCACACCGTTTGTTGCGAAATACATCGGCTTGGACAATCCAAGGTCCGCATTGATTTTCGGCGGCCTGATGGGAACAACCAGTGGGGTTGCCGGAGGACTCGCGGCAACCGATCCAAAACTCGTTCCCTATGGCGCGATGACCGCGACCTTTTACACCGGCATCGGATGTCTGCTGGGACCGTCGGTGATCTTCATGACGATCCGCGCGTTGGTCTAGTGATCACGATCAAACGAAATCATGCCAGAACTTGAACTCTTCAAACGGGCGCTCGCTCACGAGAACGCGGTTGCGTTTCGGACGGACCATGGCGAGCGCCACTACAGCGAACTGCTCGAATGCTCGGAACAAATCGCTAGGATTCTGCTGGATGGCGGACGCGATCTGGACGAATCACGAATCGCTTTCCTGATTCCGACTGGCTTTGACCACACCAGCGCGCAATGGGGAATCTGGCGAGCGGGCGGTGTTGCCGTGCCATTGTGTCTGGCGGCCACGACACCCGAGTACGAATACACAATCACTGATTCGGACGCGTCTGTCGTATTCACGACTCGCGAGCTGTCTGAAAAGCTCGTGGACATATGCAAGCAACACAACCTGCGTTTGCTGATCCTTGAGGATCTTGGAAGCGAATCAAACGGTGAGTTGCCGGAACTGAATCCGGAACGCCGGGCGATGATTCTCTACACCAGCGGGACGACCAGCAAACCGAAGGGAGTTGTTTCAACCCATCGCAACATCCAGGCACAGATTGAGATGTTGGTGAAAGCTTGGGAATGGCAGGCGGACGATCGCATTCCGCTATTCCTGCCCCTTCATCACATTCACGGGATCATCAATGTGATGTCCTGTGCGCTTTGGTCCGGCGCGGTGATCGAGCCTTTTGCGGGTTTCGACCTGGAGCGGATTCTAAAACGTGTTGCCGATGACGCTTACACCGTGTTCATGGCGGTTCCCACGATTTATGTGAAGTTGATCCAGGCATTGGAAACGCAATCTGCGGAACAACGAGATCGCAACATCAACGGTTTCCAAAAGATGCGTCTGATGATTTCCGGATCAGCCGCTCTTCCGGCATCGATTCACGAAAAGTGGACCGAGCTCACCGGACAAAAACTCCTGGAACGCTACGGTATGACGGAGATCGGCATGGGCTTGTCCAATCCCTTCCACGGAGAACGCCGTCCCGGTGCAGTCGGACAGCCTCTGCCCGGAGTCGAAATCCGGCTGAAGGCCGAAACCGGCGAAGTGGTCACCAACGAGGATGAACCAGGAGAGATTCAGGTGAAGGGGCCGGCCGTGTTTAGCGAATACTGGAATCGGCCTGAAGTGACCGCTGAGTCTTTTGAAGACGCATGGTTTCGCACCGGCGACATGGCCGTGCTTGAAACCGGCTATTACCGAATCATGGGCCGGCTATCCGTGGACATCATCAAATCCGGCGGCTACAAACTCTCAGCCTTGGAAATCGAAGCGGTGCTTCTTCAGCACCCGGACATTAGTGAATGCGCCGTCATCGGCACGCCGGATGATACCTGGGGCGAAGCCGTTTCAGCTGCAGTCGTCCTCGCGCAAGGCACCGACTTGGAGCTTGAAGCATTGCGCAACTGGTGCCGGGATCGGCTCTCCGTCTACAAGATTCCCAAGCGGCTATCCTGCGTGAACGCATTGCCGCGGAACGCCATGGGCAAGGTGACCAAGCCGGCGGTGAAGGATCTGTTCGCAGAAAGCTGACTCGCCGTACAAGCAAACTGCGCAATGACGAAGTCATTGCGCAGTCACGAGAATATTTGCGATCGACTCAGGAACGCAGCTTGCGCTCAAGCATCCCGACGGTCTGCCGGACGCCACCATCGATCTCCATTCGGTCCTTAACCAAGCGGCAGGCGTGCAACACAGTGCCGTGATCTCGGCCACCGAAGGCTTCACCAATGGAGTTCAACGAATTCCCGGTCAGTTGACGTGCGAGATACATGGCGATCTGTCGCGGAAAAGCGATGTGTTCGGGACGTCGCTTGCTGGTCATGTCCGCGAGCCGGATGTCGAAGTGTTCGGCAACTTTCTTCTGAATCATCTCGATACTGACCGCCTGTTGCGATTCTTCATCAAGAACGTCGCGAAGAAGGTTCTCCACGATCGCCTGGGTCAGCGGCTTTCCGGTGAGTGAGGAGTAGGAGATGATTCGAATCAACGCGCCTTCCAGACGACGGATGTTGTTGCGCACGCGTTGGGCGAGGAAGTTTGAGATCTGGTCGGGCAGCTCAACGTCCATCGCCGTTGCTTTCTTCTGGAGAATGGCGAGGCGCGTTTCGATATCCGGCGGTTGCAGATCGGTGACGAGTCCCCAGACGAAGCGCGAGACCAAGCGATCTTCGAGTCCTGCGATTTCACCGGCGGGCCGGTCACAGGTCAGGACAATCTGTTTGTGCGATTCATGGAGCGCGTTGAAGGTATGGAAGAACTCTTCCTGAATACGTTCTTTTCCCGCGAGGAACTGCACGTCGTCGATGAGCAGCACGTCAGTGTGACGGTACTTGCGACGAAACTGAACGAGCGAGTTGTTTTGGATCGCATCGATAAACTCGTTCGTGAATTTCTCGCAGGAGACGTACGCGACTCGCGCGTTGGGTTTTTGTGCAAGGACCTGATGTCCGATCGCATGCAACAGGTGGGTCTTGCCCAAACCCACACCTCCGAAGAGGAAGAGCGGGTTGTAGGACTTGCCGGGGTTCTGTGCAACGGCCAAGGCAGCTCGATGAGCGAATTCGTTGTTTCCTACAACAAAGGTGTCAAAGTTGTAGCGGGGGTTGAACAACTCATCGGCCTTCGAAGTCGGCTTTGCCTTCGGCTTGTCGCCCTTCTTCTCAGACTCTTCGGCGGCCTTGCGGGAATCCTCGGACGGACCGCCCAAGGAACGAAAGACGATCCTGAGTTCGCGCCCGGTCGCTTCGGCGACGGCGGTTCTCACGAGATCGGAGTAGTTATCGGCGAGCCAGACTTCGCAGAACTCATTGGCCACCTCGAGGGTAAAAGCGGCTTCGTCCATGCCTACGGCTTTGACCGGTTTGAACCAGAGCTCGAATACGTCGCTGCTTAGGACTTCTTTCAGTCGTTTCTGTGACGATCTCCAGACTTTCTCGGCGGCAGCTCGGTTGGGTAGTTGATTGGCGGCTAAGACCTTATCCATCAGTTTATTCACGTGCCTCTGTCACAAACATGTAACCGGCACAAATGCAAAGGGTTGAGGGGGTTGAGGGGGGAGAAAGTGGGTCGGATTCAACGAAACGAGGGTGCTGATGTGTGGGGTGTTTCGCTGAGAAAAATCGCCATAAACAATTGAAAAATAAAGGTTTACAGCGATTCTTGTGTTGGCCGTGGGAAGTTCAGATGTGATCGATTGGGTCACTATTCTGTGTCTGTGTGCGGGCATTTTAGGCGGGGCTGATATTTCTTTTCTAGGAAGAACTGTTCTTCGTTATTCGCAGTTTATCCACATGCTTGAAAAGCTCCGCAAATCCGTCGTTTTACCCGCGTTTTGTCACAAGCCAGAAACAATCGAACAAAGCGGCACATCGCCGATTTGAAGTTGTTTCCAAGATGTTCATGTTTCTTTGTCTCGTGGCAGCACCAGCGCGCATTCAATCGCGCAGCAGCTCGTGGTTCAGCGACACCACTGGCTTGGATGCAACCAGTTTTAAAGCTGAAGCGGAGGCGGATAATAGCGACGAAGAGGGTGCTGTAAACGGGTTTCTGATGAGAAAATTTCTCGTCCAAAAATGCTTGTCGAAACACCCCTCCAACCACCTACCGCTAAGCGCTTGAATCGCAAGCGCATAACTCGCATTCCAGCGGGGTCGGATACAAACACGCTGCTGTCACAACACAAAAAAAGTTGGTCATGCACCGTGTATTTTGGCGATCCCCAGTCGATCAGAGTCGCTATTGCTCAATTCGTTTGAGCCGCGCCAATTGCCCATTCGAGAGTTCGTCCGGCGTGAGGATCAGCAGGCTGGTGGACAGTGTCTGGCCTTTGGGCAGCTCGATCTTCTCCCAAGAGATGGAGACTACCGCCGGATCATCAACTCCGCAGTTCGAAACAAAGCGGAAGTGGCGGGTCAACTGATGGGTGGGTTGAATACTCGAACGGTGAGAGGGCTGAACTGACACCCCTCAACCGGCTCAACCCAGTTCCCCGGACAATGCCTTCGCGATCCGCAGTGAGTTCTCCGAATCACTGTGCACGCAGACCGTGCGTGCGTTTATCCCGACGCTACTCCCGGCAATGGTCTTCATGCGTCCGGTTTCGGTGAAGGCCAGAAGCCTGCCAACCACGTCATCGACCTTGGTCAACATCGCGCCCTCCTTTTTGCGATCCACGAGCGTGCCATCCGGGTTATAGGCTCGGTCGGCGAAGATCTCTTCCCAAACCTTCACGCCGTGGCGTTCGGCCGCCTCGGCGACGTGCCCGCCGGCCAGCGCAAAGACGCGCGCCTTGGGCCAGAAGCGCGCGACGCATTCGAGGTAGATCATCGCCAGGGCGGACTCGCGTTCCACCGCATGGTAGAGCGCGCCGTGCAGTTTGATGTGATGAAGTGTCATCCGATTGGCGGCAGCAACGCGCTCGAATCCGCCGATCTGATGAATCAGCAGCATCTCAAAGTCCACCGGGGAAAGTTCCTGTGCCACGCGGCCGAAGTTTTCCCGATCCCAATAGGATGGATGCGCGCCGACGTTCACGCCTTCACTGCGCGCGATGCGAACACACTGATCCATCGACCGCAGATCACCGGCGTGTCCTCCGCAGGCGATGTTTGCGGAAGTGATCGACTTGATCAGCGCACGGTGTTTCGCCGGCGATTCTCCCTCCCCGAGATCGCAATTGATGTCCAGCTTCCTGAACCGTGCGGTGACGGCGGATGCGAGTCGGTTTCCTGGCGTTCTGTCGGGCTGTGAGGCAGCGCTCGAAAACAAACGCAACATGCACCCATAACACCTCAAGTCATTGCACCAGTGCAAGAGAGAACGTCTGGCTTCCCGTGTGCCCGCCGGCTCAGATGCCATCGCTGCGAGCGTGCGTGATCAAGAGTGGCAGCAATAGCAGGAGATGCTCCAACTGAAACCGTATGTCTTCTCCCCCTCCCGCTGGGAGAGGGAAGTTTTGCTGTCGCCAGTCTTGAAGCCCACCTGCTCCGTGGGAGCACCCTCTCCCATCGGGAGAGATCCGGGACTTCTGTCACAAACTCGGGTGCTTATAGAATAGTTCTCAGCGGCCACCACTCTTAATCACACACGCTGCTCGTGCAGTATCGAATTTCGTTTCCGAATGGTTGAGGGAAGTATACAAGTTCCGGGCGATGAGTCGAAACCGCTTCGCGAATTCGATTCTTCCAAAGTACATCTCGAGCGCACCCAACCGCAACAGGCACGATGGCGGACGATTCACAACGCCCATTGTTCATTGAGGAACACGCCCGGCTCCATCCGGTGGACCTGGCGGACAAGCTGTTGCGTGCGCCGGATGGTGAGCGGATCAAGCTGCTGACGCATCTGCCGCGCGAGATCGCGGCCGCTGCCCTGGCCGAACTTTACGAAGATCAATTCGAACAGGTAACCAAGGGCCTCCCGGAAGAACGCATCGTCGAGCTGGTCGGTGAACTTCCGCACGATGATGCCGCGGACATTCTCGGCGAGATAGAGGAAGAGCGCCGCGAGGAATTGCTTGAGGCACTGCCGGATGAAGTCAGTGCGCCGATTGAGGAACTGCTCCGCTACCCCGAAGACACGGCCGGTGGCATCATGAGCGACCGCTTCATCACGCTCACCGCGAAGGAAACAGTAAGTGATTGCCAGGAGCGATTGCGCAAACAGGTCGATCGCCAACGGGATGACATCTCCTACCTCTACGTCGTCGACGTGGATCAACGCCTCGTGGGCGTCGTGCCACTGCGCGAACTCGTGTTTGCAATGCCCGAGTCGAAGGTGGAAGACGTGATGGTGCGCGATGTGAAGTTCCTCCAGGTGGACGCCGATCAGGAAGCCGTCGCTCGTGAATTTGAGGATTACGGTTATCTCGGATTGCCGGTTCTGGACCACGCCGGAAAGCTGGTGGGCGTCGTGAGTGCCTCGGAGGTGTTCGAGGTCGCGCAGGAAGAAGCCACCGAGGACATGCAGCTCATGGTTGGTCTGTCCGGTGAAGAGAGATCGTCCACGCCGTGGCCCACCTCACTGTCCCGCAGGCTTCCCTGGCTTTACGTGAACCTCGCCACGGCCTTCATTGCGGCCGTGGTGGTGGCCTGCTTCGAGAAGACCATCGATGCGATTCCCGCACTGGCGATCTTCCTGGTCGTGATCGCCGGCCAAGGTGGCAATGCCGGGATGCAGACTCTTACGGTGATCGTTCGCGACCTGGCATTGGGCGAACTCGAACCGGGCGACGGTCGCAAGGCTCTGTTCAAGGAGATCCTATTGGGCACGATCAACGGCGTCGCCATCGGCATCGTGGTCGGTTTCATCGGCTGGCTTTGGAAGGGCAATCCAACCATCGGCCTGGTGGCTGGCGTTGCGATGTTCCTGAACATGGTCGCTGCTGCGATGTTTGGCGTACTGATTCCCTTCGGTCTGAAGGCCTTGAGAATCGACCCGGCATTGGCTTCAAGCATTCTCCTCACCACCGTCACGGACGTGGCCGGAAATCTTCTGTTCCTCGGACTCGCAGCAATAGTGTTCGCCCAGCTTTGACGTGAAAAAGCCGTTCAAACCCACTGTGCGCCGAATGGAACTGAGGGACATCCCGAAGGTCGTCGCGCTGGGCGAGAAGCTCTTCACAGCGGAAAGTCTGCCGCTGCTCTATCGCACCTGGGACGAAGCCGAAGTCTTGAACCTTTACACCAGCGACGCTGAGTTCTGTCTGGTCGCCATCAATGGCCGTTCGCTTGCCGGGTTCGCCCTGGGAACGTTCATGGAAAAGCCCGATGGGGGCGGATACGGCTGGTTGAACTGGATTGGCGTGGCTGCTTCGTGCCGACACAAGGGCGTGGCGCGGAAGTTGACCAACACCCTTGCAAAGCGTTTCAAGAATGCAGGAGCGTCTTATCTGCTGGTGGACACGGATGAAACCAACAAGGCCGCGAGCGCACTCTTTGCTCGCAGCGCGTTCTCAGCGCAGACAAAGCACATCTACTTCGCGAGGAAGTTGTAGGCGACTCCAGCTACTTCGCCCTTGTCTCAATTCTCAGAGATTTCAACAAAGATGATGACAAGGAATAGGACCCTTGTGCGTTGACTACTTCTCTGAGGTGCGCTTTCTCATCGCGCAGTCCTCAGTTGCGACCACTCTTAATCACACGCAGTTCGTTGTGCCCTCCTGCGACTTAGCAGAGGAACGCTTCCTCAAACCGTGGAATGCTGGTCTCTGCCGCGGTATGGTGCACGGTCTGCCATCCACGAGTCTTGCCACCGACGATGTTCTCTTTCTTGTCGTCAATGTAGAGGATCGCTTCACCGGAGCGGCCGGAGATCTTTTCAACGGCTTCGTAGAGTGCTGAGTCCGGTTTCATGGACTTGTGCTCGTAGGAAAAAACGTAGCCGTCGAAGTTTCCAAAGAAGGGGAAATTACGACGGATGCGATGGATGGCGATCTCGTTGGTATTGGAGAAGATAAAGCAGGGTATCTTCGCAGTTTTCAGCCTCGCGTGCAGATCGATCATCGGGGGGATCTCCGAGAAGATGTCGGCGAAGGCGTCACGGAACTTTTCAAACGTCGAGGTGTAGCCCGCGCGCTCGCAGACTTGGGCGTAAAATTCGTCCGTCGTCATTTTGCCCTCCTCGTAGTCAAGCAGTAGCTTGGTCTGATCGATCATGGCCAACAACTCGTCGGCGCTGACCCGGCAATCGTCCGCCAGCAATCCAGCGGTGATGCGATAGTCAAAATCCAACAGCACCTTGCCCAGATCAAAGACTGCCACTTCCGGTTTCATTCCATTTCCCTTCTTCCGTCCAATGCGTGTTTCAATGTCATTTCGTCGGCGAATTCCAGCCCGCTTCCCGCAGGCAATCCATGAGCGATGCGGCTGACGCGCACGCCTTTCTCGCCGAACAAGCCGGCGAGGTAGTGGCTGGTCGCATCGCCCTCCACATCCGTGCCGAGCGCGAGGATGATTTCGGTGATGCCCTGTTCCTCCACGCGCTTGCTCAGTTCGCCAATGCGTAAATCTTCGGGCTCGACTCCGTTGATCGGGGAGATCCTGCCGCCAAGCACGTGATACCTGCCATCGAAGGCGTTCGATTTTTCAACGTTGATGATATCGGTGGGTTGTTCGACGACACAGACGAGGTTGCCGTTGCGTTGTTCGTTGCGGCAGATGGCGCAGGGCTGGCGTTCGGTCAATGCGCCGCAGGTTTCGCAAAGCTGAATCTTCTCCCGGGCATCGGTGATCGCGGAAGCAAGCAGAGCGACCTTTCCCGACTCTTCCTGAACCAGGTGCAGGGCAATTCGTTCGGCGGAACGCGGACCGACGCCGGGCAGGCGGCTGAGCGCGGCCGTCAACTCGGTGACCGGTTCGGGGAGGGAGGCCATCGGGGCCGTTTACAGGCCGGGGATGGGTAGGCCCTGGGTCACGCGCGCCATCTCCTGGTTGGAGATTTCCTTGGCTTCGTCGAGGGCGGAGGTCACGGCGCTGAGGACCATGTCTTCGAGCATCTCCACGTCTTCGGGATCGACCGCTTCCGGCGAAATCTTGATGGACACCAGCGTGCCATCACACTTTGCCACAGCCTTCACCGCGCCACCACCGGTGCTCTTCTCGACGGTCTTCTCAGCGAGGCCCGCCTGGATCTTGGCCATCTGCTGTTCCATCTTCTTGGCCTGCTTCAACATTTTTCCGATGCTCGACATGTCGGCGAACTTAAGTGAAGTGGCGGTGGAGGACAATCATTGTCGTTTCCGGAAGCCGGCAAATGGCGTCACTGAAAAGGGTTTGTCATTTCACGTCTCGGACGTTCAATGTCAACTGGACATGGTCATCTGTTCTCATTGCAACAAGGCGGTACCGTGGAATGCACTGAGCTGCGGCCACTGTGGAACGGCTCTTTCTCCGGCGGAGCAGAGAAGACCGCACGAGGAAAACAATGGAATCGCCTACAGCTCCTTTGCAGACTTGTCGCTGACGGTGGCGCAGGTTGCTGTCGGATTCGCGGCCGTGTTCTCCGCCATTGGCGCGCTGATGGCACTGATGGATCTTGATTTTATTTCCGCGGCAGGTGGAATGGGTGTCTTCTTCGTCATGGCAGCGTTGTTCGTCACCTTCAAACGGATCGAGCAGTTAGTGATTGATTCCAAGATGACCACCCGATTCACATTGGTTCTTCTGCTGGCTCTGGCCGATTCAGCGCAGGGCGCACAGCCGCCAATGATGTTGTTTCAGGCTGGAGGCGTTCATGATCTGGGAGCGGCCGGGGGTGCGCGAACGGCTTTTTCGATAATGCGTCTGCCCCAAGGGCGTTTCGCATTCTACGATCGTTACGCTCCGAAGAATGGTCCGCTCTCATTGCCAGACGCAGACGGCAATCGACACCTGCTGCTGCCTCACCTTCCGAAGAACGTCCTGGCGAGCGAAGTGATCATGAAAAGCGATGTTCTCAAAAACACCCAGGTCGTGTTGTCGCGGGATGGCGAGGTAAAAAGCGTGCGGGTGAAGAACGAGGCGCTGGACAAGGAAACGGCGAAGCGAGTGGGACTCTTCCGCTACCTGAACACCTGGATCAATCGCGTCGGTCCGGCGGGCGCGAACAATCCTCTCATGACCTGGCGCGGGTACAACGGATCCCAGATGGAATACCAGGAGCTGCGGAATGGCCGGCTTCTGGTTCCACATGGCAGCCTGATTCCACACACACGAGCCGTCCCACCAACCGGCCGGCATGAGACGGTGATTCAATACTCCGACGACGGTGGCGCCACCTGGAACTTGAGCGAGAGCAAACTCATCGCACCTTGCTATCTCGGGTTCAACGGATCCAACGAAGGCGCCTGCGAACCGGCTTTCGAAGAATTGAAGGACGGGCGGATCTGGATGTTGATGCGAACCACCGCGGGTTTCCTCTACGAGTCGTTTTCTTCCGATCAAGGAACGACCTGGACACCTGCCCGCGCGAGCCGCTTCAACACTTCCACCGGACCGCCCAACATCATGCGCCACAGCAATGGCTGGCTGGTGGTGTGTTGGAACAATTGCGAAATGCCACCCCGCGCGGATGGCGTTGGTGTGTACGGCGGCCGCGACGCACTGCATATCGCGGTGTCTGACGATGAAGGCAAGACCTGGCGCGGTTTCCGAGAGATCTATCTGGACCATCGGCGCGACGGGAATCCCGCGAAGTCGGGTGATCGCGGAACGGCTTATCCATTGGGTGCGTACACCAGCGATGGCCGCATTGTGGTCCTGGCCGGGCAGGGCAAAGGAGGCCGCAATCCCATTCTGATCGATCCGGAGTGGATCGTGAAATCCCAGGCGGGCGATGACTTCAGCGATGGATTGAAGCGCTGGTCGGTCTACACACATCACGGTCCCGCAAAGCGCTGGTGGCGGGCGCGGGCACCGGGCGCGACCCTGGCCGGCCACCCGGATGACAAAACCAGAAAGTGTCTTCACGTGCGCAAACAACCCAATCTTCCGGCGGATGGCGCCACGTGGAATTTTCCCAACGGCTGGCGGGGATCATTGGACGTCCGGGTCAACCTGCGCATCGGCTCGCAAGGCGCGATGATTGCGTTGAACGATCGCATGTTCGATCCGGCAAACGATCTCGGTGAAGACCTGTCCGTGTTTCGCGTTTCACTGAGCGACTTGAATCTGGCTCCGGACAGATGGCACCGGTTGCGATTCGAATGGAATCTTTCCACCGGACACTGCCTGCTGAAAACCGGTGATACCAAGCCGATCAAACTGCCCTTGCGGCATCCGACCTTGAACGGCCTGTCCTATCTTCGATTTCGATCGACCGCAAAGGATGCCGATCCGATCGGAGTGCTGGTGGACGAAGTCAAGGTAACCATCAGCGACTCATCCGCGCCTCCCTGCAGTCCGCAGGAACAGATGGCGCACGAACGCCGTTATGTGGACACGGTGATTCCTGGTTGGCAGCTCCAACAATGAGCCCGCGCCGTTTGGAAGCGCTGAATAGATTGGTCAATCCACTCGCTTGATCCCAAAGTGAGAAACACATATGAGCACAAAAACGACCCGTCGCAACTTTCTGAGAACTGCTGCCGTTGCCGGCATCGGAATGCCCACATTCATTCCGGCCAGTGCACTCGGCAAGAATGGAGCCGTCGCCCCCAGCAATCGGATTGTTTTGGGCGGGATTGGAGTGGGGAGGCGGGGTCTGAAGGTTTTGGATGGTTTTCTCCAGCAGAAAGACTGCCGGTTCGTCGCCGTCGCCGATCCACAGAAGGAGCGCCGCGAGATCATCAAGCGTGAGACCGACAAGCACTATGGGAACACGGATTGCGTTATCTACGACGACATGTCCGGGGTCTTGGAACGCGATGACATCGACGCCGTTCTGATCACCACGGGAGACCGCTGGCATGCCACGGCCTCCATCTATGCGGCACGCGCGGGCAAGGACATCTATTGTGAAAAACCCTGTGCGATGAATATCCAGGAATGTCAGGAACTGGACGACAACGTGAAGAAGCACCGGCGAGTCTTCCAGGCGGGTACGCAACGGCGAAGTGTTCCCAACTTCAAACTGGCCGCCGACCTTGCGTTGAACGGCAAGCTGGGACAGATGCAGGAAGTTCACGCCGGCATCCTGCAGTTGCAGAACTACCTCGAACCCCTGCCCGCTCAACCCGAACCGGATCCGGCGATAATCAACTGGGACAAATGGCTGGGGCCGGCGCCCAAGATTCCTTTCAACGAAGCCTATTGCCGTGGTCGCTGGCGCAATCACAAGGGATTGTATTCCGCTTGGCGACTGCCCGAATGGGGATCCCATACGATCGACCTCTGCCAGTGGGCGGCCGATGCCGATGGGACGACACCGATCGAATTCGAAGCCGAGTCAGACAGCCGGCTCCACGCCGGGTATTCCAATGGCATCAAGCTGGTCATGCGGCTTTCCTCCGGCAAAGGTGTTGGTGATTGGATCAAAGGACTTGGCACCTGTCCCGTGCGTTTCGTGGGCGATGAAGGCTGGGTGGAAGCCGGCGATCACCTGGGCATTGAATCGAGCCAACCCAAACTCCTCAAAGGCAAGCTCAAGAACCAGATCCGCGGCACCGATCCGATTCTGCACGTACGCAACTTTCTGGATTGCGTCAAAACCCGCGAACAACCCGTCTGCAATTCCACCACTGTCCGCTATGGCCACATGGCCTGCTTCGCTGCGGCCATCAGTTGGAAGCTTGGCCGCAAGGTCGCGTTCGATCCGAAGACGGAGAGCTTTGTCAATGACGCCGAGGCCAATCTCTTGCGCAACTACAAACGCCGCGCACCGTATGCGATCTGATAGGGCAGACCGCCGATTGCATTGAACTCAGCCCTGGGGCTCGACAAGATTCGCAAGTCTTGGCCGCCAAACAGACTGTAACTTATCATGCGGCCAATTCTTCAATCGTTGTCTTCATCTCAGGGAATTCTGGGACAAATGGGGAGAGAGATTGAGACAAGGATGAAGACAAAGATTAAGAGCAACCCGTCGATTCACGAATGACGCAATACTAGTGCCGGACCCAGTCGATACCGAACAGCAGCCCAAGCCAAAACGATTTGGCTGGAAGACCGGAGTTTCCGTATTGCTCGTCATCAGCACGGTCTTGTTCGCCTCCGGGGAGCTCATTACGCGGAAGCTGATCAGAATCGAATTCGAGGGGACGGTCGCGGCATTTCGCGGATCGTTTTTTGTCCTGAAGCCGGAGAAGGACTACGAGTACCTCCTTCAACCGAATCTCTCGTCAGCCATTGCGGCACCCCGCGGACACCCCTGGACATACCGGATCAACGAACAGGGATTTCGCGGCCCAAACTTCTCTCCCAAAGCGGCCGACGAATTCCGAATCGTTTTCCTGGGTGACTCGTTCACGTTCGGTTGGGGGGTCGATCAGGACAAGATCTTCCCCGTGCGAATGGTCGAGGCATTGAACCAGCTCACCGCCAATCGCACGGTCAAGGGGGTGAACCTTGCCGTTCCCGGCTACAACACGGAGATGGAACTCGCTCTGCTGAAGGAACAGATCGACCAACTCGCGCCGGATTTGGTCTTCCTCAGCTACGTCTACAACGACGCAGAGCCGCAACAAGCCGCGCCGATGAAACCAGAGCGCCGATACCAATTCTGCAGTTCATGGCTGCTCGAACAAATGAAGGGCGGAATCAGTGGCGTGATCGGCGGACCACTGCTCGAGTCGAAAAAGTTCGAGGGAACTTTCGACGTGATGGCCGGATTCGAATCCGGCAGCTGGAAATGGCCCCGCTCAAAACAAGCGCTCGGCGATCTCGCAAACCTCTGCCAGGAACGCGGCTCCAGGTTCTACGTGGCCATCCTTCCTGGATTTGAAGCTTCGTTTGCCGACCATCCCTACCAACCCATCCATGAGAAGGTGAAGATTTGGTGCGATGAGTTTGCGATCGCCCATTCCGATCTCCTGCCACTTGTCGAGGGTGTTGAATCAAAGCCATTGATGATCGAAGGCGACGGGCATCCGAATGCGGATGGCCATGCGCTCCTGGCAGCAAAACTCTTGGAACAGTTCCCTGTTCGGTGGATCGATTCCAATCCTGATCGGCGCACTCCCGGCGCCCCTGCCCGATAGCCGGGCAGATTGCCATCAATGGTTGAACAGAAACTCCTTGGTGTTCATGAGGACCCAGATGATGTCCTCGAAGGCCTGCTGTTCTGCTTTCTGCTTGGAGAGTTTCCTGGGATCGGCCGCGGACTGATTGCGCTTCTTGGCGAGGTGGCGGATGGCGATGTCATATTCCTCCGCCTCGGGCAGGCGACCGAAGGCCCGCAGGTACAGCTCGTGAATGCGTTCCTCGTCCGGCCGCTTCTCTTCCTGGGCGAGTTGCGCCGCGCGTCCGCTTGAAGCGCTGAGCAGGGAGTGAATGGTGTCCGAGTTGATGAGGTGCAGGCTCTGGGCGAGGTTCGCCTCGGTGGTGCGTTCGCATTCGCAGGAGGTGTCCATTTGCGGACGGCCGAACACGTTGAGGAATTGCGACTGGCGATTGAAGGAATTGTCCGGCAGCGCAATGGCACGAACTCCCGTCGGTTGCCTTGAGAAGTTGTTGCGCGATCCGGCAAGGTCATTGATTGCGTCGAGCATGATTTCCGCGGAAAGCCGGCGCGGGTAGTAGCGCGCAAAATTCTGCTCGTCTTCGGTGTTGTGTTCGTTGGGTGTTGAGCTGAGCTGATACACACGGCTGTTGCAGATGGTTCGAACGAGCGCCTTCAGGTCGAATTTGGAATCCGAGAAATGTTTGGCCAGTGCCTTCAGAAGCCGCGGATGGGTCGGCGGATTGGTTACGCGAATGTCGTCCTCAGGCTCGATCAAGCCGCGATTGAAGAAGTGCTTCCAGTAGCGATTGACGAGCATGCGCGCGAAGTAGGGATTCGAGGAATCGGTGATCCAGTCGGCGAGATCAATGCGGGGATCGCGCTCGGCGGGGAGTTCAAGCGGATCGGCATCGAGGAAGGCCGGCTTGAGTTCCCGGTTGGTCACCGGGTTCTTCATCCTGGCCACGACCCGCTTGTGATAGATCGCGTCGGCCTCGGGCATCTTGCGAACTTCCTTGCGTCCAACGGTCGAGAAAAAGGCGGTGAAGCGATAGTAATCATCCTGGCTCCATCTCTCGTAGGGATGATGATGGCATTGCGCGCATTGCATGCGGACACCGAGGAAGACCTGCGCGACGTCGGCCATCTGCTCCTTCGGATCTTTCACCACGCGATACCAACTGACCGCCGGGTTGACACCCGCCTTTCCCCGGGCGGTGATCAGTTCGCTCACCCAATGATCGAAAGGTCTGTTGCGACGCAGGTTGTCGCGAATCCAGCCATGGAAAGCGAAGGTCTCTCGCGAAATTTGTTCGAGATTGGTGGCGGTCTTGTTCCGCAGAATCGCCGACCACTTGTTCGCGAAGAGATTCGCGTAACCCGGATCATCCAGCAGGGCGTCGATCAGCCGGGCGCGTTTGTCGGGCGCGTTTGATTTTCGAAAGGCTTTCGTTTCGGCCAGAGAAGGAATGCGTCCGGCGATATCGAGCGTCGCCCGACGCAGGAACTCCTCATCGCTGCATTCGCTGGAAACAGGCATGCCAAGCGTCCGCAGTTTGGAAAAGACGAGCTCGTCGATGAAGTTTCGGGGATTGGGAAAGGTGGGCTCTTCAATGCCAAGCGGAATCGTCGCCATGAAAACGCCGACCTGTTTTTGAAAACGAACCATCACCGAGGTCGCGCCGGTGCGATCCTTGAACCGCACGAGTCCATGATGATCGACCTCGGCCATGTCTTCCTGGTTTGGCGTGAACTCCGCAGCGCGGGTGACATCGCGACGCGTGCCGTCGCTCATGATCGCGGTGACCATCAGCTGCTGCGAACCGCGCCGGCTCACCACGCGTTCCCCGGGATGAACCTCGATACGTTCCACCTCCGGTTCATCCGGAGCGTCATGGAGGAGTCCCTCGCTGATCCAGCGCGCGATCAACTGATAAGCCGCACCATTCTTTTCAATGCGCACCCCTCCTTCGTGAGGCAGATCCCCGCTGGCCTTGCGCAGGATCAGGCTTTGCCCCGGGGCGGCTGGCGAGATTCTTCGACCGCGGGCCTCGCGCGTCAGGAATTCGTGATCCTTGTCCGGTTCGAATCCAAGCAGTGAGAGCCGGAAGTTGTTCTGACCCGTCGGACGGCCATGACAGCTGCCGCCATTGCAACCTGCTTGTGTGAGGAGGGGAACGACCTGGTTGGGAAAACTGACCGGCCGGCGGGATTCGAATTGCGTCACGATGACCTTGTGTTCCGCGATTGCGGCATCATTCATTTTCGCAAACACTGTCGCCGAACCATTCTTCAACGGAACGAGGAAACCGTGTGAATCCACTCGGACGACGCCTTCGGGTTTCGAAACGAAGCTGACCTTTCGCGTGACGTCTTCCTCCAAGTTCTTTCTCCCGGGCAGATGCACCAACAGCTGTTGTGAATCGTCCGGACCCACCAGCTGCGTTTCCGTCGGCGTGCGTCCTTCGATGGAAACGTCAGCCAGGACTGCAGCGGGCATCGCAGCCGCTGCCGACCAGCAGAACCAAGCCCGAAAGATGAATCTCAGCATACGCAAGATCCCATTTTGGCAGTAGGCACGGTCCTTGTCCACAGACGGAACACTCCAGGAAATCCCGTTACCGGCTCGCAGTCAGACTGCCACTGACTCTCCGGGGCCAGGTTGGAGGACTTTCATTTCCGGATATTTCTCCAAAATCTGTTCTGCGAACCACTTCCGCGAATCATCGTCACCATGGCCCAAAATAACGGTCTTTGGATTCACCCGTCCGACGAAGTCCAGCAGCTCACCGCGGTTTGCGTGCGCAGTGAGATCGAATTGATCGACGCGGCATTGGCGGGTGATTTCGCCGTAGGTGTTGCTGTAGAAGAAACGTTCGTTGGGCCGTGATTCCTTGAGGCGGCCTCCGGGCGTGTCGGGATCGGCGTATCCAACAAAGAAGATGGCGTGGCGTTCCTCTTCCAGCATGCGCGCCGCGATGACGTGCGCCGCGGTGTTCTCACTCAGCATGCCAGCGGTGATGACAAAGAGCCGGCATCCTTTCAACTTCATCGACTCGGCCTGGCGCGGATCGATGACGATGAGTTGAAGCGCCTCATTGAGGTGCATGTCGGGTTGATTCCGATTCGCGCGATGGGATTCAAGGTCGTAGATCTCCGTGAAGACGCGGCCCAGTCCGCCGATGTAGACGGGTTGTTCCTTCAATTGCCCGGCGGACATCGCGTTGGCGAGCACGGCGAGCATTTCCTGTGTGCGGCCCAGGGCAAACGACGGAATCAGGATGCAACCGCCGGCTTCCTGCACTTCGTTGATGTTCTCGATCAGGCGTTCGATCTCTCCGGCCCGCGTGAAGTCTGCGGGTGTATCGCGATTGCCGCGGGTGGTTTCCATGATCAGCACATCTGCGCGCACGTCATCAAATTGGGCGCCTTTCAGAATAGTCTGGTCCTGGAAACAGACATCGCCCGTGTAGAAAACCGTCTGCTCTTTGCCCTTCACCAGGATACCGGCCGAACCAAGCGCGTGGCCCGCATCAAAGAATTCGAGGTCTGGCGAATCTCTTCCGGGCATGGTCTGTGCGGTGGCCGCCCATTCGATCTCGCGCCGATAGCGAAAGCCCTGGAACACCGGAGCCAGTTCGTCGACTTCGCGATGTGAGTAAAGCGGGTACTCGGCGAGTCCAAGTTCATCGCGCTGACGTTTCATCACGTTCACGGAATTGTGCAGAACGCGCTCGACGATGAAGTAGCTCAACTCGGTCATCAATACATGCGCCTGCGGATGTTCGCGCATGGCCACCGGCAGCGAGCCGACGTGATCGTGATGGCAATGACTGATCGCAATGCTGTCGAGATCACGATCCCGAATCACGGAATACAGCGGCAGGCTCGCCATCCCATCGCGTTTGGGATGAATGCCCGCATCCATGAGCAGCCGATGATCGTCGAGCTCCACGAACCAGGCGCTCGCACCGATGTCGGTGTCCGGATTCAGATTAATGATTTCCATTGCCAATCAGTCTTCAGCCACGGGTGGGTGGCTGTTGCCTCGTTCATCTTAAGAACGAAGCACCGCACACCATGTCAGAATTCTGCCGTCGTTTATGTAAGAAAAATTTCGAACTATTTTGGCCCTTTGTGAATGAACATCAGCGAGTGCATGCCGTCGGATATTACTGAAGTTGGTTTGGTTGTTGGGGAGAAGCGGGTTGGTCTTCGGACCGCCCGCTTCTCATCTTTTCGGGGGGAAACTCCAATGATAACAGGGCGTTCGACACGCGCCTTTTTCTTTGCCGCACCCAAATTCTGCACCTACTCTGCGCGCCCAAGCACATTGTGATACGGAAGAATTGGTCAATACGGAATGCAGGCTGAGATGCCGTTGAAGCGCACAGCCCTGTTTGAAATCCACCAACGCGCGGGCGCGAGACTCGTCGATTTCGGCTGCTGGGAAATGCCGGTGCAGTACGATTCAATCGTGGAGGAGCACCTCAACGTCCGGCGTTCAGTGGGAATCTTTGACATCTCACACATGGGCGAAGTGACGGTCAACGGACCGGGCGCGAAAGATTTCCTGAACCGCGTGTTGACCAACGACATCTCCAAGCTCTTCCCTGGTCAGGGCCAATACACGATCATGTGCAATGAACAGGGCGGGGCGATTGATGATCTCTACGCGTATCGCACGGCCGCCCAGGATTACCTGCTCGTGATCAACGCCTCTCGCATCGACGACGACATGGCCTGGCTGGAATCCCAGCTCGAATCGGCCGGGGGCGCGGATGTCACGATGAAGAACGAATCGGACACGCTTTCAGCCGTCGCCATCCAGGGTCCGAATTCGCCACCGTTGCTCGACCTGTTGTTCCCGGGTCCATCGATCGTGGAAACCTTTGCCGACCGGCCATCTGATCTGCAGAAGAACGACCTCGGCACTTTTCTCTTCGGCAGCAGCGAAATCCGCGTTTCTCGCACGGGTTACACCGGTGAAGACGGATTCGAACTGATTGCGCCAAATGAACTGATCGTTCCACTCTGGGAGAAGGCGCTCGCAATGGGAGCGGACTTCGGTTTGAAGCCCATCGGTCTCGGAGCACGCGATACCTTGCGCACGGAAATGTGCTATCCCCTTTACGGCCACGAACTGAACACCGACACGACACCGATCGAGGCGGGCATCGGCTTCTTCGTCGCATTGGATAAAGGGAATTTCAATGGCCGTGACACGCTTGCCAGCCAGAAGGCCGACGGACCCGGGCGAAAACTCGCTGCGTTCAAAATGACGGGCAAGTCCGCCCCGCCCCGCCCGCACTACGCCGTTCATGCGGACGGGAAGAAAATAGGTGAAACAACCAGCGGAACGGTGAGTCCTTCCATGAATGTCGGTATCGGCCTCGCGCACGTTCCCGCCGAATACGCAAAGGTCGAACAGGAGATCGAAATAGAAATTCGAAACCGACGGTATCCAGCGGTTGTCGTTCGAAAGCCGATTTACAAGAAACTTGCCTGAATCCAACCAAGACATATGAGTTCCGAAATTCCCGCAGAATTGAAGTTTGCCAAATCCCACGAATGGCTGCGCCTCGACGGCGAGGTTGGCACGGTGGGAATCTCCGACCACGCCCAACAGGAATTGACCGACATCGTCTTCGTGGAACTGCCCGAAGTTGGCGCCACGTTTGGCGCAGGCGACGAAATCGCGACGGTTGAATCAGTCAAGACCGCGAGCCCGATCTACACACCCGTGGGTGGTGAGGTGATCGAAGTCAACACTGCCCTCGAAGACAATCCTGCCAAGGTGAACGACGAGCCGTACGAAGGCGGCTGGTTCTTCAAACTGCGTCTAAGCAACGCCTCCGAGGCCGATGCCTTGCTCGACGCCGGGCAATACAAAGCACAAATCGGGAGCTGAGCTCGCGACAACGGCGTTTGGGGGAACGCTGTAAAGCTGGTTCAGCAGCCCGTTAAAAAACGCAGAAGGATTGAAACCAGTGGGGATGAGGTATGTCTGAAGAACCATGGCACTGGGAACACGACAGCCCAAGCGAACCGAACTCTTCGTTCCTGCCGATCAAATTCGCAAAGGCTCGGGGCATCCTTTCTACAACCAACTCAACCAAGTGTTGG
>PBAL01000047.1 GCA_002715965.1 Verrucomicrobiales bacterium | reverse complement strand
GCTTCTGATAACAGCGCGGACACCCATGCCAGAAACACCCATCCACAAACACCACCACCCGCTCCCTGGGAAAAACAAAGTCCGGCTTCACTCGTAGCAGCCGGCGTGAGGAGGCTCTCTTCTGCAATGAGACCTCGAGGTGCCTGCGCCAACCTTTGATTCCCGACTCCCGAAACAACCCCACCAACCGCATCTCCGTCGAAACATTCCCCTTCCCCTTGATGCGCGACATCACCTCGCTGCGTTTGGATGGGGAGAAGACGTCAGGCATTTTTCAGACAGACTCCATCAGTCCTTGGGACAATCACCTGAAGCGTCGATCCGGAGGTCCATCAACTCCACTTCGCAAACACATGATCTCTGTGCCACGCAAACGCTTCGTCTGCTGGCGCATACTCCGCCCTAACTGTCTCTCTCAATTCTGTCCCTGAGTAATCGACCAACCATCGGTTCTCGTCGATCGCGCTTACAGCAGAAGGAACAATAACCCTCCTATCCGCACCTATCGCAAACAAACCGCGATCGAACGCCCAGTGAAGTGTACCGGTGAGGCTTACGCCGTTTCTTGGATCATCTGGACCTCCTTGGCTAAGGGGCACGATATGAGCTGCTTGAACTTCAAGGAAATCGTCTGGCGTTCTAATCGAGATGCCGCTGACTGCGCAGTACCCACGGTATTGCGATACGACAGTTTGCCGAAAAGCAACTGATCTCGCTAGCGCAATGCGCTCACCAACGACCCGACGTTCAGGCGGCACACTGGCAGAAAACGGATTCGCGATATCAGCCAAGATTGCAGTGCGGGCTTCAACAAACTCCGATTGAACCAACGGAGTGGCGTTTTCATCGAGGCTACCCCATCGTCGACCAGCAACTTGTTTCTCTACCGCCGCGTAGTGCGGTCCAGTTTGCCTGATCAGGAAGAACCTATATCGGTTCAAATGATGTCTACTCCGTTGCACTACAACGAAATCGTCGGTGTGCGAATCGGTCAACAAGGCTTGAGTACCATCTGTAACTCGAGCTTCATGCCGAGTGCCGCCCCAAGTCTGGATCTGGTAACGGACCGAAGACGTGCCGATAGGTTCAAGACCGATGTACAACTCAGCGTGCAGCCATCTCTCGACTGTGGGATGCTCCGCATCGGCTTCATCCTCAGCAAGGACTGGGAAAAACGCCTCCAAACTCCGCACGATTACGAATCCCGCTTGGTTACTCTCACGATCTCCCGAATCGTTCTTGGGTAGTTTCTTGAAAAAGGGTGAATCCCAGTTGGGATCACTCAAAAAATCTGCAAATGGTCCGGTCATTTCTTTTTCGATATTTTGTATTTGTTCGCTTTCCTTGCCGCGTTCTTTTGAGACGGCTTGGATCCTGATTGTTTCTCTCGCAGGACCAAGTCCGGCACGAAACCCACTGGGCGATTCAGACTCTTCGAGACTTCTTCCGCCAACGCAGAGACGACGGGGGCCACAACGGAATTCCCAAACTGCTTGTATGCCTGAGTGTCAGATACGGGGATTTCGAACGAGTTTGGGTATCCCATCAAACGGCAGCACTCTCTCGGGGTGAGTCTCCTAGGATTCTTTTTCGAACCCTGGGATATCAGGATTTCAGAGCCGTCCTTGAAGTATCGGGCACTGAGCGTTCGGGCAATGTCCTTCCTGGTCACAAGACCGAACCCGAAACCGTTGCCTGCAGCTTTGTGCTTCGCCGCATAGTTCTGCAGATAATTCCAAAGATGATCGGTGAGCGTATACTTGGCTGGCACTTTCGAATCCAAAATGGAACCGAGCTTCGGGCCATCCTTTGGCAACTCTGGAAAGTCAAAGTGGCGAGGCTCACGGAACCCAACCAAGAAGATTCGCTCACGGTGCTGAGGCACTAGACTCTTGGCGTCGATGATCTTGTGATACACACGATACCCCAACGTATCCGTCAGCGTGTTGTAGATGATCTCAAACGTCTGACCTTTGGCGTGACTTTTGAGATTCTTCACATTCTCCAGCACGAAGGCAGCCGGCTTGTGGTGCTCGAGGATATTCGCAATTTCGAAGAACAGATTTCCCTGTTTCTCATCTTCAAAACCGTGCTTCCGCCCCAAACTCAGTTTCTTTGAAACTCCTGCAATACTGAACGGCTGACACGGAAACCCAGCACATAGCACATCGTGAGTTGGAATATCTGCGACAGCAACGGTGTGGATATCACCATGTGGTTTTTCTCCGAAATTTGCTTCGTAGGTCTGTTGACTGAATTTGTCCCAGTCGCTGGAGAACACGCACTCTCCACCAACACCCTCAAAAGCAATTCGGAACCCCCCAATACCACAGAATAAATCAATGAACTTAAGCCGCGCCGCCCTCCCATTTGGCTTTGTTCGATAAGGAACGGCATCTTCACGGACCGCGCTGGCGCGCTTCTTCGATTTCTTCCGTTTCGCTGTCACGCCGCGACCCCCTCGACGAGTTTTGAAGTTGTGACACCCAATGCTTTCGCAATGCGCGCGACGTTCTTGATTCCAGGATTACGAACTCCGCGTTCGATCCCACTCACGTAGGTCGGATCAAGGGATGCTGTTTCGCCCAATTTCTCTTGGGTATATCCCTTTCGCTCGCGGAGCTTTTTGACATTTCCTCCGAATTTCCGAAGGATGGGGTCCTGTTCTGGCATGACTCATAGTCCAAGGAATGCAATGTCCACTCCATGGACTATGAGTCCAGATTCAGGACGGGTTATCCACAGCCCTTGCCACTTTATCTAGAAATGGCTGTCCGAATAGGACGTAACGAGCACTATTTACGGTGTTTAGCAAAGTCATGAGAGCTGCTTCTATGAGTCTGTTGTTTGCCGCCAGTCTGACGTCGTTGTTCGCGGCGGAGCAGGTTACGCGTCCGAATATCTTGTGGATCTGTATTGAGGATTGGTCGCCAGACCTTTCCTCTTATGAGACGAAGGGGTTGCAGACGCCGCATGTGGATAAGTTGGCGTCGGAGGGAATTCGGTATGAGTGGGCGTTTACGACTTCGCCGGTTTGTTCGACTTCGCGGTCGGCGATGATGGTGGGGTTTCACCAGAATTACGTGCGGGCGCATCAGCATCGGACGCATGAGAAGAAGGGCTTGCCGAATGGGCTTCGGCCGCTGCCGCATTTGCTGGCGGAGGCGGGGTATTTCACGGCGATCATGAGTTGGAAGACAGATTGCAACTTCACGCCGAATACGCGGGATGAGCTTTTTTAGGGGACGGATTGGAAGCAGCGGAAGCCGGGACAGCCGTTTTTTGCGCGGATCACGTTCGGGGGGACGCATCGGTCGTTCAAACGGGATCCGGTCCGGCCGATTGACCCCAAGGACGTGGAGATTCCGCCTTACTACGTGGACAACGATTTTGTGCGGCGGGATTGTGCCAGACTGACGAGTCTTCGCTTCCCGTTGTCAGCGTGAATCAGCGTGAATCAGCGGTTTTAGTCCCAACCGAACACCAACTTTTGTCGATTGCCGCTTTTCAAACTGGGTGATTCGCAGGTATCAACTCGCTTACATCGTATGAGAAATCTCGCCTTCATCTGTTCTGCGCTCCTGATCATCCTCGGGTGCGCGGGTTACTTCGGCTGGGAGTCCATTGGCGCCAGCAAACAATCTGTCACGGCACTCATCCCTGCTTTTGTCGGCATCCCGACGCTGATCGGAGCGTTGATCGCCATGAAAAACAACATGTTGGGCATGCACATTTCAGTGACCTTTACCCTGCTCGGCGCCTTGGCTGGCCTTGGTCGCCTCATCCCTTCGGCGATCAAGGGTAATCTCGATTGGTCCACACCGGCGCCAAAGATGATCACGGCGATGACCGTGATCTGTGCCTTCTTCACGGTGATGGCCGTGCGTTCGTTCATCGCTGCCAGAAAGGCGCGGGAAGCAGGCGATACTCCTGCCGCACCGGAAGAGTGACGATTCTTGCCTCCGCGATGCGTTTGTCGTCAACTGACATCGCATCATGAGCGCATTCACCCGAAAGATTTGCTGCCTGCTGGGAATGGCCGTTCTGTCGGCTGACTCCTTCGCGTCAGATCACTGGGCGTTCAAGGCACCGTCTCGTCCGAGAGTTCCTGCAACAACGCAGAAGACAAACCTGTCATCCATCGACGCATTCATTCTCGCCCGACTGGAAAAGGACCAGCTCGGATTCAACCAGGCCGCCACGGCGGGGGAGTTTATACGTCGCGCATCTTTCGACCTGATTGGGTTGCCCCCTTCTCGTGAGGAAGTGCTGAGCTTCAAGCGTGCATACGCCAATGACACAGATCTGGCAGTGCGGCAGTTGATTGATCGTTTGCTGGCATCGCCACACTACGGCGAACGATGGGGCAGACACTGGCTGGACTTGGCGAGGTACGCCGATTCGAACGGCTTTGAATTCGACTTCGAACGGCCACTCGCATGGCGTTATCGGGACTGGGTGATCGATGCGTTTAATTCGGACAAACCCTACGATCGCTTTCTCATGGAACAATTGGCGGGCGATGAACTCGCACCGCGAGATTTTGCTGCGCGGGTGGCAACGGGCTTTTGCCGAAACGGTCCGACGGTCGGAAACCAGAAACTTGAGAAATATCGCTGGGATGAACTGGACGATGTCATTTCAACCACCGCCGAGGTGTTCATGGGGCTCACCATCGGCTGCGCGCGTTGTCACGACCACATGACCGATCCGATTCCGCAGCGCGACTATTATGCGATGCTGGCGATCTTCAACAGCATGGAGAATCGAAACCACTTCATGGGAACTCCCGCGCAGACAAAACGTTTGCAGGAACTGAAGAAGGAGATTCAAGCCGTGCAGGCGAAGATCAAGAAACTCGGCACGGAACCGTCTGCTGGTGAATGGTCCATCGAAGCCGGTGAACTCGTGCAATCTCGAATGGCGCCAAACGTTCGAATGATCTTTGGTGACGCGGATTGGCAGGATTACACCTTGGACGTCGAGGTAATGATGACCCGTCGAACTGACCAGGCTTTGACGCACGATGCTGGTTTGGCCGTGTACGTTCGCGCAAGTGATCTCACCAACTTCTATGCCTTGCGCTTGGGCGTGTCTGATAATCGCGAACATGGATTGGCAGCAGAGCACCATGGCGGACGTATCAGCCTGACAACCCGCGTTGCTGGCACGGTCGAATCCGATCAATGGCATCGTGTTCGGGTGAAGGTCCAGGGCGAGAGAATTCAGGCATGGATGGATGACCGGAAGATCTTTGATCTGCGCGACCGACGGCACCAACGAGGTGGAATCGGATTCGGGAACTGGCTCGCAACCAGTCGATGGCGCAACTTGAGGGTGGTGGACGATCACGGGAAATCGCTTTTGGCCGGGTTGCCCAATCCGGACAGTTTCCGTTCGCCCGCATACATCGCTCCGCCGGAGACAAAGGAAGAACTCACCAGGCGGAAGGAAGCGTTGGAACACCAGAAGAACCTGTTGCCAAACGCTCGCTCGATCGCGGATCGCAGTCGTGAGGCGCGTGAAACAAGGTTCTTTCACCGGGGTGATCACCGAACACCCGGCAAGCTTGTCGATGCTGGCGTTCCCCGTGTGTTCGGGGCAGTGCCCGTTTCGTTTCCGGCCGCGCCTTCCAATGCGAAGACCACCGGCCGCCGAACTGCGTTCGCGCGCTGGCTGGTATCGCCCGATCATCCCACCACAGCACGGGTGATGGTGAACCGCATTTGGCAATATCACTTTGGAAGAGGCCTTGTGGATACGCCGAGCAACTTCGGCTTGAACGGTTCCCGACCGAGTCATCCGGACCTCCTCGACTGGCTGGCGGTTGAATTTATCGAGAGTGGTTGGAGCGTGAAACACATGCATCGCTTGATCGTGAACTCCGCCGTGTATCGCCAGAGCTCAAGACGGCAGGCGCTGCCTGGGAATGACCCCGCCAATCGTCTGCTTTGGCGTTTTCCCAAACGTCGATTGGAAGGCGAACTCATCCGTGATCGAATATTGGCGTCGAGCGGTTCACTGAATTCGACGATGCATGGACCGGGAATTCGTCCGCGCATCCATCCGGGTGTCATCGCGACCAGCACGACACGCAAGTGGCCCGCGATCGAACGCGAGACATCAGAACATTGGCGACGTAGCGTTTACGTCCATGTGCGTCGTTCTGTCATGATGCCGATGCTGGAGGCGTTTGATGCGCCGACCACCACGGAGAGCTGTGAGCGCCGGGTCACGACCACCGTGGCGACTCAGGCGTTGCAGCTCTTGAACGATCAATTCACGAACGAGCAGGCGGAATTGATGGCTCAACGAATCGTGGATTCCGGAATCGCAACCGATGACGCACGAATTGATGCGGTTTGGTGGCTTGCCTTCTCACGTGCAACCGTGCCGGCCGAGCGTGAAGATTGCCGGGAATTTCTTCGCCGACAGCTCAACTTGCATTCAGCGGATTCCCCAATAAATGCTGATCTACGCGCTCTCACAGATCTCTGTCTGGTCGCCTTCAACTTGAACGAGTTCGTTTATGTCGACTGAACTCAACTTGCCGGATCTTTGGTCGCGCCGACGTTTGCTCAAGCGGGCGGGTGCGGGCTTTGGCTTGCTGGGATTGCAGAGTTTGCTTGGCGGTGACGGGCTCTTGGCGAACTCGGGCGATGCCATAAATCCGCTTGTTCTTGCTGACTCGCATTTCCGCGCGAAGGCCAAATCGGTGATCTTTGTCTTCGCTTACGGCGGACCGAGTCATGTCGACTTGTTGGACCCTAAACCGGCCTTGCACAAGTGGCATGGAAAACCGATTCCGGTATTCCGCAAGGAGGATGCCTTTAACACGAAGACAACCCAGCCAACCGCGATGCGCAGCCCGTTTGAGTTCTCGCAACACGGCCAATCGGGATTGCCGATCTCAGAGATGTTTCCGCACATCAGCCGGCATGCGGATGACCTTTGCGTGATCCGCAGCATGCATTGTGAATCCAACAACCACGCCCCGGCATTGTTCCAGATGAACACCGGTTTTACGCTTGCCGGTCGACCGAGCATGGGGGCTTGGACCACCTACGGGCTGGGTTCGGAGAACGATTCACTGCCGGCCTTCGTGGTCATGTGGGATTATCGTGGCGGCCCGGTCGGTGGGGCGCAGAATTGGACGGCTGGATTCATCCCGGCCGCGTATCAAGGCGTGCCCTTTCGCAGCCAGGGTGAGGCTATCATCGATCTCAACCGGCCTGGCGATGTCAGCGCCGAGCAACAGCGCGCACGCCTGGATCTCATTGCGAAGTTGAATGATCGCCACCTTGCGGCGAATCCGGGAGAGCGTGAACTGGCCGCGCGCATTTACAGCTACGAACTCGCGGCGCGGATGCAACTTGCCGCGCCGGAAGCGGTCGACATTACGCAGGAGTCTGCCACGACCCGTCGGCTCTATGGCATGGAGCAACCGATCAGTGCTTACTTCGGACGTCAATGCCTCATGGCGCGTCGGCTCGTCGAGCGCGGTGTTCGCTTTGTGCAGCTCTATTCTGGAGGTGGTGATCAGATGTTGAGCTGGGATGCGCATGGAAACCTGCGTGCAAATCTTGAACAGCATTGTCCGGAAGTCGATCAACCCGTAGCCGGTTTGATACAGGATCTGAAACAGCGGGGCATGCTTGAAGAGACCCTGATCATCTGGGGCGGGGAGTTTGGCCGCATGCCGACCAACCAGGGGAGCGCCGGCCGCGATCATAATCCACGTGGTTTCTCAATGTTCCTTGCCGGTGGTGGGATCAAGGGCGGCATGAGTTATGGTTCAACCGATGAGTTCGGTTACGCGGCTGCCGAGAATCCCGTTTCAATCCCGGATCTTCACGCCACCTGTCTCCATCAACTCGGACTCGATCATACCCGCTTGACCTATCACCACCGGGGGCGCGACATGCGCCTCACGGATGTGAGCGGCCGGGTGCTCCATGAGATCATCGGGTGAGCTTCCAAGGTTGGACGTCTGACATTCAAGTGCAGGGTGGAAGCATGATCTTGGATACGTTGCCGGAAGTGGAATCCCTCAGCGACGAGAAGAAACTCATTCTTACCCAGGAGCTTCTCGATGAGCTTCACGCTCCGGAAGTTTCGCCGGAGCAAGATGAGGCAGTCTTGGAAGTCCTGAACGCCCGATTCGAGGCGTAGTTGGCTGATCCATTGACCGGTTCTACTTGAGAGGAGGCGAAGGCGCGCTTGCGTGAGAAGCAATCATGCTCCGGGGCGCGGAGGACGACGCGCTGAATCTGTTCGTGTCCATTTCTAACAGGAGTGAGGAAGAGGCAGTTCGGTTTTCCGATGCATTGGATCAGGCAAGCCATGCGTTGTCTCAGTTTCCAGAGTTGGGCAGCCGATTCATGGGGAGGCATCGACGAAAGCTCGTAATCGGTTTCTATGACTACGGAGTTTTCTATTCAATTGAAGGCGAGAGAGTGGTTGTTCAGGCGAGCATGAACTTGCGGCAGAACCCTGAACAGATTCGCGGTCGGCTCGGGGAAAGCAGCGCGGGCTAACACGACTTCATTCCGCGCTCATTGTCTGAACAATAGATTTCTGATAGCCTGGACCTCCAGTCACATGACACTTAGCGAGAGATTTTGGAGACTCTTGATTGCGGCAGTTGCGCTTGCGGTTTCGACTTCGTTGTCAGCGGAGCAGCTGGAAGACAGCGTCATCGATTTCGCGGAAGCCTGGTGCACGGGATGCCACAGTTCCGATGAGAAGAAGGGTGGGCTGGACCTGGAGAACATTCTCGAGCACGACATGGCGAAACACTCCGCGACGTGGGAACTCGTGGTTCGTCGGCTGGGGGCCCGCCAAATGCCACCGCCCAATCGCAAGCGTCGGCCGAATGAGAAGCAGTATGATCGGGCAATTTCTGCTTTGGTTGCCCGTTTGGATGCACGTGCGAAAGCCGATCCCAAGCCGGGTCGAGTTCCCACGTTCCGACGGTTGACCCGCACGGAATATCAGAACTCCATTCGCGATCTGCTGGGTGTTCAGATCGACGCGGCTGCATTGCTACCGCAGGACGAGGAGAGTCACGGCTTCGACAACATCACGGTAGGCACGCTTTCCCCGGTGTTGGTGGATCGTTACATCACGGCCGCCCGGAAGATCAGCAGGTTGGCTGTGGGTTCGCCATTGAAACGGCCGGATGGCGCTACGTTCCGTGTGCCGGCGACGTATACACAGGAAAAGCATGTGCCCGGATTACCCATTGGGACACGCGGTGGTTTGGTGGTCCCCTACAACTTTCCCGTGGATGGTGAATACGAGATCGAGGTGCGACTCATGCGTGATCGCAACGAGAAAGTCGAAGGCCTGCGGGGGCAGCACAAGATTGACGTGCTTTTGGATCGGGCTTTGGTGAGGCAGTTTTCGGTCAAGCCACAACGTGATCATGACAAGATCGACCAGCACCTGAAGGTGAAGACTTTCGTGAAGGCTGGCCCCCGCAAAGTTGGCGCGGCCTTTCATCAGAAATCGCAATCATTGCTTGAGAACAAGCGGCAGCCCTTTGAGGCCAGTTTCAACTTCCATCGACACCCGCGGAAGAATCCTGCTGTCTACTATGTGTCGATCACCGGTCCGTTCACTTCGACGGGTGTGGGTGCAACGCCAAGCCGGAGGAAAATCTTCATTAGCCGGCCGGAGAATGGTCTGGATGAAGAGCAAGTTGCTGAAGCAGTTCTCGCCAACCTGATGAAGCGCGCCTATCGACGGGCGATCGCCAAAGCAGACCTGCAACAGCCAATGGCGTTCTATCGCGGAGGCGCAAAGGAAGGCGGGTTCGACAAAGGCATTGAGAGCGCGTTGTCGGCCATTCTGGTGAATCCCGCGTTTCTGTTCCGAGTGGAACGCGATCCGAGTGACTCCTCGAAGAACGCTTATCGAATCAGTGATCTCGAACTGGCAAGTCGGCTGTCATTTTTCCTTTGGAGCAGTTTGCCTGACGATGAACTGCTTGACCTCGCGATCGCCAATCAGCTTCGCGATGAGGGAGTGTTGGGAAAACAGGTCCGGCGCATGTTGGCCGATGAACGCTCGAGCAATCTGGTCAACAACTTCGCCAACCAGTGGCTGCACCTGCGCAACCTCGATTCCTCGACCCCAGACCTGCGCTTGTTTCCAGATTTCGATGAAAACCTTCGTCGTGCGTTTCGGCAGGAAACCGAGATGTTCATCGAAAGCGTGTTGCGCGAGGACCGCAGCGTGCTGGACTTGTTGAACGCGAATTACACCTACCTCAATGGCCGACTCGCGCGTCATTACGACATCCCCGGAATCTTTGGCAGTCGCTTTCGACGTGTTGCGCTTGATCCAGAGCATCGACGTGGTGGGTTGTTGCGGCATGGCAGCATCTTGACGGTCACGTCCTATGCGACCCGGACCTCACCGGTGATCCGCGGTAACTGGGTGCTCGACAACTTCATTGGCACGCCACCCAAGCCGCCCCCTCCGGATGTTCCCGCATTGGAAGACAACAAGGTCGACGCAAGGCTTCCGATCCGCGATCGCCTTGCCGAGCATCGAAAGAATCCCGCTTGCGCGAGTTGCCATGACGCGATGGATCCAGTCGGCTTTGCCTTGGAGAACTACGATGCGGTGGGGCGATGGCGGAAGTTTGAGAGTGGCCGGGAAATTGATTCTTCCGGTGGGCTTCCTGATGGGCAGGTGTTCGACGGCGTGGAGAAACTGGAGGCAGGATTGCTTCAGCGGCCGGAGCTGTTCGTCCGCACTCTGAGCGAAAAACTTCTTGTTTTTGCCCTTGGACGTGGAGTTGAGCCTTACGATGCGTCCGCGATTCGCAGGATAGTTCACGAAGCCAAGGCGGATGATTTCCGATTCTCATCAGTGATCCTTGGAATTGCAAAGAGCGTTCCTTTTCAGATGCGCGCGCGTGCAAATGGTGAGAAAGTAGCTGGCAAGTAGTCATGAATTTCATCACGAAGAAATCCATTCCCCGTCGAACAATGCTCAAGGGCGTCGGTGCGTCCTTTGCGCTGCCGCTGCTCGACGCAATGGTTCCAGCCGCGACGGCCGCAAGCCGAACTCCGGCGGGCCAACTCAAGCGACTGGGCTATGTCTTCATGCCGATGGGCTGCGATCAATCGCGCTGGACTCCGAAGAGCGAGAAGAACCTCGACGAACTTTCCCCGATCCTGGATTCGCTGGAACCGGTGAAGGACAAGCTCACGGTCTTCACCAACATGGAACTGCGTCCGGCCTATCCCGGTTCGCATGCGACATCGAACTCCTCATTCCTCAGCGCCGCGCGCGCCAAGGTCACCGAAAGCACGGACTACTACCTCGGCACAACCGCCGACCAAGTCGCGGCCAAGCAGATCGGCCAGGGAACTCAACTGCCATCCCTCGAGCTGGCCATGGATCTCATGCAGACCGTTGGTATCTGCGACAACGGTTACGCCTGCGTTTATCACAACAATCTCTCCTGGTCCTCGCCGACCACCCCTTTGCCGGCGGAAGCTCATCCGCGGCTGGTGTTCGAAAGTCTCTTTGGCGAAGGCGGCACGTCGGAGGAACGAAAGGCATCACTTCGCAAACGTGCCAGCCTGCTGGATTCAATCGCTTCGGAAATGAAACGCCTCCAGCGCGATCTCAATGCCAGTGATCGCGCCCGCGTATCCGGGTATCTCGATTCCATCCGCGAAGTGGAACGCCGCATCGAAAAGGCCGAAGCGGATGCCCAGGACAATCCCCTTCCCGACATGGATCGTCCGACCGGTGTCCCCGCTGCCTATGCCGATCATGCGCGGCTGATGTTCGACCTGCAATTGCTTGCCTACCAAGGCGACGTTACGCGCATCAGCACCTTCCAACTCGCGCGTGAAACGAGCAATCGCACTTATCCCGAGATCGGAGTGCCTGATGCCCACCATCCGCTTTCTCACCATGGGGACAATCCCGACAAGGTTGCCCGCATGGCAAAGATCAACGCCTTCCACGTTTCGCTCTTCGCCGAATATCTTGAGAAGCTGAAGGACACGAAGGAAGGCAACGGATCACTACTCGACAGCATGTTGATTCTCTATGGAAGCGGTATCGGCAATCCGAATGTCCATGACCACACCAATCTCCCAATCATCGTCGCAGGTGGTGCCACAGGCGGAATGAAGGGCAATCGCCACATCCGTTACGATAATCCCACTCCGCTCGCCAATCTTCATCTCACGCTCCTGGACAAGGTTGGTGTGAAGATCGACTCCTTCGGGGACAGCACGGGCAAAATTGACGGACTGTTCGATACACTCTCAATCTGAGGCGCCATGCAAACGAACGGTCGTAGCAGCGAGCGTGAGCGAGCAGATTCGAAATGTATCGTAGCCTGCTCGCTCACGCTCGCTGCTACATTCCTCTTCTGCTGCACTGTCACCCCGAACGCGTCTGCCGGCAAAGCTCCACTCGCCGATGCGGTTGAAGCAAACGATCCGATTCGAATCGCCAAACTCCTCAAAGGCAAACTCGATATCAACGCCCGGCAGGTTGACGGAATGATAGCGCTTCATTGGGCTGCCTATCACGACAATACCAAGCTCGGCAGAGAACTCCTGAAACGTGGAGCAGATCACAGCGACAAGAACCGCTACGGAATCACCCCGCTTTATCTCGCCAGTCAGAACGGCAATGGCGAATTCGTTCAAGCACTCGTTGACGCAGGCGCTGATCCGAACGGGTCCATCCCGGGAGGAGAGACCGCGCTCATGACGGCGTCACGCACCGGCAAGATCAGTGCGGTCAATGCGCTGCTCAAGGCCGGAGCCAACGTCAATGCGAAGGAACGCCGAGGGCAGACCGCGATCATGTGGGCGGCCGCCGAAGGGCACACGGAGATCGTGGATACACTCCTTGCTGCCAAGGCCGACTTTCTTGCCCCGCTGGAGGAGTCGGGCTTCAATGCCTTCTGTTTCGCCATCCGCGAGGGCAAGACGGATGTTGTCCGACTCCTTCTCAAGGCTGGCGCGGATATCAACAGTGCTATGAATCCGGACAACACGCGCGGCAAGAATGTGAAGAAAGGGACCAGCCCATTACTGCTTGCGGCTGAGAACGGTCACTACGATCTGGCGGTTGAACTTCTGAATCTCGGCGCAAATCCGAACGACGCGCGGACGGGCTACACGTTGCTTCATTCGATGACCTGGATTCGTCGCCCCGATATCGGCGAATCTGCCGCGGGCGACCCGGAACCCCAAGGCTCCGGACGGCGCAACAGCACGCAATTCATCCGCGAATTGGTGAAACATGGAGCCGACGTCAACTTCCGTCTGAAGCGTGGACGCCGGGCTGGAGGCGCAAGAGCTTCCGAGGTCGGTGCCACCCCGTTCTTCATGGCTGCTGATCGCGCAGATCTGGAATACATGAAGCTCCTCGTGGAACTCGGCGCTGACCCGATGCTCGCCAACGAGAACGGCACCACTCCTTTGCTGATGGCTGCGGGAATCGGCAGCAGCGCACCGGAAGAAGAAGCCGGCAACGAAGCCGAGTGCCTGGCCGCGGTGAAATATCTCGTTTCTCTTGGCGCAGACGTAAACACCGTGAACAAAAATGGGGAGACTGCCATGCACGGGGCCGCCTACAAGAACATCCCCGCCGTCGTGCATTACCTCGACAAGGCCGGTCACAAGATCAAGATCTGGAACACCAACAATCGCAAGAAGCGCACCCCGCTCCTCATTGCTGAGGGCTACCGGCCCGGAAACTTCAAACCTTCCTTCGAGACCATCGACGCCATTACCAAGGTCATGCTCTCCCACGGCGTCAAGCCCCCCACCGGCCCCAAGCCGAAGCACTCCAACTACAACTGAATCCCGGTCCGGACCTTGAGGGTGAAGGATCCCCTGTCCGTAACCCTTCAACCACTTTAACCCTTCAACCCGCCCACCTCATTCCCCATAGTCGCGTCATGTCCGATCTCCAGGACCAGTACGACGACGCAATGTTCGACTTCGGCATGAACGATTACGATTCATGCATCGAGAAACTGTCCGCGATTCTGAACGAGAATCCTGACTATTTCGACGCGCAGCTTTCGCTCGGAATGGCCTACTACCGCAAGGAAGATTACCCGCGCGCAATTGAGGAAGGTCACAAGGCCGAGAAGCTGCAACCGAAGGAACAACTCGTTCACACCAACCTCTCGCTCTTCTACATGAAGTCCGGCGACAAGACGACCGCCGAGCACCATGGTCTTCAGGCCCGCATCGCGTCCTGGAAACAGGACATGACACCGCCTGGTTCCAATCCCGGCGAAGAACCGGATCCGGAACTCAAAATGGCCGAACCCAAACCCGAGAACATCAAGCTACCCGACAAGTTCCCGGACATGCCCTGGAAGAATAAAAAGAAGCTCTGACCGTTTCCTTATCTCCCAATTTCTAACTGCTACTTACCACCCATGCCCTTCGAAACCGTATCCGAAGGAAAAGACCTGGCACCCGGCAAAGGCATGACCGTGATGGTCTCCGGCAAACGCCTCGCCCTCTTCAATCTCGATGGCACCTTCCACGCCATCGATGACGAATGTCCACATGTCGGCGCGCCACTCGCGGGCGGTTGGATCGACGGCAACACCGTCGCCTGCCCGCTGCACGGCTGGGAATTCGAGATCAAGACCGGCAAAGGCGTTACCGTCCCCCGTTGTTCGGTCAACACCTACCCCGTCCGGATCGAAAACGGCGAGGTGGAGATCGACGCCTCCTGACTCCCAAGCTTCCCAAATTGACACCAACCACCTGACTGCGGTCTCATTCGCACGTCCGGTCCCCTCGACAATTCACCTCATGAACAAATCCGGATTCTCCATGATCGGCGCCATCATCCTGTTGGCGGCCTCCTCAGTCGCCAGCTTCTACGTCGTCAACAGCGTCTGGAAGCCGACTTAAGGAAATTCACAACCAGATGGTCGCCAGTGCCGCCGAACACAGTCATGCCGTCGAGCATCTTTCGCTGCATGGCTTTCTCTTCGTCGAAGATGCGGTACACAGTTTCTTGAGGGAGATCATCCATGAGGCTTTGCTCGACAAAATTCCTGCTCGCCTCTCGCGCTGCATCGATCCTCGCTTGGACGTCTGGCTCTGGGTTTCGGTGACCACCGTGACCTCTTGGATATTCCTCGGCGAATTTCCTGCCTGTCGAAAAGTAGATAAGTTTTGTGCTGTCTCTCTCAGAATTGAATGCGTTAAACCTACGCTTTGTTCCATGAAACACTTTCCCGACAAGGTAGCCTGCCGCCTTCGCCGCCTGAGCAACCATCCGCTGCGCCGTCATCATATCGCCGCCTTCGACTGACTTCATGTAGTCAGCGCCTGAAGGCATGAATCGGACATTGAAAGCCTTGCGCACCGCAGCGCGAGTGTCTTCATTTAAACGGAGATTGTTTGCGTCCTTCTTGGAAAGCGACTAAGCCTCGTCAACGAGGCTTAGAAATTTAGACCCAGCAGGGACGAGTCCCCCGAAGCCTCGAGCAAGAACACTTCTTTTACTCCCTCCAGCCTGTCGTCCGTCACCGCCTCGTGC
Source organism: Verrucomicrobiales bacterium (assembly GCA_002715965.1). Taxonomy (GTDB): domain Bacteria; phylum Verrucomicrobiota; class Verrucomicrobiia; order Limisphaerales; family JAYPXF01. The sequence continues at coordinate 70,717 of PBAL01000047.1, read as the reverse complement.
CCTTCCTCGTCCATGATCTTTCCGACTATGTCGAACACGCGACTTTGTTCGACTGCGAGTAAATCTTCCCCCTCCTCGATTGCCTTCATCATAATTGATGGGATCGCGGCACCGAATGCGCCAGTCTCGTTGTTGATCACTCCGATCAAGTCTCCGTCACTCTTGAGTCCGAAGTATATCTGCCGCTTGTTTTTACCAGACCCGAGCTGGAACACGCGAAGCTCATCCTTCTTGATCATCTTCTTGAGTTCCTTGCTGTCGTATTGAGGGAGGGAGACAGAGGCTTCGTTGTCTCTTATCGCGTTGGAAAAGGTGGTGGTCCATCAGCTGGAGCCGCACTTCCGCCCGAAGGCCATGGCGCCCGACCGATTCAGTTCGTTGAACCCGGTCATCGAAGAATGTCAGGTGCTTTTGTCCGCCCTGGCTCATCTGAGTCACACAAATGCCGGGCAGGTCGCGTAGGCGTTCGAAGCGGGGAAGGCGAAACTTGGCACGTCGCGAGACGTGACATTGTTGCCGCTCGCGAATTGTGATCTGGACTCAATCGAGCGAGCATTGAGACGATTGTGCATGGCGAGCATTTCAGCCCGGCAGAAGTTGGTCACGGCCTGCGCCGAATCGGTGATGGCGGACGGAGTAATCGAAGTTGGAGAGGCGGAATTGTTTCGCTCGATTTGCGCGATGCTGGACGTGCCCTGTCCGCCTTTGTTGTCCGAGGGGTGAACACGGGACGGATCCGGCTCACGCGGGATTCTATGGGGACAGGTCCGGAGGAGTCGCAGCGAGCTTTCCGTCAGCGAGTTGAACGACACGGGGGGCGATCCCGGCAACGCTCGAGTCGTGCGTGGCGATGATGAGGGTGGTTTTGTGTTCTTCGCGCAGGGAACAGAGCAGGTCGAGAATCTCCCCGCCGGTCTTGGAATCGAGGTTTCCGGTGGGCTCATCTGCGACGATCAGGGCCGGTTCGTTTATCAACGCGCGGGCAATGGCAACGCGTTGTTGTTCGCCTCCGGAGAGTTCGTTCGGCCGATGATCCAAGCGATGATCGAGGCCAACGCGTTCCAAGAGTTCCGTTGCCTGTTTCCTGACTTCGTTCGCCGGACGTCGCCGAATGCGCGCTGAAAGGCAGACGTTTTCGAGGGCATCGAATTCCTGCAGCAGGTGGTAGGATTGGAATATGAATCCAACATTCCTTCCGCGGAAGAGTGCGAGTTCGTTGGTCGCCATCCAATGAAGCGGGCGGTTGCGAAATTTGATCTCGCCTTCATCAGGTTTGTCCAGCCCGCCGAGGAGATGGAGCAGCGTGCTCTTGCCGGCTCCCGATGCGCCACGCAACGCGACGAATTCGCCGGCATTTACCTTGAGATCGACGCCCTGCAGAACTTCCAAACGGCGTTTGCCGATCTGATAGGTCTTCTTCAGGCTGGTCGCGTGGAGGAGTTGCTCGTTACTCATGGCGCAGTGCCTCCACGGGTTGCATCATTGCGGCCTTGAACGCGGGGACGAGGCTGGCGAGCAGGCAGATGCTGAAGGACACGCCACAAATCCACGCGATGTCGATGGGAACGATCTGGGCGGGTAGTTCGGAAAAGCCGTAGATCTCCATGGGAAATAATTCCACGCCGGTGGCCTTGCGCATGAAGTGGAGGAATTCGTTGCGATACTGAACCGCAAGGATGCCCGCACCGAGTCCGGAAAGGACTCCCATGATCCCAATGGCAAAGCTTTGGCCGAAGAACAAAGTCATGATCTGGCCGGGCGTGGCGCCGATCGATTTGAGAATGCCGATGTCCCGCGTCTTTTGCATGACGAAGGTGATCTGCGTACAGACGATGCAGAAGGCGGCCACGACCATGATGCAGACTAGGATGATGAACATGACGTTCTTCTCGACCATGATCGCGCTGAGATAGAGCTGGTTGTCCTGCAGCCAGGTCGGGGCAACGTAGTCATCGCCAAGATCGCCCTCGATGGAGAAGCGGGCGTTCATAACGGAATACTCGCCAGGATCTGCGACCATTGTGTAGATGCCGGTGGCACGATCTTCCATTTCAAACAATGACTGCGCGTTGCGGAAAGATATGACCACGAGTTGGGCGTTGTACTCATAGTGGCCGGCGTCGAAGATTCCGCGGACCGTGAATTCTTCCGGCAAGACGGCTTCCTCACCGCCGGATTCACGTGCTTCGCGCAGTGAGTTGATCGACGCGGGTGAGAATACCGAGATCCGATCACCAACCCGGATACCGAGGTTCTGTGCCCAGATCTTGCCAACCACGCAACTGTCTCCGCGCAGCTTGTATTCGCCGGCCCACATCATGTTCGGAAGGTCCGTGATGTCGCCTTCCAGCGTTGGATCGACTCCGCGAATGACCGGTGCGTCGATGATCTTTTTTTCGTCGGGCGTGCGATACTCAACGAGGGACTTGCCCATGATGTATGGCGCAACGGCGATGACGTTCGGATTCTCTTTCACCTTTGCGGCGACCTTCCAGGGTTCGTGCACGGCGTCCGCGTCCATGCGAATCACGCGCAGGTGCGGAGAAAACCCGAGGATCGTTTCACGAAGTTCCATCCCAAAACCGGTCATCACGCTGATGACGATGATCAACACAGCCACTCCCAACATCACGCCCAATACGGAGATCAGCGTGATGATGGACACGAAGGTCCGCTTCGGGCGCAGGTAGCGCAACGCGGCTTCGAGTTCAAATGGCAGGCGCAACATCCGCGCGGAGGCTACGAGGAGGTGCGTGGCTTAACAAGGTGCATGTTGGCTGAAGTCATGCCAGGGGCAAAAAGGTTGAATTAGAGTTGCCGGGGATCTTCGTCCTTGCCTTGATCCTCCGATCAGCAATCGCGTTTGGGCAGATGCCGGTCGCGGTCGTAGGGAGGATCAACGTGGGCGGGCGTCTCCGAGTCGGGGAACTCGCTCATCCAGTCGGCGCGTTCATTAGGGCCGGCGTAATACTTGTGTTGGTTCTGAATGTCCTCGTCAGAACCTGAACCAATCAGGTCAAGGTGACAGCCGCAATTGCTGAGGCCCGACAGGTCCATGGATTCTTCATTCAAACCATCGGACCAGAGGTAGGTGTTGAGTTCGCGGTCGCTGACGTGAATGGTGGAATAGAGAAAGTGATTCATGCGGGTCATTCCGTGAATGATATCCCAGAGTTTCGCATGCAGTTCCTCGTCATTCAGTGAATCGGGGGGTGGCAGTGGGATGCCCCGTCCGATCAGTTGTTTGCTTGCGGTGGTGCTAAACCCGTCTTCGAACTTGGACAGGCATTCCAGATATCCGTGCCATCGGCGCTCGGGTCGCCTGACTCTCGCTGTTCTCTTCACTCGAAGGCCCAAACGGGAAATAGTCAGCGAATTGGAGGTAGTCCTGGGATTCGGAGCGGACGGCAGGCGGATCAATCGATTCGGGTTGCCAGTTTTCCCAGCGTGTGCCGCGCCACACATCATATCTGGACACGGTTTCCTCCTCGTTCTTGAGACGCCCGTTGGCGTCCAGTTCCGCAGGTGGAATGTCGTCGATGGGCTTCCATTTTGTTGCGCTCACCTCACCGGCGTGTCGCAGGCCAAACATCGAACGCAGCGCAAAATGAAATCGGCCGCCTCGGCAAGGGAACAGCTCGTGGTGCCGGCAATCATCCGGGATCGCGAACTCCGAAGTGTCGATGATGACGCTGCATTCGAAGCGGATGACAAGGAGTTTCATCAGCGCGATCTTTGTGGCGCAATTACGTTGTTGTGTTTTTCAACCTGACGCGGGAAGACCGGGAAGTTGATTTCCGACAGACCACTGTCTTCCTCAAACTCAACATGCACCACGCCCTCAGGCCAGTTGCGGGCGTCCTCCATCAGGTCGTCTGTGTCTCCCCATTCCAGCTTGGGAAACCACTCCCGCAGCAGCCGCTGCTACTTCGCCGGGTTCAATCGGCTCAGGAATGTGGAACTTCAGTCGGATAGGGAACACGGGAATCGGAGTTGAAAGATTGGAGGGTCACTTCTTCTTCAGCGTTTTCAGGTATTCAACCAGATCGATGAGATCCTGTTCGGACATCAGCTGCTGAAGGCCGTCGGGCATAGTGGAGAGTTTGGACTTGCTGCGTCGGAGAATGGCGGACTTGTCGACCTTGTTCAGAATGCCACCGACAGTTTTTATTGTGAGGGTCTTGTCGGTATCGCTGATCAACAGTCCGTAGAATTCGTCACCGGTCTTGGTTTCGACTGTCCAGGATTCGTAGCCCATGAGAATTCCGGCATTGGGAGCAAGGATGGATTCGTAGAGTGCTTCCGCCGAAAGCTTGGTGCCGATTTCGGACAAGGCCGGGCCAAAATCGATTCCCACGCCGTTTACCTGGTGACAGCGGCTGCACATGACCGTTTCCCGGAAGAAAACCGATTGGCCGCGCTTGGGGTCACCGCTTCGTTTGATCAACTCCGCGATTGGTGCGAAGGACGTGCCCTCACGCCCCTTCGGCAGAGGAACGAGTTCGGCAGCCTGTGCCCTGACATCAGCCCAGCGCACGGCATTGAGTTCGGTCGCTGCGGTCAGGCGAATCGTGCTGTCGATCTCCCCGGACTTCGCCCGATCCAACAATGCCTGAGCTCCCTGCTTGAATTTGGCAAGCGACCGGACAGCCGCCTTGCGCACTTCAGTCCTGCCCTTCGAATCATCAAGTCCCACGGTAAGAATGGGAATGGTTGAACCCGAGACTGTGTTGCCAATGGCCTCAATCAGCGAAATTGCCTCGCCTTCGTTTTCGCGCTTCAACGCGCCCTTCAGCAGCCGAGTGCCTTTGTTCGACATCAACACCTTGACCGAATCCACGCCCACGTTGTTGTTCGGATTTGCGATGGCGAGCTTTAGCAGTTCATCATTCCGATCCGCCAACTTGAACGCGCTGACGATCTCGACGAACCGTCCCGTTCCTTTTGTTGCATCGAGCACCTTGTTCAGCGCCTCAAGCAGCCGTGGGTTGGCGTTCACCTTCTCCGGTCCCAGCCGCGTGAGTGCACCGACAAGGGTGTTCAACTTCTCCGCTGGAATCTCCGCACTGAAGAGCGCGGTGTTCAACAGGAGCAGGCCAAGCAGGATTCGCATCGGGCGAAGCTGGGAATTACTCGGGCAAAGTCAATCTTGTTCAATGACGTCCGGCCTTGGCTCCCCATGGGTCGATCTGTCGTAGCTGCTTCTGCTTCAACTCCGAGTAGCAATCCGGCAGGTCGAAGTGAAGCAGCACGCCGGGTAGAAGCGTTGAGAGCGGCCAGTGATAGTGCTCGGTTTCCGCAACGGACGCGTAGCTTGTGAGGGCATTCTTGAGAGTCACTTGTTTGACCTGGCCACTCAGCGCTGAGGCAAAGGTTCCGGCCAGCGCACCCCAGCCCCTGGCGACCAGATGGACCTCTTGATGCCCCAGGCTCTTCAACCAATCCAGAACGCGCAACAAGTCGAATGTCTTTTGGCCGAGGTATGGCTGATCGAGCATGATCGAGTGGGCGGAATAGAAGTAATCGCTTCCGTAAGGACTGAGGAAGCTGCCGGCGCGGCAGGTATCGGGTTGCGACTCGCCACAACCGCGCACGTCGCAGGCGAAGAACGGAACGCCCTCTTCAGCTGCGAGAACCTCCTTGATCAGTGGATCTTCCCTGAGGTCTGCGTCAGCTGATTGGTGCGGCACGTAAAGAACGGCGCGCTTGTTCTCGGTGCGAGGCCGCGAGTAGATGCGGTCCTTGGAAAGCATGGTCAGGACGGCTTGGACGCCCGGTTCGGTCTCAACCAGGTAATTCGCGTAGTATCGCGTGGGATACTTGCGGTTGCTCTGGGGACGAAGAATTCGATATTCCGGCACGCCAGTGGCTTCCGGCATGTTCAGTGTTTCAGTGAGAAGTCTCAGCAAGCCCGCGCCGGATGGATTGTTACGTGACTTGGCCAAGTTCTTCGAAGATTCACTCGCGAATTGAAACACGGTCTTGGATCCGAGGCCGGCAACCTGTCCATTGGGCGTGCACCAGAGCGTCTCGTCTTTCTCCTGGGTGATGGTGGGTTCTGTGCTGGACTGAGCGGCTTCAGTCGCGAAGTTGAACAAAGAATACATGGCCTCACGATTCTCTTGCGAAAAGCCGTGATAGGTCGGGCCGATGAAGAGCCGGACATTTTCCTCCGCGCCAAGCGCGCGATAGAGATGGCGCAGTCGGGCGTAGGCTTCTTCAGCACCACGGGCGTCAAAGTAGTCCTTCTCTTTCGCAAGTACCACCACCGGACGAGGCGCAAGTGCGGCGAGGAAATCACAATGATCCAAGCCCAGGGCAAGGACGCGGGGAGGGCATTGCTCGGAATCGGCAGGGAGTTCGTTTTCCAGATTTCTGCGGAAGGTGGTTACGAAACAGCTTGGCGCGGCCATGGTCCAACGATTCTCCACACCGGCCAGCCACGTCGTCATCGTGCCTCCGCCGGAATTGCCGGTGACGCCGAGGTGGTTCTTGTCGACTTCCGGGCGGGTGAGCAGGTAATCCAGCGCGCGGATTCCGTCCCAGGCGCGCCATGAACCAAAAAACTCGCCAAGCAGGATTTGCTGGTTCCCCGCGTGAATGTGTTCCGCTGTCCCGGGCCGCAAGACCGCTTTGAGGTCGTCAGTCACATATTGGAGGCGTTCGCCCTGACCGATGGGATCGTAGATCAGGCAGGCGTAACCCAGTCGCGCGAGTCCCTGCGCAAAGGCCTGGTAAGGCTCGGCTTGCTTGCCGTTCGAAGAATGGCCACAGGTGCCGACCACACCCGGCACAGGTTTCTCAGTGTTTTCCGGAAGGTAGAGGTTGGCGGTGACGAGAAATCCGGGCCGACTTTCGAAGATGACGTTTTCGATCCGAAAGCCGTCGCGCTTCAGCACCTTCGTCACGCGCGGCTTCAACGGTGTCTTGGCAGGCCAAGGACCGAAGGCCAATTGAATCTTGCGCTGCACATCATTCACATATGCCTGCGCCTGTGCCTTCGATTTGATGGCGAGAATGCGGTTGCGATGGATGTCGTCATGAACGCGAAGCCGGCGCACGAAGTGTTCCTGAACCATGCGCGGGAAACGATTGAACGGCTCCATGCGGGGGGCCTCGGCAGCATCCGTGCTGTGATCGATGAAGGGCAGGCTGAGCAATCCAAGTCCAGTGGCTTCAATTGCGTGACGTCGGGATAGTTCGTTCATGATGTCGGGAGTCGTTTTTCGGATTCGCTGAAGGGGATCAATGGCATCGGACGATCGTGATCCAGGAAGGACTCGCAAAGGCTGAAGAAATCCGCCTCCGATCGAACCCGCCGGACGTCATGGAGGAATCCGCCATCGGGATCGACGCCCATACCGAGAAAGTTCATGTGCTTCTTCACTCGTTGGACGCGCGAGGTCTGCGGGGCATCCTCGTCGGTGACGGCATGGAATAAACGCCTGATGTATTCGAGAGCATCGTGCCCTTTCGGGACGAAGACAGTTTCGCCTCGTTCATGCTGCCGGATCTGATGAAACAGCCAGGGATTGCGAATTGCGCCGCGCCCGATCATGAGTCCTGCAGCGCCGGTCCGTTCCAAGATCGCCTGCGCCTGCTCGGGAGAATGAATATTACCGTTGGCGAGCACGGGGCAGTCGACCGCTTGGGCCGCCCGTTGAATAAACTCGTAGTGCACTTCGGAGCGATACATCTCCTTGACCGTCCGCGCGTGCACAGTCAGCAGATCGAGGCCGTGCTTGGCGAAGATTGGAAGCAGTTCATCGAAAACTGCAGGATCGTCGAACCCGATGCGCGTCTTCACCGTGAACCGAATTTCCACCGCATCCCTCAAGGCCCCGAGAATCCCGTCCACGCGTTGCGGTTCACGCAGCAACCCACCACCCGCACACTTCTTGTAAACCACCGGCGCCGGGCAACCGAGGTTCAGGTCAACTGCGGCAATGGGATGTTGCTGGAGTTCTTTGGCCGTGCGAACCAGCGCCGGGATGTCGTTCCCGATCATCTGGGCGACCGCGGGTTGGCCCGTGGGATTCTCGACGATCGAAGGGAGAATACTCTTCTCCAGTCGCGAAGTCGGATGCACGCGAAAATACTCCGTGAAATACAGATCCGCCCCGCCGTACTGGTTCATCAATCGCCAGAACGCGAGATCGGTTACGTCCTGCATCGGCGCAAGCGCCATGACGTTTTTCCGTTCGCGAAAGAGTTCGTCGAATTGTGCACTTGGTTGCACGAGGAAGGAGTCTACGCGCAAACTGCGCTCTTGTCTTGCCCTTGGTCGGGGTGATCACTTCTCCAGCTTTTGCTTGAGGTATCGATAAACAAACTCACCCATGGTCGCGATCGCGCCGCGGTCGGATTGGTTGCGAGCCACGCTCGCGTAGGACTCGATCGCAGCTGTCGCTGACTTCAATGCGGCTTCGGCATGCCGGCGAGCAGATTGCGCGTCACCGGCTTTTTCGGCCGGGCCGGCTTTGCGGACGGCTTCAACGGTGTCGATATAGCCGATGCCGAATTCCAGTCGCCCCTTCCAATACTTCAACCACTTGGAGTCTTCCGGCGACAGCGACGAGGCTTCCTGCGCCAATCGCAACGCTTGACGGTAACCAACGCGCGCGGCAGCGACGGCTTCCGGCAAGGGGTTGCTTATCCAGTGCTTGCTCATCATGTTGGGCACGGGAAATGACAGCCAGACGGAATTCGTTTCCAACTCGGTGGTGACTTGTTGCAGGCGTTGCAACATTGCCAGCGCGGGCTCAGTGGCCGCGGGTCCAACTTCCCTCAAGAGACGCCGGCGGTAGATGTCTTCGGGACTCACGTCTGGAGTCCAGGATGCTTCGGCGAGATAGGCGATCGTCCAGTGGTGGTCGGTGGTCTGCCAATAGCGCGTGCAGAATCCGCTCCAGCCGATCATGGCCATGTGTTCCAGCAATTCGGACAACGGCTCGGTCATGAGTTGCGGGATGACCCCGATGTTGTCGTCATGCAGCGTGAAGATCAGCGATGCCGGAACGTGGCGGGTGTCCACTTCGTTCATGACTTCCTTGCGGTTGACAATGCGGGTCGGGGTGTAGTCGATGGTGCTGAGCGCTTCGGATCCGGCCGGCATCACGTATCGCAACAGCGGGAACAGTTCTTCTGTAACGTGACCGTACACGATCTTCGGTTGGGAGCCGCCCGGCTTGCTGGTGACTCTTCGCAAGACACGGTCGTAAAACCACAGCACCACGATGTCGCCCTGAATTTCGTCCCGGACACGCTCCAAGCCGCCAGAGTAATTCTTGCGCGTGGCCGCCTTCTCCAACATCCCTTCCAGGGTCAAGGTGTCCGGCCAGCGATAGCGCTCATGGAGATCCTTCCAAGCCCGTTCGTAATGGGATTTCCACTGCCGGAACTCCGGCGCCCACAGCATGAGGAAATCGGCCTTGGGATACGTTTCGATTGTCTGTTCGACCACGGCGGTCGCCAGGTCCAGCAGTTGCGGATCCTCCAAGGGCGTTTGCGCGCCGGGCACGATCGTCAACTCGTTGAGCTGATGCACCTTCTGCGAGTGCTTGAGCGTGTCGCGAAACTCGGGTGGAAATTCGAACAACCCGGCCGTGAGCGCAACCTCCATGCCGCGCTTATGGGCGTGATCGATGATCTGACGCAAAAGCCGCTTGGACGCACGATGAAAAGCCTGGTAATCATCCGGGGGCGGCAGATCGGGATTCCAAAACGTCTTCTGGTCGCCAAACAAATGGCGGCCTGGCATGTCGTCGGTGATCGGAAAATCATAGCCGTACCACAGCCAGGCTTTCTCGCGCTCCACGCCTTGGTATTTCAAATCGAGGAACGGTTGCCACGGGTAGATCGAGATGTAGAGCCGGTTGAACTTGAGCTTTGCGAGTTGGTCGATTGTCTTGTGGTAATCATCGAAGCCCCATGACTCGGGGCCACAGGCAAAGTCGTTCATCACGCGCCATTGTCTCACGGGCAGGCGGGGTTTCTTGCGAACGACATTCGTGGGCAAACTGAAGCTTGGTGTTCGCGGCAACACATCGCGATCCAGTTCAAACTGCACGCCCCAGGCTTCGACGAGTTCATAAACCGCCCACATAACGGATGCGTCACTGTCGCCTTGGATCTTGATCGATTCGCCAGTCGTGATTTTGAACGCCTGCCCTGTCCCGCCGTCCGATCGCAAACGGAATGTTGCCTCGCCGTCCTTTGTGACCACATCAATCGAGAACAATTCGCGCAAATTGCGTCGCAATTCCTGCGCTGCGTACCGAAGCACCGGTCCGGCTTTTGGATCGATCTCGACGGTCGCTGTCTTGGGCGTTGGGCGTTGCAACCAGGCCAGTGGCGGACGTTCGTAACGCAGGCGCACTTCCGCAGCTCTTAGCGTTGCTTGCCCCGCGCTCAAGGACACCCGAACCTGGTTGTCACCGCGCAACAGTTTGTCCGAACTCAAGGTGGCGGTCAGCACGTTCGAGCTGGCACCGTGAAGTTTCAGATCGGTTTCATGAATGCGGGCAGAGACCGAGGACGCTTGGACCGGATCATCGAATTGCAGACGGATTTGCGCCGCTGTGGTGTTCGTCGGCAGACCGGTTGTCCGCAACCGAAACACCGTTGCGCCGCCACGTTTCAATTCCATTGGCAAGATACAGTCCAGCCAATTGCCGGGGTGCTCGGCTGCCGGACGGCCGCGATCGGCCGCAAACAGGTAGTTATGTTCGCCTGCGAGAATCTTCTGTGGATCACCCAGTTTCCGCAGCAACTCCTGCTGGTAGGCGCCGGTGGCTTCGCTGTTGTTTTTCTGATGTGGAAACCAGTTGAACAGATAAAGACCATCCGCGCCCTGGGCCCAGTAATTCAACGCCGACGCGCAGGCCATGTCGCGCGGGATGGGCATGTACTTGCTGGGCCAACCGTAGAGGCAGGGATGCACGGTGACCTCCGTCCCCCGAGTCAGTTGCTTGAAAGCCCCCACGTCGATGTCGATGACACCGCTTCCGAGGATGATCATGTCGACCAAGCCTTCGTCGATCCAGCGCTTCACCTCGAAGCCGTCCTGGCGGCAGCCACGCAATGTTTCATCGACCCGGACGGCCAGGCGAATCGGCCGGCCGCGCTCGCGCCCCCGTTCGTTCAGTTCATTGCGAATCCGCTTGAGCAACCCGGTCAACAGTGGCGCGTTCTCTTGGATCTGGTCGGGAAGGAAGTAGGGAGCGCCTCTCAGGAAATCGATTTCCAGGCCATCAAAGTCGTACTGACTGAAAATGTCCTTCACCACTTGGAACTTCAAATCGCGAACCTCCTTGAGGGCGAAGTTTAACGCGGTCGGATATGAGGTCACGGAGCCGTATTTCTGTTTGCCCAGCATCCACTCCGGGTGCTTCTCCTTGAACGTCGGAAACTCCGCGGGGATGAACGAATCGTGGATGTCGTTGAAGCGGAACGAATAGAACACATCGATCTTCCGTTTCCGCGCCTCCCGAATCACCAGCTTCGGAGGATCGTTCCCTTCCTCGATCAGCCTCGTTACATGCGGATTGAGCTTGCCGATGCGCTGGCCGTTTCGTTCGAGGACCTGGCTGTCATAGTTGGCCGTGTTGCCGCCGGCGCCATCACACCAGAACAACGCGTCGACATGGCTGCCTTCGAGCGGGTCGAAAAGATTTCGCAGCCATTGCTCCGTGTCGCCCTTGGCGTCGATGAAAACCGCGTGGCCATCGCAATTGAAGATCAGTCGATACGGCTCAGCCGATGACGCAACCGTCACTACTGCGAGCAAGATACCAAGGATAAGTCTCATCGAACCCGCGCCGGACCTTTTGTGCCAAACCACGCCGGATCGATGGTGGCATGCGTTTTAATGGCCTTTCTTTCGCTCTCAACGAACAGCTTGCCGTCGTAGAGAATCTTGCATTTGCCCGGCAGTAACACCCCTCCGAATCGCTTGTGCTCACTGAAGACGGTCTCGCTCTCGACCATCTTGCCACCATATTCCCGAGCCGGCACCATGGCTTCGGTCTTCTTCAGCAGGAACGTCCGCTTGTCAAAATACAGGCTGACCTCGCTGCCCGATTTATGAACGGCCTTGATGCCAACCGTGGCGTTGCCGTCGACGTCAATGCCCGGAATGTTTGACAGTGTGTATTCGTCTTCAGTCAGCGGATAGAGCAGTTGAGCCCAAGCAACCTGGTTGTGATGCAAAGTCGCTTTGAGCATCGGGCCGGAGAGTTTCTGGCCCTCGTGGCTGTCGCCCCGAAACACCGTGACCTGCTCGCCGGCGATGCCGATTGAGAATTGGCCTTCGACCCATTGACGGTACCAGCGCTTGGGCCAATAGGTGGCGTACTGGGCGACGAACGGAACGCCTTGGCCCGTCCCGTAATAGGTCCCGGTCTCCATCCACATCGTCGGGGCCTTGATGCTGTTGAAACGCTTGCCACCCGCCGAGCGGATCGCCTTGCGCAAAGTGTTCTCGGCTGGCTGATCGTTCTCGGCGGCTTTACTCGCCAAAGGCATCGCGAACAGCGCGAATAGTAAGATAGAATTCTTCATTTCGTTGTCAGGTTTTCGAAGAGCATCGCCTGATCTACACCGCCTGCTACGACATCGAGATCGCCGTCGCCATCGACATCACCGAATTTTGCTTCGTGAACCGGCGCACGGGTTTTAGCCGACCAGATCGGCTTGGTTGCAATCATGCCGTTCTCTTGCAGGAACACCGATGTGCTGCGCCCGCTCCAATCCGCTGCAGCCATGTCCAGGTCGCCGTCTCCGTCCACATCGGCAAAGTCAAAACCGTGAAAACCGGTGTTCGTCGCGCTCTCCCACACCTTCTTTGCCGCGCCCTTGTGATAGGTCAGGGCAATGCTGCGACCAGGCGGACCCCACGGACCCTTGGCGCAGAACAACTCCATCTTTCCGTCCTTGTTTACGTCGAGGCAGTAGATCCGCTGCACGTGCCTAACCTTGGGGTCTTTGAGTATTTCGGTTCCCTCGTCAAACACGCCACTGCCGTTGTTCTTGAAGACAAGGATCGTTCCCGCCTTGGAATAGGTGGCGATGATGTCCAGATCGCCGTCGTTGTCGATATCGCCCAAGATCGACGACTCACTGTATTGTCGCGGACCGATGCGTTTGGTGATCGTGCGAGAGAGATTGCCGTCCTGGTTCACGAACAAGGCGAGTTGAAATACCGGCAGCCCGGAGGCGATCAACATGTCTTTGTCGCCATCGCCATCGATGTCGCCGAAATCGATCTGGTTCGAATCGGTGTAAAAGCCGGTCTCCCAGTCGGGCAGGGTTCCAAAGCGCTTCGCGCGATCCTTTTTGTTGAGATAGAGCGTATTGTACGATTCGTGCGTGCCGGCCAGGTCCGGCAATCCGTCCTGGTCGAAATCAACCACCGAGATGTGGTCGCAATCGGTCGTCGCATTCGATTCCCAGATCGGTTTCTGCCCGAATTTCCCGCCAACGTTTTCAAACACGACCCAACGACTCGGATTGGGCGCACTGGTCACCAGGTCCAAATCGCCGTCTTGATCGAAATCGAGCAACTGCGCGTTCCCATCGCCACCACAATGATTGCTGCCGCTGACCCAGACGGGTTTGTCAGAAAACTGGGGAGCAGCCGCGCAAGCGACGGTCGGAATGACAGCGAGTGTCAGTAGCGTGAGCCATCTATTCATGCAAGTCGTCAGCATCTGTGCTGGCGCTTGGAATTCAAGTCTTGTCCTACTGATGTGCGGGTTTCTGGAGGGGGCGCGTGACCCGCGCCCCCTGACGAAGAATGATACGTGCCCCGGTCCTTGGTTTCATCTTTCCCTGACCCAGTTCCGGAATGTGGCGAAAAGCCGGGTGGAGCTTTTTTCCAACGGCGTCGCCCAAGAGCCTTCTCGGGTCACCGACGCCCCGTGCTTCGGGTGGAGGTCAGCCACAAATTCACTGGCATTGCCAAGCATGTCGTGCAGTCCCCACGCGTTGGATCCGTAATACGCAACCGGCGCAAACCGGTCGGCAAAACCGTCGTGCAGTTCCCTGTCGGCATAGGCAAAGATCGGTTTCTTGCGGTTGAAGAGCGTCAGGTCGGCGAAATTGGCGTAGCAACACATTTGGTCCAGCGGCAGGGGAAATCCGGAACCGTCTCCTGTACGCGCAGCTCCTCCTTGGCTAACGCTTCGACGTTGCTTCGGTAATAATTCAGGTTCACTCCGTTTTGAGGCACCAACTTGAGGCCGCCGGAAATCGTGCGACCGCGCGAGACCAGAAAGCAATTCGCCGACAGCGCCGACTGGAGTCGGGGAGTTGGTTCACCAATCAGGGTAACAGTGCGAAACTCGGTGAACCGTCGGGAAGATTGTGCAGGCTTGAGCTACTGTCTTGCCTTGGCCGGTGATCACTTCCACCGCCCGCAGCTTCTTGATGATTTGTTCTGGTGTATGTCTTTTCTTCTTCATGATCAGTCGGGCAACGCTTCGCGTTGCCGGCTCTCATGGCAGATGGACCAGTTTTCGGGGAGCACTCCACGTGAATTAGCGGTTTCTCACAGAGGCAAGGGCCAAGCCGTTAATCAATGTCCGAAGCATTGAAATCGATTCATTCAAGAAAGCCCGGGAATCCTTCTCGCTCCGAGATTATTGAAATCATTGGCCTGAATACCAAACCAACCGAGCGTCGTCAGGTGCAAGTCGGCGATGTGGGTATTCTCTGGGCAAATCACGTGGCCCGCCGGTTTCAGTGCGCCGCCCGCTCGGCCGATACAGGCAATTGGCAGGTCGATGTTCGAATGCGCGTGCCCGTCTTTCAACGATGAGCCGAAGAACACCACGCTGTTATCCAAGGCGCTTCCATTGCCCTCGTCGATATCGTCCAGGCGCTTCATCAGATAGGCGGATTGCGCGGCATGCCATTCGTTTACCTTGCTGTAGCCTTCCATCTTGTCGTCCTTGTAACCGTGATGCGAGAGGCCGGCGTGAAAGGGATCTTTGATACCGTCGAGAAAGCTGAAATTCGCTTCCGACAAACTATTGACGTAGATCATCGTCGCCACCCGTGTGGAATCCGTCCAAATTGCGAGTGCGATCAGATCGAGCATCATCCGCACGTGTTCGGCGCGATCCTGTGGAATACCTGCCGGTGGCGCAGCGAGTTGTTTCTCCGAAGGTTTGGTTGACGGTCGCCAGGATTCTTTCTTCCTCCGCTCGGAATGCTGAAGTCGACGTTCAACTGACCTTACACTTTCCAAATACTCGTCCAGCTTTTGCTTATCCAGTGCCGTTGCGTTGCGGCGCAGCGTTTTCGCCTGATCGAGTGCAAGATCGAGGATGCTGCCCTGCCAACGGGCACGCGCCTTCGCCTTCGGGCCGACCCCAGCGCCAAATAGCGATTCAAACGCCGCACGCGGATCAATCTCCGGCATGAGCATTGTGGTAGGTGTTTTCCAGGATACGGTCGCGCCGTAGGAAACGGGGCTGTTCGCTCCGCTGCAATAACCCTGCCCCGGGTGTTCGACGCCGAGTTGAAGGGACGGCAACAGCGTGTCGCGACCGATATGGTCAGCGATCTGTTGGTCGATTGATCGCGCGCTGGAATAGACCCCCAACTTCCGATCGCGCTCCGCCTGCACTCCGGTCAATAACGCCGTGACCTTGCCAATGTGGTTTCCGTAGGCGCGCGTCCGCAGGTTTCGCGTCACGGTCAGGCGATCCTTGAAGTGCTCGAATGGTTTCAGTGTGCGGGACAATTCAAACTCGCGCCCTGTGCCGGTGGGATTCCAGGCGGTGGGGAGAAACCCATTCGCCTGGTAGAGCCAGAGAAAGCGCACGGGCGGTTTGTTCTTTCGTGCGGCCTCTGCAGTCGCACCAAAGCTGAAGCTCGGCGACATGGCCTCGAGAAACGGCAACGGCAAGGCAGCGCCGAGTCCACGAAGGAAAGTTCTTCTCGAAAGGGGGACGTGTTTCATTTGCTTTCCTTCTTCTCCTCATCCACCTGGCGATAGCGAAACGGATAGCTCTTAATGATCTCCTTCACGAGCGTTCGAGCCCGGTAGTTGTCAGCCTTTAACGCCTTGGCGATCGTGCGGATCGCATGCTCGTCAAAGTACTCCAATTCCCTGCCAAGCGCATATGCGAGAAGCGCTTTGGTCAATGCCCGGGCGAAATCATCGGCGCGTTCTTTCAAGAGGTAATTCTTCAGACCGGCGACCCCGTTCAACTTGCGTCCATCGGGCATCTCTCCGGTCGCATTGACGGGTCCGGCTGGATCTCGTTCGCGCCAACGCCCAATCCAATCGAAATTTTCCAAGGCGAATCCGAGCGGGTCGATCTTTGCATGGCAACTGGAGCAGCGCGGGTCGGCCCGGTGTCGTGCAAGTGATTCACGCGATGATACTTCCCCCGACTCACCGGCGTCTTCATCCAACTCTGGAACGCCCGCTGGTGGAGGGGGAAGATACACATCCAGCAGTGTCTCCAGCACAAACTGTCCGCGACGCACGGGGCTGGTGCGAGTCGCAAGCGAGGTTGCACTCAACATTGCCGCCGTTCCGAGCACCCCACCGCGTCTGCGATCATCCAAAACAACCGGACGGAACTCGGCACCGCTCACACCTTCCATGTCGTAGATGCGGGCCAGGCGTTCGTTGACGAATGCATCGTCGCAGTCGAGCAGTTCCAAGATGCTTCGGTCTTCGCGCAGGAGACGGTCGAACATCAGCGTGGGCTCCATGCGCATGTCCTCTGCCAAGCGCCAACTGAAGTAGCGGAAGAGTTCCTTGTCCGGTTCCTTCTCCCGGCCAATGCCTGACAGATCCAGCCATTGGGAGATAAACAATCTGCTCAAGCGCAGGCGACGCCGATCATCGTCCAACATGCGATCGACCTGCCGCGCAAGATCAGCTTCGTTTTGCAGCGTTCCCTTTTGAGCCGTCTCGCTCAGAACATCGTCCGGCAATGAAGACCAGAGAAAACCCGCCAGGCGCGCGGCCAACGCGTAGTCGTCCAACATTGTGATGCCGGCCCCAACCGCCGGTCCGTCGTCGCGATAGAGAAAACCCGGAGAAACCAGGATCGCCATGAGCACCCTCTCAAACGCCGTCGAATGGTTCACACCGGCTTTTCGTTCGTCGCGATAAACCCGTAGATACTCGCCGCGTTGGACACGTCCCACCTGCCGACGGTAGGCGCGCGGCAGAAGTTCATCGAGAAACGCAACAAGCTCATCTTCACTCTGAGGCGGATTTCCTGAGCCGGGAATGAATTCCATCTCGATCCAATCGACAAACAAATCACCGATCTGTTCCTTGCGGCTGTTCTCCTGTTTCGTCCATGCCTCCCGCTGGAGATTCTTGATCTTCGTCAATTCCGCGTATTCCACCGGTTCATGGTCCTTCCAGATCTTTTCCAAAGCCTGTCGCTCGGTGCCAACAATCTCAGCAAGCTCGGCAAGGGCCGGAACGATATTCTCCGTATACTCGTAACTGAGACCGCCCAGGAAGACCGGGAGATAACCTTTCTCATAGTGAAACTTTTGCATCATCAGATGGTCCAGTACGGCTGGGAAGTAACCTTTATTGATCCGCTGGACCAACTCGGTGGCACGCACGCGTTTGTCAGCCGGCGGGGTGAGTTCTGCGGAATTCAAATCGATCAACGTGACGCCTCGGGGCAAGAGTGGCTTGGGGTCGTATGGCGGAGGATGGAATGTGCTCTGGCCCAGCTTGGTTTGCGGACGTTCCGGCGCTTCCGGCAACCAGAGTGAACCGTAGAAATCATAACCAAACAGGATGTTGTGTTGGCCGCGCGTGACGAAGATCTCCGTCTCGTATACATCCAGTTCCTTGCCAGTTACCAGAATGCCCGCCTCCCGTGACGCGTCGTTCACCGAATCCACCGCAATCCACGCAGCTGCGTTCGGTCCCGGTCCCTTGCTGCGCGCGCGCATGTGAACGCGATAGCGGCCCGTCAGCGGAAAATCGAAAGTCTTGCTGATCGATTGGTACTTCGTTCCCAGCCGTGAACTGAACGTCCAGCCCTTGGAGCCGTCCTTCTCTTTCGTCGGCCGCTTCCTCCAACTGACGTTTTCCCCCTCCTCAACCTCGTAATGAATCGACACCGATTCATCCGCACCACCGTCCACAATCGCAGCGGCCACAACTTCTGCCGTCTTCAAGTAACGAGCCAGTTGTTTCCCGGTCATCATCAACGACCCGCGGTCGTTTGCGAAGCCACTGAGCCCTTCCGGATCATCCGGCAAGAGCCCCTCAAGATCGATTCTGACACCAAACAGATCCTCAATCGAATATCGATACTCAGCCCGGGTCAGCCGCGCAGAGGAAACACGCCCCGGAGAACGAACCGCCTCCCAATCCACGCTATTCAGCGACGTCCGAATCCAAGCCGCCAGTTCTCGTCGCTCGGAGTCTGTCGGTTGAGGTTTCTTCTTGGGAGGCATCTCACCCGTGGACAACATTTCCTGCGCGCGACTCCAAATTCGTCGCTGCTTCAGGAATGCGTCCGGCGACGCGTGAGTGGACAGATCAACATCGGCCTTCCTGACTTCAGCGTCGTGGCAGTCCAGACAATAGCGCGTCAACAG
Organism: Verrucomicrobiales bacterium; assembly: GCA_002715965.1. Classification (GTDB taxonomy): domain Bacteria; phylum Verrucomicrobiota; class Verrucomicrobiia; order Limisphaerales; family JAYPXF01. The sequence continues at coordinate 52,117 of PBAL01000047.1, read as the reverse complement.
CGAGTCAACTCGAGCGTCCTCACTTTGTGCCGACGAAGCCAGGAAGCAGCTGATGAGAACAGCCAGTTGAATGCGCATGCCGCGGTGCATCTTGAAGCAGCCTAACGGCATCCCAAGCGTTTTCAAACGCGTCTTCAGTCCGGACGCCGGCGGACCGTCAACGCGAGCCACTGTATCTCGGTATTGAACTTCTTCCGAGTGGCCTCGATCCGCGCTGCGATCGTGTTGTCACCAAACTGCAGGGTTTTGGCGTCGAGAACCACCGTGATGTGCAGAATGCCAGCTCCCTCCTGTTCGACCCGTTTCCAGCTGATCGGGGGAATTTCATGTTCATTGATCGAGAAGCTGAGGCTGTCTTCCGCAACAATACCGGTGACGATCATCTCAAGCGAGTAATCCAACTGATTCGTCGGCTGTTCGGCCATTCGCAGACGTACGCTTGGAATGTGCTTCTCCGGATCACTGGTCAGGACGATCTTGTCTTGACGGATGACGCCGGTAGGCGATCGATTGTCCCAGCATCGGTTCCTGGGTGGCCTACGGTCTCGGCACGGAGAACAGAAACCTGCCCGACTTTGTCTCGATTAATCCCGGCGCGAGTGTGTCGGGCACGCGCGGCTTTTTCGAACGTGTTCCTTCCCGGTCATACCCAAGGCATGCCCATCGGCGTGGAGGGTATTCCCGCGAAGGAAGCCAGAATTCCACATGTTGGAAAAGCCATCGCGACCACAACCCGCTTGGCTTCACCCACTGGCTCGCCGGAGCTGGGACACGGGGCGGCTACTCGCACGGCGAAACGGACGCCTACGGCTACCGCGCCGCGATCGACAAGGTGCACATGCACGACATGCACGCCACGATCCTCCATCTCCTCGGCGTCGATCACGAAAGGCTCACCTACCGCTACGCCGGACGTGATTTCCGCCTGACGGACGTCTACGGAAATGTGGTTCGAGAACTGTTTCGATCCTGAGGGTGTCGCCGTCTCAATCAGTCAACGGCGGCTTGCGGATATCGGCGAACTCACCGCTCTCGATCAGGCCGGGGAGACGATCCAAGGCAGCCAATACGCGTTGGCCGGCAATCGTGGAATCGGGCATGGCGTCAGTGCCCGTTGCCTGCTTGAGCTGGGCGACACTGGGGAACGGAGCATCGTCGGGCATGGCGCGAATCTGGTCCTGCATGTTGGTATCGACGAGACCGGGAGCAAGCGCGCTGAAATGAATGTCCTCCCGCTCCTTGGCGTAGAGCTTAATCAACATGTTCAAGGCGGCCTTCGAGAGGGAGTAGCCGCCCCAGCCTCGGTTCCCATTGACGGCCGCGCCCGAAGAAATGCCGACTACTTGCCCGATTGTGAGGTCTCGAGCCAGGAGCAGATCGAGCAGCGTTTTGTTGGCCCAGAGATTTACCTCCAGGACGTTCTTCATGGTGTCGACGGACTGATCCCGCATGTCGGCGATTGGGCCGAGAATGCCGGCATTGAGAATGACGCCATCGAGACGGGCGCGTTCACTCAACAGGGTATCCAAGGCTGTGGCGCACGCCTCGGCCTCGGCAACATCAGCCTGCGCAAAGTGAAAATTGGATTGGGCCTCAAGGTCGGTGGCTGCGCTGCGGCCAAGGCCGAGGACAGTGTCCCCACGCTCCACGCACGCCAAGGCCAGTCCATGGCCGAGTCCACGGCTGACGCCGGTGATCAGGATGGTTTTGCTTTCCATGTGCCGAGCATAGGGCCAACGGGAACAAATACGAAAGCCATGGAATCAACCACAAAGAACGCATAGAGCGCAGAGAATCGAAGCGGAACAAGAATATCTTTGTGATCTATGCGTTCTTTGCGGTTGATTAAACGTACTGGTTCACGCCGTTGCGCTGCCCGGCAGCGGCCAGTTGTCGCAGGCCACGTCTTTGGGCGTGGCGAGACGTCCGGCAGGGAGGCGCGACTCCACCCAATCCTGCATGGTCTTGTCCGACCAGATCGTCTCGGTCAGAGGTGTCTTCACGAAGCCAGGACAGAGGCAATTGGCTTGAATGTTGTGCTTTCCAAATTCGACTGCCTGCGACTTGGTCACCTTGTCCAAGGCTGCGTTGTGAGAATCAATTTTGCCCACATCGAGTGGCAAGGCCATCGCCTAACCACCTTCGTCGCGAATTGCTTGGGCCGCGGCCTCCAACTGCTCGACCGTGCGCGCCGCGCAAGCCACCTTCGCTCCATGTCTGGCCAATTCTTCGGCAATGCCCCGGCCAATACCGCGACCGGCTCCGGTCACCAACGCGACTTTTCCTTCCAGTGAAAAAATGCTCATGCCTGTTCCTTGTGGATTCGCCGTCTCCTGCCAATTCCCGGGGGGGGTGGACCTAAGTTTGATGTTCTATGGTCTGCCGTCAGCACAGGGTCTCGTGAGTTGAACTTCAGATGCCGTATTGAGAGATTTCGGACCAGAACTGTTGCCAGCGTTGGTTCAAGAGCAAGAGACTGCGCAGCCGAAGCACTTCCCCGGCACCATCACTTTTCCATTCCATCCCCGAACCGCACATCCGTTCCTTGACCAGGCGTTTGCAAGCCGCTTCGGTGATGCCCGAGCCGATTGATGACGCTGACATCTTTCACGTCACCGTCGTCCGCGGCGCGGAGGCTAAAGCAACACAGGAGAGCCGTGAGCGCGACAATGGGTGTCTTGAGCATGGGGAGAATTAGGAGGCGATCCGTCCGCTTGGCCGGATCAAAAACGCGCGCTTCAACCATGTTGATTTTGTTGACACGCGAAGCGGCTCCCCCAGATTGGGCGGACCATGCGTCTGCTCTGCATCCTGCTTGTTTCAATCCTGACCATGAACACTGCCAAATCAGCTCCAGCCAAACCGCAACCGCTCGTCTTTGTGTCCTCATTCGCAGCCGGCGAGAAGGGTGCAATCCATGCCTACCGCTTGAATCTGAAATCAGGTGCGTTGAAGCAGGTCGCTTCAAACGACCAGGTGGAGCATCCATTCTTCCTGGCGCTTTCGGACGACCAGCGCTTCCTGTATTCCATCGACGCCAGTTCGTTCGGCGGGGAGATCAACCAAGTCGCGGCGTTTGCGCTCAAAGGACGTTCCGGCAACTTGAAGCTGCTAAACCGACAGTCCACCCATGGGAAGGCGTCTTGTTATCTGGACGTCGACGCGACTGGCAAATCTCTCTTGGTTGCGAACTATTTGACCGGTGATGTTGGATCCATTCCGCTGAAGAAGAACGGGTCATTGGGCAAGATGGAATCACTGTTTCGACACAAAGGTTCGAGCGTGGATCCGAAGCGGCAGAAGGCTCCGTATGCGCATTGCGTGGTCGTCAGTCCGGACAATCGCTTTGCCTTTGCTGCGGATCTGGGCATCGACAAGGTGATGAGCTACCGACTCGAGCCGGAACTCGGGAAGATCACCCAAAACAAGCCCTCCTTCGTCAAAGTCCCCGCCGGTTCCGGACCGAGGCATCTCACCTTTCATCCGAACGGTAAGTTTGTTTACGTGATCAACGAATTGGCCAACACCATTTCCGTTTTTTCCTACGCTGCGAAAGCAGGAAAGCTGACCGAGATTCAGAACATCTCCACACTGCCAAAGGACTTCGGGGGCCGGACGCATACGGCCGACTTGAAGATCACTCCGAACGGAAAGTTTCTCTATGGCACCAACCGGGGACACGACAGCATCGGCGGCTATCAAATTAGCAAGGACGGCAAACTGAAGCTGATCGAAATCATCCCCAGCCTTGGCAAAGGTCCGCAGAATCTTGCGATTGCGCCGGATGGAAGGCATCTCTTCTGCGCGAACATGCCGGGGAACAGTCTGGTCACCTTCCGAGTTGGCGAAGCAGGCAAGTTGAAGAAGGTCGGTAAAACGATCGAGGTCACGATGCCTTCGTGCATCATGATAGCGGAGTAAGTGGCTGTGCCTGCGATCGGTGGGGAAGCTCCTGCTGAGCCGAGCGTGGCATTGCCAATGCGAATTGAGTATCCGGCGCGACTCGCCACGCTGAACGGATAAATTACACCAAAAGCCCAAACGTCTCATCGGGAGCTTCGCCCGACCGTTTGTCACAACCGCGTGATCCGCGCTCAATTGACTCTACTCGAAGCGAAAGGAGTAGAGACTCGCGTTCTTGATCTGGAATCGTAACTGGATCGGTTTGCCTGATATCGCATCCAGATCGCTCTCCCCTCCCAGTGCACGACGTGGTCAAGTTCATTCCCGGAAATCGCCTCGCAGTCGCTCGCCTCAAACCCGGGAATCGCGTTCCCCGGACGATCCAGAATCTCCACCCGAATGTGGCTCTGCTTGGTTGAGGAATGATTGAGGATCATTCTGCTGCCTTGGAACTTCAGCGGTTTGGACTACGGCAAGTCCAAGACGCTGCCGCGCAACCGCCAACTCCCCGACAGAATTGTGGGTTAATTGACAGCCCACCGGGAGAGGGAAGTTGTGCTGTCGCCATACATGAAACGCGCTTTATGAATGAGTGGTTCGCTATGTTCTCCCTCTCCCAGCGGGAGAGTGCGGGGTGAGGGGGGGCGCATCGAAAACCGCTTGATCTGACTGCTGCCGAACGCTCGATTTCTTATCGCGCAGTCCTCGGTTGCGACCACTCTCAATGACACATGTTAACGCCTGCCGTTTATTTCTAGACTTCCTCCAGGCCCCCTCAAATGATCCGCTCCTGTCCCACTTGAGAAACCCTTTCATCACTTATGTCTACTGCAACTTCCGAATCCATCCAGGCCTTCACGGCAGCCGCCTTCTCTACTCCGGACAAGTTCACCGAATTCTGCGCCAACGGCGGGAAACCGCTGGGAGGCATCATCGGCGGAAAGAGTGTCTCCGGCTCCATGAATGCAACCTTTCAGAGCACGGATCCCGGATCGCAGGAAGTGCTCGCCACGGTTTGTGAAATGGGCGAGGCGGAAGTGGCAGCCGCGGTTGATGTCGCGCAAAAGGCGTTTGCGTCATGGAAGGATACGCCACTTGAAGATCGCATCGCGTTGGTGAACAAACTGGTACAGCTCTGCGACCGCGATCGCGATGTGCTGCTTGCCTGCGAGATTCGCGATGGCGGAAAGGTGTCCGAATTGGCGGAGGGCGATTTTACGCAGATTCGCGAGTGCGCCGAGTATTTCAGTAGTGTTGCGCAAAAGATTGCCATGGGAGATGGAGCTGCAATGAAGGTTGGTGATGGCGTGAAGGGATACACCTATCGCGAACCGTGGGGTGTCGTTGCTGGAATCATTCCGTGGAACTACCCGATCGTCTTGACTTCGTGGTTCATATTCCCCGCATTGCTGTCCGGCAACACAATCATCATCAAGCCGGCGGAAGATACTCCACTGTCAGCACTCTACATTGCGAATCTGGCGGCTGAAGCGGGCTTCCCTCCGGGCGTCATCAACGTAGTTCCGGGACGTGGTGAAATTACCGGACAATGCATCGCGGAACATCCGGGTGTTCGTTACATATCGTTCACGGGTTCGCCCGGCATTGGCCAACACATCCTTCGCATCTGCGATCGGCATGGCACACGGATGAAACGTGAGATGGGTGGCAACGGATCGGCCATCGTGCTGGACGACGCGGATCCGGAGTTGGTTGCGCGAACGGTGGGGCGTTATGTCAATCAACACTTCGGCCAGACTTGCTGCACCATCCATCGCGTCTACGTGGACAAGAAGATCGCCGATCCGTTTATCGATGCGCAAAAGGCATTCATGGAAGACCTGACCATCGGGTACCAGGCCGATGAAGGTACACAACTTGGCGCGGTGGTGAATCCCACCCAGCAGCGTCGTATTCTTCAGGCGCAATCGGAAACGGTTTCCCGTGGTGGAGAAGTGCTGTTGTCGGGAGGGGTTGCCGAGGTGAGCGGCAGGGATGGCTTCTACATCAAGCCCGCGCTCTACCGCACGGAACCGGGAGTTGATTGCAATCCCAAGGAAGTGTTTCACACCTTCGCAACTGTTTGTCCGGTTGACTCTGCGGAACAGGCGCTGCAGTTGGCGAACAGTTCACCCTACGGCCTGGGCGCGAGTGTCTGGACTCCCGATCTCGATCGAGGTGTTGCGTTGGCCAAGCAGTTTCGCGATGGCACCTGCCAGGTCAATTGTCACAACTCCGTTGCCTACGGCTTGCCCTATGGCGGTCAGGGAATCTCCGGCGGACCGGGTGGAGGGGTGAATTGCGAGGATACCTTCCTGGATTACACCCAGGTGAAGGCGGTCTATGTGGCCGACTATCCGGGGTGAGGATTCACCCAGCTTGGATTTACGTTTCGACGGATCCGTAGATTCAGCACCGGCTGGAAACGCGCGAACACTCTCGAGGTTCGAGTTAGATCGGGATCCACGAGTTGCTTGCAAAGTCGAACCTGAATACCTTGTTCGCTCCGGATGGGGTGGCATTACTGTCAGCTTGGTTGCGCACCGGCAATTTGCCCTGCAGGGTGTCCTTGGTTTTCCACTGACGATCGATGCGCAACTTCTCCTTTCCCACGTAGGTCGGGAACTCACGAACCACTGATCCGTTTCGGATGCTGACCCGGTCATGTCCCATGTATCCCGGCGCGCTGAATTCGGGCAGTTGAACGAGATGGAAATTTGTGGTCATTGATTCGAGCACGAACACGGTCGCATAACTGCCGGACCCACCGGATTGAATCACGATTACCGCGTCCTCTGTTCCATCCGCCGTCACATCGCCGAACAAGACACGTTGTAGCGAACCGTCTCTCTCCGTTGCGCCGGAGGAATAATTCTCTGTAGTCAGATGAAAACTGCCAAAAGTATGTCCTTCCCTGGCCGGCACGGAAATCTCGATGATGTGTCCGGCAAGAGGGAAGGCAAGGCTTCGGCCCGGAGTCACACCGCTTAAGCCGATTTCATTTATCGGACCGGTTAACGGTGGTGTTGGACCAGGAGTAACCGTGTGCCTCGACGGATCACGCCTCAAAGTGACAGCAGTGCCGATGAAGACCACAGCCAGAAAGAAAACCCCCGACTTGAAATTCACGATTCCAAGTTGGTTGGATCCAGTGCTGTGTCCAAGTCTTGTCGTCGGCGTTGCTTTGCATAACGTGGGCGCATGCGTGGATTGATTCTGAGCATCAAGTTGTTCCTATGCTGTTCCTGCGGGGTGTCCGCCGGACCTGCGGTCGTCACCGTGGCTGAAGGGAACGCGTTGAAACTCGCAGATGGTGTGCAACTTTTCAACAACCGGGACTACGTCGCACAGGATGTTCCAGCCGCAATGAAGGGGCTGACATTCATCCAAGGCCCGCTTTCTGCGGGTCGGATCACCTGCCAGACCGACGGTGACGTTTTTGCGCTGACGTCGGTGCCCGGAGACAAGGATAGTCGAGCCGCTGAGTTGAATCGGCTTGGATTCGAACGAATGAGCATTCCGCCGTTTCATTTGTTCAAGAGACCTGATCCCGTAGAACCACGCAAGGGAAGGATCCCCGTGTCCTTGACGGATTGGAACACGGAATGTGCAGTGTGGCGAAAGGGCCTGGTGAAGGGGGAACGAATTGAGCTGTCCTCCGAGACGCAATATCCACAACGTCCGACATCAGGGCCATGGTGCATCTTTCTCGCCCAACTTGCTGGCGATGGTACAAGGCACCGATCACCGTTTGATCCTCCTCTTGCACAAAACTACACCATTGCTGCGGAAGTCCCGGACGCACATCGCGACTTCGTGCACGATCCTTGTCTGTGTGTTCTTCCGAATGGAACGCTGATCGCGGGTTCGCCGATCTGGGGTCGGGCGAATCGTGGATTTTCGCCGGATAAACTCAGCGGTGGCCCAAAGTTTCTCCAACTCACGCGCAGTCGCGACGGAGGCAGGACCTGGCAGCGCCTTCCTGACCTGATGTACGCCGAGTGCACGTTGTTCGCGTTGAAAGGCGCGCTCTACATGTTCACACAGAAGCAGCAGCATCGGGACGTCTACATCATGCGCAGCCGCAATGAGGGCGAGACCTGGGAAGGCCCGGTCAAGGTCCTGGAAGGTCGTTTCTGGAATTGCCAGACCTCATTTGTCATTCGTGACAACACACTCTACTGGGCGATGGATGAAAGTTTTCGCGGCATTCTCGCTGTTGCCGCGGATCTCAACAAAGACCTGCTTTCACCTGATACCTGGCGACGAAGCGAAGTGGTCTACACCCCCGGCGTTCCGCGCAACCTTTCACCTCGCCTGCAGCCTGAGAAACACGACGGCCTGCTGGAATCCAATGTGATGCAGATAGGCGACGAACTCATTGCGGCCTGCCGCGTCAATCCTCACGGCCTTGGCCACAAGTTCGCGAGCAACGTCACCGCCCTGTTCAAGATCCGCGATGAAGACGGCCGTTTGTCGATCGAGTTCGAGAATTATTACCCATGGCCTGGTGCCTACACGAAGTTCTGCGTGGTTTACGACGAGCGGACACGTCTGTTCTGGTTGGCCGCCAATCAATCCATGGGCTATGACCGTGCGCGTTTCGGGATCGGCGATGCGGCCACCTCGCGTCGGGCTCTGATGCTGCACTTCTCCAATGACGGGCTTTCCTGGCTGCCCGGCGGTTGCATCGCCCTCGCCCCCACTTCGACCCAGTCGTTCATGTATCCCTCGATGAAGATTGACGGCGACGATCTGGTGATTCTTTCCCGCACGGGAAAACATTCCGATCATCACCACGACGCCGACCTCAGCACTTTTCACCGGGTAAGAAACTTTCGTGATCTGGCCTGGCACTGAATGGCGGCTGGCTCGTCAGGGCGTGCGACTGGCAGCAGCGTAGAAGATCTTCAAAGGTTGGATTTGAGGAGTGACGAGGCTGGTTGTCCATCTCAGCATGACGGCTATGTACAGGTGGATACTAATGGTGGCGCTTTGCGCCGTTTCGCTGTCAGCGCGGGAACCGATGGATCGGCCAAACGTGATACTCATCTTTCTTGATGACAGCGGCTACGGAGACTATGCGCACAACGGTAATCCGGTCATTGAAACGCCGAACATTTCCAGGATGGTCCAAGAGGGTGTGAACTTTCCGCAATTCTACGTCACCTCGCCGGCCTGCAGTGCTTCACGCTACTCGTTGTTGACTGGTCGCTACCCGGGGCGAAGTGGACTTGGCAGTTGGGTGATCGGTCCGAGTGCGGCACGGCACATTCACCCGCACGAAGTGACCATTGCGGAAGGGCTGAAGTCGCGGGGTTATGCCACGGGGATGTTCGGCAAATGGCATCTTGGAAATCCCAACGAAAAGAACGGACTCTCTTGGGACGCGCTGCCCTTGGCACATGGATTCGATACCTGGATTGGATCGAATGTTTCCCATGACTACGGAAACGCCAAGTTGATGAAATCGGATCCAAGCGGTGATGATCCGGTCAAGGGCTATAAGACCCTGGCCATCAATCTTCCTTCCGATCCGGTTGCCTCGACATCGTTAACCGGACGTTATACGGACGGAGTCGTGGAGTTCATCAAGGCGAACAAGCATCGCCCGTTCTTTGCCTACGTCGCCCACAACCAACCGCACCTTGGCCTGTACGTGTCTGACGAATTCAAAGGCCGTTCGCGTCGCGGGCTGCTCGGTGATGTGATGGCGGAGATCGATGATTGCGTAAAACGCATTCGTGCCACGGTGGCCGATGCTGGAATCACGCGGAACACCTTGATCATCTTCACGTCCGACAACGGACCGTGGCTGCTCTTCCGCAAGACGAAGGAACACAAGAAGTATGGTGAGGCGAGAATGCACGTTGGTTACGCGATGCCTTTCCGCGATGGCAAGGGATCCACTTGGGAAGGCGGCCATCGCGTTCCCGGGATCTTCTGCTGGCCGGGCGTCATTCCCGGTAATCAACGCATTCTGCATCCGGCCAGCACACTTGACGTGCTGCCGACGGTTTTTGCGTTGGCCGAAGTTGAATTGCCAAAGGGCCGTACGATTGATGGACGAGACATCCGCTCGTACCTGGATGCCTCGCAGTTCAACAAACCGGTCGACGACTTCAAATTCCTCTATTCCTATCACGACAACGGCCCCTCAGCGATCCGGGTCGGTCCATGGAAACTGCACGTCCGCATCGGCTCACAGTTGAGGGACAATTATGGCTTCAAGGCCAGTCGTGAAACACCGTTGCTCTTTCAGGTGGAACAGGACATCAGCGAACGCATTGACCGTCGAGAGGATGAGGTAGACCGAACGCAATCAATGTTGGCTCAGCTGGAGAAAATGGAGCAGGCCATCAAGCGGGAAGGTACATTCTGGGATGGCCGGTGAGACTAGCCTCGGTGAACATGGCCATAGTATGTCAAATCAATGACGGAGCATGGATCAATGGACCCGGGAGGCGTTCCCCATGGCTTCATTGTAGACAGACAAGCGGACGGAACCTGCGTTGTTCACCATTGGCGCACGGGAAGCGTGAAACTGTTTCTTACCCTGTTTCTCGCCCTATGGACCTTTGGTTGTGTCCTGATTCAGCTCAAATACATGGAGGACGACGAAGCGCCTCAAGATCGAATTCCAGTTCCCACTGTCATCGGTTTTATACCCCGATCTGATCTCTCGATTACGCTGGTTTACCGAGATAGATCGGACTGGACCAGGCTGCGTGACCGTCGGTCTGGGTGGCTTTGACGAAGTAGGGAGTGAGCTTGTCGGATTGCGTCTCGATGGTTCGACTCAGCGATAATTGGTGATCCTCCACCGCCTCAGGGTAGCGTCGGATATTCACCCTTTGATCGAGGCCATCGAGTTCCCAGGCGCGGCCGTTTTCAGTTTGGAGTTCTTTAGCCGTGGCGGTGAATTTGCCGACGGCGCTCTCAAGGCTGATGGAGAAGGCTTCGGTCGAATCCAACCACAGGTCAATGCCGTCCATGTCGCCGGTGGTGCGCGATCCGAAGACGACTTGGTGGTCCTTGGTTTCGCGAATGCCATCGGCAGGGGAATCGAAGGAAACGGTTTCGGCTCGCAGGATTTTCGCGCCAGCGACCTTCAACGATCCGGACCAGTCAATCCGGCGACCGCGGCCGCGCATGCGGGCGCCCTCCCAGGTGACTCGGATCTGCCTGCTGGTTGCGACGCTGGCAAAGGCGGACGGGCGCACGACCTCGATGATCTCGCGCCGACGATAAAGTGTTAGCGATTCTACGGGCGAGACGCCAATGACCGAGGCATTCAGTTCGGCCCGATCCGTGGCACCCGTCAGGACGCTGCCCATGGGTTGGCCGTCGATTTCGAAGCAAAGGTCAATTCGCGGTCCGCTGGTTCCGTAGCAACGCCGGTTCTTCAACGCATCATACACGGCTGCGCGGGTAAGGTCTTCGGCTAGGACACAGGTCAGACCGCCCGCAATTCCGAAATCTCCGGCTCCCGGTCCTTCGGCGCCGGGACGGCCCTTGTGGCCGTCACTGTTCGCCATCACGCCGACGATGTATCCCTTGTCGAATGAGTCCCACAGCATCCATTCGAAGACACCCCAGCAGGAAAGGACCTCCACCAGCGGGCAGATGTCCTGGTCGAAATATTTTCGGATGTCCGCGTAGCGTCCGCCGACATGGGCGCCGAGGATGGCTTTGCCGTTTTCGCGGATGCGGGCAAACAGTTCGCTCGCGGGATGGGCGGGGTTTTTTGCGGTTTCCGAAATCTCGGGGATCTGCCAATGACTGGAGCGATAGATCGGCTGGTCGTCCTCCGAATAAAATACATTGCGATCACCGCCGGCCGGGGTATTGGCGGACCATTCATAACCCGGGAGCACGACGAATCGGCCGGGGTCGTTGAACTCTTTCACGGCAGCGTTAAGGCGTTTCCAGTCTTCGTCATCCATCTGGAAATCGTTGCCTTGATGCGACGCAATGTCGGAGAAGGCCTGATCTCGACAGAAACGAAAATATTCCTCCTCCGTGCCGGTACCGACGGTTGCGTCCGACTGGGCGTGCAGATCGCCCCAGTATTTTTTCAGGGTCGGCGGTTCCTTGGTGGCGGTGACGGGATTGCTGTGGGCGGTCAATCCCGCGGCAATCATCGCGACTCGTCCGGTGCCCGGTTGCATCAGGCGAAATCTTTGTCCGTCCCATTCCGCTTTGGGTTCACCCTCCCAATTCAAGTCGGCTTCGGCTGGAGCCGGGGTGGGATTCATCCAGTGATCCTGTCCTCTCAGACGAACCTCCGTCCATTCGCCGACCGCTGTCTGGGTGGGAACAACTACGACCCATTCCACCGGTTCACCCGGAACGATCTGGACCGTTGGCGAATCCGGAACCGAACGGGCCACCGCAGCATTGGTCGGATCGGCGAATATCCGAAAGTCGTGACGCGACTCGATGAAGGTCTGCGCGCGCATGCCCGGTGAACCCTGGCTTCGATCGCCAAGGACAATCGTCACAACCTCACCGGGCGAGAGCGAGCCGTCATAGACATCGATCACGATGCACCAGTTCATCCACGGACGGTCGTGCGCCTTCTTGGCGAAACGCACGGTAAGCTTGGCCGGACCGTCAGTCACCACTGTCGTGTAGCCGGATTCGGCGGGTCGCTCGAACTGTGGTTTCTCCCAGTCGCTGGCAAATCGTTTCGCAAGTTTGATCGTGCCACCTTCGTCGATGCCGGCGTCGCCGACGATGTAACGGATGGTCCATTGGCCGACGCTGCCGGCGACCACCGGATCGCGGGGTTCCAATTCCACCCGGCCGAGAAAATCAGGTTGTTGATGGTTCATTCTTGTTTTTGGTGGACCCGAATGCCTGCAGGGCAAACAGAAAGATCAGATTGACGATCAAGCCCCAGACGCCGGCGTGCAATCCGAGCGGTTTGGTCGCCGGCCCGAGCAGGCCGAGCGTCATCAATACGGCGGTTGTGGTGCCGGCAATCATGCCGACGAAGACCGGCATGGACGTCAGACGTTTCCAGTGCACCCCGATCATGAGCGCGGGGGCGAGCTGGATCAGCAGTTCATGTTTGAAGACGATGATGGCGAAGATCGTTTTGTCCTTCAGCCAGATCGTGATCCAGACGGCTGCCGCCATCACGACCACGGTGGCGATCTTGCCGAAACGGGTCAGCCTTTCCTGGGGGGAATTCGGACGCATTGGACGATACAAATCCGCGGTGATCATCGCCGACATGGACAGCAGGGCCGAGTCGATGGTGGACATCGTGGCCGCGATGACCGCCGCGATAAAGATGATGCCGATCACCTTCAGCAGCGCGGAATCCGCGGCGAGATCGCGCAGAATGTAAATGACCGCCTGATCGCTGCCGGTCTGGTCGAGTCCAGGAAATCGGGCGGCCGCCATGAGTCCGATCAGGATCATGAGGAAGGAGACCAGGAACGGCATGAACACCATGATCTGCAGGCTGCGCTGCAAGGCCCTTTCCGATCGCGAGGCATAGATCCGCTGCACCGTGTGCGGATACAGTGCATTGCCCAGCCCCAGGAGGATGACCGTGCCCAACCACGTCGTGAGTTTTCGCAGATCGGGCAGCTTCCAAAGATCCGGCCGGTGTTGTTCCAGGCTAATCGTGAGCGCCGTCGTGCCCCCGAATTTGATCATCGCCGCACCGAACAACACCAGGACGCCCAGCAACAGGATCGTGCCCTGTGTGAGATCCGTCCACGCCACACTCCGCATGCCGCCCATGGCCTCATACGCGATCATCACAAAGGCCAATACCACCACCGCGGTCTCGAAGCCGATGGCGCCACCGGTCATGTTCTGCACCACCAATCCAAGCACCTTGAGATTCGTGATCAGGTAGTTCACCAGGGCGAGGATGCCGAGCACCGTAACCAGAATTGTCAGCGCCCGGCTGCCAAATCGATCCTGGATGAAATCGCCGGGCGTCACGTAACCCTTGCGTTCCGACCTCCGTCGCAGACGCGGCGCATAGATGAACAGCACGGCCGTCACCGTCACCATGGCGCCCACGGCAAAAAGCATTTCAAATCCGGACCGGTAGGCCTTGCCCGGATAAGCCATCAACGTGTTGCCGCTGTACTGGGTGGCGAAAAGCGTGAAGAGCAGGATGACGAAGCCGAGATTGCGCCCGCCAAGATAAAAATCGCTCAGCGAATTCTCCTTCCTTGCCCGCATCCCGAACCAGCCAACCACCAACAGCGAGGCGACATAGATGCTGATGAAGATGATCCCCGGCAGACCAAGAAACGCCCCCTGCGATGTCGTTGGATCCTCCATCAGGCGTCAATCACCACGCTCGGATCCATCCTCCCCAATCTCCCAGAAGCGCCAGACAACGAACGACACGACGCAGGCGTAGACTGCGCTTACCGCCAGGCTGTAAATCGCCCAGCACGGGAATCCAAGCACGCGGCTTGAAGAACCCGCGGGAAACAGCCAGGGCAACCCCGCCAGCACAAAGCAGAGAAGAACCAGATACAATTTGGTCCTCATAAGGATTGGCACTATCACCCGGTCCATTCCGGCCTGACAAGGACCGGATTGCCGCACGGATTTCACCGGGCGCATTCGAGTGATGCTCTCGCGCCGTAGCCACGCCCTTTGGGCGTTAGAGACACACGGTCAAATTGGGAGAGGTATACCAGACTAAGCCGTCTCTATTCAGTTGGATTCGCAACAAGAGCCGTAGGATGGGCAATCTGCCTGTCCGGTTGAGCGATAAAAGGCACTTGTGGCAGACGAACCGTTCGGAGAATTCGACTCACCATTTGGTTGTCAGGCCACGCGTCCTTGGACGGGTAGATGGCCCATCCTACAAGGGCCTTCGTTGTAATCGACCGTTTTTCTGCCGCAAGGTTGGCTAAGCAATAAACGTTCAAGGGACGTTGCTACGGGGCTCCTCTTAAATGCGCCCGCTATCGGCTCATGTCATGTGACAGCATGAACTGATGCTGGCTGCGATCCTTGACAATCTTCGTCGATTCGCAAAGCGCGCCCGTGAGCGGATTCCAGGTGCGGACTTCGATGCGATCGGCCGTCGGGATGAAGCGCATGACACGAAGTCCATTTGCCCCGTAGTCCGACAAGAGTTCATGCACCGTGTTGCCATTCCGGCCCGTTGATTTCAGACGCATGGCCTGGGTACGGCTCTGGTCGCCGCAGCAGAGCAGGAAGAGGTTGGCGTGCTTGCTGAAACACTTGTCCCACATCTGCTGCGGTGAATTCCCGCGCTTGCCGTGCCGCTTCGTCCAGGTCATCCGGCCCTTGGGCGCGTCGAAATAATCGCTGGCCAGCTTCGGTTTGTCGCGCGGGCCCAGGCCCATGTGGGTCGTGATCATCGCGTGTCGATCGGCGTGCCGGCGCAGGACGGAGTCGGCCCATTTGAGAACGTCGTCCGGGGCGTTGCATTCCAGGTGCAGGACGACGAATTTCATTCCGCCGGCCGCAAACAATTGCATGCTGTTGGCGTTGTTGCCGGAGATCGCCGGTCTGCCTTCTGGATTTTCAAACGTACCGCCATACCAATCGAAACCGACAAAGCGCGAACTGGGGAAGAACTCCTGAAACAGCGAGGAATCACCGGCGGCAGTCATGTCATGGTTGCCGACCGAGATGCCGTAGGGAACACGACCATGCAGCTTGTCCATGCAGCGCCGTGCCAAGGCCCATTGCGCCCGGTTGTTGATGTCCACGATGTCGCCGGCGTGGCTGACGAATACAATACGTTGTCGTTCCAGGTTGGCCGCGATCCAATCCGTGTATCCCTCGAACACCTCGTTGCTCAGCGGTTGCGTGTCCTTGCCACTTCCCTTGGTTCCGCGCCCCCGGTAGTGCTGGGTGTCGGGAATGACCACAATCGAAAACGATCCCGCCGGCGCCGGAGAAAGATCGCCGGCAATCATTGATGATCCGGACAGCAGAGACAGGCAGGAAGCGAGGAACAAAGCCGGACGAAGCCGGATAGAACGAAGATTATTCACATCAAAGTCGGATGATCTGGTTGTGGGCGTCGCATCGGACGGAGCGCGAATAGTGGTAGACATCCGCTCCATCGGCGACGTTGGTCGGGACGCGGAGGAGGAACTCGATCCACTTGGGATTGTTG
This sequence comes from Verrucomicrobiales bacterium, assembly GCA_002715965.1. GTDB lineage: Bacteria > Verrucomicrobiota > Verrucomicrobiia > Limisphaerales > JAYPXF01. Next base: position 36,072 of record PBAL01000047.1, on the reverse strand, counting down.
AATGCTGCGAATGCCAGTTCCAATCTTGACATCAGTGAAGTCGGATCCCGCGACAGGTCAGGAAAGAGCACCGGGCCGGTATCGGTCTGGTAGATCCAGTCCCTTTCGTTGGCGTTGATGGTCTTGACCGGATATTCGATCAATGCGTGATACCGGTCGTTCTCCAATTCTGTGTGCGCGACCAGGAGTTGGTTTGCCAGAACCGCGGTGACGATCTCTTGAGCTGACTCCAATGCCTCTCCTTCGACAGCGGTTATGTCGATCCGGACACTGTCGAAGGTGTGTTCGATTCGTCCGCTTTGTCGGTCAGATTGCGTGCCACTGCCTGGCGGATAACGGTCTACCTCCGTTCCCACCCTCGCGTATGTTTTCAAATTGAGAAATCGGTCTTCGGAAAAGATTGGGCAGTAGTCGGCATTGGGTTGCGTCCAGATGTCTTCTTCAACTCCCACCCGTTCGGTCTTGCAACTGGCACCCAGGACAAAGGTCTGCTTGGCGCCTGATTTCTTCTCACTGATGGTGCAACGACACTCGATCGGGATCCGGGCGTTGTTCAGGCTGAAGGGCGGCTTGTGTGAGACTGTCAGCGGTTGCCGGACCTCCGTGTCGATACGAAAGGTTACAAAGGAGCGATTGAAATCAATGGCCTCCATTCACGCAAAGAGTGGCAGGCGTTTGCCGTCGCAAATCTGAAAAGGACGACCGACCTGATCGTGGATCTCAAGGTGCGGATCGATGCCAAGGGCATGAAAGATCGTGGCGTGGAGATCGGCTGGCCCACAGGCTGCGTCGGCGGGTTCGTAGCCGATGGCGTTCGACCGGCCGTAGACGTGTCCCTCCTTGATGCCGGCACCAGCGAAGGCCACGGAGTAGCAATTGGGAAAATGATCCCGACCTGCCTGACCGTTGATCCTGGGTGTCCGGCCAAATTCCGTGAGCCAGCAAACCAAAGTATCTTCGAGGCGACCGCGTTGATGCAGATCTTCCAGCAATGCGCTCGAGGCCCGGTCGTAGGGAGGCAGCATGTCCCTCCTCAGGCGTTTGAAATTGTATCCGTGCGTATCAAAGTGGTCGCCTCTCGAACCGTTCAGATCGCCGGCGGCGCAATATACCGTCGTCAACGGCACACCCGCCTCAGAAAGCCGTCGCGCCAGCAGCGTGCTTTGACCGCAGATGTGATCGCCGTAAGCCTCACGCACGCGTCGTGGTTCGCGATCGAGATCGAAGGCTTTGCGGACGTCGGGACTCAACATCATTTCCAAGGCGTCCTGGCGCGATTGTTCGAAAGACGCGGTGTCCTTCGGTGAACCGATGACCGACCCGACCTCGCCCAACAAGGAACGGCGTGCATGGGCGCGGGCATCGTTCAAACCCGGCGGGAAATTGAGATCAATGTGCCCGGACGTTGGTGAAACACCCTTATACGGATCGCCGCTGGTTGGACGAAAGATGGCCGGGTCAAAAGCGGTGCCAAGAAATCCTCCGTCCTGGCCATTGGCCTTGCCGCCATCGGCCAACGGGTAGGGCAGGGAGACGGCCGTCGGCAGTGCCTCGTTCACGCGTTCATTGCTCTTGGCGGCTGCCACCATCGAGCCGATACACGGCCAATCATTGCGGGTGGCGTTCCAATCGCCGTCGAGTTTCGGTGGTTGGTGTCCCGTGAGGTTCCAATAGGCTGCCGAACGATGTGAAGGCGCGCGATGATGTACGCTGCGCACCACCGTCATGTGATGCATCTGCTTTGCGATCAACGGCATATGCTCGCCGACCAGGACGCCGGGAACGGAAGTGTGAATCGGAAGAAACTCGCCGCGGATTTCGCTCGGTGCGCTGGGTTTGGGATCCCAGGAATCCAAGTGACTGATGCCGCCCCAAGCGAACATGACGATGCAGGACTTTGCCCTGCCAAACCCCTTCTCGGCCACCTTCGCCGTCGCGTTGAGGGATAAGAACTGCGGTAGCGAAAGCCCCAGTGCACCAAACCGCAGGAAGTCCCGTCGCAGCAGCGAACGGGCAAGCGGTGGTATATGGTTGGGCGCGGGCATTGGGCGAATTGTAGGCCTTCGTTGCTCAATTGTGAAGCGCTTCTCTCAATCGGATGGATTGACGCTCAGTGAAGTTCCTTCAGCGTTCAACCTGCCAGTTTTCGTCGCCTGGACTCGACATCGTGTGCGGATCGGACTTGGATTTCGCATGCGTCTGAGATTTCTGATTTGTTGCATTTGTTTGCATCTGGGGCTTCTCGCCATGGAGGGGGCGACGAACATCTACTTCCGGATGGCGCAGGAGTATGCGGATACCATGATCAATGAGGGGAGGGATCGTTATGGTGAGCGGCATTCGCCGTCGTTTGTGGATACGATCGATCTGCGCACGATGCGTATGCCGCAGGAGACATCGAAACGTACGCTGGGTATCTATTCCGGTCTGTTCCGGGCGGCTGATTCGAGCACGGGTTGCAATCCGATGTATCACATCGATCTGCATCAACTTCTTGAAAACCTCACAATCGTCACGGGCAAACCGATGTATCGGCAATCGGCGCGTGATTCGATCGAATGGTTTTTCAAGAACACCCAGAGTGAGGTGACCGGATTTGTTGCGTGGGGCGAGCACCTGGCGTGGGATTTGATCGTCGATCGGGTGACCCTGGGGAGTGTTCAGCGCGGAGAGTTCCGCGTGTCCGACATTCATGAGTTTTATGGTCCCTGGATTCACTGGGACACGACCTGCAAGCTGGCGCCAAAAGCCGCGCTGAAGTTTGCCAAGGGTCTTTGGGATCATCAGGTTTATGACCAGAAGACCTGTGAATTTTCACGACATGCGAATTACTCCAAGCATGGTCCGCGCAAGGGCTATGAGTTTGCCCGACAGATCGGCTTCTACCTGGACACTTGGGCCTCAGTTTACGCGGCGACCAAAGATGACGAACTCCTCGTGCCCATCCGGCAATTCCTGAAGGCACTGCGTCGTTGGCAACATCCGGAGAGCGGATTGATTCGCTTTGAAGGCAAATCGCCCCAGGTTGCTTTTATTCTTCACAACCTGGCGCTCGCGGTAGATGGCCGGGAGGCATCGACCAAGTTGCCTGATCCGCTAAAGTCTGATCTGCAGAAGTTCATTCGTTCGATCGACGAAGCAGTCCTCGACTTGAAGTTCGATCTCAGGCCAGACGGAAAAGGCTTTCCCAAGATTGCTGACACTGCCACCGGTGAAGTGACCAACGCGGGCATGCGCAAGGCGCGACCGAATTATCCGATGGCATTTATCAACCAGCGTTACGCGCCATACGGCGGGTTATGGGCATCGGTCTACGGAGCCGGATCGTATACCGACGCGCGACACGCGTTGTTGTGTGCCTACCGAGATCGCCAACAGCCCAACGAGCGCTATCGGGATCTGGTCCTCGCCACTGCTGATCGCTATCTGGGTTCCGAGCCTTCCGCTCCCGGTTACCTCACGCCCAAGACGATCGCTCCGGTCATGGCGTTGCTGCATGTCGCGTGGCATATCTCAAAGGAAGACAAGTATTTGCAGGACTCTCGTCGCCTGGCCGACCACTCACGGAAGTTGTTCTTCGATGGAGACAAGCCTTTGCCGTATTCCTCCGAACGTCGTCAAAGTCACCCGTACTACACATCCGTCAGTTATGGAGATTCATTGATGCTGATGTTTTTCGAATTGGGCCTGCTCCTCGATGGACAACAAGTGCCGACCGGTTTGCAGTGCTCGATTCGGTAACAGCTGCAAGCCGATGAATTCGATTGCGAACGCGTTTGGAATTGTTCGGCCGGAAAGCGCTAATTCACGCTAATCGACTCTGATGGAAGGGGAACAAAGGGGGACGTTGCCGTGAGAACCGACTTACTTGAATGGAGGATGATGCGGCATTGATCGCGCGACAGTATCAGGCTGCCAGCATCAGCGTCGATGAGCGTGAATTAGCGGTTCGATTGCATACATCTGATCATTCCAATTCGGGAGGAACGGCGCCATACGACCACGGTCCGGTGAATTTGGCCTTTCTGACGGGCTCGGGTGGCTTGCCTGGATTCATCGATTTCGCCAGTTCGAAGCGCAGGTTATCCTGGTTGAACACGGCATCTACGTTTTCGGGAAGCGACACGCAAACTGCTCGGGCCATCGTCTTGCCTGCACCGCGAAATACCCCGCTGACCATCGAGCCATGGTCGACGTCGTGCACACGACCGTCACTTCAGGTGTCCTTGTCGTTTTGATTTCCCCAATGCCCTTGATCGCCTCCATCGATGCCGGGGAACTCGGGAAGAATGCGGGGGACGTCCTTGGCATCCATATTGCCGTAGTGAAGTGCCTGTTTGGCATAGAAATCGTAAACGCGGTCACGATTGATGTGTTCGCGAAACCACGGGTTGTTTTTGTCCAGGGGCGCCTTGGGAAATGGCATGGCAGCTGTCGGTTTGGTCTGAGCGGATTTGCTGCTGAGATTGTTGAAGTTCCAAAGCCCAAGTTCGTTCTTTGCTCCCGGTGTGAATGGCATCTTTGAAACTCTGGAGATGTCCTCGTGGATTCCTTTCCGGATACGCACCTCGTCAATGGCTCCACGAAGTCGAAGAGCGCCACTGACGAGCCGCGCAAAGGCCAAGCCGCCGGGAATAACTTTTCTGCTGGGTTTCAGAGTGATGGGTTGATCGGCCACCTTCTTGCCATCCACCCAGAGTGCCACGCGATTGGCTGCGTATTGCATTGCGACGGCGTGCCATTGATTGTCCGTGATACTGACCTTGCTGGTGACGTGATCCGGGTCGGCACCGGGGAGGTAGGCGTGGAGGATGCCGGAACGCGGCATCGTGAAGATTTCCCAGTGGGTTTTCGATGCCTTGGTGTCGCTGGCGATCAGGATGTTGTATCCATTGGCATCGATGAGTTTCACGCGGCACTCGACGGTGATCGGCGGTTCCCGCCACTCGGGTTTGCCCTCGACGGCCAATCCGCCGGTGAGGGCCTTGCCGAACGACGGGCCGAGGGACGCGGTTGCCTTGGGTTCGGATTTGGGTCGAGGAGCGGAAACTGACTTGGCGATTGCAGTCGGTTTGGGCTTGGGACCGCCGGAGCCGGGCTTGGTGATTTCCTTTTTCAACCACTCAAGGCCGACGAGATTATCGTGCAGGGTTTGTTTCGCATCGAACTGGCTCAGGTGATCGAGGATTCCCACCGGTCCTTTGTAATTGCTTTCGATCACTGTCTTCAGCATTGCCCGGTCGTGTTCGCCTTGTGCCAAGGGAAGAATTTTGGGGTTTGCGCCGGTGTTCATGCCGTTGAGGTTGAGGCAGAGAAGGTAGGGCTTCATCAGTTCGAGAGACTGCGCCCAGTCATCGATGTGTCCATGACCGTGATGCCAGTTGTAGACGATGCCGACGTGTGCGTGTCCGCGTCGGCGCAGTTCGCGGCAGACAGCGACAAGGTTGGCCGGTTCACCGCCCCAGCCGCCGTGATTGTAGAGACCGAACTTGCAGTCGATCTGTGCCGTGCGTTTCGCGAGCGCTTCCATGGCATTTGCCGCGGAATTGACCCTCGCTTCCTGAGAGTCGCCTTTGGGGCTCGGAAGCGTGCGCCAGACCTGGGGATGAATCTTGTGTTTCTCGAACAGCTTGAACGCCTCTTCATGCCCGCCCCAAAAGGCGAAGAACTCGATCCCGTGTTTCTTGTATTGGAGGATTTCGTCCTCGAATTCCTTCACATGTTGCGCGCGCCAGTCATATGCGCAACGCATCAAACCGAGCTCCTTCAACATCTCTGCACGCGCAGTCGGTCCTCGCTTCTTCGCGTCAAAGGGAACGATGCACCAGGCTGCCACGTTCTCCTTCTTCAGGTTTTCCGGGAACTCTGCAGCGAGGGCTGCACCTGCGACGGTCATGGCCGCTACGCACGAGGTGATGGTTTTCATAAGGGAATTCGAGGCTTTGGGATAAGGAGGCAAAACTAATTTGATTCGTCTCGACGGGTTTTCAGTGTCGAAAACAATTCACTTAATGTATCCACCAGCTTGGGGGAGGCATCTTTCTCGACGCTGCTGACAGTGAGCCAGGTTTCGTAGCCGCCGAGTTCGTGCTGGCGGGGAGAAGGCAGGTAGCCGAGGCCTCCATTGCCGAGCTCGATGACGATTGTTTCCTTGAAGGGACTTCGCTTCTGAATTTCGAATCCGATTTCGGTGAAGATTTCGAAAGGGAGGGAGGCGATGCCGAGATCGCCGATGCGAAAGGTCTGCGCCAGGGCTTTGGTCGTCTCCGGCCATTTGGCGGCATCGAGAGCTCGGCGGGCGAATATGGCTTCCCGCTGATAATCCTTTGAATCGGGAATCGGATTGGCGAGGACACGCCGACAACGGGCGATCAACTCGGGACTCGGACGTCGGCGTTTCAAGGTGAGGTCAGACTGGGCTGCGCCGAGTTTCACCCAATCGCGATGCTTGATGCTCTTTCGCACGCGCAGGACTTCCTGAACGACATCTTCCGCCACTTCGCGCATCTTCTCGTAGGGTTCGTATCGGCGTTGTTTGCCGTAGTTCGCATAATCGTTGTTGTTAATGTCCGCGCTGGCCCCGTTGCTGAGCATGCCGACGAAGGGCGGGTCCTGGCCGGGGTGTCCGAGCAGTTCCTTCATGCGCTCGCTGAAGATGCCGAAATAGTCTGCGGAAACATGTCCGGTCATGGTCCGGCCGACGTAGTGCAGCCAGTAGTTTCCGAGGAGTGCGATCGGACGACCATCGGTGGCTTCGAGAGAGATGAAGTAGACCGCCGAGTTGACGGGGCCGGCGGGCTTGAGGAGTTGTTTCACATAACGCCCCGGATTCATGACGGCGGTCTCTTCGTCGCCGAATGGATTTGTCACCTTCTGCCCGCCCTTCAGCAGCCAGCGACGATTGAAGACATGATCCGGCACCTCGCCCACACCCCAGCCGATGCGCGCCCGTTCCATTTGATTGAATGCCCGTTGGACACCGTCGGCGATTCGTTGGACGACGAACTTCTGATAGTCATCCCATGGCTCACCAAGCACGGTGTAACTCGGCCCACGCAGGCTGGGTGCGGAATGCGTGTGAGTTGCGGCAATGAGTATGTTCTGCTTGGGCAATCCAGTTGCTCTATGAATCAGTTCCTTTGCGCCGTCATGGATCTCTCGTGGGAATTGCACATTGTCGACAATGGCGAAGGCCAGCTTGGTCTCCCCGTCATCCAGCACCAGACAGCGCGCATTCAGATCGTCGTGAATGTGAGTCGAGCCGCGTGGATTGAATCCGCCGATCAAGGGTGTTCCCAATTTCGGGGTGATGTTGCTCGTCGCAGCCCCGGCGCGAAAAACGCGCTTCGCTTCGGCAGCGAACAGGTTTGAGGCGATCAGGCAGAGGAAGAACAGTGGTCGCATGTTGGATATCAGCGTGATTTTTCGACGGTGTGAAGGACTTTTCCGGTGTCGTCGCGGAACTCCACGCGGAGCGTTCCATTTTCGCGGCTGGTGAGATGGAGGAAGCCACCGGTGGGCTCGGGATACTTGAAAGGTTGCTTGATTCGGCCTTTGGGATCGGTGCTTCGGGGATCGCCGGGAGCGGCGCCTGAAATAGCGTTTTCGTCGTTCAATGCACCGCAACCAAATTCCTCGATGCCGCTTGGATGAATGCTGTGGAACTGCCAGTGACGATCGCCGCACACGGTGAAGAAGCCCTTGATATTGTTCCGCTTCAGCCAGGCAAAGAACTCGTTTGCCTCGTGCTGGAACCCACCGAGATTGGCGTGGCTGTCTTTCTTGCGTGCGCCGTCGGGACCGACCATCGGGGTGGGGGAGATGAGAATCTTCCAGGTGGCATCGCTTTCCTTGAGCGTCCGCTGGAACCATTCGCGTTGCGTCGTGCCCCATAAGGATTTGCCCGGCCCATCAGGCATCTTGTTGGGCGAGCGGTGATCGCGGCCTTCGGTGAGCCAGATTTGAAGGTGTTTGCTGACGCGGTGTGTCCGATAGGTCGGTAGCTCATTGTCGCCGGCTGGAACGATTGGGAGTTGTTCTCGAAACAGATCAATGCCGGTTTGTGGCGCAGGAAGTTTTTGTCCGGTGTGATCGGCATCGTCGTAGCGAAAGTCATGATCGTCCTTGGACCAATAAGATGCCGTTTGGCCGAAGAATTCCACGAGGCGTGGGAAGCGAAATTGCTCGTGCCATTTTTTGCGCAGATCCGGCAATGTGGTGGCGGCTGGATGGGCTTTGGTGCGTGGCCAGTCGTAGTAGACGATGTCGCCGGTTCCTACAAAGAAGTCTGGCTTCAGTTTGGTCATCGCGGCGAAGGAGGGATAACCGAGGCGCCGGTCTTCGTCAGTGGTGGTGATCGGCAATTTGTTGGCGGAAGTGCCGTCCATGAAGCGCTCGTAGATCATGCAGCTGCCGACGCAGAAACTGAGTTCACGATTGGTCTGCGCGCCGGGATGAGTGCGGAACTGGCGGGTCGGGCCGGTTCGGAAGAACTTTCGATTGCTCCCGAGCAAGGCGCGATAAAAGTAGGTGGTGCTGGGTTTCAGTCCGGTCAACTTGTGACGCACGATGAAATCGCGGTCAGCTTGGGCATTGGTCCATTCGGTACGTTTGGCGGACTTGAAATCCGGATTGGTGGCGTATTCGAAACACGCTACCCCGGCAGCGCCGGGGACGTCACCGCTTGCATCGAGTCCGGCCGTCGTGGTGAGCCGAGTCTGGAGCAGAGCCGAATTGGCGGTTACTTCCCCGGCAAATTCGCCCTGTGCGTTTAAGGCCTGCGTATAGAGCCGATAATGTTCGGCGACCTGCGCGGCTTTCGTGTCCCCGTGGTGAAAGTAGAAACGATGGCGGAGTTCCAAACTTTCACCGGCAGGCAGTGTGTAGTTTCCCGCGCCTGGCGCGGCCCGATCGAAGTGGTGAGCGCCAAATCGATTGGCTGCCAGCAGCCCATACGTCCGCGCATGCCAATGGGTTGGGAACCGAAGATTGTCGGGATGCTCAAACATCGCGATGCCAACCGTCTTCCCGCTGGCATCTGGTCCGTAGTAATCTGCCCACTCGGCACGTTTACCCCAGGCATCGGCATTGCGATGTCCGCGAGAGTTCAGGATCGTCCCCTTGAACTGGCCATTCTTCTCGGACCGATGTGCCTGCACTTTCATTGTGCCGGCCACGCGGACATACATCCCCCCGTCCTTCGTATCACCAAAGGTTACCGGCTTGTCACCGGAGAAGAGTTTGACGTCATAATCCATCAACACCTGCCGGCGCTTCAGCGGCATGAAGCGCGCGTGCATTCGCAGGCGGAGCACGAGTTTGTTGCCATCCATCCAGCGATTCCAAAGCACAAACTCACCAACCGAACCGGACTTCATCTTTTCGATCTTCTCCAACTTGATCTCCGCATTGGACGTTTCTCGTTCCTTCCCCAGCCTCCAAAACCAAAAGTTCAGACCGTTCACATCACTGTGCGCAAAACGCAGTGATCGATGATGCGCATGATCCTGGGCTTCATGAGCGACGCCGTCCTTCATTGGATAGTGACGCGTGATCGTTTCTCCATTCGGTCCGATCACCGGATAGAAATAAGGCCCGAGCCATTCCTGGTGCCGCCACTCGGTAAAGAGCCGTCCATCGATCTCAACGCGAACGCGGTCGTCGAGTTCGGTCAACTTCACCTCGGCGGCAGGAAGGTTAATCGCGCCGAGGCAGATGAGCAGTGTCAATGTTCGGAAGAGCATGCCGCTTTCTACAATACCGTCTGCCTGAAACAAGCCGTGAAGATGAAGATTGCGCCCCCGGGCATTCGTGTTGCGCGCATCGATTTGTCGGCCGGTTGATGATTCGCGAGCAGTCAGGAAACTGACCAGCCGACGATCTTTCGCGTCGGCGGGGCATTGGCTATGGGCAGCGGACGATCGAGACGATCGTTGAACGTGCGATGAGGATCGATGCCGAGCAGATGATGCAGTGTCGCAGACAATTCGTCAGCACGGACCGGACGTTTTATGGGATAGGAACCGTCTCGATCGCTGGCGCCGATGACGCGACCGCCTTCGACACCCGCTCCCGCCAAGGCCATGGAAAAACACGCGCCTCAATGATCGCGGCCACCATATCTGATGAACTTGGGAGTACGACCGAATTCACCGAATACGGCTACGAGGGTTTCGGACAAGGGGCCGCGTTCTTCGAGATCCTGCGCCAGTCGCCCGCCCGCCTCGATCAGACGTCGGGCCAGCAAGGTGCTTTGCCCAAACTTGTGTCGGCCATACTGCTCGCGAACGGTGGAAGGCTCCCGATACAGTTCGAAGGCACTTCGAGTCGTGCTGGCGGTCAATAATTCGTAGGCCTGTTGTTGGTGGTGTTGAGACCATCGACCGCGTCACCCTTTTTCGTTCGCCGAACCTGTTGGTCCAATTCCCGCATCAATCCCATGCGTCCGGACAATCGATCGACTGACATGCCGTCCGGCAGGCTCAGTGAATCCAGCCGGACTTTGGATTGAACGTTCTTCGGCACGGAATAGCAAAAGATGTTCCGACACGTCCGCCTCTTCAAGTCGGGAACCGATTCAACAATCAGTTCACCCCCTGAATCGCTGCAGCCGCCTTCTCGCGATGGGCTTTGCTGGCTCCGCTGTTCTTCAAGACCATGCGATAGATTTTCAACGCATCATTCTTGCGGCCGGAAGCTGCCAGGGTTTCTGCTCGCGAGAGGAGCAGCGAGGCAGACCAGGAGCCGCCAAGTTTTTCCGCTTCGACTCGGTCGAGAATCTCAAGCGCCTCGTCGAATTGCTTCTGCCTGGTCAGTAGACGTGCCGCGCCTTGGAGAGCGGAAAAATAGTCGGCACCTCCGGTGTTGAATTTCGAGTTGGCGATCTGCTGATAAGCTTCGAGGGCGCGGTCGTCGTCTCTCAATATGAGTTCGAGATTCCGGGCGATGGCACCAAGGAGGCTCTGGCGCGTGCGAGGATCGGAGGTGTATTCGAGTGCGAGTTGAAAGTCGGCTTCGGCTTGTTTGCCGTTCTTGGCGCCGGAATGGGCGCGGCCTCGAACGAATGCGGCTTGTCCGATTGCGGTGAACGGCCATTGGGTGAAGTCTTCTTCGCTGAACCTGCTGATGATGTCCGTCCATTTCCTTTGGGCTGCGAAGTTCTCCATCTTCGCAATCTTCGCAGAAGTTTCATCCGGGATTTGGTCTGCAAGTTTCTCGGCTTGTTCGTAATCGCGCATCGAGCGGGCGCTTGCCGCGGCTTCCGCGATGACATGCGATTTTTGAAAGTCGGTTGTGTTTGGATATTCGGCGAGAGCGTTGAACGCATTGATGGCTTCGGGGAACTTGCGTTGGCTCTTCAGCTTCGATGCCTTGTTGAATTCGATGAGGAAGTCGGTGACGGTTTCATCGACTTCGAAGGCGTGGGAGCGTCCGTCGTAGAAGTGGGCGAATTTCAGCGGGACGTGAAAGCCTTTCGTGCCGGTCGGAGAGATGGCCGAAAGTTCAGTGCCGTTTTCGCGAACACGTTGGCGGCAGACGTTGAAGTGCCAGGGCAGGCTTGAGGATGGCTTGTGACCGATGACCTGGTTGAGCGGATCATTCTCGTCTTCGGTCACGGGGATGCGGATCTCAACGATCCAGTGATCGTCGGCAATCTGAGTGGCGACTTCGGCTTGCGATTCCCAGCGGAACCAATTGGCCTTGTTTGCGCCCCGATCGAGATCGACCAATGCGCCCGCGGGGTTTACTGCGATCTGGTAATAGCTGTGGGCGTCGGTATCGAGTTCGATCTCCACGACGTCGCCGTACCAGATCGCTTGGTCGTCGTGCTTCGTGGCCGTGATGTTGGGCTTCTCGCCCTGGCGTTCTTCACAGCGTATGGCGAAGTAAAGATTGTTTCCCCCGCGATCCCAGGCTGCGAGGACCGAGGTGCCGAAGACAGGGCGTCCACCCATCTGGAGTTCGCGCAGATGGTTCACGGTCCAATTGCGATGTCGCACCCAGAATTCGTCGTCGAGTTTGCCGTCGATGACGATTGGCGTGCGTGGTTCCCAGACGGTTCGCACGCGCGGAACGGGACCGCGCCCTTGGGCAAGTTGAGCGGCTTTGCTGCGCAGGCGTTCCAGGAATGAGTCGATCAGTGCGAGCCGCTTGGAGTGGATGGAGCCGGGCCTCACGCTGGCCTTGGCTGCTTCGATCAGGGCCAGAGCAGTTTTCACGGGTTCCAACTCATCGTGCATTGCCTGGTAGTTTGCTTCGCAATAGTCAAAGAACTCCCGCATCTTGGGACCGGCCGGGCCGTAGAAGTTGTTGCAGTATTCCTCCAACATCGTGCCGACGTCGGCGTCGGTCCCGCCCCAATACATCCGGGCAGTGAAGTAGATCTGGAAGTGATCGAAGCCGATGTTCGGATCGTTGTGATAGCGGGGGAAACTCAGCCAGATGTCCTCTCCCCGTGAAAGACCCTTCGTCGCGTTGATGCTCTCGCCGTTTACGCGCGCGACAAATGCGGGCACATAGGTGCCGCGTCCCGTGAAGGGATAGTTCTCAAAGATCATGATCGGCCGTGAGGCGAGCTTCAGCCACCCCGCGCGGAGATTGTCGATGTATTCGCGTTGCTCAGGCAGGCTGTTACGCGGGCGACGTCCGCCGACGATGACGACCTGCACGTTGGGTTCGAGTTTCGTGATGTTGGTGGGCGGTTCGGTGTTGGCACCGTAGGCGCAACAGACAATTAGTTTGCCCGGATGTGTCTTGGCAATTTCCTTCGCGACGCGATTGGCGTAGTCCCAGACGTGATTGGACAGCTTGCCCCGGGAGCCCATGTCGTCGATCTGTTTGCCTTCGCAAAGTTGGCATTGGCAGATCGATCCGTAGGCGTCGGGTGGCATGATGGAAACGCCCTCAAAGTTGTACACATCGAATTGCGCCTGCGCCCACTTGACGGTTTCACGGAACAGTTTCTCGTTGGAATAGCACAGGTGGTTCAGACGTTTGCCGGTCACCGTGTCGCGTTTGCCGCCATACAATGCAAACCAATCGGGATGCCTGGTCTTGAGTTCCTCCGGATGCGTCATGGTGTGCATCCCGTGCGCGACCATCAATCCGTGCACATTGCGGGTGCCGAGCCGCATGACCCAGCGTGTGACTTCGTCGTCTGCTGTTCCGAAGCGGACGCTGAACTGGCGGATTTCGAAATTCGGGCTGGTCACTTCGTCGATCTGGGGCAGGGGGATCGAACTCATCTTGGGCAGCACTTCACCCAACGGCCCCGGCGAATACCAACGAGCGCCGAGACTGCGAAGGAAACCGCAAACTGCATTGTAGGAGCCGCGCTCGTCGAATCCCCAGAAATATTCCCGCTCCGTGTTCGCGATGTCGGCCGGCATACGTTCGCGGTTCTTGTACATGCCACCATTCGGAACGCCGTAATGCAGGCCGCTCGCCTCTTCCCAACGGGCCTGCAGGTTCCGTCGATCACTGTTGTTCTTTGCCCATGGTTCGGTGGGGACAAAGTCCGTGTCGTCACCGATCAACGCGAGCCAGTCATGACCGGAGACGATGCGATAGGCTCCGTGTTCCAGGCCCTTTGCCGTGATTCCGAGTCTTCGCGTATGCGCGCTTTCACCGACGTAGAGGTTCGAGCCCGGGCCGGGTTTCTTTGCGACCGGCAGTTTGGCTCCGCTGATTTTTTCGATCGTCTCTTGGAGTTCCTTCGCTGCCCATCGGGTGGAACGGGACGGCTCGTTGGCGATGACGATGACAGCGTTTGGCCTGCCGTTTTCTACGATGAATGGCGCTGCCCCGAGCAGCATCGGCAGGAGTGTTGCGAGCGAGGTGAGAAGACGTGTCATCATTCGGTTTGAGAGATCTCAATGGACAAGACGACTGCGGACAAGAAAATGTAGAACCGACATTGAGCCGGAGCACCGATCGCGCGTCGGATTCAAGCTTGGCTTATGCCAGCGGCTTGATGATGCCGTCCGCCTCCCCGCCTTGGAAGTTCTCCGGGATCGGGACGCCCATGACCCGGAACACGGTCTGCCAGAGATTGCCGAGGTAGGCGTCCTCCTGCTGGAAATGGCCTTGGTGATTGATGCCGATTCGGCTGCCCCCGCACATCAAGGTCGGAAGGTGATGATTGTTGTGGGCGTTGATGGTGCCACCCGTGCTGCCATAGGCGACGAGTGAATGATCCAGGAGCGTGCCTTCGCCTTCCTTGATGCTCTTGAGGCGGTTTAGGAAGTAGGCCCATTCCTCCATGTACCAGATGTCGCTCTTGGTCCACCACTTGAGTTTGTCGGGATCTTCGCCATGATGGGTCATGGTGTGGTAGCCGTAGGGATTGCCGCGGAATTTGAAGGCGCCCGTGCCGTCGCTGTTGTCCATGCGCGGTTGGTAGGCGATGACGCGCGTGCTGTCGGTTTGCAGGGCGAGGGCGATGATGTCGAACATGCGTCGCTGATAGCGGACGTAATCCAGACCGCCCTTGTTGGGATCCAAGCCTTGTTCGTCGCCAAACTCCAATTGATCGACTTCTGGTTTGGGTTTGTGGAGCCAGGATTTTTCTTCCTGCATGGATGCTTCGAGGTCACGGATGCCAGTCAGGTATTCATCTAGCTTCTCCTGATCGACTTTGCCGAGCTTGGAACCAAAGCGTTTGGCTTCGCCGAACACGGAATCGAGGATGCTGGAACGGCGTGCGAATTCTGTTTCACGTTGTTTAAGGGATTCCGGTGTGTCGGGGCGAAACAAGCGATCGAACAATACGTGGGGGCGATTCTCGGCGGGAATCGGTGTGCCGCTCTTGCTCCAGGAAAGGGTGTTGTCCTGTGGATTACCAAATCCCGTGCCGCGCTTGATGCCCAGGGAAAGTGATCGGAATCGGGTGTCCTTGCCGACGGCATCTGCGAGTTCCTGATCGCAGGAGATCCGAAGTTTGCTGCCGGGCTTGTGCGTGTTGGTGCCGGTGAGGAACGTGCGATCACCTCCGTGTCCACCAGAATGGCTGAGCTTCAATCCACTGACCACGGTGAGGTCGTCACGAAGCCTGGCCAGAGGTTTGAGAATGGGAGAGAGGGTGTAGTCCCGGCCGAAATCCTTGGGCGTGAAGTCACGGCCGTTGATGCCGAGCCCCCACATCGTGAACACCGCACGCTTGGGGATCGCCGTGCTGGCGGCTTGACCGGCGGGGACCATCGCGTCCAAGAGCGGGAGCGCCATGGTGGCTCCTGTGCCACGAAGGAAGGTGCGCCGGTCGAGTTGCCAATGCTTGGTTTGGATGTTCATGGTTCCTGGTTCTTTGTTCTTCGTTGGCCTCTTCGCGATTGCGAAAGGTATTTGATGAAGCCGCCTACCTTGCCGTGCGTCTTGGAGGCCTGTTCATAAATATCCTCAAATTGTTTGGTCGTGATGTAGTTCTGGTCAAGAGCCGCGCAGAGTCGACTCTTCACTTCCGTGCAGGAGCGTTGTGAGTAGCGCAGAAACTTTATGAACTCAGGATTCGAGCCGGCATCGAATCCCTCCGCGATGTTATGCATTGCTGATCCAGCCGCCCGAGTGATCTGATATCGAAGTCCGAAATCTTTGGCAAATGCCCCCACAAGCGCAACTGCGTAGACAGCGTTCGTCAATTGTCTCGCCGCTTGCCAGCCTTCGATTTCCTCCAATCTTGTAATTGTCATATGATAGTTTCTTTCCTTATTCAGTCTTCGTACTTGGCGCTTTCGTTTTTCATCAACGAAGAACAAAGAACGAAGCACCATCCGCTACTTTGATTGAAATGCCTCACTCAGAACCACGGCTTCAATGAGCGGTTGGATGCGATAGTCGTTTTCCTTCAGCGCATTCGTGAGTTCTGAGACTGTCTTGTGGTCGATGTAACCCACGGGGCGAGTGAGGGCATAGGTAAGAAGACGTTCGCTGAAGGCGTGGGCGAACGCGTCTTTTTCGGCGAGCAGTGCAGCTTTGAATTCTTGAAGCGATGTGAACTTACGACCACTCGGGAGTTGGCCTGATACGTCGATTTCGGGGCGCTTCTTGCCGCGAAAGTTTTCGCCATTCTGGTGCGTTCGCCATTTGCCGATCGCGTCGTAATTTTCCAGCGCGAGACCGTAGGGATCCAATGGGGTGTGGCAACTGGCACAGGTAGGTTCATTGCGGTGGCGTTCCAGACGTTCGCGAACTGTGAGCTTTTCGCCCTTGGTGTTTGGTTGGACCTCGCCGGCGTTCGGTGGTGGGGGAGGAGGAGGATTGTTGAAGATGTTCTCGCGAATCCAGGCAGCCCGGCGAACTGGCAAAGTGCGAGTGCCATCAGCGAGCAGGGTCATCAGGCCGGCCATGCCGAAGATTCCACCGCGATGGTTCTGAGGTGTGAGGGCAACGCGCCGGAAGTGTTTCCCTTGTACGTTATCGATTTCGTAATGGCGGGCGAGGCGTTCGTTGATGACCAGGAAGTCGGAGTCGAGGAAGCTGGTGATGGGGAGATTGTTTGCGAGAACTTCCGAGAAGAACGCGAACGCTTCCTCCTTGGACGATTCTTCCAGTTCCTTGTCGTATTCAGTGTATTGCTCGGCGGGAGCAATTGTGCCGAACTCGCGGACGGAGAGCCACTGGCCCGCGAAGTTCTCGACAAATTCGCGTGACTTTGGATCTGCGAGCATGCGTTTGATTTCAGACATCAGCACCGCGCTTTTATGAAGCCGCTTCGAAGCTGCGTGGCGGAAGAGACGGTCGTCAGGCATCGTGCTCCAAAGGAAGTAACTCAGGCGTGAGGCGAGTTCATAATCATTGAGGCGTCGCGGTTTTGCTGCCGGTTCCTGAATGAACAGAAACCCGGGCGAGACCAAGGCGCGCTGGAGGCCGGTGCGGAGCGCTTGGTTGAAGGAAGCGCCTTCGTTCAGGCGAGCGATGGCAAGGTTGGCGACCAGATCAACTTCCCGGGTGGTTACCGGACGCCGATAGGCGCGGGGGAGGAAGTGTGTGAACGTCTTATGAAGGTAATTGGCGTTACCGGAATGGTTCTCGTTCAAGCCAAGCTGTTCGTGGCTGGCTGGTGGCCATGATTCTCGGATTGGGCCTTCGATTTCGATCCAATCGAGAAAGAAGCGGGGAGGTTCCTTGCCTTCGTGCTTGGGATTGATGCACACGGCCGGGCCTTTCCATGCATCGGCGCGACGCCGTCCGTCGGCGAGTCGTTCCTGCAGGACCTTTTCGCGTTCAGAAGTCAAGGTGCCAGCCGTTCGCCCCTTGCTCAGAAGGCCGGCGGTACGGTTGATCGTGATAAACAACTCGTTGCTGATGTCGGTGGTGACGATGAATCTGCGTACGTCGTTCCAGAAGAATTCGAGTCGGCGCCTGAGATCACCATCGCCCCGTCGAAGGAACATCGTGATCTCGTGAATTTGCGGGTCGTGTGCGGCTGTCTTGATCGGGAATTCCGCCCAAGCCTCAACTGGAAGACCACGACCATACCGGATCTTCACATTGATCGGTTGATCCGGAAATCCGCGGTCGGCACCACCGCGAAGTCGAATGCGATAGTAACCATCCTCCGTGATCCGGTCGCTGACGTCGGCGCGTCCGAGCCGACCGAAGTCGAGTCCCTTTTCGTAAACAGGGCCGCCTTGAATCATCATCATGCCGTCTTTGTGCGGCCAGTGTTTGAAGGGGCCGTTTTCCATCATGAGTTTGCTGTTGAAGCGGTTTTTTACCTGTTCCGATTCGTGGCGAATACCGAGATGTCGATCGTTTTCTGCCTCGAACCGCCGACTGAGTGGGGCAGGCGGTCGCTCATCAATGATCGCCTTGGCGGTAATTCGTTCGGCAGCTTTCAAGGTTTGTTCGATCTGGGTGGCGTCGACAAATAGAGCAACTCCAAGTCGATCGAAACCTTCGGCTTTGCCGTCACCAGGGAGATCTTCCACCAATGGCGCAATCACCTTTGGATCCATGTTCAGCAGGTCGCGAATGGTGTTGGCAAATTCGTCTCGATTGAGGCGACGTATGGGCGTGCGGCCACCTTTGAGGCGTGCGGTTTTCTCGGCCTTTCGCAGCTTTCCAGCAATCCATTTGACGGTTTCGAAAGCATGTTTGGGGTCGGGGCGAGGTTCGTCCTCCGGTGGCATCTTGCCGAGGTTGATGTAGTCCATGACCTCCTTCCATTCGTCAGCGGTGTTGCCCTTCAGGAAATCGAGTTCGAGTTGGTCGACGCGGAGTCCGGCCTTGGCCTTGCGGGCGTCATGGCAGGAATGGCAGTGCTTGATGAAGAAGGGTTCGACGTCGCGAGTGAACGTGGCAGCCCATGAGAGAGGGACGCTGAACAAGATCAGAATTGCGATTGCTGATCTGAGCATGGATTGAATCAACCTGCCGGGATCATTCGAGGATCGAAAGCGTTTCGACCCAAATCGGGCCTTTGCCGACTGGATACTGTTTGATCTTCTTCAGGGCACCGGATTCTTCGATCCGATAAGCGCCCAGCTTGGCATCGCCTTGACCGGCGACGTAGAGGAATTTGCCGAGTTTGTCTATCGTGAAGGACCGCGGCACGCGTTCGCAGGGAAAGTGCCCGATCAATTGCAGGTGCCCCGTCTGCGGATCAACGCTGAAGCCGACGATGCTGTCTCTCCCGGTGGGCGCGCCACGCTCGGTGGTGTCGCGATTGGAGACGTAGAGGAAACGTGCATCTGGAGTCAGGTGCAGATCTGCCGTCGAGATCCGACCATCGAATTCTTTTGGCTGCGTCACTATGTTTTGGATGGGGTTCAGCGTGCCTGCTCCAGTGTCCCATGCCCAAACGCCGACTCCGGGCTTCTCGCGTTCGTTGCTGGTGTAGGCAACCGAGAGATTGGAGTGGAAGATCAGATGTCTGGGCTGTCTCGCCTCGTTTTCATCGGAGGATCCGCGAGCAAAGGGAGGATTGTTGGGTTCGGACGTACCGACCTGAGCGGTGAAATGATTCACAAAGACCTTGTTAGGGCCGGTTGCCGGAACCAACAGCCAGTGGTTGTCCGGGGAGAACACCGTGCTGTGCGCCCTTTGTTCGAAGGTCAACTCGTGAAGCGTGACTCCCCGGTAGATCGGGTCGATTCTCCAGATGGTTGCCTTGCCGGGGCCGTAGTGATTGCCAGCCAGGAACTCGCCGTTGTTGTCCGTCATGAGGTAACCAGGCCTCAGATTGACCTTCGCGAGGTTGGCAAGTTTGAGTTTCCCGCCCCTGCCGATCTCCAAAGTTGCCAGTGCCGGCGATCTCCTTTGAGTGGGAGACTCTGACGCGACGGCGTACATCAACTTGCGGTTCGGAGCGAAGGTAAAGGGCCCTGCGCCGGCGAGCGGCAGTTTCTG
The DNA here is from genome assembly GCA_002715965.1 of Verrucomicrobiales bacterium. GTDB lineage: Bacteria > Verrucomicrobiota > Verrucomicrobiia > Limisphaerales > JAYPXF01. The sequence goes on along the minus strand of PBAL01000047.1, from coordinate 16,728 downwards.
ACGCACCGACAATTCACCGTTCTTTTTGTTGACGTCGAACATTGTGAGCTGACCGCCGGCGGCCAGATAAAGGCGCTGCTCGGAATCACGGGGATCTCCGTCACGCGGTGCGGGGTCCGGGTTGGGCATGTCCTTCAGCACCTTTGCCAGACGCTGGCGAACCCGGCGCGTAACCTCGTTGTCATCCGCGGCAACGATGGGTTTCTTTTCGAGTTTGTCATTGGGAATGTCGTAGAGCTTGCCGTTGCCGTAGAGCTTGTATCGTTTGTCACGGGCGAAGCGGATTTTGCGGAACTGATCCTTGTCCCAACCCGGTCGCGGATCGTAGTGGCAGAACACCCACGGACGGATCTGCCCCGACTTGCCGAACAGTTGAGGGAAGAAACTTATTCCGTCGAGGTTGGCTTTCCCGGGAATTGGTCGGCCGGCTGCTTCCATTACCGTTGGAAGGAAATCAGTCGAGTCTACGAGGTTGTCGTTGAGGCCGGGCTTGATCTTACCCGTCCAGCGAACGGCCAAGGGGACGTGCGTGCCGGCATCGGTGGTCCGGCCCTTGCCGCCGACGACCGGACCGGTCTTGGTCTGGGAGGTGATTTTCCGGTGTGTGCCATTGTCGCTGTAGAAGATGACCAAGGTATTCTCAGCGAGTCCGAGGTCATCGACTTGCTTGACGACGCGGCCGACGCACTTGTCCATGTACTCGGCCATGTCAGGGAAATGACGGACGTCTTCAGTTTCGTGAGCCGCGTCGTTTTTCCAATCGGCACTGTCGGGCGTGGGGACGAAGGGGCGATGCGGGAGTGCCATCGCGTAGTAGACGAAGAAGGGTTTGTCGTCGTCCTTCTTGCGCTTGATGAAATCGTTGATGAATTCAACCCAGTGATCCGGTCCGTATTTGCCTTTGAGTTCTCGCAGCAGTTTCCCGTTTTCGAACATCGTCGGTTCTTTGAAACGCTTGCCCTTGTCCTCGGTATGCCAGGAATGAAACAGGCTGTATTCGTCAAAGCCCGCATCTGTGACTCTCATACCCTTCCCACGGCGCAGATGTGAACCTGGATAACTCGGAGGGTCGTAGCTCTGCAGCTGCCACTTGCCGGCGATGCATGTGCTGTAGCCTGCCTCCTGCAGGTGGTGGCCGATGGTCTTCGCGTCGGGATCGAGCGTACCAAAGTAGAGCCAGTTCCGGTTGTTATACAGACCGGTCATTAATTGGATTCGGGTGTTCGTGCAAAGCGGCTGGGAATACGCCTGGGTGAACCGGACGCCTTGGTCGGACAAGCGGTCAATTGCTGGCGTGCGATAACTCGTCCCGCCGTAACACCCGATACCCTCCACGCCGATATCGTCAGCCATGATCAGGACGATGTTGGGGCGCTTTTCCGCGAACGATGTCGCCGGCGAACTCGCCAGCGCCAAGAGGATCAATAATGCGCTACGCATGTGCCTTTGCATGATTTTCATTCAGTCAGATGGTGGCTTGCCCGGTGTTCAGGCTTTCATTTCCTTCAACTCCTTGGTCGCGATGCCGACGGGGCGATCGACCGGCACGCCGGCACAAGCAAGCAGAGTCGTGAGCAGGTCGCCTTGATTGCCCTTTGTGTCCGGAAGGAAGCGTCCGGTGTTGAGTGACCCACCGCCACGTCCGGCGATGATGAATGGAAGATTCTCCCGCGCGTGTTCGTTGCCGTCCTCAAGGCCCGAACCCCACATCATGATGCAGTTATCCAGAAGCGTGCCTTGGCCCTCGCGGAGATTGGCCATCTTTTTCACCATGTAGGCGAACTGCGCGATGTTGAATTCGGTGATTGCCGCAACTTTGCGGATCTTCTCCTGGTCCTTGTTGCCATGATGAGTGGTGGAATGGTGCTTGTCCGAGAAACCCAGCTCCGGATAGGAAACACCGTTTGGCGTGGAACCGATATAAGTGCTGACACGAGTCGTGTCGGTCTGGAAGGCCAGCACGTTCAGGTCGCACATGACCTGCATGTATTCGCTGCGCTTGTCTCCCTCCGGAATCTTGATCTCGATCGGTGGCGAATCGGAGGTGTGGCGCTTGGACTGAGTCACACCGGCCTTCTCCAGTGCAGCTTCTTTCTGTCGATCTTCGATGGCTGCGATGCGGCGTTCGACAGCTCGCACGCTGTCCAGATATTCGTCCAGTTTGTGTTGATCGACCTGTGGCAGGGTGCGGCGAAGATCCCTTGCTCCATCAAGCACCAGATCCAGCATCTGGCGGTCCAATGGATCGGCTTGGCTGACCTGGCCCGGCTTGGAGGCCTTGCCGAACAGGCGGTTGAGCACGTTCCGCGGATTGATCTCAGCGGGAACGGGTTGCGTGGGGGAACGGTAACTGCAGTGGGAGTAGTAAGCCTCGTTCAGGCCGGCCTGGTTTTCCTTGTGCGTCTGCGGCATCGTGGCGAGTTCCAGGGACAGCAACGGCGTGTGGGCACCCACGTAATTGGCCATGATCTGATCGGCGGAAATCGCGATGTTGATCCGGCTCCGGGTGTCTGCGTCCGGCAAGCGGGCAGTGAGCCAGGTGGACAACTCGAGCGCGTGTGGTGCGCCTCTGAAGGGTGCGATCGGAACGCCTGAAATCCCCTTCATCATGAGGCACTGATCGAGGACAGGCCGAAGCGATCGGAGGGCTGACGGTGTGGATCTGCGGAAGCTCTGGGGAGTCGATGGCCAGAACTGATCCATGATCACGCCGTGGGGCATGTACATGAATCCCATGCGGATCGGGGGCTTGGGAGTGTGCCGCGATCCGGATTCTTCCGCCCACCCCATCGAATCCAGTAGTGGCAATGCGAGGGAGGCACCCATGCCTTTCAAGCAGGCGCGACGGTCAATAAGGGTTTTGTTGTTCATGATTCCAACGCTTTGATTCAGTCTTTGATTCTACGCTGCGTAAAGACGTAACTGGTCACAATCTCAGTGATGATACTCTGCATCCGATAGTCGTCTCTGGCGATCTTTTCCATGAGCTGGTCCATCACGACCTCATCATAGCCTTCGAGCGGCCGGCACAGCGCGTAGGCCAACAGCCGCTCGGTCAGATTCCGGGCCAGCTCTTCCGCCCGCCCGGCGATAAGTTGTTTCAATTCGGCTGGGTTGGAGAATGTCTCGCCGTTCGGAAGTTTTCCGGCTGCGTCGATCGGACCTCCAGTGTCATCGTGATCGCGCCAACGGCCAATCGCGTCGAAGTTCTCCAGGCCAAATCCGATCGGGTCCAACGTCCGGTGGCAACTGGCGCAGACCGGATCATTCTGATGCAATTCCGTTCGCTGTCGAAGCGAGAGGCCCTCAATGCTGGTCGCGTTTTGTTCTTCCAACTCGGGGACATCGGGTGGTGGAGGCGGGACTGTTTCCCCCAGCACGCGTTCCAGCGTCCACACGCCCCGATTGACGGGACTGGTCCGGTTGGGAAACGACGTAGCGGCGAGCGTCGCCGGCATTCCGAGGATGCCACCACGGTTGGGATTCGTCAGCTTGACGCGGCGCATTTCCGATCCCTTCACCGTGTCCCGGAGTCCATACAACCTGGCGAGAGGTTCGTTGAGGAAGCTGTAATCGGCATCGACAAAACGAACGACGCTTTGGTTTTCCCTGACGATGCTTTCGAAGAACAAACGAGCCTCGTCGGTCATGGCCGATCGCATCGCCGTCGTCATTTGCGGAAACAATTTTGAATCGAAAGTCTGGCTCTCCAATTCATCCAAGCCCAGCCACTGAGCACCAAAACCGTCGAACAATGCCCGCGACCGGGAGTCCATCAGCAGACGCTTCACCTGTGCCCGCAGAACATCCTCTTGTTGCAGCCGACCCTTGTCCGCGAGTGCGGACAAATCAGCGTCGGGCGGTGCCTGCCACAGCAGGTAAGAAAGTCGGGAAGCCAACTGATAGTCGTCCAGCGGTACGATCGCTTCTTTCGATTCGATCTTTCCCACGGGAGTTATGAAGAGAAACTGTGGCGAGACGAGAATCGCTTTCAGCATCAAGCCTAATGCCTCGCGATACTCGAGATCGTTGTCCCGTCCGAGTACGAAGACCTTGACCAGTGTATCCAGTTCGGGTTCAGACGCGGGGCGACGGTAGGCATTTCGTGCCAAAGAACGGGCGACGTGGCGGGCGGCCTTGCGGAGATCCCCGCCTTCAGTGGGCGTCCCTGCCAGAATGGTTCCGCGACCCAGAACATGCATCACCACCTTGTTGGCGATGCCCAGCAGCAGCTCCGTCTGCAAGGGCGAGAGCGAATTCAGATACCCTTCGCCGAACACCTCGTCCGGCAACTCATTGGCGATGTCGGGATCCATGCCGTAGAGGTCGCGCAGCGTGTTGCCGTATTCGACCTTTGTCAGTCGGCGAATCACGAAGGGACCAGGATCTTTCGGGCTCAGATACTTGAGCTTTCCGATCGCCTCGATGAACTGCCGCCGTTCCTTGTCCGTTGGGATCTTGGAAGAATCGACCGGCGGCATATCGTGCGCCTTCACGTTCGCAACCGCCTTTTTCCAGTGCAGATAAGAGTCCGGGCTGCTTGGGTTGTTGAGTGCCGACTTGAGATTGATACCCGCCTTTGGGCGGGGTCCATGACACCGGATGCAATACCTTTCAACGAAAGGCTTCACACCTTTTTTCAAGGCCGTCTCGGCGTCGGCCTTGAGTGCCGAGTGGTCGGCAGCGCCAATATTCGGAGCAGCCGCCAGGACGAGGGAACATGCCGTGTGCACTAAAGCTCTTCGCATAAACCTCATCAACTCGTTTTGATGTCCGTCACGTTGGTCTAGCGTTTGGTTTCTTGGTTGACGAGGGGAACGTCCATCAACTTGGCGACGTGTGCACCCAGCATTCGCCCAAGGGCGTGTGCGGGTTCGCCTTTGAAGTGCACATTCTTGCCGTGCCACCATTGTTCATATCGTCCCGATTCTTGATCCTTCACAAACTGCCATTGGTCGCAGATCGAGATTTCCGGATGGCGCCGTATGACCTCGAGCGCCCAGGGATTGAGATACTTGTTCATTACGCCGGCCGTGCGTCCCGGCGCTCTGCCGTTCTTCAGGGCGCCTGCGGCATCATAGCCGTTGGGAACGGGACAGGTCGACACCCAGATCAGCTTCGCACCGGTGGGTTTGAGTTGTTGAATCACGTTCTCAAGGTTCGCCTGATAATCGGCCTTCGTGGTGCCGGAATCCCAGTGACCGAAATTGAAGGAGATGACGTCCCAGTGCCGGCCGCGGGTCTTGAAGTCGCCGAGCCATGATCGGACGGAGTTCCTGCCTTTGGTGCTGGACCCGCAATTGGTGGGCGGGTGATGGATGTTGAAGCGTCCTGCGAGTGTCCTGCGGAGGCCCGTGTCGTAGTTGCCGGAGATGGAATCGCCGATGAAGAGGTAGCGGGGCAGGTTGGGATCGTCGTTGGCGGTCTGATCGGGAATGGGGCGTAGAAAGACGAGATCGGCGTGAAATACATCGCCTATCAATGTTCCGTGAACACTGGCTTGTTGGACGAAAGGTTGGATGTCGGTGTGATCGAACAGGCCCGCAATTCGTTCGGCGTAGTTGTAACCACTTGTGGTTCCCCGGAATTCGCGCCCGTTGACTGACAGCACCTTGGTTGGTGTGATGTGCCCTTTCTCGGTGGTTTTCAGCTTTCCACTCAACCAGAGTTCATCCTCGGTAGGATGGTGATCTGGCACTGGCTTGGCGGAGAGATGGGCATCGCGAAACTTGCCGTTCTTCAGGGCGCTCTGTGCGGCGCGCCAATCGCGGAAGGGAACCACTACGTACAGGTCTTTCGGCAGGGAGTAGCTTTTCTCCGCGTCCCTGATCGTGACCCTGCGTGAATCGATCATCTTGCGGATGTCGCGTTCGCGGAACAGAAGGCCGATCTGCGCCTTCGCCGTAAGTTTTATCTCGATCAGGCCATCTACGTTTTGCAGGTAGAAGTTTCCGCCGTCCTGGTCGAGGGGCCTGATCAAGCCGTAGCTTGTTTGTACGCCGGTGCGCGTGGTTTTGATGGACTTGAAGTCTGCTCCGAAACTGACCGTGAGACACAGGACAATCAGAACGGAGGCAATTCGTGGACGCATGAGATGAGAATATTACTGCGGCCTCGATCCCGCGGTCCAGTCGCCGTGCATCCAGAGTTCCTGCGAAAATGGGCCACGACGCCAGGGAGTGTTCGAAAAGTGAGAACTTAACGCCAGCTGTCGTTGTTTCCGCGCCCTCGAAGCGCGACATCCGTAATGTCCCTGCGTGGCCTCTCAAGCAATTCGGCGATCTGGCCGCTGATCGGTATCGCCAACTCCTTTCGGCAGTAATCGAACACTTGTCGGAGGATCATGAGCCTCAAGGAAGCCGCAGCTATCCTGAATTGCCCGGTGACGTCCGGATTTCGTAACAGCCCCTTACCATCGTCGAAACTGCGCAGAACGAGCGGAAACAGGATCTGGCAGGGTAATATCCCCACGGCATTTCGGGATGAATGCGCCACTGGGTTTCAATTCATGGCTCTGGTGGAGACGGGGTCGCTCCGATGATTTGGGCTTGAATCAACCCAGTTTCACCGGCGGTTTTCCCGGCCAGGGTTGCTTGCCCAGCAGCGCGTCGACGGCGGCCGACAAGCACACTGGAATCTTGTCGTAGGCGCAGGCCAGGGCCCTGGCATCGGGGAAGCCGTCGACAGCGTAGGGGCTGCCAAAACACAAGACGGCCAGCGGGACATCCCGGCTCAGTCGCGCAACCGCCTCGGCCTGGCGTTTCGGGAAGCGGACGCTGTCCGGATGGTTATTCCGCACTTCCGTGAACCCGAGGAAAATCACAGCGTCGGCGCCCTTTGCCCGTCCATCCAGCTCGCGTAGACGCTCTGCGGTCGGTTCGACTTCGAGTTCGAAAGATGTTGCCTCCGGCCAGCGCTCCCGCAACAGCTCAAGCAAGGCCGCGTGCGAGGGATCCGGCCGGCGTTGTCGACCGACGATGCAGAGCGGGCGTTCGCGCTGTGAGAGGCTCGACAAAAACTCATTGCCGCGAACGGCGGTCATTGACGCGCGCGCGACCCTCGCGGCGGTATTCTTGTGGGCGGGGTTCGACAGTACGGCCAGGCAGCTCTCAAGGTCGATCGGTTTGGCGTCGAACAGGCCCACCCACCGTTTCCACGCCAACAGGCGGCCGGCGGACTCGTCCACGCGGCTACGGAATTCGCCGTCTTTTTCAGCGGCGGTCAAGACGGCCTTGAAACACTCCTCCCAGTCCGGATAGGCAAGCAGGACATCGCAGCCCGCCCGCACCGACTGGACGGCTGCATCGGCAAACGTGAAGTTCCTGGTGATCGCTTCCATCATGAGGCTGTCGGAATGCACAAAGCCCTCGAAGCCGAGTTCGTCGCGCAACAGTTTCGTGAGAATCGCCTTGGACATCGTTGCCGGGAGTTTCTGGTCGGGCTCGAGCGCGGGATAGCAGATGTGGGCGGTGCACATGGTCCCGACGCCGGCCGCGATCGCCGCACGGAACGGCGGCAGGTCGATGCGATCGAGCTCTTCGCGGGTCCGATCAACCGTGGGCAATTCCAGGTGGCTGTCCTGGCTGGTGGCGCCGTGTCCGGGGAAATGATTGGCCGTGGAGATCAGCCGCTCGTCCTGCACCGCGCGGATCGACGCAACCAGCAACCGGCTGACTTTTTCCGGCGAATCGCCAAAACTCCGGGTGTTGATGATGGGGTTGAGCGGGTTCGAGTTTACATCGGCAACGGTTACGCCGGGCCAAAAGATGCCAAGCGCCCGCGCCTCCTTCGCCGTCACCCGGGCCGCAGCGTGGGCGAGCTCCTCGGAATCGGTGGCGCCGATCGCCATGTTGTTGGGAAACACGGTCGCCTCCCGGGCGACCTTGCCCATCCCGGCTTCCACCGCTCCCATGGTGATCAGCGGAATCCGGGTTAGCGACTGGATCTCGTTATTGAATTCAACAACGTCCCTGGCGGTTGTCTTCCCCGCGCGCGGAACCTGGAGCGAACCCGCCTTGCCGACGCGAAGCCCCTCGCGCAAACCGGCAACCCCCTTGTGCACCGACATCATTTGCCCGACGCGTTCCGCAAGCGAGAGTTGGCGGAGTTTGGCTTCCGCCCATTTCCGGTCGCCCTCCGACAGGACGCCCCAGGCGCGCCCCGTGAGCAACGCCGTCCCGGAAAGCCACACCATTTCACGTCGGCTGAAAAGCCTCCGGTTTTTTGAACAGGTTGTCGGGGATGTCATGATCGAGCAAAGCCTGACGGCCGTTGGAATCAGATCTCAAGGTTCAAAATTCGGAATTTGGAAACGGAAACTGGTCAGTCCGCGAGTGAGAGGGTACTCTCGTTTCCACGCCTGGTTCTCCGGTTCGGGGTTGGTTTTCTGGTATGACTATGAGCAGATCCTTTCGCTCGGAGAGATTTCTATCGTTGGCGGTGCTCATCGCCGACAAACGAATTCGTCGTTACACTGTTCCGAAGACTCACACGTTTGTCTTCCATTCGGTAACCGCGGGTGGAGCGTTGCTTACCCTCGGCCACTGTGTTCAGACCCTTCAGGTCTGTTGGGTTAGCGGGCGACAAGCCGCGTGTGATGATCCCCGTTATCGGGGTAATCCGCGGTCAATTCCTTTGCCTCATCCCCAACTACGCGGTTGCCAAGAGTGTGCTTTCCAGGTTCAGTCATCAATCCTCCTCAATAGTCCCAGCCTGGGAGTTGGCGAGAGTTGGAATTGGGCAGAGCCAATCGCTCTGCCACAATTTCCGGATGTGGATTAGAGCGTGAGGACTGAATTCTTCAATTATCATTCCGACCCCGTTCGACCCGTTCCTCCGCGACGATCATCTTTGTCGCGAGGGCACAAGATCCCAAATCAAGCGATTAGTTCGCACCTGGTGTTTGAGAATGCGCCTGCTGCGGGAAGTCGAAGGTCAACACGAACGGTTCACTCCCGGTATTCTCGATTTCGATACCGCCGTTGTTAAGCGCCGTCTGGGTGATGAATCCAATCTCGGGATAGATTTCGCCGAGCTTCATATCCTGGTGATAGCGCACCTCGAGTTTTCCAACCCGACCGTTTCCGCCATTCGTGTGGAATAGCGCCGGACTCTCCGGGCAGAACTTCGTCTTGCCGCCGGGCGCCACGATGAGACGGAGAATGGAGCATTTCTGGTCGCCGAGGAAATCACCGTAAACAATCCATTTGGCATCGACGCCGTCGCCGGCGAATCCTTCGGCGGTGATTGCCGGACGCGAATTCTTCCGCACGAAGTCCGGATCCTGATTCGCTGCGAAGTCAAAGGTATCAACCAGGTATTCCCAGTCTTCGTGCTTGTCTTTCGGGTAGTCCTCTTCCCGGCAGGCGTAAAATGCATCGGCGGCTCCGATACGTCCATCCAGTGTCAAATCCTCGGCCAAGAAGTGCTCGTCCATCGTCACGTGTAACTCGTGCGTGCAAAGGTCCGTTGGCGAGTGCAGCACACCATTCGGCATCACGAAGCCGTTATCAATGTGCATCATCGTGTGCGGCGACAAATGCCGGACGTCGTTGTATTCGCCCTGCCCGAAACGCTTCATGCAGGCGAGGAATTCGTCCTTCGTCACGAAGGGGTAGAGCCCCATGGCCGTGGTGTGATAGTGCGACTGGCTGACACCGGGATTGTCGTATGAATTGATGTCGTACACCTCCCACTTGGCCCAGTGCAGGTGATGCGGAATCGGATTCAGATTATCGAATTTCTTCGACACGATCGGCCAGGTTGGATCGCCGTACAGAGATTTCGAAAAGGCCGTCATCTTCTCGCCGATGACAGCTTCCGGGCTGGCGACGATCAAATCCTGCAACGAGATGACCTGGCCATCCGGCGTGAGGGCGTGCGATTCACCTTCGCGAAACGGCGCCTTGTTCGTGCGAGTATCGATGACCCCGGTCACGATGGGAACGGTGCAGCACATCCAGAGCTCATCGAGCCCGGTCCCGCCCATGTAGTCGGGATAGTACGATTCCGCATCCAGGCGAATTCGTTTCCCGGGCGTGCAAAATGTCCGGCCGGCGTAACGGTGCAAGAGTTGCAACACCCCGTCGTGCTGGTTAAGGCAATCATTGAGAACCGAATCCGATCCGACGGCGGATCCGTCGATCACATCTTGTTGGGGATACTCGTGCAGTTTATCCGGGAGAATTGACGTCGAAGCAGCCATGGGCAATGGGTCTTATGGGAGTTGGAGAAATTACGTTATTTTCAATCTGCTAAAACACAATGAGGTAGGCCAAGCACCTGCAATCTCGAAGTGAAGGCGAATCCTGAAGATTGAGAAAGAGAGTGGCAAGAGTGAATGGCACCGATCCGCGCGGACCCGTCAGTTAAGTTGTGTTTAGCGGGGGATGCAGGTCCGCGCGCCAGAGCAATCGAGGATCGGCGAGCAGCAAATCGAAGACAGAAGGTGGTCGAGATGCGCGCCTGCCTACCGCTCCGCCAGGAACGAATGACTCTTCTTCAAGTCGCGGATGCGGCCTCGCGGAATTTGGTCAATTCGACACCGGTGTCCGCCAAGGTGCGGTCGGCATCAATGATAAGATTGCTATAACTCGTGAGGGGGGGCGTAGCCGCCGCCACGGGGGCCGAACGCCTCCTTGGTCGGAACGGCAATTAGTGCACCCCGGCATAACACGCGGGTCCGAATCCAGAACTTCCAATCGGCAATCCCGACGGACGCCACCTCCAAAGTATGCGGTATCTCGACCGGTTTATGACTTCTCAGTGTCGGGGACCGTCTTCATCATGCCGGACATCAAATGAGAGCCAGCGCCAGTCTACTCCTGTGCATCATCGTCATGACCAGTCCGCTTCCCGCCGTGGCCCATGACGGTCCGGACCCGTTGCTACATTGGAGTTTCAAGAATCGCTTCTTCAAGCGCGGGCTACTGCAAGCACAGAAGGGACCGGATGTGAAGCTGGGGAAATTCTCACTATCGCGGGGCGAGTCTAAGGAGGGTTTCCTTTTTGCCGACGGCGTTACGGCGAGAGTGGGCCAGATTGCCAAAATGATGAAACAGTTGCCGGCCCGGGAATTTACCATCAGCACCTGGGCGAGTGTTCATCAAGGTCGGCGCTGGGGTGGCATATTCAGCTGTCTGGAGGACAATTCGGAATTTGAGAAAGGACTGATCCTCGGCTATTCGGAATCCCAGTTTTACATCGCGCTCGCAACCGCCGGCACGGATGACGGCGATGGCATGATGACCTATCTCAAAAGCCGGACGAGTTTTGTTCCCGCGCGGCTCTACCACCTCGCCGCCACCTACGACGGCCGGGAGCTGAAGCTGTACCTGAACGGCAAGCTGGAAGCCGTCACCCAGGAGCAGAGCGGAGATATCCTCTATCCCAAGACCGGCACGGTGGGACTGGCTGGCTACATCGACTCGAATGAGGATCATCCGCACGAGGGAGAAATCCTGAACCTGCGGGTCTATGACCACTGCGCGCTCGCGCAGGCCATCGCCGACGAATTCGAAGGGGGCAAACATCTGCTTGCTGAGCGGGGGCCGGAACTCAATCTTCCGCTCGCCTTTGTCGTGAAGCCGTATCTGCAATTCGGCGAGCAGACCGGCATGACCGTCATGTGGGAATCCACGCATCCGGATCGACCCGCTGTTTTACGATATGGGGTGGACGAAAAGGTCGCGCAGCGGATCGAGAAAGCGTCCGTATCGGGCGCGGTATCCGAAGCCCGCATCAACGGACTGCAGCCGGACACCCAGTACTTTTATCGCGTGGAATTGACACCCATGCCCGACGGTGAGCCTGTCCTTTCCAATCTGCGTACGTTTCGCACTGCGCCGCCTAATCGCACGCCCTTCAGCTTCGCCGTGATCAGCGACACCCAGGGCAATCCCAAGGTCTCCGGAACGCTTGCCGGCTTCGCGTGGGAGCAACGCCCGTCATTCCTGCTCCATCCTGGGGACCTGGTAAGCGAGGGACCGGTGAAGAACGAATGGGTGTCCGAATTCTTTGCCACCATGAACCCGGTCGTATCACGGGTGCCGTTCTTTCCCGTGCTGGGCAATCACGAGCGCGACGCCCAGTTTTATTACGACTACATGTCGCTGCCAGAGCCGGAGTATTACTACACCTTCCGCTGGTCGAACGCGCAATTCTTCATGCTCGATACCAACAAGGAACTCGGGCCCGGTTCCGTTCAGCATGCCTGGCTGGAACGAGTCCTGCGTGAATCCACCGCCGACTGGAAATTCGTCTGTCATCATCATCCGCCGTATTCGTCAGACGAAAACGATTTCGGCAATCTCTGGAAATCGAACCAATCCACTCATGGTGATCGTCGCCCGCGTCAGTTGACCGATCTTTACGACAAACATGGGGTCAACATCGTCTTCAATGGCCACATTCACAGCTACGAACGCACCTGGCCCATTCGCGCCGGCAAGCCGGTTGACCGCCAAGGTACGATCTACCTGATCACCGGCGGAGGAGGTGGTGGACTTGAGCGCCCCGCTCCCAGCCGACCCGGGTTCTCAAACTACGTCCGCCGGGGCCACCACTACTGCATGATCCACATCAACGGCCGCCTCCTTGAATATCGCGCCTACGATCTCGAGGACCGGATGTTCGACACCTTCTCGCTTCGACTTGGAGATTGAATCGCCTGACTAAGTCTGTGCGGCCGGTGAACACAGGCATAACTCGCCTGGGCAGGCTACTTCCAGCGCTCCAACGAATTCATCTTTTTGGCCAACCGTTCCACCAGCTCAGTATGATTCGCGGAGAGATCACTTTCCTCCCCGGGATCTCGATCGAGATTGTAGAGCGCCTGCTTGAAGCGGGTGGTGTCGTCGAAGTTTTCGTAGAAACGGTAAAGCTTCCACTTCCCCTGTCGCACCGCTCGATGGCGGTTGTAGGACCAATACATTTCCCGGTCCGATTTCTGTTCTCCAACTGCCAACAAAGTGCGAGCGAAGGAAACTCCATCACGGTCCTCGTGGCCCACCTCAATCCCACACAGATCCGCCAATGTGGGAAACACGTCGGGAAACCAGGACGGGTGCGCCGTCGTGGAATTGGCTGCAATCTTGCCCGGCCACCGCACGATCATCGGGACGCGAATTCCGCCTTCATACAGCCACCCTTTTCCACGTTTCAAGCCACCGCTGCTGTTAAAATACCGAGGATCGGCACCGCCTTCGCTATGCGGGCCATTGTCGCTGGTAAAAATCACCACCGTCTTTTCGTCCAACCGAAGTTCCTCCAGCAGGTCGAAGATTTTGCCGATATCGCGATCGAGAAAGGTCATGGCGCCCGCGAAGGCGGCGTGGCGGTAACGCGGGCGGTTGTATCCGTTTTTCAGGATTCTGTAGGGCTTCGGCTTCTCCGGCTTGTCGTCCAGCCTGCCGAGAAACGGCTTTTCATATTCCTCCGGAACGATGAGTTCGGCGTGGACGAGGGTGTAGGGCAGGTAAAGGAAGAACGGTTCGTCACGATGATCTCGAATGAAACCCAATGCCTCATTGGTAAACAGATCCTGCGTGTGTTGATCGCGTTTGGTGGGATTGTCAGGGAGCGTCTCCTTCTCTCCATTGCGCCAGATCCATTCCGGATAATGAAAGTGCGCCCGGCGTTGATCAAGGAACCCATACCAGAAATCGAAGCCCTGCAAGTCGGGACGTCCTGTGTGTCCGCCCAGCCCCCACTTTCCGATCATGGCCGTGGCGTAATCGTTTTCCTGAAGCAGCTCCGCGATGGTGAAATCCTCGTGCCGGAGTTGCTGGCCTTGTCCCTCGGCGCGTGCCCGGGCGATGTGTTTGCCCGTCATCAACGTGTAGCGTGACGGGGCGCAAACGCAGCTGCCGGAATAGTGCTCGGTAAACCGCATCCCCTCCGTGGCCATGCGATCCAGATTCGGCGTCCGGAATCGCTCTTGCCCGTAACAGGAAAGATCCCCATAGCCAACGTCATCGGCCAGGATGTAGATGACGTTGGGTTGCTCTGCAGTAAAGATCGGATGCGAGGACCAGCCGAGCAAAAGTAGAAGGCTAAGACTGAGATGGTTCATATGAATGGCGTCGACCGTTCGATCAGCGTAGATTTTCTGGCTCAGGAGATCCCACCAGTCTGGGCGTGTCGAGCGTACGAGTCAGCCGGAAAACGCCCGCTGGGATTTTTGGAGTCAGTATCAATTCAGAACAATCCAAGCCTGGGAGTTGAGTGAGAACTGGAATTGCACAGGGCCACTTGCTCTGCCTCAATATCCGGATGCTAATCCGCGTGTGATGACTGCATTATTCAATTATCGGACCGACCCAAACTACAAACCATGTTGACCCGCGAAAACTTCATCGGTCCCTGGGCGGGACTGCCTGTCGCATGGACGGATGACGACCGCTTCGATGAAGCGACCTACCGCGCCGATGTCCGGGCGTGTTGCCAGGCCGGAATTCCCGGCATTTATACGGCGGGTACAACCGGAGAATTCTATGCCATGGAGTTCGATGAATTCCAGCAGGTCGCCCGCGCCACGGTCGAAGAAGCTCACCGCTGCGACACGCCGGCGATGATCGGCGTCTCTTTCAACCTACACCCGAGGCGCTGCACGTCGCGCGGAATTCGCCGCGGAGATCGGCGCTGACACCATCCAGGCCGCCTTGCCGTTCTGGATGGAAATCGACGAGGAAGAAATTGTTCCGTTTTTCAAAGAAGTGGATGCGGCCGCTGGAAACCTGCCGCTGAGCATTTACGAAACGACGCGCGCGAAACGGACGCTCACGGTCGAACAGCATCGAGCGATCAAGGACGCCATTCCCCGCTACACGATGGTCAAATCCAATGCCGGAACCATTGGATGCACCGAAGACGGATGTGCGGCCCTATCGCGTTTCGTGAATGTCTTTGTGGGAGAAGGTTCGTGGCGTCGGCTTTGGCCGCGCGGAGCGACGGGATCCTGCAGTGCGATGGTGTATTGGAATCCTCGGGTTGTGCTCGACTACTGGCAACGCCTTTCCGCCGGGACGGATGCGAACGAGATTGCCGACCGGTTTGATCGGCTGTTTGAGTTTTTGGCCAACGAATTCGCACCCCGCGGTTTCACGGACACGGCCTACGATCGGATGGGCGGAATCGCCAGCGGCTTTCTTTCCACCAGCCTGCGCAATCGCAGTCCTTACCCGTCCGCAACGACGCCCGACGTCGAGATCCTCCGCCAATGGTATCGTCAAAACTTTCCGGAGATGCTGGAAGTGTGAATCACGGCGCGCACTGGATCGATTTCGCTATTCTCGCGTTGCAATGATCATCAGACCGATAATTCAAGAATCCAGGCAGCAGGCAAGCGGAGCAGAGTCCGGAATTTGAGGAGGGCAATTAGCCTTGCCCAATTCCAGTGCTCACCAATTCCTAGGCTTGGACTGTTAAGAATTGAGTCAGCGCGCAAAACGCGCTTGCAGCTTGAAACTCCAGAGAGAGGCTCGCAAGGTTGCCCTTACATGATAAAGAGATTCTCCCGCCTTATGGTCACAACTCTGATCGGGATCGGCCCGCTTTCTGCGGCAGAGAAGCACGCCGTCCGGCCTCCGGACGGCTTTGTCGCGCTATTCAACGGCGTCGACCTCGCCGGGTGGAAAGGCCTCGTCGGAAATCCGGAGACGCGAGGGAAAATGACGGCCAAGGAGTTGGCGGCGGCCCAGGAGAAAGCCAACGAACGGATGCGGGAGCATTGGAGGGTGATTGACGGGGCTCTGGAATACGACGGACGAGGAAAGAACACGACGCTGAACCTCTGCACGGAAAAGGACTACGGTGACTTCGAACTCCATCTGGACTGGAGAATTCTCAAAGGGGGTGATTCCGGGATCTACCTGCGAGGTTCGCCCCAGGTTCAGATCTGGGACACCGCCTTTGAACCCTACTGGAAGAATGGCGCCGACAAGGGATCGGGCGCGATCTGGAACAACCGGAAACATCCGCGATTTCCCCTCGTCCATGCCGACAAGCCCGCCGGAGAATGGAACACCTTTCACATTCGAATGATTGGCGACCGGGTGACGATCCGGCTCAATGGAAAACCTGTCACCGACAACGTGGTCATGGAGAATTTCTGGGATCGGAAAAAGCCGATCTACCCCCGCGGTCCGATCGAACTCCAGAATCACGGAAACGTCATTCGTTTCCGGAATATCTTCATTCGCGAAATCCACAAAAAACCCTGAGCTGAGATATCGCGAGCGACGTGCTGGGGTCCGTCATCCATTAGATTGACTCAACAGTCAAGCCTGGGAGTTGGGTGAGAACCGGAATTGGACAAGGCCAATTGCCTTGCCTCATTTCCGGATGCGGATCCGCGGGTTATGACTGGATTCTTCAATTATCAGACCAGCCCGGTTACTCATTCATTGAATGGCTCGCATCCCTTTCATTGTTACCACGCCGATCTTCCTTTCAGGTTGGCCGACTTCTTTGCTGTAAAACTCGCCGGTACAACTGTCCTCGATCTGGAGCACGCCCATTCTTTGGCCCAAACGCTACGAGAGATTTCGTTTGGGTTCTGTGCTCTGCCACCGGTAGAACTGACTGGGTTGGAGGCCGTGCTTCTCGCAGAGCTCGGACACGGGTTGATGCTCCAAGAGATGGAGCCGGAGGATCTGGACTTTCTGTTCGGGACTGTATTGCTTACGGGTCTTTTTCATGTTGCTACTCGGGGTTGCGAGTAGCTTAGCT
>PBAL01000046.1 GCA_002715965.1 Verrucomicrobiales bacterium | reverse complement strand
GTCGGGGCTCCGCCCCTCCCTCCACCGAACTATGAACAACAAGAACCCAAACAAAATCTCTCATAGCGTTTGGACCAAAGAATGGGGGCACTCCATTGTGGGAACGACCATGAAGACGAACCGCAATGTGAATTTCGATCTGAGCAAACTGAATTTGAAAAAGTAGAGATTAGCAGGCGATAGAGTGAGAGTGAGCAGCCGGACTTCAGTTCAGCTGGAATCCCGTAGGATCGGACGTGAGTCCGATCAATCTTGATGAGGTCTTGGATGTCTGATCAGAGCACACCCTCATTTGGATTCGGGCTTGGCGACGGCCTTGTCCTTTTCCACTTCTTCCACACTCGCGTAGAGTTTCGCCAAGGTAACCATGAGCTTCTCCAGCTCGGAGTAGTAGAGGTCCTCCTTCATGTGCGGTTTTCGTGAGCGGTGCCGTTCGACGGCAAGTTCGAGCCGGTCGCGTTCGGCACGGACTTCGGGGGAGAGCTTCGCTTCAAACTCGCTGCGGATGAGGTGGAACTGATGAGCGCGCAGGCCGTCAATGCTCTGACCGCCACGGGCCTTCTTCGTCGCGCGAACACCGCGAAAGAAATCGGGGCGCGTTCCATATCCGTCGCCATTGTCGTCGATGAGGGCGTGCTCGGTGGCGAGCTTGCCGGCGGATTCATAGAAGCCGAGAGTGTCCTTGGAGGCTTTTAGAAAGGCTTCGAGCAGAGAGGTTTGTTCGTCCTGATCGAGGTCCGCTTCGGGTGAAGCAAGGTTTTGGGTGAAGAAGTTTCCGAAGCGGGAGAAGTTTTGTTCCATCCCGTTTTTGGTCGAGGTGATGACGACGCGGTTTGCGCCTGACAAGGGTTTCAGGAACGCACCGCTGGAGGCGGTGCAATTGATGATGGCTGTCGGGCGCGTAATGGATACCAGCCAGCTGGCGAGTTGCGCGGAGCTGAGATCGGGACCGCGCAGGTTGAACTTGGCCGCACGAGGATCGTAGGTGCCGTGTCCGATGAGGATGATCCAGAGGTCGTTCAGCTTGTCCTGCTCAGCGGATGCGAGTGCCTGCTTCAGGAGTTCGCGATCGTTGATTTCGCCCGGCTCTTCAAAGCCGATGGTGGTGAGTTTGGCCCTCGCTTTCTTGGCAATTACGGGAAGGCGATCCGCCCATTCCTTGAACTGCGTTTCAAACTCTTCTTCGCCCGCGGCACCGATGACGGCGATGATTTCTGTCTGGTTGGTGCCTGCTGCGTGGGTGCGTGGCGGAACTGCTGCCAGTGCGAGTGCTAACGAGAGCGTTGAAAATAAAAACTTCATCATGCCATCCCCCTCATTCGTCGGATTCCCCATTCGAGAACCAAACATGAGAGTGCGAGTAGGAAGAACCATGGCGTATGCCAGATGGGTTTGGTCCAGGTCTCGGTGACCGGGGCTCGGCGAGTTTCGAGGCTCTTTACGAAGGAGTTCAGGTCACCGGTTTTCACCACCTCGCCATCAGTCTGGCGGGCGAGCGTTTCAAGGAAGGCGCGATTGGGGACGAGCGATTTGAATTCCTCGGCGGCAAGGTCGGTGGTCCATCCTGCCTCGGAAGTTCCGACCGAGGCGCCGGAGGCGTTGGTCACGCTGGTCTGGACGTAGTAGCCGCCGGTTCCCCGTGGCACATAGGTTGCTTCGTAAAGGCCCGACTCGTCGTTGGAGGGTTCGGCCTGCATGCGCAGGGGCTCCGAGGGCTCCCCGTTCTTGCCGATGGTGTGAATCTCAAGTGACACGGTCGCGTTATCCAGTGGCTGGAACTTGGGATCGCGGGCTCGGACCTTGATTTCCACCGCTTGGTTTGGATCGCCCTCCTTGGGGGTGGTTTCCAGATCGATGCGTTGCGGGATGTCGGCGACAAGCCAGCGGATCATCTGCCGCCAGGATTTGTCGAAATCCACGTGCAGTTCGGGATCGCGCATGCCCCAGCGCCAGAAGTCCCCGACCGTGAGCGCCGCGACGCGTCCGTGGCCAAAGCGTTGCACGGTGAGCGCGGGATGGGCTGTGCCGTGTTCGTCCGTCACATTGGCGATGATGCTGGCGCCCGGCTTGACCTCGGGCAATGGATTAAGGATTCCGAAGGCGGGCATCTTTTCGATGCGCGTGCGTTCTTCCTGTTCGGTCTCGCGAAGGCGCGCCCAGGTCTGCAGCCAGCCTTCGCGGGTAAGGTCCATGCGAAGCTCGGTTTCCGGGTTTGGTGCGTTGCCGCGGTTCAAGTAAACCGGCAACAGATCGCCGATGGGAGTGCGGTCGTATTTGCCGTCACGGAAGGTATCGATTCCGCCAAGCATCATGAAACCGCCTCCGCGTTCGGAGACAAAGGTCTGCAAGAGCGCCTTTTGATCGGCGGTGAAAAACGCGGCCTCCATGTCATCAATGATGATCGCGGAGAATTCATAAAGCTCTTCGGCCGCGCGTGGAAATCCTGCAGCCAGTTCTTCGCGGTCTTTCGTGTTCAGGCGAATGAGAACGGGTTGATCGTAGCGTTGGATTTCCTCCTCCGATTGTTCGCCGAATCCGCGGAAGAGCGGGTTGCTGGTCTCGCCGGTGCGTCCTCGAAAGACGAACTTGGGTTCGCGCCGGGCGATGCGGATCAGGCCGACGAGATCAGTCTGATCATCAGAGATCAGCGCGCGATTGAGGAACTTGAATTCCCAGTTCGGACGGCCGCTGACGTAGAGGATTCGATAAGGCCCTTCTCCCCGGTCGACAGCGATGATGCGTTTGTTGTTCGCCAGCGTGGCTTCACCGGTTTCTTCGAGTGATTTGTCGATATCGCCGAGCTTGCCGACTTTCAGACGGTAGAACGACACGCCGGGTTTTTCGGGACGCACCTTGAAACGGAAGGAGAGGCGGTCGGCACGATCGTTGGCGACGAAGGACTTGCTTTCGACCTCTTTGCCTTCGGTGTCCAGAAGCATGCCTTGAATCTTGCTGCCCTTGAAACCGATGGCGTTTACCTGCGCATCGATGGTCACGGGCGCGTCTTCGAAAGCGGTCTGGGTGACTGTGATCTTCTCGACAGTGACATCTTTGCCGGGATCATCGCGTCCGATCACAACGGGAAAGATCGGGGGCAGCCCTTCCAAATCAATACCACTGTCCGGGATGTCGGTGGCATTGCCGTCGGTGAGCAGCAGGATGCCCGCGAGCGGTCGGCCTTCGTAGCGTTCCTGTAGAAGCTTCAGGCTCGTCCAGAGCGCGGAAGAGCGTCCCTTGAAATCGAGTTCCTTGAACGAGTCCGTGGAGCGCAGTTTGGAATCGAACAGGTAGTTCCGGACGTTGAAGTTTTCGTTCAGCGAGGAGATCCATTCGGATTCCGCGTCCTTCACGATCTTGCGCATCGTTTCCCCACGGCTCTCGGGATTGCCATAATCGTGGATCTCCATGCCCTGACTGTTGTCAGCGACCACCGCGAAGAGATTTGCGCCGGGCTTGGCGCGTTCGCCTGACCATTGCGGTTCCAGAAGGCAGAGGATCAAGGCCACGATGCCGATCAATCTCAGCACGGCACAGATTGGTTTCGTGCCCGGGCGCGCGGTGGAACCGCTGTAGCTCCAGGCGAAGCTCAACACGCCGATGACGCCGAGCACGATGGCCGGAATCAACCAATCACGGCCGGTGAATATAATGTCCGCGAGGAGGGGCATTCAGATCAACGGTCGCTGCCGAGGGATTCGTAGTATTTGCGGACGACGTCGGCAAAGCGGGTGGGGACGGGATCACGATCAATGCGGACCATGGCTTCGCGTGAACCGCGGCGGGCGAGTTCTTCTGAGATGCGGTCGCGAATCTCAACGAGGGGGGTCATAACCTGGGTCTGGACCATGTCCCACTGAGGCTCCTTGCTGTGGCGTTTGAAATCGACCCGCATGGATCGGACGCGTTCGCGAACCTTGGTGATCTCGTTGCGAAGTTCCGAGGTGTTGACCATTTCTTCAACGTTGCGCATGCGATCCGCCCAGTTGGCGTAGTCTTCCCCGGTGATGGGGCCTTGGTTATGGCCGTCGCGCTCGGCGATGATCCCCTCGGGTAAAATGCCTTCCCAACCACCATAGCTGCCACCGGTGCGGCCGCCCCGGCTGTTGGTGTTGCGATTGGCCTGGCGGCCATCGCGGCCTTGTTGCCCGCGTTGGTTTTGCTGACCGGGCTGGTTCTGCTGGTTGTTCGCCATCTGACGTTGCTCGCCTTGACCCTGCCCTTGCTGTTGGCCGTCCCGATTGCCTTGCTGGCCTTGTTGACCCTGTTGCTGCCGACCACGATTTGCCTGCTGGCCCTGTTGGCCCTGCTGCTGGCCATCGCGATTGCCTTGCTGGCGTTGTTGGCCCTGCTGCCGCCCATCGCGATTGCCTTGCTGACCTTGTTGACCCTGCTGCTGGCCGTCGCGATTTGCTTGCCGGCCCTGTTGACCCTGTCGTTCACCAGTGCGGCCTTGCTGGGCCTGATCCTGGCCTGGGCGATTTCCTGGTTGATTCTGCTGCATCTGCTGGCCGGAAGCGCCGACGTTGGCTTGGGCGAGTTGGTTGGTAAGAAAACGATTCGGGTTCGCCCGGAGGACCTCTTCGGCGAGTTGGCGGGTGAGATCGTTGATCTCGCGGCGCGCCTGGCGAAGGGCTTCAGCTTCGTCACCCAACACGCTTTCAGCGGCCCGGGAAATGCGGCGCTCGAGTTCCTCGAAGTTATCCTGGTTGCTCTTTGAGATGGTCTCGGCGGGTTCGTTGAAGCCGATACGGGAAAGTTCGCTCGCGATGTCGAGTGACTTCGTTTCACCGGTCTCGGTGGCGTCGCGGAGCATCTGCACGATGGAAGAGGTCAGCACGCGTTTCCGGATGAGCTCGTCGCGGGTCTGGGTGACGGACTTGCCCTCGCGCTGAACCTGGTTTCGGACGGCGTCGTAGAGATGCTTGTGCAGCAGGGGTTCGGCGAATTCGGACTGGCGGGTGACCTGTTCGGCGTGCTGCATGAGTTCTTTAAGCTGTTTGCCCTGCTGTTTCAATTCTTCCGAGGTTTCGGCTTCCTTGTTGTCATCGACGAGGGATTTGCGCTGTTTCTTTGGCTCGTCGCTCTTGCCGGCGAGACGTTCGGTGAGGTCCTTTTGCTTGTCGGCGAGTGCGCGGGCGACGTCGCGCATCTCGCGCATGTCTTCGGCAAACTTGCTGGCGCCTTTCTTCCGGAAATCTTCCTTCAGATCTTCAAGCTGCTTCTGCGTTCGAGTGCCGGAAGCGAGGGCGCGTGAAACTTCGCCTTGTTCCATCGCCTCGGCAGTGCGCTGGGCGTTCTGGCGACTGCGTTGGAGGTCCATGCGGGACTCGGCCATGCGTTGCTGGTTTTCAGGCCGCTGCATGCGCTGATCGAGTTCGTCCATTTGTTCCATGAGACGGGCCTGTTCCTCCATGAGGCGCTTGAGGCGACGTCGGACGTCTTCCTTCTCTTCCTCGGTCTCGGCGGCTTGAAGTGCGTTCTGAAGCTCCTTGAGGCGCTCGTTGATGTCCTGCTGCCGGCGGGCGAGGTCACGAAGACGGCTGAGAGCCTGCAGGTTTTCCTGCTGTTGCTGATTCTGTTCCTGGTTCGAGGCGAGGCGCTTGGTCTCGTATTTGCTCTGCTTCATCTTCATCTCAAGCTGGTTGAGCTGCTGCTGGTTGCGCCGGTTCTGACGGGATTGGCTTTGCTGTTGTTGTTGCTGGCGCCGAACTTGATGCTCGCGGGTGGCAAGTTCGAGGAGGGCCTGGAAGGCGACTTCCTGCGCGCGCACGGCGTCATTCAATTTTTCGCGATCGTTCCGGGCCTGCTCCGTGAATTTCTGGGCCTGCTTGATCATGTCGATGATCTTCTGGGCGGATTCCTTGTCTTCCTTGGTTTCCTTTTTTGAGAGGAGTGCCTGTGCGAGTTCCAAGGCCTGACCTTGGGCCTCGGAGATCACGGCGATGTCCTCGGCGAGGCTCTTGCCGCCAACGTTCTTGGAGACGCGCGGACGGCGTTGCGCCGTTGCGTCCAGGACGCTGAACACGAACGCGATCAGCGTGATGAAAAGGAGTGTCTTCTTCATGGTTGTTCTTTCGGTTCTTTGGGCTCGGTGCTGGTGGGGCGCGCGGGCTCTTCGTAGTCCATGCGCCGCAGTTTCCAGGTCGCGCTGGTGATGTTTTTCACCAGTTCGGCAAGTTGTTCGGACGGTGTGCCTTGTTGCTGCTGTCTGTTTTGTTGCTGTCCGCCTCCGGCACCCTGGTTTTCGCGGAAAGTCTCGTCAAAGGGCCGAATCTCGGCGAAGTAGATGTCGCTTTCAACACGGCGCGGTTTGCCGTTGGGGCCGATGTCCTCCGCCCAAAGATAGTAGGACATGAGGTTGTCCGGCTTGAGGCCAACTTCCTCGAGGCTGATGTCCTTGGCAAAGCTGCGTTTGTCCTTGGCCGGTGCGTTGGTGACCATGAGATGATCGACGGTGTCGCGTCCAGCGACGCGATAGCCGAAGCCAAACTTGGTGAGCCCGTAATCATCCCAACCTTCGGCCTCGAAGAGCACTTCCTGCAACGCGGTGACACGTTGATCGCCACGTGGGGATTTGAAGCGAATCTCCGGTGGACGATTGGGGAGCGCCACGAAGACAAAACGTTCATCGAACTTGTTGGTACGGCCTTCGTCATCGATGAGTTGAAGGTCGAAGATCTCGCTGCGAATCAGTTCGAAATCCTTGAGGTTGGCCACGGCCTTGGTGCCGTCGGTCTTGAGGATGAGCTTGCGGTTCGCGGCCACGAGCCGGGCTGAGTTGACGGGCTTGTTCAGTTCCAGTTCTACATCAATATGCGACCGAACGACGGCAGTGGCGCGCCTGGTGTTTTCAGTGCGTTGCTTGTCCAGGCCGGTGTATTCGGGGAAGTTGATTTCGATATTGGATTGCTCAAGGCGGGGAAACTCAAAGACGGTGACCTGATATTCGTCACTTTGCTTGTCCTCGTAAACAACATGGTAGCGAAACGGTCCGTCAACCTCGGGAATGGTCGTGCCAAAGATCGGATCGTTCATCGCCTTGACCATCGGGACGATCTTCGCCTTCTCCCCATCACCGGAGACGACGAGATGCGCATTTACCGGTGTCGGTCCGCTGAAACGCGCGGTGATGACGAGGCTTCTACCCTTCTCCACCCGCGTATCACCGGGATCGACCTTGATATCCGTCGCAACGGTTTCGTAAGCCGGATCGCCGGGGAGCACACCGGCAAAGGCGGTGGGCAGACGCAGGTGCAGCAGCGAAGCGATCATGATGATCAGCGCGGCCCAATGAAATCCGCGTGCCCAGACGACCTGGCGTGAATGAAGATTCTCCGACCAACCGGTCTGGATCGCATGACGGACAGCTTCGGAAATGACGCGTTGTTGCAGGTAGCTATACTGGCCGGTCTCGTCGGGGCGTTGTTCGACCGCGGCCATGAGCTTTGAGTTGAGTTCCGGATGTTCCTCCTCGATTTGGCGGGAGATCCAGCGTCGGTCGGGGGAGATCTTGCGGCAGCCAAGCCAGATGATGAATCCGGTCAGTGCCGCGAGGATCAAAATCGCCATGAAGGCCCATTCGGGTTCCTGCCAGCCGTGCTTCTTCAGACTGTGAACGGCGGAGGCGGCAAAGGCGGTGAGGAGCCAGCAGATCGAGAGTCCGCGCCATTTCTGCCAGGCACGATAGCGTCTGATGACTGGCTGTAGCAGGTTGCTGAGCGGAGGCGTCATATGCCGGCGGGGACAGGCCGTGACAAGCGTCCAGCCATCAGTACTTCAAGCGATAATACCATCAAAGCACCCACAATCAACCACCGCCAGAGCTTCTGACGGTTCTCGATCTCGGAGTTTTTGAGGCGCTTTTCATCGACCTTCTTGGTGCGTTCAAACACGACGTTCTGCAGGACAACGCCGAATTGTTCGAGGCGCTCTGTTGGCAGCGCTTCAGTGCGGCTTTCGCGGGGGTCGATGTTCACAGCGAAGCGAAGGGTATTGGTGCCGGAAGTCATCGTGTAGGCACCGGGAAGGCGGGTCTTGCGAAAGAGGGATTGGCCTTCCTCCAGTTCCAGGTTTTTGCCTTCGGGTGTCGTGACCGTGACGGAGGCAATATTGTTGGTGAAGGGAATCACGACGTGATCGCCGACGAGGTATTGGCTCGGCGTGACGGCGAGCGCTCCGGCAGTTTCGAGAATGGTGTGCATGATGGGCACGAACTTCGAGGAGAGCGCAAACTGACTGTCGAAGGGATGCCAGCAGGAGGCAAGCAGGTATGCCGAACCATGTCCGATCGGCTGCTGGATGATCGCGGGATCGTCGTTGTCAAAGCGCGCAATGACGTGGGCGTCACGGAACTTTGCGGCATCGAAACGTCGATAACGCCAGAAGCTGATCTTGGTGAAGTCGCTGAAGCGCGGATCGGTGAAGGCAGAGAAGAGCGGGTGTTTGAAATCGATCTCGCCCAGCAGTGCATACCCACTGCCCGCAACTTCCTCGATGGGGTGGATGTCGGATTGAAGCAGCACAAGGTAAGACTCAATCGCTTCCTTGCTGCGCGGCGCGAGCAGCAGGGTCGCGCCGGCCTGAACGGCGTTGCGGATCTGTTTCACGTTGTAATCGGTCAGGACATCGGTCGCGACGATCAGGGAATAGGGATTCTGCACGAGGAAAAGTTGCGACTCGTTGGTCATGCTCGTCACGTTGAAATTGTTTCGGCTGGTGGTCGGGAAGGACTGCTTCAGGAAGAACAGCGGTTGGCGGGTATCTTCCTCGTGCTCGTCGCCGATGTAGAGGATGCGCACCTGGCGAGGTTTCGGTGGAATCAGCCAGGCATTGTTGTCGAAGTTTTCTGCGTCGCCCAGGAGGAGGAGCTTGGTGGAATCATCGAAGTTCTTTGGACGCTCAACCTCGACCACGCGGCTCTGGCCGGGGGGGACATAGATGTCGGCGGTCTGGCCGAGTTCCTTATCGCCTTGAAAACCCCAGGCGACCTTGAACTGTTCCTGCTCTGAATCGCCGGTATTATAGACGCGGACCTTCTGATGCGTCGCCTTGGTGGTTCGGGTGGCATTGAGCGGTGAAGGGAGAAACTGAATGCCTGAGTTGCCAGCGGCCCCGGCTTCGATGGTTGCCAACTTGAGCTGGAGTTTCTCAGGCCATTCGAATGCCTGAAGTTCATCGAGGTAGGCCCCTTGTTGCAGATCGCTGACGAGAATAAGGCGGCCTTTTTGCCCGTCTTCTTCCTCGTCCTCCTGGGTGTCCAGGATGGAGGCCGCGCGTGAGAGCGCGTTGCCCAGACCCGTTGCGGACCAGCCAGGTTCGGCTTCCTTCAATCGATTGCGGGCGAGGGAAGCACGTTGATCGACGGGAGTCTCGGCCCATTGTTCGAAGGTGATCAAAGCCTCGAATTCTCTGCCGAATGTATAGATGGCGATGGCGTCTTCGATTCCGGCCTCGGCGATGGATCCATCCACGCGTTCCTTCGCGGCTTCCCAAAGACCCGCGCGCTGCATGCTCGCGCTCGCGTCGAGAAGAACGAGCGTACGGATGCCTTCGCCCTTGTCGGTCTTCTGATCGATCAGATCCGGCAGGAACGGTCTCGCAAAGCCAAGCGCCAGCAGGGCGAGGATCAGGCAGCGGAGGAGTAGAAGAAGGATGTGTTCCAGGCGGCTGCGCTTCGTCACTCGAGGAGGTGACGGTTGCAGGAACATGATGGAACTGAAGGGGGTCTTTTCCTTCGACGTCCGGCGGATCAGGTGGAAATAGATCGGGGCCGCGATCGCGAGCGTGCCGAAGAGGAAGAGGGGGGTGAGGAAACTCATGGTGTTCCTCTTTCTTCATTAACCGCGGATGACGCGGATTTCACGCATGTGGATTGTGTGGGGTGGTTTCCGGAATGAGGGAGCCAGACCTCCGAGATTTCAATGCGTTTACATGCCTCGCCTTGCAATGACTTCGATACTCTCAATCTGAATCTAGAACTAGATTGAGCCTCCTCACGTCGGCTGCTGCGGGGAGGGTTCATGAACCACCTCCTGCGGGCCCGGCGTTGCGTCGGATGAGGCGGCCGTTGCGGAGGCGGGCTTTCAGGAAATCGTAGACGGCAAGTTCGAGCGGCTGATCGGTGGTGAAGCGCCGGTAGCTGATGCCGAGCTTGCGGCAGACAAGTTCGGCGGCCTCAGTGTGGGCGTTGAATCTGCGTTTGTAATCGTCACGGGCCTGGTGTGGATCGATGAAGACGTCCTTGCCGCTTTCGAGATCCACGAATTGCGTGGACTGGTCGAAGTCGAAGGTCAACTCGGCTGGATCCAACAGTTGAAAGAGAATTACTTCGTGCCCGACAGAAGTCAGCAGGGCAAGGTCGTGTTCGAGATCATCGATCGGCGCAAGCAGGTCGGTCAGAAGGATGACGAGTCCGCGTCGGCGCATGAGTTCGGCGATCTTGCGCAGGGGCGAACCGAGGTCCGTGGATCCACCCTCCGGTTCGCGTTCGAGCGCTTGCATGACGTGACGCAGATGTCCGTGTCGATGTCGCGCTGGAAGGTATTCGCGAATCTCCTGATCAAACTTCATCAGACCCACGCCGTCGCCCTGTTGGTAGAGGAAGTAAGCGAGGGTTGCGGCAAGCGTGTTTGCGTATTCGGCTTTCGTGTAGCCGCGCGAACCAAAAAGCATGGAACGGCTGTTGTCGGAAAGGAGGTGACAACGGAGATTCGTCTCGTCCTCGAACTTCTTGATGTAGAGCCGATCGGACCGTGCCAGTAGCTTCCAATCGAGATAACGCAGATCATCGCCGGGTGAGTAGGAGCGATACTCGGTGAACTCGACGGAGAAGCCGTGATAGGGACTGCGATGAATGCCGCTCCAGAACCCCTCGACGACCGTGCGGGCGCGTAGTTCGAGATTCTTGATCGCCATCAGGGTCTGCGGATCGATCATCGATCCGCGTTCCGCGGGCGCGTCTTGGGCGGTTTCGGGCACGTCAGAGTTCGACGGTTTCGAGCAGTCGATCGATGACCTTGTCGACGGTAGCGCCTTCGGCTTCCGCGCGATAGTTCACCAGGATTCGATGGCGAAGGACAGGATGAGCAAGCGCCTTGATGTCCTCGGGGGTGACATGGGAATTGCCCTTCAACAAGGCCCGTGCCTTGCCGCCGAGCACGAGGTTCTGTCCCGCGCGAGTACCGGCACCCCAGCCAACCCAATCGTTCACAAAGTCCGGCGAGGTGTCCTGCCCCGGCCGCGACGCGGCCGCAAGTTTGACGGCGTAGCGAACGACGTCCTCAGCGATCGGCACACCGCGCACGATGTCATTGAAGCGGAGCACGTCGTCACTGCTGAAGATCGGCTGGATCTTTTCGCCCGCCCGCCCGGTCGTTTGCTGGATGACGGCGACCTCATCGTTTTCGGGGAGGTAATCGATGATGACGTTGAACATGAAACGATCGAGCTGGGCTTCCGGAAGTGGATAGGTGCCTTCCATCTCGATCGGGTTCTGCGTGGCGAGCACAAAGAAGGGTTCGGGCAGGGCATGGCTGACGCCGGCTGCGGTCACCTGATGTTCCTGCATGGATTCCAGGAGGGCGGCCTGGGTTTTGGGCGGTGTGCGGTTGATTTCGTCCGCGAGGACAATGTTCGCGAAGACCGGCCCCTTGGTGAATTCCATGCGACGATCGCCGTCAGCTTCGCGAAGGATTTCCACGCCGATGATGTCGGCGGGCATCAAGTCCGGTGTGAACTGAATGCGCTGGAAGTCGAGGTGAAAGATCTCCGCAATGGATTTCACGAGGAGCGTCTTCGCCAGACCCGGTGCGCCGGTGATAAGGCAGTGACCGCCGGCGAGCAATCCGGTGAGGATCAATTCGATGACGTCGTCCTGACCAACGATCGTCTTGCGCAGTTCGGACTGAATTTGTCCGCGCGCGGCGATGAGTTGTTCGACCGTTTCCTTTTCGCTGGGTGTTGGGAGGGGAGGATTATCGGAGCTGGGTGCGTCCATGGTATGTGTATTGATGTGTCAGTTGAAATGATGCGGAGCCGCAATTGCGAACGCCAGGCTTCGACTTGATTTATTGATAGGTTCCAGATTCAAGCCCTCATCTCTAGTGCGTCATCGCGTAGAAGATCACGTTGATCCCCAGCGGGTAGGCCTTCTTCTCCGCGAACTCGCGGAAGTAGTATTCGTTTTCGCCTTCGCGTTCCCAGCCGTCACCGTTGTCGGTGTTGTGCGCGATGAAAACCATCATGCGCTGCTTGTCGTCGAAGATGCCCTTGAAGTGCACCTGCTTGGCGTCGTGGCGTTCGTAGGTGATCCCGGTCCATTGATGCTCCGTGCCGGTGCGCACATTGGGCACCTGCATCTCATGCTTGGCCAGCTTGATGTCAAAGACCGTGTGGAAGATCGGGTGATCCATCTCCAGTTCGATCGGTTCGCGATCGGGGAAGACCTTCTTGATCTCGTCATAGAGATTCTCCCACTCGGCTTCGCCCCAGAAGTCATCGACCATCATGAAGCCGCCGTTGAAGAAATATTTGCGCAAGGTCTCAGCCTCTTCCTCGGTGAAGTAAAGCGAACCGGGTTCCACCATGTAAACCCATGGATAGTTGAAGAGATTGGGGTCCAGGATTTCAACGACCACGCCATCCGGATCGACCTTCATCGAGGTCATCTGTTGAAGGCGATAGGAGAGGTTCAGATCCGCGTCCGGAAAGTCGGTGGACCAGCGACGGCCTCCCCGCCAATCCCCCGGCCCCCAGGCGCCGTACTTGAGGCGGGCAAAGGTGAACACGTCTTTCTTGAAGGCAGGATTGTTCGTCCAGTCCGGCGTGCCAAGATGATCGTAGGCGCGGGCGGTCTTGGCGTTCGAAACATCGCGGCCGCCCCGTCGTTGAGCAAACACACCGAGGCTGATAGCTGCCAGGAGCAGAACCAACGTGAACTTGAGGGTGCGGTGGTTCATGGCTTGGGTTTTGGCTTGTCGGCAGCTCCGTTTGAGCGCGGCTTCGGTTCCTTGGGAGCACGGGGAGATGTTTCCTCAGGCGCTTTTGCAGATTCCTTCGAGGGCTTGGTTGTAGTGGGCTTTTTTTTCGCGCGCGCCTGCGTCTTTGCCGGAGTTGCCTTCTTGCGGGGCGGGGCGGGTTTCTTTTCCGGAGCGGCCGGCTTCTTCTTGGCAACTGGTTTGGCTGGTTCTTTTTTCTTCTCCGGTTTCGCTTCCGGCTTTGGTTTCGGTCGATTCAGATCAAGTAGGAACGCATGTGCTTCGCGGTAACGCGGTGCTTCTTCCAAGGCCATCAAGACATTTCGCTTGGCGAGCTTTGGATCTTCGTGCAATCGGGCGAGGCGATAGTAAACGCGGGCCGGTGCTGCAGGTTCGAAGTGAAGAACGGTTTCCCAGGCGGCAATGGCTCCGGGTTTGTCGTCGGTGCGCTCGCTGGCGATGGCGAGGAAGCGATGGGGTGCGGGTATCAAGGGATGAACGGCTAGGTGACGTTCGGCGTTGCGTTTGACCGAGGTCCAGTTGTTGCGTTCCGTCTCGATCTCGATGAGGCGTTTGTAAACGACAAGAGAGTCGCCATCAATCAGTGCGAGCTTCTTCAGCGTGCGCCTTTCATCGTCGTATTCTTCGCGGCCATAGTGAAGTTGCGACTTGAGCCAGAGCGGGCTGTCCGAACCGGTGTAATCGGGAAGTTCCTCAAGCAATTTGTTGATGTGAATTTCGGCTTCGTCGTAGTTCTCGGCCTTGAGCGCTTCATTGGCCTGCTTGGTCAGGAGGTAGTAGTTGTTCGGCTTCAGCTTGGTCCAATCGATCTGCTGGCGCGCGCGGGCCATGGGGCCGCCGTTTTCTTCCTTGGGATTGGGATCTTCAAAGTCGAGTCCTTCTCCGAAAGTCTTGGCGAGCGTCTCGACGTAATCTTCAAACTCCTTGTCGATTTCCTTCATCGGCTTGCAGTGTTTCTCGATGGACTGATTGATCCACATGCCCGTGCCGAGGTCGTTCAAAATCTTGGAGAGCTTGTCCCGTCCGAATTCGCGGACAATGAAATCAACCACCAGGTAGGCTTCGTAATACGCAAACTGCAGATGCGCGGGCGTCTTCGGACGCAGGAAGGCAAGGCTGAGTTTGCTCACGGGTGTGAGGTCGCCGTCGTCGATGAAGCCCTTGTATTGCGGAGTCATGGTCTGCCCCCACGCGGGATTCTTGGCGAGTTCCTCATAGACTGAAATGCCTTCACTCAGCCAGCGGGGCATCTTGTTCTTTGTCATCGTAAGGGTGATGACGTGGGCGAATTCGTGCCAGAGAACGGCTTCCCAATTGGAGTGATTGTCGCCCGCTGAAGCCGGACTGTTCGCCGTGATCAAGGAACCAAAACAGACACCGAGGAAACCGGGATTCTCGGGCATCCCAAAGGTGCGAACACCGAAGTCGTTCTGGTCGGGAAAGATTTCAACCCGCGTGGTGCGGGTGAGTTTCGCGCCGTATTTTTTGGTCAACTCAACATGGGCTTCGGTGAGGATGTTCAGCGCGCGCGCACCGTAGACCTCCGCTTCCCGTTTATCCATTCGGAGAATGAAATGCTCGTTCGTCAGCGTGGCGAACTTGTCGGTGGTATCCTTGAGCGCCGTGAGGTTGAAGGCCGTCACGTCATACTCGTCTTCCTCGCTGACTTCCCGCGCCAGATCCCAGCCTTCCGCCTCCTGGCCGATGCGCAGAAGATCCTGGGCGAGCTGGATCTTGGCGGGAAGAAAACCCTCGGCGAAGTTGAGCGCCTGACGTTGATACTCGGCGCCTTCCTCAAAGCGATACTTCGCGGACAACTTGCGGCCGATCAGGTGATCGACCTCCGGGTTGTTGCTGTAAAACTTCAGCGCGGTTGAACGGCCACGGCGCTCACCCTTTTCATCGTTCTTCACATGGGCGATCACGGCACGAAATGCCCACGCACTTGGTTGCCACTTGTTCACCTCGAGGACTTCCTTGATGAATTCTTCCGCATCGTCGTATTGTTCGCCGTCGATGAGGAACTCGATCTTCATCAACTTGCAGGGAACATAATCCGGATTCAGCTTCAGGGCCTTGTCGATGGCCGTGCCCATGATGCCGCGTTCGCTGGGTGCGAAGGCCTGGGCTATGCCGTAATGCATGTCCGGATCATCCGGGTGTTTCTTGACGCCTTCCTTGAAGTAATTTGCCGCGAGTTGGAAGTCGCCCTTGTCGAGAGCCAGTTGTCCGAGCGCGAG
Source organism: Verrucomicrobiales bacterium (assembly GCA_002715965.1). Lineage (GTDB taxonomy): Bacteria > Verrucomicrobiota > Verrucomicrobiia > Limisphaerales > JAYPXF01. The sequence continues at coordinate 35,430 of PBAL01000046.1, read as the reverse complement.
ATAAACTTCGCGTTCATTGGGATCCGATTTCTTGGCGGGCAGATAAAGGCGATCCAAGACCAGCTTTGAATCCGCCCCCATGATCAATGCCGCGCGCCCCAAGGTGACAACATCATCCGCATCCTGGTAAGCCCACGAACGCGTGCTCGCGAGGCGGTTGATGTCGATGAGTTGTTCGGCCGCCTTGTCCGGATAACCGTTGTGATTATAGACGTCGCGGGCGAGCAGCTTGAGTTGGATATCCTGGCTGAGCGGGTAACGCTTGGAAGCATTGGTGATGACTCCAAGCGCCTCGGCATATTTGCCGGTGATCATCTGCGACTTCACCAACAGCCGGGACCAATCCTCAGACGTGCGATCTTCCACCAGCGCAGCCTCGGCTTTTTCAATCACCTCTTCGTACTTGCCGGTCTGGAAGAGTTTCCAGCCATCGTCATACGCTTCATCAGCGCAAAGGGGCCAAGAAAAGGTGAGAACAATCGAGCAGATCAGAGTGATCCAGCGGGACCCAAGCGTCGGGTGATTGTTCGGTTTTTTTCGCATATTTCTGCGCCTGCAGAAATGACGGTTGGGTTTCGGAGTTGTTACGACAAATGCATGGTGGTGCCAAGAAATCCGCAAGGAAAGTTATTCTCGTCAACCGGAGACACTAATTAGCTAAGGTAATTCCTTGATTCGGATATTCCGATACCACGCCTCGGTCGGCGCGCCGCTGTGAATTTGCAGCGCGATGATCCCGAATTGCGGGATCGCATCCTCCGGCTCGGTGTAGTCCACCGTCTTGGCTCCGTTGATCTTCAAGCGAATCCGTTTTCCGCGACAGTCGATCTCGTAATCGTTCCAACCTTCCTTCAACGCCTTCCCGATCACGTCCTTCGCCGGACGCGCCAGAACTTTGCGACGGCGTGATTCGTCATACAAGGCACCCCACCAACCGGGCCCCATGTCGGCCTGGTAACCGATCACCTCGTGGTGATTCGGAATGCGTTCCGTGCGGATCTGGATTCCGGCATTCGGTTTCTTGTCTCCCACCAACTTGACTTGAAGGCGCAACACGAAATTCGTATATCGGCGCATCGTGGCGAGGAACTCGTTTCGCGGAATACGTTCCTTCAATTGCCCCCCAACCACCGCGCCATTCTCGATCCGAAAACTCTTTTTCGTGTCGCCTTCCCAGCCCTTGAAAGTCTTGCCGTCGAAGATCCGTTGGAACCCTTTCTCTCCGGCTTGGAGTGTGAACGAAGACACCGAAAGAGCGATTGTAAGGGTGAGAATCTTTTTCATGACTGGGTCGCAGTGTAGGAGACAAGGGGGACGTGTCCAGTGCTGAGGTGTAACGTATTCGTGAGGTTTGATGCATCTATACCGCACGAGTTCCTGACTCAATACGTCCAAGCAAAAGCCGACCGATGTGTTGTCCTCCAATTCCAATTCGCTATCGTCCGTTCGTGATGTTTCCGAACACCTTACCGTTCAGACGCGCTGGCCATGTTCTCGCCGTTCTTCTGCTGATAATCGCTTCACTGAACGCGGCCGAGCGGCCGAATGTTCTGTTGCTCCTTGTCGATGATCTGAAGCCGGCGTTGGGTTGCCACGGCGACAAGGCGGCCAAGACTCCGAACCTGGATGCGCTTGCGGCGAGGGGCATGCGCTTTGACCTGGCGTATTGCAACCAGGCGGTGTGCGCACCGTCGCGGTTCACTTTGATGCTCGGTTCGCATTCGACCTCCACCGGATTGTATGGGCTGGGCAATCGTCTGCGGCAGACGCTGCCCAACGCAGTCACGATGCCCCAGTTCTTCGCCAATCACGGTTATCGGACGGAATCGCTGGGGAAGATCTTCCACATTGGGCACGGCAATGAAGGCGATCCGGAGTCGTTCAGCGTCGCGCACTTTCATGACAAGGTGATTGAGTATCTCGATCCGAAGAGCACGCAGGGCGGGCAACTGACGCGAGAGGAAGCGATGTTCACCAATCAACGGCTTGGTGAAGTGAACAAGCTGCCGCGCGGTGCTGCGTTCGAAGCGCCGGTTGCGAATGACAATGACTATGCCGATGGCCGCGTGGCTGAGGAAACGATTCGACGATTGAAGGCCGCCAAGAAACGCCGCAGGGAGGACGGCACACCGTTCTTCATCGCAGCCGGGTTCGCGCGTCCGCATTTGCCGTTCTCGGCGCCCAAGCGTTTTTGGGACATGCATGATCCGAACCAGCTGCCGTTCACGAAAAACGTGGATCACCCGAAGGATTCACCGACGGTCGCCCACAAGCGCGGTGGGGAGATTCGCAACTACTTCCCCGTTCCGGACAAGGGCAATCCGGCACCGATCTCGGATAAGGTGAAGCGCCAGTTGATTCACGGATACTACGCGAGCACGAGTTATGTGGATGCGCAGGTGGGCAAGGTGGTCAAGGCACTCACGGAACTTGGACTTGCTGACAACACGCTGGTCGTTCTCTGGGGTGACCATGGTTTTCATCTCGGCGATCTCGGCATCTGGACGAAACATACGAATTACGAACAGGCCAATCGCATTCCGATCTTCATCGTCGCACCGGGCGTAACAAAACCAGGTTCATCCACGCGGCAACCGGCTGAGAGTGTCGACATCTATCCAACTCTTGCGGAACTCGCCGGCCTTCCCAAACCCAATGGTCCTCAACCCATCGACGGTGTGAGTCTCGTGCCGGTGTTGAAAAACCCCGAGGCGCGCGTGCGCGATCATGCCTATCACGCTTATCCCAAGGGCAAGATGGGGCGGGCGATTCGCACGGATCGCCATCGTCTGGTCGAATGGCGCAATCCCGGTGAACCGAAGTCTGCTGCTCAATATGAACTTTACGACTACCAAAACGATTCAGAGGAAACCCAAAACCTTGCGTCGGCCAAACCCGCCCTGTTGAAGGAACTGGTTGCGAAACTCGCGAAGTATCCCGAAGCCAAATCTCGCGCCCTCCGCCGAAGGAAAAGCACGTCCGGCAACAAGTCCGCATCTGCCTCGCCGAACATCGCGAAGAAAGACCTGCGCATCATCGCCGAGGTAAACGCGCGTCGGGATATCCCGAATGGCGTGGTCCTCGCGCAGGGAGGGAAAGAGCACGGCTATGCGCTCCACTTCGTTGACGGAAGAGCGGCATTCGACGTGCGGGTGAATGGCAAGGCCACCCGCATCATGGCGAAGGAACCGTCCAGCCGGTCTGTTCGGCTGGAAGGCGTCTTGAACAAGAAGACCATGTCCCTTTCCGTGAACCGTGAGCTGGTTGCGTCGATTCCTTCGCCCGGATTGATTCCAGTCCAACCGCAGGACCAGCTTACCATCGGCCTGGACGACCGAACTGCGGCCGGTAATTACCTGGCACCCAATCCCTTCAACGCGACGATCCTGCTGACGCGCATCGACGCCGGTGGGAAGCCGCCGGTGGTTGCAATGCCGATGGGGCGCAAGCGAATCCAGAGCCTGCTCGCCTCACATGATCGCGCCGTGTTCGTGCTCAATGGATGGATTCGTGATCCCTACATCATTCTCGGACCGGACGATCATTATTATCTCACCGGCACAACTCCCCTCGCCGGCGACAAGCGCGAACAGACCGAGCCCTACAACACGGGCCTGGGCGAAGGTTCTGTCGTCGGTTGGAAAGCCAATGTGTGGCGCAGTAAGAATCTCATCGATTGGGAAGACTTGAACGCGCCGTTTTCACTGAAGGACGGGGTATGGTTTGGCGATCAACCCAAGGCCTTTGAACAACTTGATCAAGGTCAATGGCGTTTGTGGGCACCCGAGTTGCATTGGCTGGGCGAACAATGGGCGCTCGTTCACACCAGCCCGGGCCCGGTCAAAGGTGCGAACCTTTCGATCAGCAAGGGAACAAAGGTTGCCGGTCCGTGGACGAATCCCCTGGGCACGGCCATCCAACGACGTCACGACCCCTCGCTCTTCAAGGATGACGACGGCACCTGGTGGATGATCTGGGGCGCCACCTCGATTGCGCCGTTGAAACCGGACTTCAGCGGATTCACCTCCAATCCCAGGAAGATCGGGCCCTCCGGCGCCACGGCAAAGATGGGACACGAGGGTTGCCTGATCCAGAAGATCCGCGGCAAATACGTTCTCTTCGGCACCGGCTGGTCCACCGGGAAGATGCGTCGTGGCAGCTACAACCTCTATTACGCCGTCGCGGACAAGATCACCGGTCCCTACAGCGAGCGAAAATTCGCCGGCCGCTTCCTGGGACATGGAACTCCATTCAAGGATCGCGCCGGCCGCTGGTGGTGCACGGCGTTCTTCAACGCCAACGTCCCCCCGGTCGGTCGCCAGGGAATTCAATCACGCAACCTGAGCCAGACGGCCCAGACGATCAATCAACGAGGCACAACCTTGGTGCCTCTGGAGGTGCGCATGAACGCCGGCGAGCTCTACATCCGCGCGAAAGATCCGGCCTACGCCAACCCTGGTCCGGATGAGGCTCAGAAGTTTTGAAGCGTGGATTGGTTGAGGGGGTAATGGGTTGAACAGATGCACCCTTCAACCCTTCACCGCCTCCTCCAATATCGCGAACTCCTCGTGCGCAATGTGGCGGTAGTCGTATCGCCCAGCAAACGCCCTGCCTTCCTCGCCACGCTTGCGGGCATGTTCGGAATCCTTCAAGAGCCCGACGATCTGTCCGGCTATCTTCTCCTTGTCACCCAATGGTGCTGTTTCCAATTGAGTCGGGAACACCTGTTCGAACACAGGCAATACATACGCGGCCACGGGCAACCCGAATGCGAGGAACTCTGTAATCGAAAGTCCCCAGCCTTCTTCATACGACAAGCTGAGGCCAACGCGTGATTGGGCGAGATGGCCGTTCTTTTCAGCCTCGGGAATTCCACCGGTAACCGTCACTCCATCGCCTATCCCTTCTTTCTCGAACAATTCCTGCATCGGCAGACGATGCGGTCCTTCGCCAATCACGAGCAGGCTCGCCTTGGGCAATGATTTCCGAACGCGCTTCCACACCTCAGGTAAATCGAACACGCCTTTCTGTTCGTGCATTCGGCCCATGAACACGACATCGAATTTCTTCTCGGCCGCGGGAGTTTCCTGCAACGTATTGACGTCGATGCCACAACCGACCTCAACCGTCTCAATCGGCTTTAGTCCAAGGTGCTCTTCGAGCGAGCGGTAGTCGCGCTTCACGACATTGCTCAGAACCATCACCCGGGCGGCTTCGCGGTTCATCCACTTGGAGGCGAGCTTTTCCGTGCGCAAGAACAGATTGTTGATGAAGCCTTCGCGCTTGGTCTGCGAATCCAGCACATGTTGCACCTTGGCAATCCAGGGACATCGATGACGGCGGGCGATCGTGCGGGCACAATAAACGTCCACGATGAACTGACCCGACGCGTAAATGACATCGTATTTGCGGGGCGTCCGCACGAACCTGGCAGTAAGGCAGCGCCAGGCATAGGCGGGAAAGTAGGTCCAAGTCTTGGCCAAATGTTTCGTTGCGTCGAAGAGATTGTCGCTGCTGACGAGTCCGGCTTCAGGGACTAGTTTCTGGAATTGAGGAAACCCTGCTCGCGCCACCAGGAAGTCCACGTTGTGCCCCATCGCAATCCACTCCCGCGCCATGTAGGCGTAGTGCTTCAACACCCCAGAGATCGAGGTCGAGTCCATGAGTGAATTGTGGACAACCAGGATGTTCACGGTTTTGTTGATCTGCGGAAGATACGCCCTGCGAATACTGCCCCGGTGCTGGTCCGAGATGTGTTCGATGCAATATGCCGTGATTCTTCTCCCTCACCCCAGCCCTCTCCCGCTGGGAGAGGGGGTAGGATGGTGCACGCCAACTCGGTTGCCTGCCTCTTTGGCGTTGGCCGGTCTGCTGTCTCCCTCTCCCAGCGGGAGAGGGCTGGGGTGAGGGAGAAAACGATGCACACGTTTCGTATCCGGGTATCAGCGCAAAAAGTCCGTTCCAAAAAATCCAAATTCCAAGCCTCAAGTTCCAAGGAAATCTCAAGCTGAAAATTCCTAGAACCCGGCAATACTCTACGCTGGCGCCTCAGCCTGAAGCTTGGAGTTTGAAGATTATTTGAGTCTTGGGTTTTGGAATTTGGAGTTTTTGCGCCCACATCTATCCAGTCTTTCGAACCCTTCATCGCTTCGCCTGTTCCTCAAACCAGTCACAGGCTTTCGGGAGAACATTGTCCCAGTGCAGATCCTGAGCGAATTCCCAGGCGGCCTTTCGCCATTGGTCGTAATCGTCGGGCCGCTCGAATGCACCCATCAATCGTTCTGCGAGGGATTCCGGCGTTTCCTTTTTCGATACGATTCCCGTCCGATCGTTCAAGGTGGATTCAATCAAGCCGCCCACCGGATACACCGCACCGGGCGTTCCCATCGCGTTTGCCTCGGTCACATTCAATCCCCAGCCCTCGCGCTGGGAGGTATGTAGAATGAAATGCGCCTTCTGCATTTGCTCGTTCTTCTTCTCTTCGGATAGTTGTCCGGTGAAATCCACGAAATCGCCCACACCAATGCCGCGTGCCAGTTCCTTCAAGCTCCATTCCTCTTCGCCTCCACCCACCACGGTGAGACTGCAGGCATGTTGCTTGTTGCGAAGCACCTTGATCGCCCGAATCGCGTGATCGATCTGCTTGTTCGGCGCCAGGCGTGAGACGACGATGAAATGATAAGGCGGCTTGAGTTCCTTTGGCGGCAGCTCAGGCAGTACCTTCACATCAGTCCCGTAGCGCACGACCGAAACATCCTTCACACCGCGCTCATGCAGCAGGTCCTTCGTGATCCCAGAACCGGTGAAGAAAGGAACGTTTCCGTAAAACCGATACGTCCACTTTTCCTGCGTGCGGCCGATGATATTCCAGGGCCAGCCGTAGAAGGCATTCCAAATCGGCCCGAGAATCTCATGGAGATAGGCCACACAATTCGTCCCGCACCACCAAGGCGCGTACCAGGGAATCCCGTGATGCTGATCGATCACCAGATCGAAACGGGCCTGCTGTCGCACCCACTTCTTCGCCGCGCGGATCGAGGAAATCGTCCCCCCACTGCGAACGACCTGAATTCCATCTATCGTTTCCTCAGCTGCCCCTCCATCGAATCCATGCGTAAACCAGGCCGCCTCATGCCCTCGTTCAACCAGGGCTTTCAGATACGCCACCGAAACCCGCTCCGCCCCGCCGGACTTCGGGTTCTTCGGGTCGCGCCAATTGAGCATCAGGAAACGCATGCGTCGCCGTGGTTTTAGGGATGAGCCGGTTGCGGCTCAAATCAATTCGCGGACGGGCGTTTCCACATCGGAATGTATCCGCGATTGTTACACCACCCCTTTTCCCATTGACCCGCGCGGAATCTCACCCTTAGCTTCCCTCCCCCCAAAAATCGGGGGAACCAGCTATGATCGGTACCATGCGCAAACACTCCACGATTCTGTGGAGCGTCATCATCTCATTCACGGTGGTGGCATTTGTTATTTTCTTCACGCCTGAAGCCACGAATTTCGGCGGACCTTCCGCCTCGTACGGTTCCTACGCCGGCATGGAGATCACCCGCGACGAGCGCATCCAGGCCAATCGCGAAACCGAGCTCGACGTCTGGCGACGAATAGGCCAGTGGCCCGATTCGCGGTTCAAGGACCAGATGGAGCAGATGTCACTGCGCCGGACGATTCTCCTCAAGCGCGCCGAGATCGAAGGGATCACCGTCTCGGACGACGCCGTGGCCCGGTATATCCGCCTGATGTTCTCCGACCGCGAGACAGAGAAATTCAATCTCACGATGTACAACAACTTCACCGGCCAGGTGTTGAAGCAGCGGGGTATCACCGAGAAGCAGTTCGAGGACTGGATCCGCCATGAGATCGCGATCGGGCAGTTGACCCGCATGGCCGGACAAAGCGCCAGTTTGATTTCCACCCGGGCCGCCAAGCCGATGTTTGAGCGCGAGAACGAAACACTCCAAGCAATGGTCTGCTTCGTCGGTCGGTCAAACTTCCTCTCGCAGGTGAAGATCGAGACCAACCAGATCGCCCGCTTCTTCACGAACAACCCGGCCAACTACCGGATCTCCGAACGTGCCGTGGTCGATTACGTCTACTTTTCGTTCACCAATTACCTGAAGGAAGCCGAGACCAACCTGACCACCCGGACGAATTTTGCCGCGATGATCGACGCGAGATACGCCGCACGCGGAACCAACGATTTCAAGAACGACAAGGGCGAAGCACTGCCAGCCGAGGAGGCGAAGAAACAGATCCGTGAAGAGATACTGGAAGACGAATCCACCCAGCTTGCCCAAGGTAAGATGCGTGAGTTCGCGAACGCCGTCTTCCGCATGGACCCGGTCAAGGCAGCAAACCTTCACACGGTTGCGAAGGACATGGGTTACACGGTGAAATCCACCAGGCCCTTCACGGAACTGGACGGTCCCGATGACCTGGACGCCCCCGGCAATTTTGCCTCCACTGCATTTCGCCTTTCCGCTGATGAACCACTGGCCAGCCCGCTCACGTGGGTTGACGGCATCTACGTCATGGCCTTCAACCGGCGCGTGCCACCGGTCGATCCACCACTCAGCAACGTGTGGAACGACGTGGTCCGCGACTTCCGACGCGACCAGTCCAGCGAACTGCTCATGGAATCCGGCCTGGAACTCGCCAAGAAAATCAGGATCGGCCTCTCACAGGGTCTGACCTTCCAAGCCCTTTGCCACACCAATGGCGTGAAGTCCGTGGAACTCCCGCCCGCAACGCGATTCACCCGATCCCTGCCCCAGGTCGAGGGCTTTGGCGTCTCAGCCAATGAGGTGATCAGCCAGGGCTTCGAATTGGAAGAGGGCTACGCCAGCGGATTTATCGAATCAGGAAATGGCGGCTACATCGTTTTCACCTCCAAGCGCACCGCTGCAACCACGGCGGTGATCAATGATGGTTTGGAGGAATACGTCGACAACCTCCGCGGCCAACGCCAGCAGCTCGCCTCGCGAGAATGGGAAGGCCGCGAATTCCAATCCTCCAGCTACGCCCGCCAAGCCGCGGAAGAAGCTGCTGAAGCGGCCCAATAAACTCTTCTGCCTCCGTCCATCAAGGCGATGGCGACACAAACATGTCACGGAGAGTGGATCTCGGAACTCAGCGAGGCATTGCCTCCTCACCGTTGGTTGAGGAGAAACGCGATCAGATCGTGAAACCCCCGTTCGGGAATCGCCTGGTGAAAGTTGTCGGGCATGAGGCTGCTGCTCGATGATGTCCTCGAAGTGATTTCGTTTTTTGGAATCACCTGCTCCTGACCCGCCGTGTTCGCGATCAGGAGCGTGCGGGGATGGTTCTTTCGAACGAGCGCAGAAATCACATCGCCACTTTTAAGTGCGATCGACTCGGAACGAAACGCAACGTCGACATTCCGGTTGGGATCGAGAATATCCTCAACAATTCGATCCAGCCCTCGATTCCCGATTCCATCCAATTGAGGTCCAACCACCTTTCCCTTGCCCTTGAGTTGATGGCAGGCGGCACAGGCGGTTTCGAAGAGAACGGCGCCATTCTCACGATCCGGCTTCACCGAACGAAATTGAGCGATGCGTTTCCCGATCAAGTCATCGCGACCTGCGTTGGCTGGCGGGAGACCACGCGTCAGAGATGTGATGAGTTCCGCGTTGACGGCCGAAACGGCGATCAGTTTTTTCGAAACCGTCGAATCAGTGAGAACAGCGCGTGAGGTCTTCCCACTCTCGATCAATTGTATGAGCTGCTTCGATCCCACCGCGCTGCCTGCGAGAATTCGCGCCAGTTCCAATTGTTGCGCGGCCGTTGTGCGCGACATGGCCCGAACAATAAACTCAGCTGCATCTTCATCTGCAACCAGCTCCTCACCAGCCTCTTCTCTCAGGCCATCCCGCACTTCCGGTGTCCCGACGACACGTGCCAGCATCCAACGCAACCCACCCTGATTCATCCGGGCCAGCGCCGACGCGGCTTCCGCCCGCACATTGAAGTCGGTGTGCGGATCCGACACCAGCCGATGAATCGGTTCACGAATGGCGAGTTGCAAATCCTTGGCGAGCCTGGCGCCAATCAATGTTCGCTCTGCCAGGGCCTTCGGATTCTGAAGTTTCAGTTCATCGAGAGCCGGTTCGAATCGCCCGAAGGCCAGCCAGGCGTAAGCGCTGTCGCTGTCGCCATCGATTGCCTCGAAATAGCCGTCTCTGCCGGCAAAACCCGAAAGATCCCATTCGATCTTCTCTGCAGTGTCATGTCGCGGAGGGAAGGCTTCGTGGAGAATTCGGTTTGAGTCTGCGAGGCGAATACGAACGCGATTGTACGTGTGCGCTTCCTTGTCCGGAAAACCTCGATGCCCGCAGAGATAGAAGCTGAGCTTGCCCGGGAGCTTGAAACTCTTGGACCGCAACCGGCCCGTGAGGCGTTCGCCATGTGGGTGACTGGAAATGAGTCTGGAAGTCTTGCCATCACGACACCGGCGTTCCTGAATCGCCCAGGGATTCGCCTGCCGGGAACGGCGTGGTCGCGGTGTGTTGCCCCACACGGATCGGTCTAGTTCCTCCTTCGCCAGCAATTGTTGCGTCAGTTCCCGCCCCCAATCAGCAATCGTCCCACCGATACGATCACCGGTTTCTCCACGCGCAGACAAGCCGTCCAGGAAGTAGCGAAAGACATCGACTTGGCGATCGAGGCTCTCGTTCCGCTCGCGCATGACCATGGCGAACTGATCGAGGTGTTCCCGATCAATGTGCTCCGCAATGTGCCTGAATTGCGCCCGGCGAAGCTCCTCAGACGAATCCGCCCTCATTCCGTGACTGAGGATGAACTTCGCGGCATTGGCGCTGGGAACCGCCACACAGAGTTCTCCAATGGCCCGGCGCGCCGGTGCTTCGAGACTTGCTGCGGTCTTGAATCCCTCATCCCCCGCGCCGGCAAGTTGATTGCGCAACGCGATTCGGATGACGTGGCGCAGATGAGTGTCTTCCGCGGGCGCATTCTCCAAGAGTTCGGCTAATTCCCTGATCGCGGGATACTCAGGGTGTTGACCGAGAGCTTCAGCAGCACAGCGCTGGAGCATTGCGTAGTCGTGTTTCAACGCTGACTTCATCTTGCGGACCAATTCGTCCGACCAATTCTCATGCTCGGCAGCTGCCCGGGCCGCCCACTCACCGGTGTGAAGTGCCCCGGACTCAATCATCGAAATCAGAGTCTCGCTCTCCAAAACTCCCGCGCGATGCTGAAGCCACATTGAACCAATCCAACCGCGAGCTGTTCCGTGATCAACCCTCTTGCCATCCAGGCAATGGTTCTCCGCGAGATCATTCAACGCGAGTGAGCGACGCGTTGAATTGACTGAATTCAATTCAGCAACCAGACCGGCCGGATTCAACGGTAAGGCCGAATCCAGGTATGGCGCCCCCGTGGGCAACACGCGCCAGATCCTCCCGCGTTCCCGATCGCGGCCGGGATGGTCCAAAGGCACTTCGTAGTGTCCGATAATGCGGTTGTAAAAGTCGGCGATATACAGAAGTCCATCGGGGCCAAGCTGCAGATCAACCGGGCGAAACCACGGATCGTCGCACTTGAGAAAATCGTCCTCCTCATGCCCCACGCTGCTGGATCCGCGCCATTCAAGGCGATCGCGATTAATGCGGCTCGTCATCACGTTCCCGATCAACAGATCGCGTTGAAATTCCTGCCCCCACGCCGGGTCTTCGAGCATCACGATGCCGGCAATCGCCGTTGAACCGTGACTGTGCTGAATGGTCGTGGGCCCAAATCCCAAACCGTCATGCGGTTTCCCAAAGCTGGGATAATAGGCCCCGCGAAGAAGTTGATAGATTGGAGAACTGTGACAATCTGCCGAGTAAAGATTTCCCCGTGCGTCGAAATAGAGGCCGAAGGGATTCACCTGTCCGTGGGTCCACTTCTCGATCCGTGAACCGTCGAGCCGAAAGCGATAGGTGTTTCCTGAACTCAGCTCGATTTCATGCCCATCGGTTCCAGAAACCTTCGACTGGTTGTTGAATCCATGCGTTGCATAGATCCACCCGTCCGGAGCACGACGGAAGCTCGCCTGGTTGCCGTGGGTGTCTCGCGTGTAATCGAAGGGACCGTAGAGCACCTTCGATCGATCGGCCGCGCCATTGTGATCGCTGTCCTCAAGCAGAAGGATGTTGGGAATGGACCAGACCACGCACTTCCACGTGGATCGCGAGTCCGTTGGATCACTCGATGGTGAACGGAAGGGATAGAGGCCGATCGGAATGTTCAGGTTGGTGGCAAAGGTGGAGACACCGCGCGCGCGGCCGCTCTCATCAATATCCGAGAAGATGCGGATGGTATCGCGCGGGCGGGAGTTTGTCGGCGCTGCGAAGGGATATTCCCGCGACTCGGTTACCCACAACCGTCCCGAGACGTCGAAGGCCATGTTCAAGGGCTTGCGCAGGTCTGGCTCCGCAGCGACCAGTTGAATCTTCAAACCCTCGGGCAGGTGAAAGGACTTCAGCTGCTGCTCGGGCGTCAATGGATCCGTCGTGCGCACATGCTGGGCGAAGGGATCGTCAGCCGCAGAAACGCCAATGAGCGTTGCGAGCCAGAACGACAGGACGGGAATGCGCATTTCCAAACCTACCGTCGCGCATCCGCGTCGCCAAGCCTGTCCAAGCTACGCAACCTTCTTGTCGGCATTGATGCCCACGGCGGCCAGACCCGCCACGAAGTAGCCCGCGGCAAAGATATAAAACGCCTCATGCCAGTCGCCGTTCGCATCCCACTTGTTCAATACGATCGGAACCAACAAGGGCGTCGTGGCTGCACCGAAGTTGCCCCACATGTTGCCCCAACCAAAGACTGCCGCGGTGTTTTTGCCGCCCACATCCTGCATGTAGGCCCAAATGGCAGGCACGCTCAGATCAGTGACGAATGCGACCGTTGAAGCGGCTGCGATGAAGGCCCAGGCCGATTCGAGTTTGAGGCAGGAAAGGTAGGCAACCACGGCAACGGCATAGCAAGCGATGATCGGCAGTGACCGGCCCAATCGGCGTCCCAGCTTGCGGCAGCAATAGTCGGTCAACTGACCGCCCAGTAGCATGCCGACGATTCCCGCGAACAGGACAATCGTGGACATCAGCCCGCCCTGGGTTTGCTCCACGCCTTTGACTTCTTTCAGATACTTCGGCAGCCAGGTGATGAGAAAGACCCAGCCAATGTTGATGCCGTATTGCAGCAGGCACATCAGCCACATGGTCCCGCTCTTGATCAACGGCAACAGCGGTGGAAACGGAGGCGGTCCGGTTTCGCCCGTCTCCGGAGAATCTCCGGCAATCAATGCCTGTTCCGTTTCGTTGCAATCCGGATGATCAGCGGGCGTTTCGCGGAATGTCCGCCAGAACAACGCGGCTACGAACAGACCGGAGATTCCGTAGAGCACCAACACCCATCGCCATCCAATCACGTCCTCCAACAACCAAGCCGTCAGCAAAGGCGCGATCGCACCACCAACACGGCCGCCAACGGATACAATGCTGCTCACCGTGCCGCGTCTGGAAAGAGGACTCCATCGTTTGATCAGACTGCCCGCGGTCGGATAACAGCCCGCCTGCATGAATCCGAAGATCAACCGCACTGCCATCAACATCACAAACCCGGTCGCAAGTCCCGTGCAGATCGTGCAAAGGGACCAGCCAACAATGTAAATCGGGAGTAAACGTCTTGCGCCGAATCGATCCGACAACCAACCCGCCGGAACCTGTCCCAGCGCATACGCGAAGAAGAAGGCCGACAACATCGTGCCCACCTGTGCCGAGCTCATGCCCATCGAAGTGGCGAACGAATCCAGCTTCGCGATCTCGGCAATGCACACGCGATCGAGATAGAGCATCACCGCGGCAAGCGTGGTGACGCCGATGACGCGGTATCGGACCTGTGTTGCGTTTTGGGTATCTGTCACAGTTCTGTCTTTCGATACTGGTCCTGTCCGGGAGTAAACAGTTCCGGGAGCAAGGCCGTTCCCAAACCCGGATCGTTGGGTGGAATGATTTTGCCGTTCTCAATGACCGGCTGCCGGTCGATCAGGCGGTCGTAAAAGGTGCGAATGTGTGCGCGAACCGTTTCCTGAAATACGACGTTCGCCGAAGCGCTTGCGCAATGCAGGCCAGAGAAAAGCGTCAGCGGACCGGTGCAATCATGCATTGTCGCCGGCACATTGAAGGCTTGGGCCATCTCGATGATTCGGCGCGTTTCACTGATTCCCCCCGCCCAGGTGGGATCGACCATGATGTAGTCCGCTGCCTGCGATTGAAGCAGGGACAGATACGCATTGCGTCCCAGCAACATCTCCGATGCGGCAATGGGCATTCCGCTTTGCCGACGGAAATCTGCCAGCGTGCTGAAACTGTCCACACGCAAGACGTCTTCCAACCAGAATGGCTGAATCTCCCTCAACGCCTCGGCCAATCGAAGCGCCGCGGGGAGTTCAAAGAAGGCATGACCTTCGATCATGATCTCGATCTGATTGCCGACGCGTTCGCGGATTTCGCGCAGCGGTTTCATTCCGGCCTCGATGTCCGTCGCGCTCATTCGCAGGCCGCCATTGCGATGCGCGTATCGATCGAAGGGCCAGACTTTCATGCCCGCAATTCCTTCCTTCACGAACTCCTCCGCCAGATCGCCAGCCGCGTGAATGGAAGACCAGTTGTCCTGCAAGGGACCGGGGGCCCCTTCATCACCGTAACCGGGCCAGCCGGGATGACTCGCAACTTCAGCCGAGGACTGCTTCACCGCTCCGTAACCCGGCCCACCACAGGTGTTGTAAATGGGCACCTGCTTCTGAACCGCTCCGCCCAACAACTGCCAGACCGGCTTGCCGCATTCCTGACCAAGGATATCCCAAAGCGCCACGTCGATTGCCGACAAGGCGCGCATCTCTGCGCCGGGCGCACCAAAGGCCGAGCAACGCTCGTAAAGAAATCGCCAATGCGATTCGATGTCCGTCGCCTCGGCGCCGATCAATCGCTCGGCCATCCAATCATGCACTAACGCCTGAATTGCGTGCGGTGTGTAGTAGGTCTCCCCACAACCAATGATCCCCGCGTTTGTGTGAACGCGGATGAGCACGAGGTTGGTCATGATCCCCGCGGGAATGGTGGTTTCGATGGCGGTGATTTTGGGCATGCGTATTTTTCAGCGAGTAGGCGAGGAAAGCTCCAAATAAACTTCAAGCTTCAATATCCAATCAAGCATCGTTGGAGCAATCGAACTCCTGTGACTGAAGCTTGGAGCTTGCAGCTTCTTTGAGACTTGGAGATTGGAGTTTGGATTTTTCACGACGCGCCGTGCATCAGACCACGGATGTAGCCAAAGGCAAACAGTCTTCCCTTCATCGTGTAACCGGGTTCACCGTCGTCTTCGCCTTCCATCTGCGGGACATGATCCGGACGAATGGGACCATCGAATCCAACTTCCTTCAGCGCACTGATGGCAGCTGCCATGTCTGTGGGGCCGTTGTCGTGAAAGGTCTCGACGAACTGCTCCGGCGTTCCTCGCACATCTCGGAAGTGCACGTAGCGAATGTGTTCCCCAAGTCGGCGAATCGTCGCCGGAATATCGACGCCCATTGTGGCAAAGGTGCCCTGGCAGAAGCAGATCGCATTGCGGGGACTGGGCGCGAGATTGACCAGTCGTTCAAAGCTTTCCACGGAATTCATGATGCGTGCTCGGCCATCGAACTCCGGCAATGGTGGGTCGTCCGGATGCATGGCCAGCGTCACGCCCGCCTCCTCGGCGACTGGCACGATCTCCTTCAGAAGCTGCTCGAGATTCTTCCAAAGATCATCCGCGCCGATGCTGGGCGACTCATCAACCGCCTTGTGATTCAGGGATACTGCATTTTCAGCATCCTGTAGATTGAAGCCGGTCACCTTGGCACCACCACGTTCGGGCGCGGCCAATTCCGTGCGAACCCAATCGGTTCCGGCGATGAAGTTGTAGCAGAGGATCGGAATGCCGATCTTCCCCATGTTCCGGATCAGCGTTTTCAATTCCTCCAGATCAGTGCCGTCGTCGATGCCCAACTTGATCCGCTCGATCGGCAGGTAGCCCTCGATCGACGCCAGCTGCATCCCAAAGGACTCGATCCGCTCCTTCAGCTCGATCAACGCACTTTCGCCGGGCTCCGGATAGCGAGAGACAATCGCTTCCACACCACACTGCGCGGCGAGCCTGAGATTCTCGTCTGAGAGGGGTGTGAGGACGGAAGCAAGTTTCATGAACGGCTGGCTGTATAGCGTCAGCGCCGGATCATTCAAGCGAAGTCATACGTCGAGGAACCGCTTGCCGGTTCCGTCCATGCGTGATTCCAGCCTCTCTGTGCGCTCGCAATCCATGCAGGCCCACGGCTCGGTTCCGTTCAAGTCCCGGCAGTTCTTCCGCGAATGCGCGTCCTTGATTTCGAGCAATTCGAAATACTCCTCCCAATACGGTCGTTCCTCCTCCAACGGCGTGTTGCAGAAACAGATTTCCACCCAACTCACCTTCCCGTCCGCAGCGATGCGCGCGGCTTCCATGTTGCGAACGTATTCCCCACCCGCCACCGAGCTTCGGCCCAACGAACCATCTTCAATCGCCGATAAAAGGGCTTTCCTCCTCCCCGGCTTGAGCCTGGCTTTGACGAGGTAACGCATGAGTCGACGAAACATAGGTGTGAACACGTGCCGGTCAATGATCGTCCCTTCATCGGTCTGCAGGTCTTTCCCAATTGAATTATCGGGGATTCTCACATACATAATACAAACCATGCACGCACGCACGACAGCTCTGTTGCTGATTGCCGGCTTGGTGATTCCATCGATTGGAAGCGCCAAGAGTGGTGATGGTGCATCGTCCTCACTGAGCTTTGAGCGCGACATTCGCCCGATTTTTCAGACGCATTGTTTTCACTGCCACGGAGAAGACGGAGTCAGGAAGGGCGGCTTGGATGTCCGCCTGAAACGTCTCCTGGTCGCCGGCGGAAAAAATGGAGCGTCGGTGGTTCCGGGGGATGGAGGAAAGAGCCTGCTGCTTCAAAAGCTTGAGAGCGGGGAGATGCCCAAGGGGAAGGAAAAGCTTCCTTTTCATGAGATCGAACTTGTCCGCAAGTGGATCAACGCGGGCGCGAAGACGTTGCGTGCCGAACCGGATAATCCCGAGGACGTATTGATCAGCGAAGAAGATCGGCTGCATTGGGCCTATCAGCCGATTCGTGATCCCAAGCCACCGGCTGTTGAAGGTCTGAGATCCACGAATCCGATCGACGCCTTCGTGGGCAGGCGTTTGGCCGACAACAAACTCAAGTTCTCGCCCCGGGCCAAGAAACGGACGCTCATCCGCCGTGCTTACCTCGACTTGATCGGATTGCCACCAACGCCCGAAGAGTTGGGTTCCGCGTTGAGCATTTCCCACGGAGAACTCGTGGATCGGCTGCTGGATTCCCCGCACTACGGTGAGCGTTGGGGACGCCATTGGCTGGATGTCGCGGGATACGCAGATTCGGAGGGTTACACCGAGGCGGACACCGAACGTCTCTGGGCCTGGCGTTATCGCGATTATGTGATTGGCGCCTTCAACGACGACATGCCCTTCGATCAGTTTATCCGCGAACAACTGGCTGGCGACGAAATGGTTCCCTTCCCGCACAAGGAAATGTCGCAGGACAAAATAGATCTGCTGACCGCGACCGGCTTCCTGCGCATGTCGCCTGACGGAACCGGCTCGGGTGGCATCAATCAGAACGAAGCACGAAACCAGGTCATCTCTCAGACCGTGCAGATCGTCGGCGATTCGCTCCTTGGCCTCACGGTTGATTGTGCGCGATGCCACAACCATCGCTACGATCCGATTCCCCAGCGCGACTACTACGCCCTGCGCGCCATTTTCGAACCGGCCATCGACTGGAAGAACTGGCGTTCTCCACGCGGACGCGCCATCACGCTCTACACCGACGCGGATCGGAAGGTCGCTGCAGACATCGAAGCCAAGGCCAAGGTTGTTGATGCCGAGCGACGGAAGAAGATCGACTTCTTCATCGAACGGACGCTCACGTGGAAACTGAAGAACATGCCCGAAAAGCTGCGCGAGCCCTTGCGCAAGGCCTACCTCACCGAATCCAAGAAACGCACTGACGAACAAAACAAGCTCCTCAAAGCCCATCCCAGCATCCGCCAGATCAGCGCCGGCTCGCTCTACCTTTACGACCGTGAATACAACGTGGAGATCGGCCGGCTGAATCGGGAGAAGGGCGAGAAACTGAAATTGCTTCTGGCCGAGGCAAAGAAGAAGCATCCGAAAGAAAAGATTGATGAAAAGAACCTCGCCAAATTTGACGCTGAAGGCGCAAAAGCATTGGCCGAGTTCGATTCGAAGATGAAGTATTATCGGGAATCGCTCGCCAAGAAGGTGATGGATAAGATGGCAGCCGACGCCAAGGCCATCCGCGATACCAAACCCGAGGAACAATTCATCCGCGCCCTGACCGAGGTTCCCGGCAAGTATGCAGACACCTTCCTGTTTCATCGCGGGAACGTCGATTCACCAAAGGACAAGGTTTTGCCCGCTGAGTTGAGTGTCGTTTCGCTGCCGAAAAATCCCATTCCCGTGAACGACAAGGCCTTGCCCACCACCGGACGTCGCACCGCCTTTGCCAAACGCCTCACCGACGGCACGCATCCGCTCACCGCGCGTGTGCTGATGAATCGTTTCTGGATGCATCATTTCGGGCACGGGCTGGCACGCAACCCCGGCGATTTTGGTCGGCTGGGTGAAGCGCCAACTCATCCTGAACTTCTCGATTGGCTGGCTTCCGATTTCATGAAGAACGGCTGGAAGCTCAAACGCCTGCACAAGCTGATCGTCACCAGCCAGACCTGGAAACAATCCTCCACGCGCACGCAGACTCTGGAAGAAGCCGATCCCGATAACCACCTGCTCGCGCGCATGAACGTCCGGCGTCTCGAGGCCGAGGCCATCCGCGACAGCATCCTCACGGTGAGCGGCAAGTTGAATCGCAAGCTCTTCGGCAAACCCGTTCCCGTGATGGAGGACGAAGTCGGGCAGTTCATCCTTGGGAAGGAGAATCTGGATGGGGAACGCAAACCCGGCAAGGCGGTCGACATGCAGGGCGAAGAATCACGGCGCAGCCTTTACGTGCAGGTTCGCCGTTCGCGCATCCTCTCGATGTTCAACACTTTCGACGCGCCGGACATGGAACCGAATTGCACCCAGCGAAGTGTTTCGACCGTCGCGCCCCAGGCACTGCTGTTCATGAATAATGATTTCGTCATGCAACAGGCAAAGCTCATGGGCGAGCGCATCCGCAACATCGAGAAGGACGACTTGGACCGGCAGATGCGCATTGCCTGGGAATTGGCCTACGGCCGTTTCATGACCGGTGAGGAAAACATGCGCGCCACAAAGTTTCTCGATCAGCAGCGCGCACAATTTACCGAGCGCAAACACAAGGAACCGGCCAAAGCCGCGCTGGCCAACTTCTGCCAGGCAATCCTGAGTTCCAACGAATTTGTCTACGTCGACTAATGAAACAGAATTCCATACTGACGCGACGCGAGTTTCTCGAACGAAACGCCCTTGGCATGGGCAGCGTGGCGCTTGCCTGGTTGCTCCAGCAGGAACGGCTTCGGGCCAATCCGGCGAAACCTGAGCTTGAGCGGCCTTCGTTCGATACGCTGCCCAAGCAGACCCATCACGACCCGAGCGCGAAGGCGATGATCTCGATCTTCATGCAGGGCGGTCCGAGCCATATGGACATCTGCGATCCCAAGCCGGCGCTCGACAAATACGCAGGCAAGGATTTCCCGGGTAAGATCAAGTACGACAACGCGGCGCAGGCGAGTCCAAAGGTGCTGCCGAGTTTCTGGAAGTTTCACAAGTACGGCCAGAGCGGCATGGACTTTTCGGATCTCGTGCCGGGCTTTAGCAGCATCGCCGACGAGATCACGCTCATCCGTTCAATGCACACCGGCGTGAACAATCACGGTCAGTCCATCCACGCGATGAACACCGGCCGCACCACGCGCGGTCGTCCCGCGCTGGGGAGCTGGCTCACCTACGGCCTGGGCAGCTTCAATCAGAATCTTCCCGCCTACATGGTGTTGCGTGATCCGTCGAATCTGCCCGTGGAAGGTGTGCTCAACTGGTCCTCGGGCTGGCTGCCCTCGCTCTACCAGGGCACGGTCGTTCGCGCGCGTGATCCGCGAATCCTCAATCTCGAACCGCCCGCCGAATTGCGCGGCAAGCCCCAGGAAAACTACCTCGGTTTCCTTGACGACCTGAATCGCCGCCACGCGAATCTGCATCCGGGTGAACTCGACCTTGAAGCCCGCATTGCGTCATTCGAGCTCGCGGCGCGCATGCAGGCAGCAGCTGCTGAGGCGATGGACATCTCCAACGAGAGCGAGACCACGAAAAAACTGTACGGCATCGACAAGAACGAGACGAAGGACTTTGGAACCCGATGCCTGATCGCGCGTCGCCTCGTCGAACGCGGGGTGCGCTTCGTGCAGGTCTTCACGCGGAACCAGTTCTGGGATCACCACGGTAGCATTCGAAGCAGTCTTCCCGCATCCTGCACCAAAATCGATCAACCCACCGCGGCGCTCATCAAGGATCTCAAGACTCTCGGTCTGCTGGATTCAACAGTCGTGCATTGGGGTGGAGAAATGGGCCGGCTTCCAGTGATTCAAAACGATACCGGAATCAGCCGGGTCGGCCGCGATCACAACACCTATGGCTTTTCCATGTGGGTCGCCGGTGGAGGATTCAAGAAGGGTTACATCCACGGTGCGACCGACGAATTCGGCCACAAGGCGATCGACAAGGTCGTGAATCATTACGACTACCACGCCACTTTGATGCATCTCTTCGGTCTCAACGCAGAACGCCTGACGTATTTCCGAAATCGCCAGGAACAGACGATCCTTGACGGCCAACCCGGCAAAGTTGTGACGGACCTGTTGGCCTAACCCAATTGCCTCGCACTTGCAAACCGACTGTGACCCCGTATCTTGAATCGCGTCTGCATGAAACCGTTCTTCACACTCCTTGCTTCCATTTTCCTGGCGATCGCGCCGGTGAACGAGGCTTTCTCGGGTGAGAACAGTGCCTGCGAAGGTTGTGGATGCGCGGCCATGGCCTGCTGCGAATCCGGCGATTCTCAAGTCCCAATTCAAGCACCGACTTTTCCGAATGGTTCCCATTCTCACGAGTCGATCGCACCGGACACGATCGTCATTCGAATTTCCTCACGCAACGATCACATGCAACCAATTCACCGCGTTGTGTATCGTGCAGCTCCTGCAGGCGTTTCCACGCGCATTCTTCACTGCAGCTTTCTGATCTGATTCACGGACTCTGTACCTGTATTGTCTTCGCCGTTCCCGGTGAATTTCCTGCGCGCCGACGCGCAGAAACCAGTCCGTAGAATTCAGATCGTTTCATGAAAACCAAATTCCCGTTCGGGGCAGATCGGCTGCCTCAATGGTTCTCCGAAAATCACGCGACGCCCGGTGACCAAACCGGTGGGGCGAAGCTCCCGCTGAGCCGGGCTTGGCATGCTGTTTCACGTTCGCGGCTCAGCAGAGGCTTCGCCCCACCAAAGACTGTTGTCCACCTGCTCCTCGCAGTCGTTATCCAGTATCTGGCGACATTCGAACCTCTGGCAGCAGGTCCGACAAACATCCAGCCAAGCCTGTCAACCAACGTCACTTTGACCGCACTCATCGATCAAGCGCTTCAACACAACCCGGGACTCCAGGCCAGGTTCCACCAGTGGCAGGCCGCTCTGACCAAGGTTCCCGAGGCGAAGACGCTTCCGGATCCCAAGTTCACCTACGGATATTTCATAAGCGAAGTCGAGACGCGCGTTGGGCCGCAGCAACATCGTATCGGCATCGCGCAACGGTTTCCGTGGTTTGGAAAACTCAAGTTGCGGAGTGAAGCTGCCGCCCATGCCACCGAGGCGGGTTATGAGAATCTTCAAGCCGCCCGGCTGGAGGTTGAATGCGATGTCCGGAAGCTTTTCCACGAACTCATCTATCTCGACCAGGCGATTGCGATTACGGATGAGAACGTGCAACTGCTGAAGGGACTCGAGTCCGTCGCGCAGGCGAAGTTCAAAGCCGGTGGCGAATACCTGGGCGTGATCAAGACGCAGGTCGAACTGAGCCAGTTGGCCGATCGGCGGAGTAGTCTCGTTGAATCCCGCAAGCCATGGCTCGCCAAACTCAACGCCAGTCTGGGAAGAATGTCCGACGCGAAATTTGGCCGATTGATACCGGTCGGACCCACGTCACCGAAAAGCGAGCTGCCCGCTGATCGGCTTCGCCAGGACAATCCGCGATTGCTCGCTGTGGATGCGGCGATCAAGGCCGCGGAGGCAGACATCAACCTCGCCCGGAAGGAGTTCTTCCCCGACGTGACTCTCGGGCTCGACTACATCGCAACCGGAGCTGCGACGGCCGCGGTCGCCGGTAATGGAAAAGACCCGGTTATTGCCATGTTCAGCATAAACATCCCGCTTTGGCAGAAGAAACTCCGCGCAGGTGTGAAGGGAGCCAAGGCCCGCCAGAAATCTCTCGCGAGCATCCGCAAACATCTGACGCAGACACTCCAGGCCGAATTGAGCGCGCAGCTGTTCCGTTTCAGCGATGCGGAACGGAAGATCGAACTCTACAAGCAGACGCTCATTCCCCAGTCCGAAGCGGCGCTAAAACTCGCCGAGCAATCTTATCAGGCCGGCAAGGCGGATTTCCTCGACATGATTGACGCACAACGCGCCTTGCTGGAATTCCGATTGCAATACCAACGCTCCCGCGCCAATCGCGAACAAAGCCTCGCCGAAATCGACTTGTTGACCGGGAGGAAATCCACCCACCAAATCTCTGCCGCAAAGAAGGATCCGCCGGAATGAAATCCAAACTTCTGCTTATCCCGTTCATCGCCATCGCCTTGGGCATTGGCTTCGTCGTCGGTCGGAAATCAGGTTCATCCGGCAGCCCCAATGCCAATCCTACCGCCAGCGCGCCGGAGTCTGATGTCAAGTTCTGGACCTGCTCCATGCATCCGCCACCTGCGGTCAAGGAATCCAAGCCCGGCAAGTGCAAGATCTGCGTCATGGACCTCATCCCGGTTCGCGATGACGACTCGGCTAGCCTGGGTCCCCGCGAAGTCAAGCTGACCGATGCCGCGGCCAAGCTCGCCGAAGTCGAAGTCGCGCCGGTCGAGCGACGCATGCCCGTGATGAATGTTCGGATGGTGGGCAAGATCGATTACGACGAAACCCGTCTCGCCTACATCACCGCGCGCTTTCCCGGCCGGCTCGATCGCCTTTACGTCGACTACACCGGCGTGAGCGTGAAGACGAACGATCATCTCTTTGCGCTCTACAGTCCCGACCTGCTTGCCGCCCAACAGGAACTCATCCAGGCCGCCAAGGCCCTGCGTGACATGGGCGAGGCCGCTCCACCGATCATGCGGGAGCGGGGAGAGATCACGCTCCAATCCGCGCGTGAGAAGCTGCGCCTGTGGGATCTCAAGTCGGACCAGATTGCCGCGATCGAAAAGAGCGAGAAGCCAAGCGAACGTCTTACCGTCTATGCGCCGATCAGTGGTGTGGTGATCGACAAGAAAGCAGTCGAGGGCATGTATGTCGAAACCGGCGCACGCATCTACACCATCGCGGATCTTTCGCAGGTCTGGGTGAAGTTTGACGCCTACGAATCCGACCTCCAATGGCTGCACTTCGGCCAGGAGGTCACCTTCGAAACGGAAGCTTATCCCGGTCGGGTCTTTGCCGGTCGGATCTCCTTCATCGACCCCGTGCTCAACTCCAAGACGCGCACGGTCAAGGTTCGGGTGAACGTCGAGAACGCCGACGGCCTCCTGAAACCGGACATGTTTGTTCGCGGTGCGGTTCAGTCACGGATTGCGTCGGGCGGTCGCGTGATGGACGCCTTTTACGCGGGGAAGTGGATCAGCCCGATGCATCCGGAAATCGTCACCGACAATCCGGGCGATTGTCCGAAATGCGGAATGAAACTGGTGAGCGCCGAATCGCTGGGCTATGCGTCCGCAGAGGGAAACACCAATGCCCCATTGGTCATCCCGGTCTCGGCACCGCTCATTACCGGCAAGCGTGCGGTTGTATATGTCGCGACGAAAGACAAGCCGGGAATTTATGCGGGACGCGAAGTGACCCTGGGACCGCGCGCGGGTGATGCATACGTGGTCGAAGAAGGATTGAAGGAAGGAGAATTGATCGTGGTGAATGGCGCGTTCAAAATCGATTCAGCGGTACAGATCGCGGCCAAGCCGAGCATGATGGCGGGGACGAAGGAAGCGGGGCGAGGGGCCGAAGGAGTGCATGATCACGCGTCTGCGGATGAAGAGATTGAGAAGCTGCCCGCGCCGGCTGAGTTCGTGACACATTTGAGGACTGCGGTGGATGCCTATTCGGCAGTCGGAAGCGCGTTGGATAGCGACAAGCTTGCAGACAAGAGTTCCGTCGCTGCGCTACGTGATTCAGTTGGGAAGATCGATGCGACGGCTTTGGAGGAGCTTTCAGCGAAGAAGTGGAAAGAAGATCTGCGCGAGATCAGCAGCGGTTTGGCGGGCATCGAGAAAGCATCGGATATCGACGCGGCCCGTGCTGACTTCGAACACATCTCAGTGGGACTCATTCGCGCAAGCAAACGCTTCGGCGTGACCGGCGTGTTCCAGTTTCACTGTCCGATGGCTTTTGACAACAAAGGGGCAAGCTGGTTGCAGCTGAGCGATCAGATTCGGAATCCCTACTTTGGAGCGAGCATGTTGAAGTGTGGATCGATGAAATGGAGGGGAGATGGCGCGAAAATGAAGAAGGGAGCGCCTTGATGAAGAAAGCGACGATCCTCGCGCCAGCGTTCTGGAGTGCATCAAGTGAATCTCGCGGCAAAGCGTGTAGGATGGCCAATCTGCCCGTCCAGATGCGGGTGGCCTTGCTGAGGGCAGAGAGACTGAAGAAAGTCATCTTTAGACCGGCAGCGACAACGGCAAGCTATGCGGTACGGACGGGCAGATTGCCCATCCCATGTGGCAAAGTTTCGGCTCGGCAGGAGCATCGTCCGACCGATTGAAGATGAATCAGGGATCCAACAATTCGATGCTGTCTCGGCTCATTCAGTTCTGTCTGGAGAATCGTTTGGTCGTGATTCTAGTTGCTGGGCTCATTGTGTTCGAAGGACTGCGGGTTGCCCCTTTTGATTGGAATCTCGGACCCGTCCAACGCAACCCGGTCCCAACTGACGCCATCCCCGACATTGGAGAAAACCAACAAATCGTCTTCACCGAATGGATGGGGCGCTCACCGCAGGATGTGGAGGATCAAATCGGTTATCCGCTGACAGTCTCATTGCTCGGTATCCCAGGGGTGAAGTCCGTGCGCAGTTATTCCATGTTCGGGTTCTCTTCGATCTACGTGATTTTCAAGGAGGACGTGGAGTTCTATTGGTCACGCTCGCGGGTTCTCGAAAAGCTGAACAGCCTTCCAGCGGGCACATTGCCGGATAGAGTGCAGCCGACTCTGGGGCCGGATGCGACGGCCTTGGGACAGGTGTTCTGGTACACGTTGGAGGGACATGACGAGAATGGTAAGATCACCGGGGGCTGGGATCTCGATGAGCTGCGCTCAATCCAGGATTGGTATGTCCGCTATTCACTCCAGTCGGCGGACGGGGTGAGCGAGGTCGCGTCGGCCGGCGGGTTTGTGCGCGAGTACCAGATCGACGTGAATCCCGATGCGATGCGCGCCTTCGGAGTTTCATTGGGACAGATCGTGGAGGCGACGAAGCACGCGAACATGGACGTCGGTGCGCGGAGCATCGAGGTGAATCGCGTAGAGTATTTCATTCGCGGCCTGGGCTTTGTGAAAGGCGTCGAGGATCTGGAGGAAACTGTTGTGGCGGTGAACGAAAACGTGCCCGTCCGCATCAGGGACATCGCGCGGGTGATTCTCGGACCGGCTTTACGACGTGGTGCATTGGACAAAGGAGGGGCCGAGGCGGTGGGTGGCGTGGTGGTAGCCCGCTTCGGTGAAAATCCGCTGGCCGCCATCAACGCGGTGAAGGAGAAGATCGACGAGATTGCCGACGGGCTTCCGGAAAAGGCGGTCATTGATTGGCACAATGTTTCCCGTGCTGAAGTCGAGGCATTTGCAGATGGGAGGGGATTCGATGCATTTGCGGAAATCGATGAGATCCATGAAAGCGCACACGTTCATTCATTGAACCAATCCGCGTGGCTGGACTTTCTTCGCACAACCGGGCCGAACGAACGCCCGGAGTGGTTGAAATTCAGCAAGATCCGCATTGTTCCGTTTTACGACCGATCGGGATTGATTCGAGAAACACTCGGCACGCTGAACACGGCGATCATTCAGGAGATCCTGGTGACGATCATTGTGGTTCTGGTGATGGTGCGGCACCTGGCGAGTTCCGCACTGATTTCCGGTCTCCTGCCATTGGCTGTCCTGATGACCTTCATTGCGATGCGTCAGTTTGGCGTGGACGCCAACATCGTCGCGCTGTCCGGAATCGCGATCGCGATCGGTACGATGGTTGATATGGGGATCGTGATTTGTGAGAACATTTTGCGGAGGTTGGAAGGGGCAAAGGACGCGGCCGACTCCAGTTTGACGACGATTCACCGAGCCGCGTCTGAAGTCGCTCCAGCGGTCCTCACGGCAGTTGCCACCACCGTCATCAGCTTTCTGCCGGTGTTCGCCATGGAAGGCGCGGAAGGCAAACTGTTCAAACCGCTCGCGTTCACGAAGACCTTTGCATTGGCGGCGTCGATCATCGTGGCGCTCACCTTGATCCCACCTTTGGCTCACATGCTGTTCACGCGCGGGTCAGCGCGAACAAAGTCACGGCGGATTCTCTTCGGCGCAATGGCGATAGTGGGTGGGGTGCTGCTCGCCTGGTTCCCCTGGTGGGTGGGTTCAGTATTGATCGTGGTGGGAGTGTACCGGTTGATCGAGACCTTTCTCCCGGAGAGGGTTGCCGGCGCGCTTCAATCTGTTGTCACGTGGTTGCTGGTCGCTGCGGTCGCGCTCCTGTTGGCCATGGATTGGCTTCCGCTGGGACCGGAACGCGGGCTTTCCCAAAACGTCCTGCTGGTGACCGGCGTGATCGGTGGATTGCTTTTCCTGATCCAGGTCTTCCTGAAGGCGTATTCGCCGATACTGCGTTGGGCCTTGGAGAACAAGAGACTGTTTCTCACCGGACCGTTGGCCCTGATGATCGCCGGTGCATCGATCTGGCTTGGATTCGATCGCCTCTTTGGCTGGATGCCGAGTGGCGTGAAGAAGTCCGCGCCGGCAGTTTGGGCGGCGCATCAATTTCCGGGCTTGGGCAAGGAGTTCATGCCAAACCTGGATGAGGGCTCGTACCTTTTCATGCCGACTACGATGCCGCATGCCTCGATCGGAGAAGCGCTCGACGTGTTGCAGAAGCAGGACATGGCGATGCAGGCAATCCCGGAGATCGAGTCTGTGGTGGGCAAACTTGGGCGGGCGGAGAGTCCGCTTGATCCCGCGCCGGTTTCGATGTTCGAGACGATCATCAACTATCGGCCCAAGTTCCTGATCGACGCCAACGGCCGTCGTCTGCGTTTCCGTTTCGAAGCACATGAGGATGATCTGGCGCGTGATGAGAAAGGGAAGCCGCTCTCAGCGCCGGATGGAGAACCTTATCTCGTTCATGGAAAATTCGTTCGCGACGAAAGCGGGAGGCTGATACCGGACAGCGGGGGGGCTCCCTTCCGACTTTGGCGGCCGGCTTTGGATCCGCATGTGAACCCTGATCGTAGTGCATGGCCAGGCATTCAGAATTCCGATGACATCTGGAATGAGATTGTCGAGGTGACGAAGATTCCGGGAACAACTTCCGCGCCAAAGCTCCAGCCGATTGCCGCGCGCATTGTGATGCTCCAGAGCGGCATGCGCGCACCGATGGGAGTGAAGGTTCGCGGGCCGGACTTGGCGACGATTGAACGGGTAGGTCTTCAGATTGAAGAGATGTTGAAGGATGTGCCCTCGGTGGAACCGGGCACGGTGGTTGCGGATCGGATGATCGGGAAGCCTTACCTGGAGATCGACATCAGCCGCGATGCGATTGCGCGTTATGGATTGCACATCCATGAGGTTCAGGAAGTCATTGAAATCGCGATCGGCGGCAAGCGCCTGAGCATGACGGTGGAAGGTCGCGAGCGTTATCCGATCCGCGTTCGTTATCAACGCGAGTTGCGGGATTCGATTGAATCTCTGGGACGTATTCTTGTACCGGCCGCCGATGGTTCACAGATTCCGCTGACCCAGCTGGCGGAGATCCGTTACGTGCGTGGGCCACAAATGATCAAGAGCGAGGATACCTTCATGGTCGGCTACGTGGTGTTCGACAAGAAGCCGGACTTCGCCGAGGTGGATGTGGTGGAAACCTGCCAGGCCTACCTGAAGGCCCAGATCGACGCGGGGAAGTTCGCGCTGCCCAATGGCGTCAGCTACGTGTTCGCCGGCAACTACGAGAACCAACTTCGCGCCTCACGCAAGTTGATGGTCGTGGTTCCAATCGCCTTGTTCGCGATCTTCGTGATTCTCTATCTGCAGTTTCGTTCTGCGATCACGGCGGGGATGATCTTCACCGGCGTTTTCGTCGCATGGTCGGGTGGCTTCCTGATGCTGTGGCTCTACGGACAGCCGTGGTTCCTCGATGTTCCGGTGATGGGCGTCAATTTGCGGGAACTGTTCCAAGTCCAGTCAGTGAACCTCAGCGTCGCCGTCTGGGTGGGTTTTCTCGCGTTGTTTGGAATCGCCACCGACGATGGTGTGGTGATGGCGACCTACCTCGATCAGTCATTCGCCGATGGAAAGACCGAGTCCAGTGAAGCGATCCGTGCCGCGGTGTTGGAAGCAGGCAATCGTCGCGTCCGTGCCTGTCTCATGACCACTGCAACGACCTTGCTGGCGCTGTTGCCGATCCTCACCTCCACCGGACGCGGGTCTGACATCATGATACCAATGGCCATTCCGACAGTCGGAGGAATGAGCGTGGCGCTGCTTTCGATGTTCGTCGTACCCGTGCTTTATTGCGCGGTGAAAGAGATCGGATTGAGTTGGAGGACGTGACGCGAGGGGCAACCCCGTGCGTTGTTTGCACTCTTTGCGTCGATCGTGGACGACTATTTCGCGGGCGCCGGTTCGAAGCCGAGCACCACGCCGGTTGCGCCGTCTTCGCCAACCGCACCGCGAAACACCCGCGTACGGGGCGCGGCTCTCCGGGCAGTTTCCAGCGCATTGCTGCCGAGGAATTGCTGTTGATGACAATCGCTGCAGGACATTCCCCGGTACAGGTTGCCGTGTGGGTTGTTCGGCGCGGAACGCGAGGCGAGATCGCCGGCACCCTCGATCATCAGGGAATTCCCGAGCTCTTCATCCAGCCTTATGGAATAGCTGTTGTGCGTCCGTCGCGCGGGTTGTGTGAGGACGAATTGGCCCGAGCCACCGCCCGCACCTCCGGATGGGAACGACACCAGCCTGATCTCCTGCTGCGGTGATCGATACTCGCCCGCTCGTTTGATGAACTCGCTGGAATAACCCGCTGATGCCAATTTCTGTGGTCCGGCTTCGCTGGCGTAAATCCGGGAGGCCACCTTCAATTCTGTTTGTTCGCGCAGTTTTTCGTTGCCGATGCTCTGCGCCCATTCCAGGGCAGTGTCCGGTTCCACGCTGGCGATGTTCCCGGCGAAGCTGCCGGCTAGGCCGTCATAGTGCGGATTGTCGCGCTGCCGGGTCAGCCAGGTGCCTGCTGCGACCGGATCTCGCTTGCTCCACTGCGTCAGTAGCTGGTGATGTCCGGCGGTGAGATGTTTGGTGTCCATGGCGGACATGCTTTGCAGCCAGTGCATCGCCTGAACCGGGTCCTTCTTGGCGAGGGCGGAAGCGGTCTTCACGACCGGGCTGGTGTCCATGTACTTCTGATCAGCGAGCAGTGAAATCCATTGCGCGGCCGCAGCCGGATCCCGGTAGAGCATGGCCTCGATCACCTCGTCGAAGGCGTGATGCTTGTAGAGGCTGTTGTGCTCGTTGTCCGCGATGCTCATGAACCAGTTCTGCGCTGCGGCTATGCCCCCGGAAGCGAGGCTGCGTTTGAGCAGCAGATCCCGGAAGCGGTTGCGGGCCGGACTTCGCGGGCGGGTTTCGGCGTAGGCGGAAGCTGCGGCAAAGTCGGTCATCGACCAGCCGTCGAGCAATCCGTAGATCAGATCTTCACGCGGGTTCTTGTTGGGAACCTGTTCGATCCACGCTCGGGCAGCCTGCGGATTCACCGATGCCCATCCGGCGATTGCAGCCAGCAGGTTGGAAGACTTTGTTGCCGCTTCCGGGGCAGGCGCGAGGTGCGCGACGGCAGCTGCTCCATCAAGCCGCCCCCAGGCGCGCAGAAACAGACGGTATTCCTCAGTAAAGCGTTGTCCGTTCGCGCTGAAGAGTGCGAACACTTCCGCAACCCGCGGTCCATCCTCCCCTGTGAGGGTTTTCAGCAGGGCGGCAATTCGCTGCGTTCGCAAAACGGGATCCGCCTCGCGCAGCGCTGCTTTCCAGGTGTCGTCCTGCTCCTCCACCCGGGGCGCTTCCGGTGCGACAGCCACGGCCTTCGATTTGGTCGCTGGTTGGGCGACGGCCGGTGTGACCGGTGCCGGGATCACGATTCGTTCGGCTTTCGGCGCAGGCGTGTTGCGAATGCGCGAGAGTTCGTTCTGCAGTTCTCGATTCTTGTTCCACTGCATGGTCAGTGGCACGGCTGCGATGACGGCAACGGACGCGGTTACTCCGCGCTGGCGCAGGGTCTGGCTGAGGCGCTGCAAGGCCCGTTCGACCTGATTTTGCGCCGCGGCTTCGGACTTGCCGAGTGGGTCGCCGATCTCCCGAAAGCTCTTGCGTTCGCCGAAGCGCAGCAGAATCAGGTCCCGATCCGAATCGGGCAATTTGTTAATCGCCTCATCCAGTTCGGGCAACGCCTCCTGCCACACGTTGCAGCTCTCTTGCCGGGATTCGAGATGTTCGGAGAATTCGTTCATCTTGCGGGTGTGCGCATGATTTCGCCGGAAGGCCATGGTGCATTCGTTGAGGGTGGATCGGTAAAGCCAGCCGGTGATCGTGGCGTGACCGGTCAACCGGCCCGCCTTTTGCGCCAGCCCGGTGAACACATTCTGCGCCACTTCGTCGGCAAGAGCACGATTGCCGCTCCGGCGCACGGCGACGCCGAGGACCATGTCCGCATGCCGGGTGACGAGTTTGCGGAACGCATCCTCAGATCGGGACTCACAGAAGCGCTGCAATAATCGCTGGTCATCCATACGCAGAAGGAGCTTGCACGCTCCATATTGAGACTGCGCGCTCACCGGGAAATCCGACAGTTTATTTTGCGGGATGTTCGGAACGTTGCGTTGAATGGAACGGGAAGGAGCTGCTTCTTCCATTCGACCATTGCGATGGGTGCCCCACATCGTGTCCGGCTAAAAGTGCTGGCAGTAGCGAAAGATGCCTCCCCTGAAGCCGTATGTCTTCTCCCTCTCCCGCTGGGAGGGACGGGGTGAGGGAGAACGCATCAAAAACCAGCTGATCTGACTGTGGTCAATCGCGGGTCTCCTGCTCCCCCAGTTGCCACCACTCTCAAGCACAGACCAATATCGCGAGTGTGACACAGAACTGGCCACGCGTTAAATCCCGTGCTAGTTCTGGGAGCAATCCCAATCCATGAATCATTTCGACAGCAATCCCGATCTTTCCTGCCACGGCCGGCAATTGCTGGACCGCCGGGCTTTCTTCGGGCAATCGTCGAGCGGACTTGGGGCGATCGCATTGACGAGCCTGCTGAGCGGGCAAGGTCTGCTGGCGAATCAGCCCAAGATCGACCCGGCGCGGCCGCACGCACCGCGCAGGCCTCATTACCCTGCCAAGGTGAAGAATGTCGTGGTGATCTTTTGTGCAGGCGCCTGCAGCCAATTGGAGACATGGGACTACAAGCCGGAGCTGATCAAGCACGATGGGCAGCCGCTGAAGGACGGACCGCCGGTGACCTTCCAA
The DNA here is from genome assembly GCA_002715965.1 of Verrucomicrobiales bacterium. Classification (GTDB taxonomy): domain Bacteria; phylum Verrucomicrobiota; class Verrucomicrobiia; order Limisphaerales; family JAYPXF01. The sequence goes on along the minus strand of PBAL01000046.1, from coordinate 3,260 downwards.
GGCCCCTCCGGAAACCTCGCACGTCCGCAATACGAGTTTCGTCCCTACGGCCAGACCGGCAAGATGTGTTCAGACATGGTCCCGCACCTGGCCGAGATGGTGGACGATTACGCTTTCGTTCATTCGCTCACCAGCAAATCGAACACGCATGGACCGGCAGAAAACTTTATCTCCACGGGATTTGTGCTCGATGGATTTCCCAGCATGGGCGCCTGGATCACTTATGCACTCGGTTCTGAAAACGAAGACCTGCCGGCTTTTGTCGCGATCCCGGATCCGCGAGGCGTCCCACAGGCGAGCGTGAACAACTGGGGTCCTGGTTTTCTGCCCGCGGTGTTCCAAGGCACCCCGTTTAATTCGCGTCAACCGATTGAGAACCTGCAGGCGCCAAAATCGATCGGGAAGAAGACCGACCTTGCCGCGCGCGATCTGCTGAAGCTGCTGAACGAACAGCATCTCGCTCGCAATCCCGGTGACGAGAACCTCGCCGCTCGTATCGCGAGCTACGAACTGGCCGCCCGCATGCAGTTGTCCGTTCCCGAAATCAGCGATCTCTCATCGGAGCCCAAACACATTCTCAAGCTGTATGGCGCCGACGACAGCGGCAACGAGGTCAAGGCTGACTACGCCAAAAACTGCATCCTCGCGCGCCGGCTGATCGAGAAGGGCGTGCGCTTCGTCCAGGTCTTCAATGGCGCGTATGCAACCGCCGGCCGGTTGAACTGGGACGGCCACCAGAAACTTCGCGAGCAATATGACGTTCATGGACCGATCATGGACCAGCCTTCGGCGGCATTGATCCGCGATCTTCGCCAGCGCGGGCTGCTGGATGAAACGTTGGTCCTCTGGTGCACGGAGTTCGGACGGATGCCAATGTTTCAGAAGGGCGCAAAAGGCCGCGATCACAATCCCGGCGGTTTCACGGCAGTGCTCACGGGTGCGGGCATCCAGCCAGGCGTCAGCCATGGCGCAACCGATGAACTGGGTTTCAAGGCTGTGGAAAACGTGCATCCTTTCCACGATCTGCACGCCACGATCCTGCATTTGCTCGGGCTGGATCACGAACGCCTGACCGTTTTGCACAACGGATTCGAACGCCGATTGACAGATGTGCACGGGCATTTGATCCGCGAAGTCCTGGCCTGAGACAGGGCGCCAGGTGATTGCAAGTGGGGTGGCACGCGTCTGGAAAAGGGCATCGACTGCTCAAACTTCACCTGGCAGCTGTTCAGTTCCCTGGGTGATTCTTACAAGCGCTTTCTCAGCACACGGGCTTCGGCCGTAGTGACCGAACGAAATGGTCTGAAGAAGATTCCTCGGGCAGGCGCACGGCTGGGTGATCTGCTGGTCTACGGGTGTCGCGTTGGAAAGAAATGGCACGGCCATGTCGTGATCCTGATCGACCATCACGGAAAAATCAGCGGACACAAAGGCCTCGTTCTGGGCGCGCATGGTGGCAGGGTAAACGTCGTGCAATTCGTCACCTTCGGCGGCTACGAGCAGGGCTGCTTCAAGAAACCCAAAATGAAACTATGCAATGTTCTTCGGGTGATTGACGCGCGCCAAGCCACCAGAACCGGGTCGGTACCATCTTCCCCGGGGCACTCCAGGTGAAACTCCACCAGCTTCTTGGGCTGATATGATGAAATACTCAATCCTCGGATTGATCCGCTGCCTTGGTTCGTAAGAGCATCCGGGAGTGCTTTTCACAGAGCCGTCATTCCTGTTTCTGTTTCTGCCGCTCTTGTTGGGGACCTACTTTCTGTTTCCCTCGCAGGTGAGGAATGGGCTGCTGGCAGCCGCAAGCATTGTCTTTTACTCGTGGGATGAACCGGCTTTCACGCTGGTTTTGCTCGCGTCCATCGGGCTGAATTATCTCTGGGGCCTCGCATTGGAGTCGGCGAAGGACTCGCGCCAACGGAAGGGGACGCTCGCGATCGGCGTTGCTGCAAACCTGGGTGTGCTGGGCTTCTTCAAGTACGCGGGCTTCCTGGTTGATTCCCTGAATCCGTTGCTGGAAACGCTGGGTGCACCGACCTTGTCCGATCCCCGTGTCGAGCTGCCTTTGGGAATCTCCTTCTTCACTTTCCAGGCAATGTCCTATCTGATCGACGTTTATCGTGGCTCCTTCCCTGCGCAGAAGAACGCCCTCGATCTGACGCTCTACATCTCGTTCTTTCCACAGCTCATTGCCGGACCAATCGTGCGCTACAAGGAAATCGCCTCGCAGATTCGCAATCGCGTGGTGAGCCATCGCCTGTTTGCCGATGGTGTCAGACGCTTTGTCTTCGGCCTCGGCAAAAAAGTGCTGATTGCGAACACGCTTGCCGGTTGCGTCGATCGGATCTTTGAACTGCCTGCTTCCGAGATCACCTTCACGCTCGCGTGGGTGGCGATGGCCGGTTACGCGCTGCAGATCTATTTCGATTTCTCGGGTTACTCCGACATGGCGATCGGGCTCGGCAAGATGTTTGGCTTCAAGATCCCCGAGAATTTCAATCACCCTTACATTGCTCGGAGCATCACCGAGTTCTGGCGCCGGTGGCACATGACCTTGTCCACGTGGTTCCGGGATTACGTCTACATCCCGCTGGGTGGCAATCGCATCCGCAATACGCGAACCTACTTGAACCTGTCTGCGGTCTTTCTGCTGTGTGGCTTGTGGCACGGCGCGTCGTGGAATTTCATCGTCTGGGGAATCTTTCACGGTGTGTTGCTGTCCGTCGAACGCGCCGGGCTGAGTCGCTGGCTTGAAACGGCGCCGCGATTCTTGGCGCATATCTACACACTTCTGTTTCTCCTGATTGGCTGGGTGTTCTTCCGGGCTGAGACACTGCCCTATGCCATGAATCTCCTGCAGGTGATGTTCGGCCTGACTCAGGGAGGCGGCACGCATTTGCTCGTCCGCGACTGCCTGGGCACGGACGCGTTGATCGCAATGCTTGCCGGCTGCTTCCTGGCCACGCCGATCTACCACTGGTCGCGTGCGAAGTTGGCGGATTGGATCAAAGACCTGCCAGATCGAAATGGTCGAGCGAGGCGGCTGCAGCTTGCCATGCACGGCGAGTCACTGGTGGTCTTTGTGATCCTGGGCCTCGCGTTGATCTGGATCTCCGCGCTGACCTACAGCCCCTTTATTTACTTTCGATTCTGATGTCAGCAACGAGATCCAATCGAGCTGTTCGATCGGCTGCGCGCTTGCGAAACGTATTGTTCGCTCTGTTCGTGGGAGTTCCCTTGGCTCTGATGCTCTCCGATCG
>PBAL01000045.1 GCA_002715965.1 Verrucomicrobiales bacterium | reverse complement strand
TCCGCTCCCATTGTTCGTCGCTCAGTTCGTATCGCTTGGCCATCCCAAGCTTTGTACATATTCACCAGGTTTGTACAATCCTGAATGTCGATTCAGCCTAGACTTGAGAATGTTGTTAAGTCATGGCGCATTCTGGCTCCTCCCCCTCTCACAGCGGGAGAGGGCTGGGGTGAGGGAGAACGCATCGATCGAACTTTGATCCACCACCGGGCGAACCTGTCCGATTCATGGCGGGAAATGCGAGAGACTTTCGGCAATCCCTACAAGACCATCAGCTGAATCCGAACAAAGAACCGGACTATGCCATGGCTGTTCTTGAGGTAATCACTTCCACCGCCCGCAACTTCTTGATGATTTGTTCTGGTGTATGTCGTTTCTTCTTCATGATCAGTCGGGCAACGCTTCGCGTTGCCGACTCTCATAGCAGATGGACCAGTTTTCGGGGAGCACTCCAAAGGCACCCAAATGAACACACCCGCCACGAGGCAAACATCCGAACCCACCGACTTCTGGTCATATCTCCCCGGAGGGCAATTCACCTTCCACGGCCCAATCCGGCCATGCTTCATGAAGTGGATCAAAGGTTTCCTGTTCCATTCCAAGTATTGGACCGAGCTAGACCGGATTGATTTGTTCTTCATCTGTCTGAGTCAAAAACAGAGATTATCTTCGGTTTTAAGCCAATAACCCCCGTCAACCAAGAAAATCCCGGATTATAAAGAATTTCTGAAACTCTACTATTCCGGGGCGTGTTGCCCCCCTAACTTTGCCCTCGAAACGAGAGTTTCCCAGGGCACAAATGGCTGAAGAATTTTCGGAATTTGAAGAATTTATGTACAGCTACCAGAACATGGTCTACTCCACTGCGTTCCGAGTTCTCGGCAACGCTACCGACGCATCAGACATCGCTCAGGAGGTCTTCCTGCGCGCTTATCAACACTACGATCAACTCAAGGACAACCCACGCGCCGGCGGCTGGCTGCGACGCGTGGCACGCAACCTCTCCCTGAACCAGATCACCCGCTATCGCAATCGCTGGCGTTTCTTCTCCGAGATGGAGTCGGACGATCAGAACGATGATTACGCGTCGCGCGTGGCGACCGAGGAAAAGGATGTGATCCAGCTCGATGTCGACCGGCGCCAGGCGCTGCTCGCGGAAGCCTTGGAAAAACTGCCCGCCAAGCAACGCGTTCCCTTGGTCCTCTATCACTACGAAGATATGAGCTACGAGGACATCGCGAAGCAGCTCGGTGTTTCACTGGGCAAGGTGAAGACAGACATTCACCGGGCGCGCGAAGCGCTGCGAAAGAACATCAAGTTCGATTCGCAGGGCGACATGGTTCGTGGTGAGTTTGACAAGATCAAACACGCGAAGAAAAAGACGAAGGCATAATGGCTGAACCGGAAGACAAGCTGGCAGAAGAACTGGACCGCGAATTGAAGCGGCTCCCGGATCTGCCAGCACCGGAATCGATCGCAGCCAACGTGCTGTCCACGATCAAGCGCTGGGAATCGCGGCCTTGGTGGCAGCGTTCCTGGTTCGAGTGGCCGATGACGCTTCGCTACGCGTCCATCGGCCTTTTTATTGTTGCGCTCTTTGGCATTCATCACTTCGGTGCGGATGTCGAGGCGCACGGCGCCCTGCAACCGCTGCTCGCCGTCGTTCGCGCCTTTGAGGCGGTGGTGATGTTGACGATCAGCACGGCCGGATCCTGGCTGGCCTCGATCCCGCTGTGGGTGTGGGGCGTGTTGACCGTATCAGCCGCGATGGCCTGGACCTGCTCCATCGGCGTGTTCGCGGTCTGTTATCAGTTGATTCGAACCCGCAAATGAGTCGCTGTCCTTCCTTCCCTTCCGCGAACTGCCCGCCCAGGCATCCCCAAATGCGCACCGCCCTTTTTGCCTTCTCCTTTCTGTTGTCCGTCTTGTTTAGCATTGCTCCCGCGCAGAACCAGGGGGCCGCCGAAGTCTCTGATGCCCGCGAGATCGCCACGGTGATCCTGAACGCTGCGGCCGGGGAGACAAACGCTCCGGCCATCCGGCGCGAACAGTTGAGTGAAGTGAATCGGTTTTACGATGACCTGTTGATCGAGGAGCACATGTCCGTGAAATCAGCGGCCGTAATGTTTGGCAACGGCAAGGTGCTCGGCGAAGTGCGCGGTGACGTGACGGCGTTCTGGGGAGATCTTGAGGTGAACGGACCGGTCGCGAATTGCACAGTGATTTTTGGATCGTTGAAACTCGGTCCAAACGCGGACGTTGCCGGTTCGACTGCGGTGATCGGAGGCAAGATCGACAAACATCCGCAAGCGACCTTGGGTCGGAAACCTTACAACCTCGGCGGAGGAGAATCACCGGCGGTGGCGTCGATGGTGGATTGGATGAAGTTCGGACTTCTCTTCGGCCGGCCCGTCGCGCCACAGGTCGCGTTCAGCTGGGTGATGGCCGGTCTTTGTTTTCTTTGTTACTTGGTGTTGGCCGTGCTCTTCCCACGTCCGGTGCAGAGTTGCACCTACACTCTACGTGCACGGCCGGCATCTTCCTTCCTGCTGGGGATGTTGATTCCAATCATCATCGTGTTGATTGCGATTACGGGAATTGGGCTGGTGATTGTTCCGTTTCTGTTGATTGCCGTCCTTCTTGCCACCGTTCTCGGCAAAGCGTCGGTGATGCAATACATGGGGCAACAAGTGGGAACGCTCGTGCGATCCAAGTTCATCCAGCATCCGGGGGTGGCGTTGTTTGTTGGTGGCGCCATCATCTGTCTTCTTTATTGCGTGCCATTGGTTGGGGCGATGGTCTGGTGTCTTTCGATCATGTTTGCGATGGGCGCGGCCTCATTGAGCACCATCGAGGCGTTGCGAATTGAGGGTTCTCAGATCGTCGGCGAAGCGCCTCCAGAGGGTGAAGAAAGCATGGCGATGGTTCACGTCGGCCCCGGAACGGATTCCACGTATCCTCCCGCGGGTTTCTGGTTGCGCTTCTGTGCGTTGATCCTGGATTGGTTCATCGTCGGAACGATCTCTATGATCACGTCCGCCGGTCTGCTCTTCATTCCCGGGCTCTTGATGTATTACCTCGTCATGTGGTCGTGGAAGGAAACAACGCTCGGCGCCGCGGTCATGAACATCAAGCTGGTGTGCGACCGACGAAAGAAAGTGGACTTCCCGGTCGCCTTCGTGCGTGCGCTAGGTACGGTCCTGTCCTTCGGGATGCTCGGCCTTGGATTCCTCTGGTCGGCGGTTAGTCGCGACAAGAAATCCTGGCATGACATCATTGCCGGCACGAACGTCGTTCGTGTACCGGATGGCGTCAAAATCCTTTAGCTTCAAGGGGATGGCGTTGCCGTCGTTTGGGCCCAGGGAATATTCCCTCGTTATGAATTTGTAACTTGCTTGTCACTTTGACGTCCTTGTCGAAACATCCGCGTGGTGTCACGCTCGTTCCACATGGCGCAGAAGATTCTGGTCGTTGATGACGAACCTGATGCCGTCGATCTCGTGCAATTCAACCTTGAAAATGCAGGTTACGAGGTACTGACAGCGGGTGACGGGACGGAGGCATTGAAGAAGGCTCGAAACTTTGCTCCCGACCTGATTCTTCTGGATGTGATGCTGCCTGAGATTGAAGGCACGGAGGTGTGCAAGCTCCTTCGCAGAGACACCGCAACCTCGGCGATCCCCATCATCATGCTCACTGCGAAGGCCGCAGAAATCGACCGGGTATTGGGCTTGGAACTCGGAGCGGATGACTACGTGACGAAGCCCTTCAGTCCGCGCGAACTGGTTCTGCGAATCAAGAATCTGCTCCGCCGGAACGACAAGGTGGACGAGAAGGTCGATCAGCTGGACTTTGGGGACCTGCGAATCGATATCCCCGGTCATTCCGTATCGGTTTCAAACGAACCGGTCGAATTGACAGCCACGGAATTCAAGCTCCTTCAGGTTCTCGCCACGCGACGAGGCCGCGTACAATCCCGCGATCAACTCCTCAAGGACGTCTGGGAGTACGACAACATGATCGACACGCGGACGGTGGACACGCACATGCGTCGTCTCCGCGAGAAGCTCGGCAAAGCCGCGCGCTATCTCAACACCGTTCGCGGTGTGGGCTATCGTTTCCAGGTCATCTGAGAAATGGAGTCTCCGTGGTAATAGCTTCGGAAACTTTCCGATGCATGTGGGCTACGCGCACAGGCAGTCGGTCCCACGAATTAACTCGAGTTGCCCCGGCAGTTGAACACGGCGGCTCTGAGGCCACCACTACGTTTCCGCTTGGGCTGCTTCAGCTTTGCGTTACGCTGATCCAACGTGAATCCATCCGGCATCAGCATGCGCTTCCTGTCGGGCATCCTTGCCCTGAACGTCCCCTGTTGCTCGCGGATGTCGACTTCCGGCGCGAGGTGCTTCCCATTCTCTCGGAAAACTGTTTCGAATGCCACGGACCCGATTCGGGTGCGCTAAAAGCGGATCTCCGATTGGATATCGAAGAAGGCGAAAAGGACTGGGCCAAGCTGTTGAAGAAGATCTCCGCCAGGAACGCGGATGATCGAATGCCCCTCCCGAGACCGGCAAACGCCTCAAGCCATCGCAAATTGACACCATTCAACGCTGGATAAGAAGCGGTGCGCGTTATGAAGCCCATTGGGCCTTTCCATCACTGCGAAACCATTTAGTCCCCGATATTGGGGACAAGAATTCCTCGGCTATCGATCGGTTCATCATTCACTCCCTTCACAAGAATGAACTGAAGATGTCCGAATCAGTTTCCCGCGAGAAACTGATTCGGCGTGCGACCTTCGACCTGACCGGTGTTACGCCCAAGTGGACGGATGTGCAGGCCTTCGTGACGGACAAGCGGCCCGATGCCTTCACGATGGTGATGATCAATCGAGGCGTTCGCGACAAGGTGACCGGCGGATTCAAAGCCATCGATCACCTCAATTTGAACCGCAACGCCCCGCCCCGCTCCATGACAGTTGAGGAGTCGCTGGACGCCCCCGTTGTGCATGTCTTTCTGCGTGGCAATCCCGTCAATCGTGGTGCGATGGTCGCGCCACGATTCCTGAGCTCACTCGCCGACACCAACGAGACATTCACAGCGGATAAGCGACGACTCGGTTTGGCGAAGGCAATTGTGAGCAACCCGCTGGCCCAACGGATGAGTTCGGTTTCAATGCGGATCTAGATCGCGTGAGCGTTCACGACCTGCACGCCACCATGCTTCATCTCCTGGGCATCGATAACAAACACCTGACCTATCGATACGCCGGCCGCGATTTCCGGCTCACCGACGTGCATGGACACGTGGTGAAGGAGATCGGAGCGTAGATGGATTTGTGGTGGGCGAAGCCCTGCTGAGCCGGGGGTGTATTGACCCCAGCGTCGAGACACTATGGGAGGCACCATGCCAATCGGCGATTGGTCGCCAAGAGACCGAACGACTCAACAGGAGCTTCGTCCCCGATGAGCGAAATCGCCGCTCAACCGCAACTTGGTCTCTACACCTTCGGCTTGATGAACAAGACTTCTCCCCAATCAATCCAGCCTTGGCGCAGATCCACCCGGAACCATCCATCGCTGTTCTTCCTTTCGATTCGAAGCGGTGAGCGGCGGCCGAACTGTTTCAGGTCGTATTGCGCCCAGGTCTTGCCCATGTCGTTGGAGATGATGAATCCACAATGGTAAGGAGATGCGGGCGTATAATGGGCAGACAGGATCGTCTGGTCCTGAATGATCATGTTGGCCGATTCGTATAGCGGATTGAAAAGCATCTCGTGCTTCTTCGGATTCGGGATGTCGTCCGGGTGACACCGAAAGATTCCGCGATCATGAAACTCCCCTGCGGGGACGCGCCCGTTGGCATCGGCGGCCCAGTAGACCATGCCGTCAACAAAGTTGATGCCACCGGACTTGTATCGTGAATTGGAATTGACGGAGACGAGCACCTTCCACTTCCACGAATCCGCCTTCGCATCGTACTCGCCGCGCAACCAATGGCATTCGTGTCCATGCCCGCGATCAATGTCACCCGTACTGGCGTAGAAGGCGTTTTCGGATGGGTTGTAGGCGACGGAGTGGATGTGGCGACAGATGACTGAATTGTCGGGGTTGCCGAGCACGTTCTTGGAATCCTTCTCCTGAAAGCGCGGATTCTGACCGAAAGAATACGCTAGTTTCACGGTCTCTCCCTGGTCGGTGGAGTAGTAGATGTTGATCGGTACCGGGCCACCCCGCACGTTGCAGTAGTTGCCCCAGACCAACACCTCGCGCCCATCAATCTCCCAGGTATGCACGCCGTCCAAGGGATGAAAATACCAGCCGGGCAATTCCGGATTCTTCGGCGTATGCGGAATGTAGTCGCTGCCATCCGATTGCTTCACCTTGATCTCCCGACAGCTCTTCAACCGGTCCGTGCTGAGGAAGAGATTAGCACGGGTGGCAAAGAGGATGTTCCCGTTCTTCAGGATGCAACTGAAGGTGATGTTCTTCGCGTCGGGGAATGCCAGACTGCGCATCCAAGTGCGTGCGTTGTCCTCGGACAGATACAACTTCCTGCCGTCGAATCCGATCGCCTGATTGTCTCGCTGCGAATCGATGTAAGGCCCTGCGGGCGCGAGCCGATAATGAAAGTGATCGTTCTCACCTTCGGAACCTGGAGCACCAAAGGAGTTCAATGAAAGCCCAAGTCCAGCGGCTGTGGTTGAGGTGATGAAGTGGCGACGAGTGAGGGTTGGAAAATGGGAGGGCAATTTCATGGGGATTGTCTGTCCAGCGTCTGTTGGCCGTCGGGATTTTTCAATTGGATTATTGGCGTGCTACGCATTGTTCGTTCCTTCCCATTGATCTTTCTTCATAAGTGCCTTAGGAAAGTATCGATGCGAGCCCGCTTGTGCCTTCTGTTCTGGATGATCGTCGCGTCGATACACGCGATCGATTTCGAGGCGGACGTGTGGACCAAGGTGGTATCGCGGTCCTGCCTGAAGTGTCACAAGCCCGGAGGAGATGCAGAGGATACGCGTCTCGTTTTGTTGGACCCTGCGGTCAGTGGCGGCAAAGACTGGTTGACTCACAATCACCAGGTGCTCACGCGAATTGCCGGAATTCGAAAGAAGAGCAGCAACGAGCCGCTGGTGCTGTTGAAGGTCACCGAAGAGGTGAAGCACGAAGGGGGAGAAGTGCTTCCCCGAGGTTCCACTCGATTTCAGATCTTGGAGAAATTTGTTCGCGAAGGCGCCATGACTGCCGTTGCTCGAAAAAACGACACCTCGTTCTTCGATGGAGTAACGATGATCAATGACACCCGCCTGCTGAGACGAGTGACTTTGTCACTTGCCGGACGGTTGCCAGCTGAGGCCGAGCGCACTCAGATCGAGCAAGGCGGTCTCAAGTCGATGGACGTGATTCTCGACGCGTTAATGAAGGAGGAAGCGTTTTACGAACGCTTGTTGGAGGGCTTCAACGACATCCTATTGATGCGTGGTGTTGACGGTGTTCCGGAACGGATTCTTGGTTACCGCAACTTCGGCAATACGCGGAATTGGCATCAAAAGGTGAAGTTCGACGAGATCGCGGACACGAAGGAACGCACGCAGGCGAAATACACGCTCACGCGTCGTTATCGCGAATCGATCTTGTACGAGCCTTACGCACTGATCGATCACATCGTCCGCAATGATCGGCCGTTCACGGAACTGATCACGGCGGATTACCTGATGGTCTCGCCTTACACCGCGAAGGGATACGGGATCTTCGACGAACTGAAGGATCGATTCCGCGATTCGGAAGATCACATGGAATTCATTCCGGCGAAGTTGAAGCAGCTCAACTTGCGCAATGGCAAGCCCGACCAGGTCACCCCCACCGGCTACTATCCGCACTCTGGCTTGCTGACCACCTTTCACTACCTCCAGCGCTATCCAACCACCGACACCAACCGCAACCGACAACGCGCCCGCAAGTATTTCGAACACTTCCTCGGCATCGACGTGATGGAACTCGCCCCTCGCGTGACCGATGCCGCGGCTGTCGATGCGAAGTATGACGTGCCAACGATGGAAGCCGCGGATTGCGTTGTGTGCCACAAGTCGGTCGATCCGATTGCGGGTTTGTTTCAGGACTATCAGAATCCGAACAATGACTTCGGTCCGTTCGGTCCGCGCAAGGAGGGTTGGTTCAAGGACATGTTTGGGCCGGGCACGCGACCGGATGAACTTCCGGAGTCCGAAACTTGGCGCGCGCTGCAATGGCTTGGCCAGCGCACGGCTGCCGATCCGCGTTTTGCCGTCGCAATGGTGGAACACGTCTACTACATCCTCACCGGCCGCAAGACCTTGCGACCACCCAAGGATATTGATTCTCCGCTTTTCGACGCGCGCCAGCGTGCCTATCGCGAGCAACGTAATGAGATCGAACGGATTGCCGAAGTGTTTCGCAACACGAAGTTCAATCTCAAGTCCGCCTTCAAGACCTGGGTCCGATCTCGCTTCTATCGTGCAGACGGAGTGGCTGTTCAGCAGCTTGATCCTGAGCGGGCGACCGAACTGGACGACCTTGGTCTTGTCCGTCTGCTGGCCCCCGAACAGCTGCACCGGAAGATCCGCGCGATCTTCGACTACGAGTGGACCTTGGTCACCAGGGAGAGCTACTACCGAATTCTCTATGGTGGCATCGACTCAAAGGCGGTCACCGAACGGATCCTCGAACCGAGCGGTGCGATGGGCGCGATTCAACGCATCATGGCCAATGAAGTCGCCTGCAAAACCGTCCCGATTGATTTCGCGAAGGAGCGTTCCAAGCGCCGCTTGTTTCCAAACATCGAAGCGGACGTCCTTCCGGATGAGGAAGCCAGGATTCGCGCCGCCATCGTCCACCTGCATTCGTTGATTCTCGGACGCGAAGACGAACCCGACGATCCCGAGGTCACGCGCAGCTACGAACTCTTCGCCGGAATCGTTTCCGATGCAAACGAAGTTGAACGATTTGATCCACGCGAGAACTACTTTTGTCGGGCGAGCTTCAAGGAGGTTCGCCTGCCCGATCCCAAATACACCCTGCGAGCGTGGCGCGCGGTGGTGACGTATCTGCTTCGCCAGCCTGAGTTTCTTTACGAGTGACATGAACCGACGCGACCTCATTCAACTTTGTGGACTGGCCGGCCTCGGCCTGACGACGCCGATCGGTGTCCGAGCCGAGACCCGCGAGCCCGATCCTTACGAAGGCCCATTCTATCTCGTCTTCAATGCCTCCGGCGGATGGGACACCACCTACCTCATGGATCCCAAGGGCACGGACAGTATCAATCGCCTCTATCAGGAGGGAGACATTCAGACCGAAGGCAACTTTCGCTACGCGCCGAATACCGAGCACATTCAAGCCGGCATGAGCAACGAAGATTTCTTCCGCCGATACGCATCGGAACTACTCGTGTTCAACGGCCTCGATTATTCCGTGAACAATCACTCCCCCTGCGCGCGCTACACCGCGACCGGGAAGCTTGACAGCAATATTTATCCGACCTTTGCCGCATTGGTTGCGGCCTGTCAGGGACCGGAATGCCCACTCGCCTTTCTCACCTTCGGCAACTATTCCGGCACCGGCAACCTGATCCCTATGGCCCGCATCCCCTACCTGCCGACCTTGAAGAAGATCGCACAGGCGGACAGTCCCGGGGGCAATCATCGTTACCATGACGGTTTTGTGTCGGATCGCATCGAGCGAACCCTGAAAGAGCAACTCGACACGCGGCTCTCGAAGACGCAATTGCCGCGCAGCAAGCGTGCACAGAGCACACTCTATGCAGCCCAATTGAACAGCCGAACCCTCAAGCGCGCGCTGCCTCACATCTCCAACAACGCGCCGAAGCAACGCCTTGCCAAACAGGCCGAAATCGCCCTTTCGTCTTTCAAGGCCGGCATCTGTGTTTCCGCCAATCTCTCGATCGGACAGTTCGACAGCCACGGAAACAACGATCGCGATCAGATGAAGCTCATCCCCGAGTTCCTCGCCGGTATCGATTACGCCGTCCGTCGGGCTGAAGCACTTGGCATCCGCGAAAAACTGGTTCTCGTGATCCAGAGTGAGATGGGTCGCACCCCGCATTACAACAAGGGCAACGGCAAGGACCACTGGTCCATCGGTTCCATCATGTTCATGGGGCACGGCATCAAGGGCAACCGCCTGCTTGGCGAAACCGACGGAGGCCAGTTCGCCATTCCCTTCGATCCGAAATCACTTACACCGAATCCGGACAAAGGCATACGCGTGCGTCCGGAGCACATTCACCTGGCTCTTCGCCAACACGCGGGGATTGAAGAGCACAAATTCAGCAAGCGCTTTTCGTTGAAAGTTTCTGGAGCAGAATCGCTTGAAAAGTTTTGGGGGTGAAGAAGCTCCAAATAAGCCTCAATCTTCAAGCTTCAAACAGCACCGATCGTTGCGTTGTCCGACAAATCAGTTGCCTCTGACTGGAGCTTGCAATTTGAATTTTCTTCGAGACTTGAATTGTGAAGCTTGGGAGCTTCCCCAGCCGCCTATTTCCGCAAGGACCGGTTCAGCAACCCGCTGGCAACCACCGCTCCGTTCTCCAGGACCATCCCATGAGTCATGCACGTGGGCAGGTCTTCCGGATGGTGGGTGACCATGAGAAGGTTGGTGTTGAGCTTGGAGACGTTATTCAACTGTCGATCAAGGTGGTCGCGGATTTCCTGTTCCAGTCCATCGAAGGGTTCATCGAGGATCAACACCTCGGGATCGTGAACGAGTGATCGTGCGATCAGGATGCGGCGCATCTGGCCGTAGGAAATCGTGGGGACCATGCGCAGGGCGAATTCCCGAAGATCAAAGAGATCGATCAGTTCATCGACCTTGCGTTTCTCTTTGCGCGACAGCTTGTCGTAGAGTAGGTGGCCGCCAAAGTAACCGGTCGCGATGGCATCAGCTCCGGTGATGTCTTCCTGGAAGCGCATCTGAAAATCCATGGAGACGAAGCCGGCACGTTGGCGGATTTCCCAGAGGGTATGGCGTCTTTCTTCGTTGAAGCGATGAACGATACCGCCGAGCGCCTGGTGCACTTCACCTTTGAGCAGATTGAGAAAGGTGCTTTTGCCGGCGCCATTGTGACCGAGGACGGCCCAGTTCTGTCCGCGTAACATTTCCCAGTTGATGCCCAGGAGGATCGGTTTGTGATTGTGGTATACATCAGCGTTCTTCAGCTGGAATAGGAACGGAGCGGGTTTGTTCCGCAAGGATCTGCGTGAGATCAGTTTCTTGAAGTCAATTGCGCCAGCCGACTTTTTCTTCTTTTTGCCGGCGCGCTTCAACTTGCGAACGCGAACGGGTTTGCCGGCGTCGAGATCAAGTTGGTGGGTAAGGCTGGGGAAGTATTCGTCCTCGCGATGCGTCGCGGTGATCACCTGCGTTTCGCGCCGGGCGATTTCATCGACCCAATCCAGAAGCAATCGACGGGTGCGGGTATCCAGGCCATCGCAGACTTCATCGAGGAGCAATACCCGCGGACGGCCGACCAGCGCGCGCGCGACGAGGATCTTCCGCAGTTCGCCCTGCGAGAGCGTCTGCACGTTTCGCTTCATCAGGTCATCGATGCCGAGGCGTTTTACCAATGCGCGCGCATCCTTCTGTTGTTTGCCGGTGATCTCTTCGTAGAGGTAGTCCGTGCCATGGAACCCGGTGAGCACGACGTCCCACGCCGTGCGTTCCCATTCAATTCGGAGGTAGCGCTCCTGTTGCTCAGGCGAGACGATCGCGATCTCTTTCTGCGCATAGACGGGGCTGCTGGAGTCTTTTCCGTTCCAACGATAAGTGCGTTGGCCGCGATCTGGAGTTGGGGCCAGTTCGCCACGGATGAGTTTCAGGAAGGAGGTCTTGCCGCAACCATTGGGACCGGTGACGACCCAGTGTTCGCCGGGCTTCAATGACCAGTTGATGCCGGTGAGGACACGGATGCCTCCAATTTCCACATCCACGTCTTGGAACTCGATCGAACGCATCAGAAGCGGGAGCTGCGAAAGGTCATGTCATGCCAGATGCCGTTGTAGTCGAACTGAAGGACGCCGTCTTCAAAATCGCAGACATAGAGCGCGACATCGTTGCGGGCTTTGGTCGCACGGCTGACGTCTCCGAAGACCACCTCGTCCAATGACATGAGACCGTAGCGATCAGTGCGACATTTGGCCTTGGTCATCTGTGTGCGCAACTCTTCAACTTCGGACTCGGATTTCTTGACCGCCCAGATTTCGGCTTCATGCGCCTTGACCGCGAGCTTGTTCAATTTGGTTGGCGTGCATTCGGCGCATTCCACCCAGAGTGCGGGTTGAAGTTGATAATCGAGCTGCACGAGGTCGGGCACGAAGCGGATATAATCGTCGTGCAGGTCGACCTCCATCTGCAGGCGGTCGCGATAAAAGATCAGGTAGGCAAAGAGCCGGATCAGCACGACCTCCAGTTCTTCATCACTGCGCTGCACGATCAGGATCTTGCTGGGAAGATCCCGACGATTGTCGTGGCTTTGCAGATTGAAGACGAATTTGGAGACCATGTTCGGAAGAAGTGAACACCCCTTTGGGCCCGCGAAGGAAGTTCACTCGACAGTCGGTGCGACGGGCACGGGAGTGGGAGCGGGCGGAACAAGCTCCGGAACTGAGATGAACACCGGTTCCGGTTTGGGATCCGGAGCGTCGCCCGTCTCGACGATCACCGCGGTTTCGCGGGTGATCAGGAGGAGAAGATAGCTGGCATCCCAGTTGGCAAGCCGGAAACAGCCGTGGGACTCGGTGCGCCCGATCTTGGCGGGATTGGGGGTGCCGTGGATTCCATAACCCGGCTTGTCCAGACCGATCCAGGCTCTACCCACGGGATTGTTTGGCCCAGGTTGAATCGTCAGCTTGGTGTTGAGTTCGCGTGCTTCCGGAGACTCGGGAAAGTTTTTGGAATCAAAGGTGTAATTTGGATCTGCAGCCAAGGTCATGATGCGTAACTGCCCAACCGGTCGCTTGCGGACTTTCGCAGCAATGCTGCAGGGAAAATGCGCCAGCAGGT
Organism: Verrucomicrobiales bacterium; assembly: GCA_002715965.1. Taxonomy (GTDB): domain Bacteria; phylum Verrucomicrobiota; class Verrucomicrobiia; order Limisphaerales; family JAYPXF01. The sequence goes on along the minus strand of PBAL01000045.1, from coordinate 94,455 downwards.
TGCTGCTGGAGCCGAAGGCCTGCAATCGGCGCGCCGCGAGATTGATGCGAAGGAACGCGGCCTGTTCGCGCGGTTCCGGGTAGGAGATGCGCGGCACTTTCACGTGCGTGCCGGCCTGGACGTCCGACCACTTCACGTCGGGGTTCAACTGCATGATGTAGCGGTAAAAGGCGTGGCTCTTCTCCGCGATCAACTCGACGATGGTCTCGTAAGGCATGGACTCCTGCTGCGACTTTCCAAGCCAGGTATCTGCGATGGTGCCGACGCGTGCGAGGTCGGCAGCCGTTACAGTGTAATAGGTGAAGGCCGGCGCATCCATGACCAGGCGGGACTTCGTGAGCGCGTCCGGTTTGCCCGTCGGTTTGAATCCCTGTGAGATCTGAAATGCCTTGATGGCCGCGACCGTTTGCGGCCCGCTCAATCCGTCCAGAATGCCAGGTGAAATTGCGCGTCGCGCCAGGGCGAGCTGAACTTCAATGGTCTTCCAGGCAGAACGCGGGGCAAAGTTCCGTTCCTCCGGAATCTCCGGGGGAGGCGTGACTTGAACTGCGTTGGTTGCCACCGGTACCGGATCGGCCTCTGTAGATTCCTGGGAATCCTCAACCGGAGGGGTCGTGTTGAGATCTGCCGCCGGGACGGGCAGGGGTTCTGTGCTGAGGCTCGTCGTCTGAATCGGTGGCAGCGTGGAGGTGTCGTTGGTTTCCAGGTTCGTACTTGAGACATATTTGCGAACCGACTCCGGCAGGCTGAGTTTGCCCGCCGAGTACGCCCAACCGATTCCAGCGCAGATCAGGACCAACACGATAATTCCCCACGGCTTGCGCGAGGGCTTCTTTCGGGAGCCCGCCTTCTCCGGCTTATATCGTGTATAGATTCGTTGTTTGCGCCTGGCCATGGAGCGGATCGCCCATTGAATTCAAATTAGGCCGCGAGGGCAACGGGAATCGTTGGACGGCACGATTACGACATCACCATCCCGAGTTCCCGCACTGCGCTTTCTGAGAACTGTGCGTTCAGCCGGACGGTGCGAATCTGTTTGATGGCAGAGTCCGTCGAATCCGCCGGCATGAATTGGAAACATCGCCTCCTCGAACCGGAAGGCATCCTCACCCCCAGCCGTTTCGACTGATCGTGTCCCCCGAACCCAAACGCTCCATAAAACACAACACCCCACCCTTCGCGGTGGGCGGGCTGACAGTGGCCCTCGGATCATACGCCTACCTCGCGCTGGACCTCAGCGGCTTCGACCAGACTTGCGCTATGGTCGCCGTATCGATGGGCTCTTACCTGCTTGCCGACGACTTCCGGGTCTGGAAGGAAAAACGCAAACAGGCAAAGAACTTGGAAAAGAGAAGCGGAGAATAAGGCAACTCCTGGTTCTCGATCTCGAGTGTGCACAGCACAGCCCGCAATCTACCGACAAGGAAAGGTTGGTGAGCACCCAGTTCCTTGGCAATAATGCGCGTCTGAAATTCATGAGCAAAACTATCTTGGCAGTCGTTCTGGTTCTTACCTCAAGCCACCCCGCGTTGGCAGCGAAGAAACCTCATGCCGTTTTCCTGATCGGCACGCTGCACTATTCGCCGGAACTGACCATGCCGGTGTTTGCCAGGGACCTGGAACGTTTCGGCTTTCGCACAACGCTGGTGCAGGGTGAAGGCAATCCTGAAAAGAAGACCGAGAATGTCCTGCCCAACATCAGTGAGCTGAAGAAAGCGGATGTGGTCGTTTTCTTTTCCCGCTTCATGAAGCTGCCGGATGAGGAGTGGAAATTCATCGAGGACTATCTGAAGGCGGGCAAACCGGTGATCGGGTTGCGCACGGCGAATCACTCCTTCAAGTATGCGCAGGACCATCCGCGTTACGACTGGAATGTCGATTTTGGCAGGCGTGCCTTGGGCTCGCCGTACATCGTACATCAAGGTGGCACGACGGAGATCAAGGTCGTTGCCGAGAATGCAAACCACCCGATCATGACTCATATTATAAAGCGCGAATGGGTATCTCCGGGCACGCTGTATCTCGCGCGATTGGAGGAGGGTTGCAAGCCGCTGGTGGTCGGCACGGGTAAAGGCAGGGCGCGTTATTTGAAACGACAATTCGGCGAAATGCAGGTGAAGGAAATCGAAACCGCTCCGGTCGCGTGGGCTTGGAAGAACGAATGGGGAGGCAGGTCGTTCTACACCTCCTTCGGTCACCCCGGCGATTTTGCTGAGCCGTCCTTCAACCGCATGCTGATCAACGCAATCTGCTGGTCCGTCGATCATCCACTGCCTGCCAAAGACGCCAAGATCAACACCTGGCAGATCGAGCGCGTCGACAAAAAGAAGCGGCCGGCGAGGAAGAAGAAATGAAACAGGATTCTCAACCACTAATTGACGCTGTTGGGACGCTAATGGTGATAAGGGCTGTGATTATAAGCGTCCACTGGCGTCTATTGGCGGTTCTGTTGATCGGCCTTTGTTCGATTGTTTCGCGTGCTGCAGATTCTCCAATTAGGCCCGGTGATCGCATCGCCTTCATCGGCAACACCTTTGCGGATCAGCTTCGGATGTACGGTTACCTGGAGACGCTTTTGCTCCAGCGATCCATCGAGAAACCGATATCCATTCGCAACTTCGGCTGGGCCGGCGACATGCTGACGGCTCGCGATCGTCCGACCAATTTTCCAACCGAGGAATCAACCCTCACCGCGCACAAGACAGATGTCATCATCGCCTGTTTTGGCATGGGCGAGTCCTTTGCGGGTGAAGCCGGCGTGGACGCGTTCAAGCAGGATCTCCAGGACTTCATCGCATCGCACAAGGGCAAGAAGTACAATGGCAAGTCCGAGGTGCGGTTGATTCTGATTTCACCGATTGCCTACGAAGATCACGGTCGGCGAACGCCCAATTGGGAACGCCGCAACCGCGAACTCAGCGCCTACACACGGGCCATGAACGTAGTGGCCGGACAGGCCGGCCTGCCGTTCATCGACCTCAATCGTCCGGCCTCCGACCTGATGGAGGATTATTCCGCACCGAAGATGACCGGCAACGGTGTGAACCTGAACGAGTATGGATACTGGTGCGTTAGCCGGAGCTTGGCGGATGCGCTCATTGCCGGTCCCAATCCGTGGGCGTTGAACGTGGATGCAGGTGCAGCAAAGGGATCGGGCAAAGGAGTGGAAATCTCGAATGTAGCTCGTTCAGGCAAGGGCATTCGCTTCACCGTGTCCGAGAAAACCTGGCCAAGTCTGGGTGCGCCGGTGAAGGGCGACGTCCATCGTCGGCTCGATCGCAATCGAGATCGACTGACGGTGAAGAATCTGTCCGCGGGTGGTTATCGCCTCACGATCAATGGGAAGTTGGTTGTTACGGCCAGCGCAAAACAATGGTCCGATGGAGTCGCAATCACCCATTCACCCACGCACGAAGCTTTGGAGACATACCGGCAGAAAATTTACGACAAGAACGTAAACTTCATCTACAGCTGGAAGGCCTTGAACCAGGTCCACATCGTCGGCGAACGGCGCAAGTCCAACAGCGGCCGAGCCCTTCCCGATGAGATCATCGAATTCAACAAGATCGCCGTTGCGAAGGATGCTGCCTTGGCCAAAGGCATCGAACTCAAGACCCGCGAATGGAGATTGGATCCAGTGCAATGATCAACCCCACGCAACACTCTCTTGTCGTCCTCACGTTCTGCTTGCTCACCTCGGCCGGCCTCGCGCAGAAAGGCGCCGAAGGCATCAAGGCCGCGAACATCAAGAACGCCAACCTCGAGCTGATGCAGAATCACGATCCCGCATCCGAGTTGGCGAACTTCGAGTTGATGGACGGTTACCAGGTGAATCTCTTTGCCGCCGAGCCCATGCTCGCCAATCCGATCCATATGATGTGGGATTCCAGTGGTCGTCTGTGGGTCGCCTGTTCCTGGGCTTACCCGCAGTTGAAGCCGGGCGAGAAGGCGAACGACAAAATCATCATTCTTGAAGACACCGACGATGATGGCAACGCCGACAAGTCGACCGTCTTCGCCGACGGGCTTTACCTGCCCACCGGCATCGAACTCGCCAATGGCGGCTGCTACGTCGCCCAGTCACCGGATGTGTTCTTTTTCAAGGACACGGATGGCGATGATGTGGCGGACGTGAAGGAAGTTGCGTTGACCGGTTTCGGCATCGAAGACAGTCATCATTCAATAAGTGCCTGGCGCCGTGGGCCGGGCGGCTGGATCTATTTCCAGGAGGGCATCTTTCTGCACACGCAGGTGGAGACGCAGTACGGCGTGGTTCGCAACTTCAACGGAGGCGTCTATCAATACAATCCGCGCACGCAGGAATTGAAGATGTTCGTCCGCGGAACGGGCGGCAATCCGTGGGGACACGTCTTCGATCGCTGGGGGCAGTCCTTCATGGTGAACAATCCGCGGATCATTTATCTCTCACCCGGTTCGGGCGCGAGCAGCGAGTCCAAGGGCGTTCCACCGCTGATCAGCACGGAGAAACAATGCGGTGGAGACCTCGCGACCGGGATGCATTTGCCGGACGACATCCGTGGTCAGCTTCTGACCTGCCGTTTCAAGAGCCGCACGATCATTCGTTATGAATTCGTCGAAGACGGCGCGGGATTCCAAGCGAGCGTGTTGCCTCCGTTGATCGCTTCGAGACATCCCAACTTCCGCCCGGTGGATTGCAAGGTCGGACCGGATGGTGCCGTTTACGTCGCCGATTGGTACAATTCGATCATCAATCACGCCCAGCACGACTTCCGCGATCCGCGACGGGATCATGAACACGGCCGCGTCTGGCGCATCACCTACAAGGAACGGCCGCTGATCAAGAAACCGAAACTCGTCGGTGAACCAATCAATGCCCTGCTCGATCACCTGAAGAGCCCCAATACCTGGACCCGGCACCAGGCGCGCAAGGAATTGAGCGAGCACGATCCGGAAAAGGTTCTGAAGGCAACCGAAGCCTGGGTCGCCAAGCTCAAGCAAAGTGAAGCCGGTTATGACGAACACCTGGTTGAAGCCATGTGGACTTGTCAGAATGTGGAAAGTCCGAGTGAGGCGATTCTGACGAAAGTTCTCGCGGCAAAAGACGGCCACGCTCGATCTACCGGCGCGCGCATTCTTCGGTATTGGCATCAGTCAGTTTCCGACCCGGTCGGCATGATCGCGAAGCTGGCGGCTGATCCATTCCCTCGCACGCGAATGGAGGCCGTGCTATCTGCGGGGTTCATTCCCAAAGCCGAGGCCTTCACTGCAGCGCTCAACGTGCTCGATCACGAACAGGACAAGTTCATCGCGGCCGCCCTTCCACAGACCGTGAAGGCACTGGAACCGTATTGGCAGCCCAGGTTGAAGGGTGGTGAGTTAAAGTTCAACAAGCCGGAACATCGCGCCTTTGGCGAACGTTCAGGTGGCGTGGATTTCGACAAACGACTGAGTGTGTTTTTGAAGTCTAAGAAACCCAGTGCGGACGAAATTGCCGACATCAAATCCCAGTTCATCCAAGAGGCGAAAGCGAATCACGTGCGTTCGGCCTTCCGCTCGGTGACGCACCGGCGATCCAGGCTGCCCCACGATTCCAAGCTCGCACTGTTGGAAGCACTCGAGCAAGTCGGGAGGAAAGGCGACATTTCATTGGGCAAACGGCCGCCGTCCTTGTCGCCACAGTTGGCGAGCACTGACGATGCATTTGCTGCCGCTGTGGCCGCGAATATCGGCGCGTGGAAAATGACGAAGAGCGGAAGCAACCTGTTGGATGTCATGCGGGACGAGAGTCGCTCGGAGGCCGTTCGAATTGCGGCCGCGGAATCATTGGGAAGTCTGGGACAGACGCAGTTTCTTGAAGCACTGCGTGACATGGCTGGCTCAAAGAACATGCAGGCGCGTTACATCGCCACCTATGGATTGGCGAACACCGACCTGCTGGACGCCGCGAGTTCTGCGGCTGCGATCCTGAGTGAAGCCCCGGTCGACGCAGATCCCGCCAAACTGGTCGCGCGCTTCCTGCAACACCGCAACGGGTTGAACTCCCTCCTCAAGTCGCTCAAGCCAGATCAGCTTCATCCGCAGGCCGTTGCCAAGGTGGCCGCCTACCATCGGCGCACCGGACAACTGCCCCGGCAATTGGTTCGCATCTTCGCACCTGCTGCACCCACTTCCTTGAGCAAGCGCCTGCTGCGCGAGAACCGCAGGAAACTGACCGCTGACGTGGTTGCCCACGGTGATCCCGTCCGGGGCGAGAGGATCTTCCGCCGTCAATCATCTGCCTGCGCGGTGTGCCACGGCATCGGATCGGTTGGACCCGCAATTGGGCCGAATCTCGTCGCGGTCGGGGCTGCCGCGGATCCGAGTTACATGGTTGAGTCCATTCTCGAGCCCAACAAGTCCGTTGCCGAGCACTACGAAAACGTCATGCTCACCCTCAACGATGGCTCGGTGAAGACCGGCGTCATCACGCGCAAGGACGAGAAGGAAATCGTGCTGCGTGATTCCGTAATTGCGGGCAATGAATTCCGCATTCCCCTGCGCACGGTCAGCAGACAAAAGCCGATGGCTTCCCTGATGCCTGAAGGCCTTGCGGATCAGTTGACGAGCCGCCAGGAGTTTCTCGACCTCACCAAGTTCATCTCTGTTCTCGGCCGCCCCGGTCCGTATGCGAACAACGAGGCTCCCTACATTCGCAAGTGGCGCTTTGTGTCCGGCGACCCCGAGAATATTCCGGGTGAAGACGACTTCTGGTTGCCCGCGTATAGCATGGTCAACGGAATACTGCCGGCCGAAGATCTGGGTGAGGGAGACGTCGTCTACGTTCGCGGCTTCGTGAACGTTCTTGCCGCCGGAGCGATCAATCTGAACCTGAACAACACCAGCGGACTTCGGCTCTGGATCGACGGAAAGGAAATCGAAGATCTCACCGCCCCGATCCATTCCACTCGCGGCCGCAAGACCCTGACCTTTGCCATCGATCGAAAAGCCCGGGGCCGTGATGGCCTTCAGGTCCTGCTCTCCGCAGCCGACAAGTCCGCCAAGTTCAAACCCGAAGGCGGAATCTGAGTGCGCTGCGGGAGTGCGAAATAGGTCAGGCCGAGAACCTGTTGCTCGCCACCGCTATCCAGGGAGGGCAGCGCGTCGAAGACCGCTTGAACTGACCTCTGTCAAACTCGGTGTTGCAAATAGAATAGTCCTCGGCGGTCACCACTTTCATCGCACACTATCCGGCATGCACCAGGCGCACGTCCACGCGCTCAAAACTCTTGCCCAGCTCGCACCAACGAAACGCAGCGGTTTCGTGCACACTGCCGTTCTCCACGCCCAACACCAACTGCGCCGCATCCGGGTAAATCGCCTCCCCATCCATGACCGCCCGGAGCGAATCTTCCTTGGAGAAGTATGCGTCAGCATCCGGATGCGAATGATAGATCGCGTAGATTTTCTCCCCACGCTCTCGAAGCTCACGATCGATCGCCACCACCTCCTTGGAATCGAAGAAATACGCGTTCATCGACGTGCGCGGAAACTGATTGGGATCAATCGCATGATATCTGTCCTGCGCGTTTTCACAGGCTCGCACACGCCAATCGCCTGAGTCGCGTTCGACAAGGATCATCCCGCAACACTCGTTCGGATACTCCCGTTCCGCATGTGAGGAGACTTCGGCGAGCAGGTTCTTCGGCAATTCAAACGCATCCACCGCCAGACCTTGGGGCCTGTTACGAAATAACCACAGCAAATCTGCTGGTCCTTTCCCTCGTTCCCGGCGTTGGAATCCACCTCAAACAGCTCGCTATACTCCGGTCGATTCCGCCTTGGGACCGAAGAAAATTCCGGCGCATCTTTGCTGTGGTTATTCCGTAACAGCCCCTTAGCTGCATCGGGCGAGTTCGGCAACGCCACTGACACTTCGCATCTGGATAAAAGGTTTCGCCATCCCTGCGTTTTGGCGATCATGCGACGACGCATGAGCGAACTGGACGAACAAGCCGACCAACCGTCCACAAGCCAGGACCGATGGCAGCTGGTGGTGTGGATCATTGCCTTGGCCGTGCTGGCGTTCTTCGCGTTCTCTGGAACCGATCAGCGAGAGCCGGATGTCGAGCTTCCCGTAAACACCGTCCGCGGAGAACAGATCGCCCAGAGCGTTTGCGTCACCTGCCACGTTCCCCCCGATCCGTCCGAGGCCGACCGCTACGAATGGGCGATGGAGCTGCTGGAGGAGAAGAGAACCTGGCTCAGCATCGAATTCTTTGATTTCCGTCGGCATCCCGGCGGCGAGGCGGTTGCCAAGGCTCAGATATTTCCCCGAACCCGGGCCGTGTCCGATTCGGATTGGCGCGCCGTTTGCGAACACTACCTGGCCCACTCCCAGGTCCGCATGCACGCCGAACGCGAAGAGTTGTCCGAGACAAAGCAGTTCGAACCAACCGTTCTTCCCTACCCCGCACCGGCGAGAATCACACTCGTGCGCTTCGATCCTGCCGGCGTGCTCTATCTGGGCAATACCTCCAGCAATGTGCTCCACGTGGTGTCGCCCACCGGAAGGATCCTCGCGACGCCTCCCATCGCCAGCCCACCGGTCGATCTCACCGTTGATGCCGAAGGAATGTTCATCACCTGCATCGGCAGCATGGCCGAAACCGACATCCCGGACGGTGAACTGGTTTTCATCGAAAAACCCAAGGCCGGCGGATCACGCGTCTCGTCCCTCCTGAAGAACCTCATGCGCCCCGTGCATACATCCATGGCCGATCTGAATTCCGACGGTCGACAGGACCTGGTGATCAGCGAACGCGGCGCTCTTCTCGGTCGGTTTGCCGTTTATCAAAACAAGGGGAGCAATCAATTCGAACCCCTCCCGCTCCTCAAACACGCCGGCGCAGTCCAATCCGCCGTGGCCGATTTCAATGGTGATGGAGCTGCGGACATTGCAATAGCAGTCTCGCATGCGAAGGAAGCGATTTACGTTTTCGATAATGTCGATGGAGACTTTTCGAAACGAACCGTTGTCGAAAAATCACCGCTTTGGGATTTTTCATGCCTCGTTGCCGCGGACCTGAATGGCGATGGACATCCAGATCTCATCGCCGGAAATGGTGCGGCTGAAGACCCAACCCAGTTTGCCCGGCAGAACCGCGCCTACCACGGCATCCGCGCCTATCTCAACGACGGTTCGGGGAAGTTTGCAGAGAAGCATCTTTTGTCACTCGCCGGCGCCAGAAAAATCGTCGCTCACGATTTCGACCGAGACGGAGATGCGGATATCGCGGCCATTGCCGATGATGAAATCCACCCCTTCGTATACTTACGCAACAAGGGCGAGCAGGGGTTCCAAGCAGGCGCACTGCATCAATCCGTGGGCGGCCGCTGGTTCGACCTCGACCTCGGCGATCTGGACGGAGATGGGGATACCGACATCATCCTCGGCGCCTACAACGTCGCCCAAAACGCCAGCGCAAGAATCAAGGGCCGTTGGGAGAGCGGTGAAACAAAGCTCCTGGTCTTGAAGAATACCAGCCGCTGAGACCGCCCCGGGTGGTTTACTTTTGAGTTCACTCTCTGTCCCTGTGACTGATTGAAGAGGAACCAAGCCTGTGTGTCTTGGTCTATTTCCTTTGCTCTTCCAACCAACGAATGGCCGCCCCAAGGTCCGCTTCATGCCCGCCTTCAAACACGGTCACCCTCGCATTGCCTGAACTTCGGCGAAACAACACTTCGTGCTTACGATTTGAATCCCCGGTCCCCTTGAAGCGTAGTGCAGCCGGCGCTTTCCGTTTGGTGCGGAAGAACTTCAGTTGGACGGCGGTGAGTTTTTTTGCTCCTTCACCATTCGCTTCGGCAAGCACGTTGAAGGCGTGAAGTGAATGGGTAACCGGCACTGAACCGGTATGGCCGTCGTGAATCCCGGCATTGATGTCAAGGTTCACACCCGTGGCCTTGGTGAGCCAGGTCTGCGGTGAGCGATTGCGATACTCTTCGTCGACCGTTTTCGACTTGCCGGGCGCGCCACCACAAACCTTCACCATGTTATCCGCATAGCGCCTGCCCGATTCGGTGCACTCGCGATGCCATGCGGCCAGATCACTGATAGGCACCCACGCTGAAACTCCGGCCCAGAGTTCCGGGGCACGTCCCGCCATGACCAGCGACATGTGTCCCCCGCCGGAACTTCCCGCCAGGTAAACCCGTTCCGTATCCACCTTCGTGTTCTTCTTCATCCACTCGACTGCATCCAGCACATCCCGCACGGCGAGTTCCGATGCGCAGGCCTGGGGTGTCCAGTTTGGGCCGCGGAAATCAGGCAGGATCAGCGACCAGCCACGCTTCTCGCACTCAGCAAGACAACCGTTCTTCTGCTTATAGTTGCCGCTCCAGGAATGCAGCCACACCAGCAAAGGCGCAGCTTTCTTCGCAGATTCCGGCGCGGCCCAATACAAGGCCTTCTGCTCCGTTCCGTTCAGCGAGCTCTTGATTTTGATCTCGGTGACTTCGGCCGCCAGCGCGGAAAATGACGCCGAGGCGGATACGATCGCAATGAAGATGGGCTTCATGCCGCTGGAATAGCTGACGAATGCGCGAATTCCAACCAATTCTAACCCATTGCGCTCTGAAAAATCTGGCCTGCCAAATTTGTTCCGTTGCATGCTCCGCGCGATGAGTTTGCTGCCATTCGGAAAACTCCCGGCCTTCCGCGAGCGACAGTTCGTTCCCGCGGATGTGGATCTGGGAAGCTGGGACGCGATCGAACCGCTGTTTGATCGGCTGGAGCGGGTATCTGCCGAAGGACAATCGGTGGAGGATCTGGAACGCTGGATAGGGAATTGGAGCGAACTGAGCGCCGCGATTGATGAAGAGGATTCGCGCCGTTACATCGCGATGACCTGTCATACCGAAAACGCCGAAGCTGAGAAGGCACATCTGGATTTCCTGGAGAACGTGGAACCGCATGTGAAGACGCGGCAGTTCCGTCTCGCCAAGACTTTTCTGGAACACCCGATGCGTTCTGAGCTTCCGAAGGAACGTTACGAGGTGTTCGACCGCGACACGAAGCTGACGGTCGAATTGTTCCGCGAGGAAAACGTGGAGCTGGAAACGCAGATCGCCAAATTCAGCCAGCAATACCAGAAGCTCTCAGGTTCGCTGACGGTGAACTTCCGAAACGAGGAACGGACACTCGTTGCCATGGCACGTTTTTTGGAAGAGCCAGATCGGGCAACGCGCGAGGAGGCCTGGAAACTCACGGCCAATCGTCGGATTGACGAGAAAGAGAACCTTGAAGAGCAGTTCGAGCGCATGCTGGAACTGCGCCAAAAGACTGCTGCGAACGCAGGCTTTGAGAATTATCGCGACTACGTTCACAAACGCATGGGGCGCTTCGATTACACGCCCGATGATTGCTTCAAGTTCCACGCCGCGGTGGAGCAGGTGATCGTGCCTGCGGTCAAAGCCATGCAGGCCCGCCGTTGCAAACAACTCGGGATCGATCGGCTGCGTCCGTGGGACACGGCGGTCGATCCACTGAACCGACCACCGCTCCGGCCATTTGAGGAAGTGGATGATCTGATCGGGCGCACACAATCAATCTTCGACCAACTCGACGACGGCCTGGCGGGGGGGTTCACGACGATGCGCGAGAAGAAGCTGCTCGACCTGGGCAATCGCAAGGGCAAGGCCCCGGGTGGTTATCAATCCACGCTCAACGAAGCGCGGCTGCCCTTCATTTTCATGAACGCCGTGGGCCTGCAGCGCGACGTGGAAACGATGCTTCACGAAGCCGGGCACGCATTCCATGCACTCGCGACACGCGAAGACGACCTGCACTGGTATCGCCACGCGCCGATGGAATTCTGCGAAGTCGCTTCCATGGCGATGGAATTGCTGGGCAACGATTTCCTTGAGGAGTTCTATTCGCCCAACGACGCCAACCGCGCACGCCGCGTTCACCTGGAAGGCATCCTGAATATCCTCGCGTGGATCGCCACAATCGATGCCTTCCAACAGTGGATCTACACGCACAAGGGCCACACCCGCGCCGAACGCACGGTGGCCTGGCTGGAGATTCGGCGCCGGTTCGGCGGGGATGTGGACTGGGCCGGCCTGAAACTGGCCGAGGAAAATCTATGGCATCGTCAGTTGCATATTTTCGGATGCCCGTTCTATTACATCGAGTATGGCATCGCCCAACTCGGCGCGCTGCAGGTCTGGGCCAATTCGAGGAAGGACAAGGCGAAGGCGCTCGCGGATTACCAGGCCGGACTCGCGCTGGGCGGATCACGTCCCTTGCCGGAATTGTTTGAGCGGGCGGGTTGCCGGTTCCAATTTGATGCTGAAATCGTGCGTCCGCTGGTCGATCTGGTGCAGGACGAACTTTCGAATCTGAACTGATGCTCGAAAATCGAGATTATATGCGCGACTCCGGTTACCGGGCGCCAATGACCATGCTGAACAAGCTGTTCCTGGCCCTGGTGATCGTGTTCGTCGTGCAGAGCATCGACGAGGCCTATTTTACCGACCGGGACGAAATGCCAGTGACCGGCGAGTATTTCGGCCTGTCAACCGATGGCATCAAGACCGGCTTCCTCTGGCAGTTGGCCTCCTTCAATTTCCTTCACGGCGGCTTCATGCATATCCTGTTCAACTGCCTGATGTTCTGGATCGTCGGCCGGGGCGTGGAGCAGATTGTCGGGCAACGACGCTTCTTCTGGGCGTTCCTGGCAACAGGAATGTTTGGGGGCCTTCTTCAGCTCCTCCTAATGTTTCTCGTCCCAAGCGTGTATGGGAAATCGGTGGTTGGAGCCTCAGCCGGAGTTGCCGGCGTGTTCGCCATTTTCGCCTCAATATATAAGAATCAAGTCTTTCACGTGTATTTCATCCTCCCCGTCCGTGCGGAGAAACTTTTGTGGGTGTCTCTCGCGATCGCCGGCTTCTTCGTTCTCGTTCCTCCCAATGACAGAATTGCACATGCCGCTCACTTTGGCGGCCTGCTCGGAGGCATGCTCTTCGTCCGCTACGGATGGCACCACGACTACAACCCACTCCCCTGGGAAGGTTGGTGGGACAAGTTCAAGAGCAAGCAGACCTTCGTGAAAAAAACCACCGAGCCACGCCGAACCGCACCGGCTCGTAAACGCGTCGCCAGTTCAGCGAAGCCGGCAGCCAAGGAAAGCGAAGCCGACGTCAAACAACGCGTTGATCAGATCCTCGACAAGATTTCCGAGAAAGGCCTGAACAGCCTCACGCAGGAGGAGCGCGACTTTCTCGAACAGGCTCGAAAAAAAATGTAGGACCGATTCCCCAGTAGATTCGAGGAATCGGACGTCCCTGGATACGCCTCACTTTCCCAACGCGGTTGAACGTGCTAAACAGCAAGGGTGCGTCCGGTGGACATTCAACCAATTGGAGAAGAGCTTGCCGTAAAGTGGGAGGACGGTTCGGAGAGCTTCATCAATCTTCAGCTCATGCGGCGGGCCTGCCCCTGTGCGAGTTGCGCCGGGGAGAAAGACATCATGGGCAACCTGCACAAGGGACCCGAGGCAACGCTCCAACCCAATTCATTCGTGCTCGCGCGATTTGGCATTGTCGGTGGCTACGGCTTCCAGCCTCAGTGGGCCGACGGACACAACACCGGCATATTCGCCTTCGATCACTTGAAGCGCCTGGCCGAACTTCCCAATAACTGACAGGTGAGCAAACCGAATCCAGCCGACGAAGAAGCCTCCATTTACCTTGCGGAGGAGAAGGCGCCCAATCCCAAGGCCAGCCCTGTCGGTGCGTTCCTGTTCCTGCTGGTATTCGTTGGCGTCCCAATCGGTCTCACGCTTTACACCTCATAAAGATCCAACGATGCAGGCATGCGATTGTTCTACTCCGGAAGCCACACCCTGCAGCAACATGGTCACTCCGGTGTGTTCATCGCGAGCAGTCGGACGACCGACCCGTTCGTGATGGTGACTGACGATCTGGCCGGGCAGTTGGAGTTTTCCCATGCGGGAACGGCATTTGACCATCGCGGATCCGTCATTCCCTGGGCCGGGGGACACGGGAACGCCTTTTCCCGGCGCGCATTCGGTATCGTCCGGCGGTGCGGGGAACATCTTCAGCCAGTGTTGGACAACACCGAATCCGGTAACAAACGTCGTCTCGCACTTCCTCGGTTCATTGCCCACCATTCCAGGCACTTCAACACCGCAATTCCTGCTACCCGGCCCGGGGCGGGAAAATGATGGCGAGGAAGTCGTCATCATTATGTCGTCGAAACACCGGATAAATGCCATCCATGTCGTGCGGCAAAAGAGCGAAAGCCTCACCTGCTTCACAGTCACATCCATGCGCCACTGAGTGAAGTCACCAGCCCCCGGCTGATCAACACCGGTCTCTGGCTTGTTTCTTCGCGGCAAATCGCTATATCCGCGGCATGCAAAATCACTGCACGGTCGTGATCGCCTTTCTCCTGGGCACAGCCGCATTGCGTGGCGCCGAATCTCCCTTGTCACGGATCGCATTTGGCTCCTGTGCGAAAGAGAACAACCCCCAGCCAATTTGGGATGCAATCATCGCGCAACAACCGGAACTCTTTCTCTTCATCGGCGACAACATCTACGGCGACTCGCGTGAAGTGGAGATTCTCAAATCCAAGTGGGATCAACTGGGCGCCCAACCCGGCTATGCGAAACTCAGGCAAACCTGCCGTATCCTGGCGACTTGGGACGATCACGATTACGGCTGGAACGATGCCGGAGCGGAATACCCGCTCAAGCGCGAGTCACAGCAGCTCTTTCTCGATTTCTTCGACGAACCGAAGGATTCCATGCGACGCAAACAGGAAGGAATCTACGACTCCAAGCTGTTTGGTCCTGAGGGCAAGCGCGTGCAGATTATCCTGCTGGACACTCGCTACCATCGCAGTCGCCTCAACAAGGCGCGTAACCTCAATGAGCGCGGGGAGGGCATTGGCGGTCCCTATGTTCCCAACGACAATCCACACGCGACGATGTTGGGCCCGGCACAATGGATGTGGTTGGAGAAACAACTTCGGATTCCCGCCCGCCTGAGGATCATTGCGTCGAGCATCCAGGTCATCTCAAACGAACATCGCTGGGAGAAATGGGGCAACCTGCCACGCGAACGGGAACGCCTCCTCAAAATGATCCGCAAGACCCGCGCCAATGGTGTCATCATCATCAGTGGCGACCGGCACACGGCCGAAGTCTCGAAGCTCGCGTCCGGCCTGGCTTACCCCCTTTACGACGTCACCTCCAGCAGCCTCAATCAACGCCATCGCTGGCGCAGCGAACTCAATCCCAATCGCATCGGAGGCATGTATTACGACGAGAATTTCGGAACAATCATGATCGACTGGAAACCGGAAGATCCCGTCATCCGCCTGCAGATCCGCGACATGAAGGGACAGGTCGTCATCCAGGTGCGCCATCGTTTGAGCGACCTCCAACCACGAAAGTCGTCCCCAAGGAAAGAGTGACGCACGCGCCACCAGCCGGCCATAACTTGGATCTACCGATACAACGGGACGCTCTTCAGCGTTCCATGAAGGCGTAACAGATCAAATGGCAGATCCCCATGTGTGCGTCTTCCACCCGCCCGTAATGCGTGTCGTTGACCACGACGGTGGTGGAGGCGATTTCGGCCATCTTCCCGCGCTTCGCGCCGACGAGCGCGATCGTTTGGAGTCCGTTGGAGTTGGCCCACTCAAGGCCTTTCACGCAGTTGGGTGAATTGCCGCTGACGCTTAGGCTCATCGCAATGTCGCCCGGTTTGCCGTAGTTCTGGAGCTGCATGGCGAAGACTTCGTCGTAGGCGTAATCGTTACCCAGGGCGGTCATCCAGCTGACGTTGTCGTTCAGGGAAACGATTCGAAAGCGCTGTTTGAGGGCGTCGGACGCCCCCTTGCCCAGGTCGGTCGCGAAGTGCGAGCAGTTTGCCGCACTCCCGCCGTTCCCGAATACGAAGATCTGTCGGTCCTCCTCCAGCGCCTTCTCGAGAAGTGCGATCAGACCAGCCACCTGGTCGCGGGGAATGGAATCCAGCGTGGCCTTCTGCTTGGAGACATAGTCGGCGATCCAGTCGTTCATGTGCTGCGGAATGTTAGCGATGGCGCGAACGGGAACAAGCTTCTGATGATTTACCTCGGATCATGGCTGCTTTTTCGAAGTCAACCGGACTCGTGGCACAATTGACTTGGAAATCCGAGCCGATATAATCCTTGCCCGTGTCCGTCGCAGACAAAGAATTGGCCAAATCGAGGTTCCTCGACTTCATCGAGGGCAAGAGCCTGCGCATGACCGCACAGCGCCAGGCAATCATCGATACCGTCTTCGCAACTGACGAGCACTTTACCGCCGAACAACTCCTCGACTGGTCCCGCGTACGCGACAAGTCGGTGTCGCGCGCGACCGTTTATCGCACCCTCCCGTTGCTGATCGAAAGCGAATTGGTCAGCGAGGTCGATTTTGGGAAAGACCAGAAGTATTACGATCCCAACTACGGCGATCACCCGGAGCACAACCACATCATCTGTGAAGACTGCGACAAGATTGTGGAATTCGAGGATGAGCAGCTGGCGGAGTTGGAGGAAGCGATCAGCCAGAAACTTGGGTTCTCGCTCAAGACCCAGAAGCTTCAGATCTCCGCCACCTGCGTTGACTTCCAGAAGATGGGCGCGTGCAAGAACAAGTGCTGGGCGCTGCTCATGCAAACCGCTGATTCCCGCTGATTCCCGCCAAGGCCTGTTCGAGAACCGCAGCGCCGATCACCGATCACCGGTCGGCGGTCGGCATGCCGCTCTATCCGACGGTGCTTGCTCAGGAGTTTTCAAGAGCTTCGATCATTGGGATTGATGAGGGAGCTTCCCGGAGTTCCTGAAAAAGACTGAGCGAGCACCTTGGCAGGGCCACCCTTGAAGGCTGGCGAGTTTGTAGACGTAGCTCGTCGTATCGTTCGGATCCCAGTCCCTCACTATCATCGGCGTGTTGATGAACAAGTCGCGGCCGGTCGCATTGCAGAGCATGATCTTCTGTTCCCACGAAAACCACCGCCGACCTGCGACTTCGATTCGAGGGGGAGAAGACACAGCAGCAAGACTACCCTTAATGCCGCCCGAAAATATGACATGGAGATCCGGCACCTTTTGATGCGAGGCGGATGACCCGCCTGTTCGCGCAAATTGCCGAGTTGGAATTCCCCTGCCGAATGCCAAACACAACCTAAATCTACGGAATTTACCCATCGGTTGACGATCCATACAAAGGTGCTACATTCCCCGCACTTCCTTTCGCATGAGTGCTAGCAAAATGGACACTGCCAATCTCTTCGACGCCCCCCGTGGCCCGGTAATCGACGCCAATCACACGCTTCATCTCTCCCCCGAGAACACCCTGATCCGACACAATGGAATCGAGTTTCGCAGCGAAACCGAGATCTCCCAGTGGACGGAAATGAACGCGGCCTTGCATGACCCCGAAGACGGCAAGGAGATTGCCGCCACCGGAGTCGTTGTTTCCTGCAAGGGCGATCGCCACCAGGGTTACAAGGTCTCCATGGTGCTGATGAACCTCTCCGCGGCTCATCGCGCCCGCCTCAGCCTGTTGGCGTATTCCAACTTGGCATAGCTCCATTGGCCGCTTTAAAGTCCGGCCATGGCAGAACTCTCCGAAGAACAGCAGTACTTCAACGAGATCCTCAAGACGGGGGTCAGCAACGGCTGTTCCGACGTCCACATCAAGGCCGATTCCGCGGCAACGTATCGTATTTCAACTGCGTTGCAGTCCATTGACTTCGTCCCCACCCAGGAGTGGATGGGCAAGGTGATCAAGGGCATCTGTCCGCCGCATCTTTATCCCGGCTTGGAATCCGATCGTGAGACTGACTTCTCATACGCGATCGAAGGAGTCGGACGATTTCGAACCAACGTTTTCCAGGCCCTGGGCAAGTGGTGCATCGTCATGCGCTACGTCAAAAGCGATCCGCCCAATCTTGAGAAACTTGGCCTCCCCGACATCCTCCGCACCATCGCCGAAACCGAACGTGGCATCATCCTGATGGCGGGCACCACCGGTAGTGGCAAGTCCACCACCATGGCGGCCATGCTGGAGCACATAAATACGCACTTCCGCCGACACATCGTCACGCTTGAGGACCCGATCGAATTCGTCTTCTCCGAGAACCAGTGCGTGATCGAACAACGCGAGGTGACGCTCGACACAATGACCTTCCAACGCGGACTGAAGAGCGCCCTGCGTCAGGACCCGGACATCATCATGGTGGGTGAGATGCGTGATGCGATCTCCTTCAAAGCCGCGATCAATGCAGCGGATACCGGACACATGGTGATGTCCACCATGCACACCACGAACGCAGCCAGTTCCCCCGGCCGTATCCTTGAGTACTTCCCGCCGGAAGAACGCGAATCCGTCCGCAAACAGCTTGCCGGCACGCTTTACGCCATCATCTGTCAGCGCATGTGCGCCAAGGTCGATGGCGGAATGGTTCCCGCCCAGGAAATCTTCCTCAACTCGCCAACCATGCGCAAAGCCCTTGAGGATGGCGAGTTCGGCAAGATCCCCGCCATCATTGAGGGCAGCCGTGACGAAGGCATGCAAAGCTTCAATCAGTGTTGCTACGAACTTTGCATGAACGGCGTCATCAGCAAGGAAACCGCCCTTGAGAAAGCGACCAATGCGCAGGCGGTTGCGATGATGTTCGAAGGCATCTTCCTCAGCGGTGGTGGCATCACCGGCTGATCCGCGGAATCAATCGTTCCTTTCAAACGGCGCGCTGGAAACGGTGCGTCTTTTTCTTTTGCAACCGCTTTTCCTTACGTTCGATTGCGATTGCCAATTCCAGCGACTGCTTGGACAAACGGGCATGGCTCGCCTCCTCCCCCTCATGGTTCTTGCGCTTGTGCTCGGACTGAACCTTCGCGCCGACGAACGACCGAACATCATCCTGATCATGGCCGACGACATGGGGTGGTCGGACCTGGGTTGCTGCGGCGGGGAGATCGACACGCCCAACATCGATTCACTTGCTTACGACGGCATGGCGACCTGTCTCGATCTCGCCGGACTGGATTACCCGAAAAAGTTCAACCAACGCGAACCAGTGCCGATGGAGGGCAAGAGCCTCAAACCCATCTTCAACGGCAAGGTTCGCAAGGGACACAATGAGATCGGTTGGAAGTGCGGGAAAGGACGGGCGCTCATGTCTAGCGATTGGAAACTGGTCCGCGCCCGCGATAATAAACCGTGGGAACTCTACGACCTGGCCTCCGACGTTGGCGAAACCCAAGACCTTGCCATGAAACATCCAGAGCGCGTCAAAGACATGGCTGCCCGCTACCAAGCCTGGCGCAAACGCGTGGGCGCCAGGTAGCGAAGACACTATCCGGTCAAGCGCGAGAACATCGTGTGCTTTGGCTTGCCACCGATTCGCTCCATCACATCCCCATGCTGGATTGCTTCCGCAATCTCATTGAAGACGATTCTCCCGGCCTCAAAATAGGCGTCTACGTGCCTCGGTTCGTGTGCCAATGTTGGGTTGAAATAACCGCCGGTTAGAAAGCCGTGATCCAACATGCGCGTGGTGAACAAGGTCATCAGTGCATTCGCATCGGGATGCTCGAATACATTCAGGGTCAATTCAGGTCGCCCACCGGTGGCCACCAAAATACCTGCTTCCTCGCCCAGTTTTGTCCAAGCCTCCCGCTGCAGATTTCCGATCGTTGCCAGATGAGCCGGGACGTCGGTGCGCTGCATCTTTTCAATCGCGGCCACTGCAGCAGCCGGCCCAATTCCCTCGGTCCAGTAGGCGCTGGAGATAAACGAACCTTCCGCAGCGGACATGGTTTGCTGTGTGCCGACGATTGCTCCCATTGCAAAACCATTGCTGATGGCCTTGGCAAATATCGCCAGGTCCGGACTCACGCCAAACTTCAGATGCGCACCGCCGAGGCACAGCCGCCAGCCGATTGAGATCTCGTCGAAAATCAGCTTCGCGCCGGCACGAGTGGCGCGCTCGCGGACGCCCTCAAGGAATCCAGGTTCCGGATCCACGTGCCTCGTTGGTTCCATGATGATCGCAGCGAGATCGTCACCGTGCTCCTGGATCAACAAGTCCAGTTCATCCAATCGATTGTACCGGAACGGAAACGCTGTTCCGCGCAGGGACCGGGGAACACCGTTCGGTTCAAGACCGGGCAGGAGGTGGCCATTCAATGCGTCATCTTCCGTCAGATTTGCTGCGAGGTACCAGTCGTGCCAACCGTGGTATCCGCAGATGGCCACCTTCTCTCGTCCGGTGGAAGCCCGGGCAATTCGTACGGCTACTGCAGCTGCCTCGCCTCCCGTTCGTACGAATCGAGCCATGTCCGCCCATGGATGAATTTCAGTGAGCAATTCCGCGAGGCGGACCTCGTCATGCGTCTGCAGGGTGGACATGGAACCAAATTGCACGCGTCGGATCACCGCGGCGTTCACATCCGGATCCGCGAAACCAAGTATGGCCGCCAGTATCCCTCCGCTCGACATGTCGATGAACTTTCGCCCCGACGTGTCCACGATCTCGCAACCAATCGCCTCCTCGTAATAAGCCGGCCAGTGGTCAGGTGCGAACATCTCCGGCCGCTTGGAAAGCAATTGCGTTCCACCCGGAATGATTTCCTTCGCGCGTGCGTATTGTTCCTGGACGAGCGTGCCGGTGGGCGCCGGAGCGATTCCCAACAACTGGCGCGCGTTGGTGCTGAAGATCCTTTCGCAATCGCGATCGTTCAGCGCCATCGTCTGGAAGGCCTGTTTCAAGGCGAGGAGTGATTGGATGCCCGCCAACGGACAACCGCCATGCGGCCAGTTGTCCCAATCGAGATCCTGTTCGTAAACCCATCGAAAACCATCACCGATCGAGAACGCCGTTCCGCGAAGTTCGGAAACTGGAAAGTCACTCCCATACATCAGACGCGTCGTCCCCGTCGCGCGAATGATCGCCTCAAAGGCGGCCGGCTCGCAGATCGCCGAGGTGTCAAAATAGGCGTTGTCCAATCCGCGCAGGCCGTCGATGGCATCAACAGTGTGAGACGCGTTGAACCCGCGGGCCGCATGGGCGAGCACCAGATTCGCACCTGGCCATCGCCGGCACTGTTCCTGGATGTACTTGAGGTTGCGCGAATCACTGAGCGCCTTGGGCAGAACCATGTGCATCGTGATCCACAGGCCGCGTTGGTGCGCCAACTCCCAAGCCCACTCGGGAAGAAACTCCCCCTGGTCGCTACTGAACGTGTCCTCCCGCTCCGCAAAGACGTGATAGACCTTGAACCCGTTGAAGCCATCCGCATCCAGCACGCGCTCGACCTCCGCCGGATCATCGTTTGGCCGGATCAGCATCAGTCCACGACAACCGGGATGTGCATTGACCTGGTCGGCAACGAAACGATTCTCCCCCTGCACGTCCACCGTGCGAAGCGGCCAACCAAAGTAAAGACCATCCTTGATCACGCGTTCGCCCATCCAGGACTTCGTGCTCCTGCGCATCACGTCGTACCCAACCTCGGGATTCTCAAACGGCTTACCGTCATCGATGATATGGCGCAGGTCATACCAATGCGCATGCGCATCGAAAGAATCGGGGGGAACAAAGTCCGCAAGCCGTCGGTTGAACAACTCAAGATCTTCGCTCGTGATCGACCAGTTGGAAGGATCCGCAAAATCGCGCAAAGTCATACGCCCTTGTAGCAGCCCGCGTGAGGAGGCTCAATCTCTGCGATTCGCCAATCAACGCACTTCCATCAGTGCGATGTCGTCAACCAAAGTGACACTCCCCTCGGGAGGCTGGGGAAACAGCGTCATCAACCTGACCTTCTCCTGCACGTTTAACGGTGCGTCGATTCTGGATATCTGTTCGTCGCCGTCTCCTTCGCGGATGGCGACCGTGTATCGTCGCGTCCGCCGATTGGCGGTCACCGTGATCTTTGTCCATTCGCGTGGCTTGATGGTCAGTCCACTCGAAATCCATTTCTCCCCGATCTCGTCACGCAATCGCAGGATTTCGTCTTCGCCAACAAACAGCGCAAGTTCCTGCTTCCCTCCGCCATTCGGACCACGCAATTGGATGACAATGGTTGAGTGTTCGTTCTTGCGGAAGAGTTGGAGCGTGAGCTGGTAATCCGCCCGGTCGTCAATCTCTGGCATGGCATGCCCGGTAAATGAATGGCCTCCACGGCGGATCAAAAGAGACTGGCCACCATTCAACGCATCTTCGCGGGTAATGTGTGGTCCCTCGTCCAGGAGCGCTCCCCAGCGTCCGGAGACCTGATTCACATCTCCCACCATTCCGCGTCCTTCAGGCGACCATTTAGCCGTGTCATCGAAATCCTGTTTCAATCGGGGCGCGACGGGTTTCTTGAGGAAGATCGGACGTTGTCGCATGGCCTCTTCATTTTCCTTTTCGGCTACCTCGGAGAACGTGTTTGGTCGTTGGCGAATGTAGAGGCTTTTCCACGCCTTGACCGCAAGTTCCCGATCGGTGGATTGATCGACGAACGACTGCAAGACGGATTGGCCTTCCTCGCCGAACGCGAGCAGCGCATTGCCGACCGGCCGATAAGCCCAATCGGCATCCGTTCCTTCATACGAGTCGCCGAACTTCGAGTAACGATTCCTGATTGCCAGCAGAATCGATTCGCGCAGGTTCTCCGTCCCGCGAACGTTGCGCTCAATTGCGGAGCCGAGCGCATGGCAGGCTTCATTTGCCATTACCGGATCTTCATGATCGATCGTGGCGAGGAGCAACTTCATCGCATCGTGATGCGCCACACCAGCAAGTCCCCGGACCGCGGCCACGCGGGTGAAGCGATCGGTGTCGTTGATCGCTTCAACCCAGGTTGGAACCAGCGAATGGTCCGGCATAAAGGTCAAGGCGCGCATCGCCATCTGTCGCACCTCCACGCTCTTGCTTTCACGATAGGCCCGAGCGAGTTCCTCGCGTGGCAGTGGTCGAATGCGCGGGAGAGTCGTGCGCATGATCTCAGCGAGCATGTGATTTCCATGCAGTTCGATGGATCGAAGGATCGCCTTCACCGAGTTCGGTCCGTGAGCATCGCGCAATGCCACGCCGGCCATGCAGCGAATGCTGTTCTCCGAATCGAACAAGGCGGCTTCAATGGCGGCTATGGCGTCCTGGCCACCGATCTTCCCCAATGACTGCACGGCCAATCGCCGAACGATCAAGTGCGGGTGTTTCATCAACGGCGCCACGTCTTCAAATCCTGCTTTGGACTTTCCATACACGACTTGCGAAAGCGCCTTCATGACGAGCAATGGATCATCGCTCTGAAGACTGCTCATCGGCTGTTGCGGCAGATTGCTGCGGTCGAGATACATCGCGTCTTCACCGAACGCGATGACCGTCGGAACGCCCTCTTTCTGAAAGCGTTTCCAATCCGCGGTGTAAGGACCGGAGGTAAGAATGCCGACGTTTACCGGTGTGTCGCGGGTCATCCAGCGCATGTTGCGAACAGCACGAACCTGCGTTCGCCGGTCGGAGTAGCCATAAACCAGGAAGTCATTCACAAGCCCATCGCGAACCCAGCCTTCCAGATCAAACTTCATGCTGCCCGCCGTTTGGATGACTTCGGGCACATTCCACGGCTGTGGATCGTGTGGGTTCCACGGTTGCAGGAAGAAGCCCACGTTTCGTTGTTTCGCCGGCAACGCAGCATTCAACTCACTCAGGAAGGCCGTAACGTATTCGCCTCGCAAGGCCCGCCAATCCTCCCGCGTGGCGAAGCGCGTCCAGGCTTGGTAGCGGATGTCGATGCGATGGCGTCGTTTGAATTCCTCCACGATGGGTTCGCTGAAACCAAACTCATCCTGAAAACGCATGGAGTGGTTCTCAGAATAAGTCAGGAAGGTCATGCCGTCGTAGCCATCGCGCTTCATGTATTTCACATGCAGATCCACGAGTGCCTTGCGTGCTTCCGGATATGCCAGCTCGATCGGTCCGCCCTGTTTCAACAAACCGCTCTTGTCCACGGGCACCCAGTCGGGATTGTCGACGCGAAGACTGCTCTCTCCGCCATACGGATAAAATTTAAACGGAGGCACTTCGGCCTGCGCGCCCCAGTCGAAAATATTGCCAACACCCCAGATTTCTATTCCCCGCTTGTGCGCGGATTCGACCGCCACCCGGTCCGGATCCACCGTGCGATAGAGATGGCGGAACCACTTCCAGAACTTCCAATAGCGGACATTGTGTTCGCGCTCCCGGAATTGATCCATCCATGCCGCAGCTTCCAATCCGCGCCAGTAAAGGCGCTTCACGCCCAGCCGATGCAGGAGGTCGATGCTGGCATCAATGCTTGCTGGTGAATCGATCGGCAACGATTGGCCGAGCCATTGGTTGTCGCCCGTGCTGATGTAGCAGTGGAGAATGGGTGATTCCTCGGCCGTGTGTCCGCATTGGATGGCGAGTGTGAGGCAAAGAACTGAGAGGAGGCGAAACAGAACACCGTGAGGCATGCGCATGTTACCACATCCTGTTATAGAACTGCAGCGCCGGGCACTGTTCAGCAGGCCACTATGATTCGATGGTGCTCGCTCAGGAGTTTTCAAGTGGTTCGGTGGTTGAGGCTGATGTGGTAGCGCCCAAGAGTTCCTGAAAAGGACTGAGCGAGCACCATCGGCAAGGCCACCAGTGCCGAGCAATGCTCGGCGCACCGTGATGGTTTCGAACCCGCCCCAGGTCTTCCGGGTGAGGGAGAAAACGTTCGATTTCAAATTCGGCTCCATTTTGATCCCGTGAATCATGCAAACCCGGTCGTCAATTATTCTCCCGCATTCATCGCCACTTTAATTTGGCAACCCATACGCGATTGTTCGAGCCGTAACCCATCGGAATGGTGGCGTCGTGCCAATGCGGGCCCTTGGTCTGCATCCACTCGGTGACCGTGACCCAGGTTTCGTCCGGCGAGACTTCAGTGACGCCGAAATTGCCCAGGCGCGCGCCGAATTCGGGGACAAGGATCTGTTCGGTTTCGCGAATGACCTGGAGCTTCTCTGGATCAACCTGGGCGATGAATAGAGGCGCGCGATGCCGGAACACGTGGTCGTTGCCGGCGCCAAGTCGGGTGTAGCAAAGAAACAATCCCTTCTCGTGCGTCACCCAATGTTGCTGGGTGTTGTAGTTCCCCAGCACCTGTCCGTCATCGAAAGTCCACTTCCTGGGCTTCGAATAGTTCAGTCCGTCGTCACTGACGGAAATGTACCCGTCGTCGTCGTTGCGCATGGTCAGGTAGAAACGGCCGCCATAACTTGTGACTGACGGTTCGGCGAGTCCGCGCTTCACCGGAATGGTCAATTCACTGCCGTGTTCGACATAGCTCAGCGTCTCTCCGTCGAAGCGGCAACGCACCACCGTCACGCTGTATTGCTTCGCCTCCATCTCCTTGAAGTAAATCGGCAGAAGAATATCTCCGTTCGGGAGATCGAATCGTTGCACGCAGCCCGCGCCCGCGTTCTTGAACCTGGCTTCATTCGGCATCTTCAGTTCCTTCCACGCCGACCATTCGTGTTTCTTCGGATCGTAAATCGCGTAAGGAGTCGCGCGCGGTCGCACCTTCTTCACCCGGTTGTCCTGATAAACAACGGTGTGCCCCGTTCCCAGCAGCTTCCCGGTTTTCTTGTGCCAGCGGGGCCAGAAATCGCAGACGGTCATTTCCACGCGATCACTGACCTTTTGCCTCCCGAAGACATCCTGCCTCGCTGGTGCGCTCCAATTGTCACCCAGGTTTGAGCTGTGCATGTTGTTCAGCGCATAGAACACATCCGATCCACTGAGTCGAAGTTTCTGCAAAGTCATCACCACGAGTGGATCGTTGGAAGTGTTGCCCGGCGCGTTTGCGGGAATCGCTCCGGCACGCGCGTGAACCCAACAGAAGGTCTGGTCGAATCCGACGCTGGCAAGCGAGCGCTGGATGGTGAACGGAAGCTTCGGGTTGTTGATCACCGCGCCCTTGGCCTCAGTCAGGTCGAAGTAGGCCTTGGCATAGCGACGTCCGAGTTCGCGAAATCCGGCAGCATTGAAATGAACACCGTCCTTGTCTTTCAAGCCGTCGGAACTCACGAAGGCAGCCCGGTAGGCTTTGGAACCCAATTCACGATGCACCTGGTCGACGCGTTTCCTGTGCTCATCCCAGGGACGCTTTTTCGGGAACTGTCCCATCTGTCCGGCAATGAACGGAACATTCTTGGCACCCAACACCTCCCGAAATCTCGCAATCAATGCGTGCAGCTTCTTCTCATAAGCCTCAGACAGGCCTGCCTTGGAATCCGATTCCCCCTGATGCCACAGAATCCCCTTCAGTTCCCCAAACTTCAACGCGTGCTTCGCCCGCTTGATGGCATCATCCCAGGGATGACTTTTTGTCGGTTTGTAGAACGCGCCTTCCTTCCATGAATCAATCGGAGAGCCGCCTACCGCGCACGGAATGAGTCCCACCGTGATGTCCGGATCCGTCTTCGCGATCTCACGTCCGAAAGTGCCTCCAATCCCCACACCTACAATCTTGGGTTTATCAAAATGCAATGGAGCAACTGCCGATTGCCACTGCATGTCCTTCGTCAACATCACCACCCGCGGATGTGCCTGCCTGTCCTGCCCGGCGATCCGGCCACGTCCGGCCATGTTGGATTGGCCGACGAGGAGGAAGAGATGAAACTTCTCCTTCGTGGGCAATGGCTGGGAAGGCTGGGCAGAGCTTTGGCACGCGCCGAAGGCCAGCAGAACGGGAATTAAGAAACGGTACATGCCCAGACGCTAGTCGGTCCGACACCGCTCCACAACACTTGACGCACCCCTTGCCGGTCCCTAGGCTCCCCAACCCTTTGCCCCGGAATTGGGCGGGTCTGGCATCATGAATATTTCAATCAACGTAGAGAATCTGGCACCGTGCAAAAAGTTGCTTCGCATCGAGGTGGATGCCGCGGATGTGGATGCGACCTTCAACGACGTCACCGGCCAGTTTCGCAAGCACGCCCAGCTCCCGGGCTTTCGCCAGGGCAAGGCGCCGCGTGCCGTCGTGGAAAAGAACTTTGGCGCGAAGATCCAGGAAGAGGTGAAAAAGAAGCTCCTCCAGGACGCGTATCAATCCGCGATGGAGAAGGAGAACCTCAAGGCCGCTGATTACCCGGAGATCGAAGAACTTCAGTTTGAGCGTGGGCAGGCCTTCAAGTTTGCCGCAACCGTTGAAACCGAGCCGGATTTCGATCTGCCTGACTACAAAGGCATCAAGGTCAAACGCGAGACCAAGGTCGTCGGTGATGAGGACGTGGATGCAGCACTCGAAAAACTTCGCGAGCAACGCGTCGATTACAAGGACGTGGATCGCGAGCTGCAGCGGGGCGACATTGCCGTCGTCGATTACACCGGCACGAGCGAAGGCAAGCCGCTTACGGATATCGCGCCCACCGCCCGCGGCTTGACTGAAAACAAGAACTTCTGGGTCCGCGCCGAGTCCGAGGAGTTCATCCCCGGCTTTGCGGATCAATTGATCGGCTTGAAGGCCGGTGATGAAAAGACGGTTGAAGTGAATTTCCCGGCCGAGTTTGTGAATGCCGAATTGGCCGGCCGCAAGGGCAGCTACGAGGTGAAGCTCAACCAGGTCAAGGAACGTATCCTTCCGGAACTCGATGATGAATTCGCCAGCTCTTTCGGTGGTGAGAGCCTCGAGAAGATGCGCGAAGGCATCAAAGGCGACTTGGAGAACGAACAGAAATATCAGGAGAATCGAGATATCCGTGACCAGTTGGTGAAGCACCTGATGACCGAGACGAAATTTGATCTGCCCGAATCAGTCGTGGCCAACGAAACGCGCAACACCGTTTACGACATCGTTGCGGAGAACCAACGTCGCGGTCTGGGCAAAGACGTTATCGAGCAGCAGAAGGACGAAATCTTTTCAGCCGCCAATGCCAACGCGAAGGAGAAGGTTCGCGCGATGTATCTTCTCAGCCGAATTGCGGAGAAGGAGAGCATCAAGGCCGAGCAGCAGGAAATCGCGGCCCGCGTCCAGGTAATGGCGCAGCAATACCAGATGCCGATGGACAAGCTGGTGAAGCAGCTTCAGGAAAAGAATGGCTTCGCCGAAATACAGGAGCAGGTCGTGGTCGGCAAGGTGCTGGACTTTCTTCAGCTCAATGCTTCCGTCGAGGAAGTTCCCGCGCAGGCGTAATTCCTCATCGTCCAAGACGCTGGCGCGTCGTTACTGCTTCTTCCGCACGTCCGCGCCCGTTTCGGCGAAGGCCTTGAAGTTCTGCATGAAGTTCTCGGTCTCGTTGCGGCTGCAGTTCGGCATGAGCAGCCCCATGATCTTCATCAAGAGACTGTGAGATTCGGCCTCGTTTTCGCTGATCCATTTCGTCTTGTCCGGCCCGGCTTCCTTGAAGAAATTGCGCGCTCTGACGGTGAGTGTGCCGGGGACATGGAAGGTGCCCGAAAATTCGTCCGGCAGATTCCGGCAGGTGACCGTCTCAATCATCTCAACCTCGCGCGAACCATGCCGGTAAACGAGCCGTGATTTCGCACCTGGCTGCCCCGCTTCCCCGCTCTCGTGTTCGAAGCTGACGAAGCCCGGCTGCCAATACCCCAGGTTGTCCGGATTGTCGAACAGCTCGATGACCCTCTCGCGGGGCTGATCGATCTCGATTTCAATCGTAAACTTTTTCATGGGTCTGCCTTTTTGTCTGGGGTTGTGTCATCCCCACTGGCGGACTTCGATTCGTCCTCCAGTTCCCGCAAAAACTTCTTCACATCGCGTGCACCGAAAATGGTGGTGAGCACGGCCATCACCAGGAAGATGGCAACCACGGCGATAAAGACGATTTGCCAGTTCAGTTGCCAGTTCATGCCTTCGCCTCCTCTGGTTTGCGATCCGGCGCGACGAGCGAAAAGACCGCCATCGCTAGCAAGGCTGCCACAACTGAAGCGATTCCCACCTGCGGCCCGGTAAAGCGACTGAACCACTCGCCTGCCGCGTTCTGGTATTGCAGACCAACGGCCTGTTGCACGGGACCGAGACCGAAGATCGCGGTGAACCCTGCCACCAACGCAGCCTTGGCTCCCAGACGACTCGCACCCTTCCAATAAATTCCGCCGATTAACACCGCAATGGCACCGTTGAAATAGATCGCACCGCTTACCGCCATGTAATCCCAAATGTCATCGCTCCCTTCGTAAAACAACCCCCAGAAGTAGACGTAGGCACCAATCAGCACGATGATGACCCGCGTCAGTGTAATCCGGCCCGCTTCCGACAAACCTTCGCGCCGCAATGGTGCAACGACGTCCTGGGTGATCACCGAACTCCAGCAGAGGAAGTAGCTGTCGTGCGTGGACATGAACGCTGCAATCATCGCGGCCGTGATGATTCCAAGCAACACGGTGGGAATCAATCGTCCGAGGAATACCGGCATGGCGTAGAGGTTGTTTACCGGTTCACGCGTTCCTTCCTCGGGAAAGAACAACGCCTTCAAGTCCGCGCCTTCAGGTGACGCCATGATGTAGACGAAAGCGCTGATCCCGAGAAAATACGGGAGCATGAAACGAACGGTGAACGACACCGACGACCACAGATACTGCCGCTTCACCGCCCGCGTGCTTTCCATCGCCAAGGCGCGTGAAACCGCGGTCGGCCAGATGGCACTGCCGATCAAACCCGCGGAGATAAACATCCAGATGACATACCAGATTCCGAATCCGGACCCCTCGGCCAGCGGATTGAAGCCTTTCTCGCCCATCGTCGACTGAACCGTTTCGAAGATGTTTGTCCAACCCAGCTGAAAGATCGCGATGCCGATGACCAGCAAGGTTCCAAACGACAAGACCACGAATTGAATGTAGTCCGTGAGGATCACTGAAATCATCCCGCCGAAGGTCGTGTAAACCAGGACCAGAATCAGCAACATGGCCATGACCGCCGGCAACGCCCAACCTTGGTCAGACAGTCCGGTTACTCCCACGATGAACATCGACCCCACCTTCAAAAACAGCCCCATGTTCAGGATGCCGGCGAAGGCCAGCAGTATACCGCCCATCACCCGGGTCGGCCGATCGAATCGCTTTTCGTAATACTCGGGAATGGTAAGAACTTTCGCCTCGCGCAGGGGAACGACAATAAAACCCGTCAGCGCGACCAACAAGGTCCCGACGCCCGCAATGGCCGCAATGTGAAAGGCCGCAAACCCTCCGGTGAATCCCTTCTGCGCAGAATACATCACCGTGATCAATCCCATCTCCGTGCCCAGCATCGTCGCGACGCCCAGCCAGGTCCCGACCTTGCGCCCCGCACCGATGTAGGCCGTCATGTTCTTCGCATAACGCCGGACGAACACCCCGATCAGGACCGACACCGAAAGATAGGCAACGACGATCACCGCATCCACGACGGTGAAATTCGTCTGGCGCAACGCGTCCGTTACCTGTGAATCCATCGGCCTCGGTGTAGGCGATAATTCCTGCCAGGGGAATTCTTAAAGTGGAATCATCGGAGGGGGACCTCTCGAATGCGCCCAGACCGCGCGTGTGTGATTGAGGGTGAGGGATAAGACATACGGCTACAGGGGAGGTGTCTTTTGCTACTGCCGCCACTTTCGATCAGACACAGACCGCGCCGATCACCAACTAGCGTGTTGTCAACCGGGTGATTCTCAAGGACTGTCGGCAGTCAGACCCAATCTGATGCAACTCCTCCTGCCCACTATTCTTGGCCTCCTCATTCTCTCCCAGCTTACCCATGCCGCGGACAAACCGAACATCATCGTCATATACACCGACGACCACGGCTGGCCCGACATCGGTGCGGCCGGCATCAACAACGACATCCGCACGCCACACCTGGACCGGCTCGCTGCAGTTGGCGTATACGCGTCGAACGGTTACAGCACCGCTCCCCAATGCGTTCCCTCACGCGCCGGTCTGTTGATTGGCAAATATCAAAATCGATTCGGCGTGGAATCCAACGGAATGGATCTGGCCGGTTTCAATCGGGAACTCACCATCGCCGAGCGTCTTAAGCACGCGGGTTATGCAACGGGCCAGATCGGCAAGTGGCACCTCGGTCCCGCATCGGAAATCACCAGGCACGGCTTCGACGACGTTTACGCGAAAAACGGCAACCGCCCCTGCCACGCGAATTTCACCCTCGCGGGCAGGACGATCCCGATGCAGCTGGTGAACGACAAATTGTACCACCTCGACGCCTGCAGCCAGGCTGCCCGCGCGTTCATTGTGCGCCACCAGGAGAAGCCGTTCTTTCTCTATCTCGCCTACCGGGCGCCCCATGTTCCGTTGGATGCTCCTGAAAAATACCTCTCGCGTTTCCCTGGCAAGATGGCCGAACGACGTCGTCAGGCCCTGGCGATGATCTCCGCGATGGACGACGGCGTCGGGCTGATTCGTTCAACCCTGAAGAGACATGACTTGGAGCAGAACACCATCATCTTCTACATCGGAGACAACGGCGCACCTTTGAAGATTCACAAGCATGACGCACCGGGAGGCGGTCCCGGATGGGATGGTTCGCTCAACGAACCGATGAACGGTGAGAAGGGCATGCTTTCCGAGGGCGGGATTCGGGTTCCCTTTGTCATCGCCTGGCCCGGCAGCATCCCGGGCGGCCAGGTCTATGGGCATCCGATCATTGCCCTCGACGTAGCTGCCACAGCGGTCGCGCTTGCCGGCTTGCGGCCCGACGACAGCCTGGACGGTGTAAATCTCGTGCCTTATTTCCGTGGTGAACGGCAAGGCGCTCCACACACCAGCATTCAATGGCGATGGATCGCCCAGTCCGCGATTCGAGCCGGCGATTGGAAACTTCTGAAGGGAGGCAAACGCGAGTACCTGTTCAACCTCTCGAATGATCGTGGAGAGAAAACGAACCTCATCCACTCCGAACCCGCAATCGCCGAACGCCTCCGCGCGAAACTCGCGCACTGGGCGGATGGACTTCAACCCAGGGGGCTGGCATTGGACAGCAGGTCGGATGCGTGGAAGCGATACTTCGATTTCTATCTGGATGGCAAACCTGCGCCTCCACAGCTTGAGAAGGCTCGACCGAATCGCAAAGCGGATGCAGCTGCCGGCTGGCTCATTCGCAATGGCTCTCTCTCGGCAAAGGCCGGTGCGCTGCTCGCGAAATCAAAGGGCAACAAACCACCGTTCCTGGTTCAATCGAAACTCAAGCTGAACGGCAGATGTGTCGCGAAGATCCGGTTTCGAGCAGAAAAAGCGGGTCGCGTGGGAATTGCGTGGCGGCTCCAAGGTCAGGAAGATTTTGCGAAAGACCAGATCGCATCCGCGCAGGTGAACGCACGCCCGGAGTGGCAGGATGTCGAGATCCCGATTGCGGCTCAGGGAACGATCATCCACATCCGCCTGCACATTCCGGCGGGCTCGACGGCCATTGATGAGGTCCGATTCATCGATGCGAATGACCGTGACTTGAAGTCGTGGGATTTTGAGCAATGAGTTACGCTCTGAGCCGTTGATTCCCCCAAACCGTTTCGCTACGTTCTCCGCCGATGAAAACCCCGTTGCGCGTGCTGGTCGTGGAGGACTCCGAATTCGACGCGCGCATGTTGATCCGGCTCCTGAACCGGGGCGGATACGATACGGATTACAAGCGTGTCGAAACGGGAGACCAGCTGAAGGAGGCACTCGAAGAGCAATGGGAGCTGGTGCTCTCCGACTACAACCTGCCGGAATTCAACGCGCCTCAGGCTCTGGAGATTTTCAAACAAAGCGGGCAGGACATACCGTTCATCATCATTTCGGGCGGGATCGGCGAGGACATTGCCGTCGCGTCGATGAAGGCCGGTGCCCACGATTATTTGATGAAGGGGAATCTCGCCCGACTGGTTCCCGCAGTGGAACGCGAGTTGCGCGAGACGCAGGTTCGCAAGGCGCGCCGGGTGGCGGTCAACGAACTGCGCAAGAGTGAAGAACGCTATCGACTGCTCTGGGACACCGCCACCGACGCCATCATCCTGATGGATACAGAGAGTCTCATTCGATTTGCCAATCCCGCGGTGGAAGCCGTCTTCGGGTACAGGCCATCGGAACTGGTCGGTGAAAACCTCACCCTTCTTCTGCCCCATGACGTTCGAAACGAGGATGGTATCCACCTTTTCAAGTCCCTAGAGGATGGCGAGAAACACGGCCGTCACATGGTCGAAACCGTGGGGCGCCGCAAAGGCTCAAACCAGGTCCTGATCGAAGTCGCCTACAACAACATGGAGCTGGACGGGCAAAAGTGGTACGTCGCCTTCATTCGCGACATCACCGAACGCAAGCGCGCCGAACGCGAACTCAAGGAACACGAGGAACAATTCCGTGTGGCCCGCGAGATCCAGCAGCACCTGTTTCCGGAAAAGGCGCCCCAAGTCGAGGGTTTTGACATCGCGGGCGCGTCCTTTCCCGCCGAAGCAGCCGGCGGAGACTATTTTGATTTTCTCACCTTGAAGGGTGGAGGTCTTGGACTGGTGGTTGGTGACGTCACCGGTCACGGCGTCGGACCGGCCTTGCTGATGGCGGAGACGCGGGCCTACGTCCGCATCACCTGCATGACACGTGACGAAATCGGAAGTGCGCTGACCCGCACAAACGTCGCGCTCTGCGAGGACATCGGCGATGAGCGCTACGTCTCAATGTTCCTGTCCAAGCTTGATGAGAGGGATCGAACGTTGACCTACGCCAGCGCGGGCCATCCACCCGCCCTGGTCATTGGCGCAGATGGCGAAGTACGCCGACGTTTGAAGCGAACGGGGATTCCGTTGGGCATCCGCCGGGAGTCGGCCTATGAAAACGTGCCCGTGGTGCAGCTGCAACAGGAGGACATTGTTGTGTTGCTGACCGACGGCGCCGAGGAGGCCATCGACGAACAGGGACAGTTTTTCGGCCTTGGAGGCGTCGTGCGCGTGGTGCACGAAAACCGTAACAAATCAGCCGCTGAAATTGTCGATGCGATCTACGAGGCCGTGCGCGACTACAGCGAATCGCCATCGGAACTCGACGACGTCACCGTGATCATCGCCAAGGTTCTTTGATTGGTTATCGACGGGAACGCCTCTACTTCGCCACCGTGTCATACGTTCGGGAGTGGCCGGTGGAATGAACCATCATGGTGTAGGTCTTGCCGTCCGGTGAGACAGAGCACTTGATGAAATGGGCCTTGCACTTCGAACCAAGCTTGCCGTGATTGGCGATGTAGTTCTTGTCCTTCACGTTGTTGTGAGGGTCGGCGTCGCGGACGTTTTCGTGGACCTGGTAGGTGGCTTCCAACGTCTTGGTTGCTCGCAGGGCCTTCATGATCACATCGCTCGTGCCCTTGGTCGGGCCGTTGTTCATGACCGCCACGGTGGGCTCAAGGCTGGTGACCAGCAACGGGTTGTTGCTCGTCTTCAATCCGTGATGGTTCACCTGGTAGAGATCGACGCGTCCCACGACGTTGTACGGATACACGAGCTTCTTCTCCACGTTCCAGGTCAGATCTCCTCCATCGAAGAAGCGGAAGTCTCCCCACTTGATCAAGGACACGACGCTGTTGGCATTGTCCGATTTGTCGATGGGATTATCCGGGGGAACGGGACGCTTGTTTGGCGTCAGTTGGTGGCGCATGGGTGAGACGATCTTCCGGTCGGCTGCGAGGATTCGGATCTCCAGACGTGGTGCGCCTTCGAAGGTGGGCCGCTTGAGTGGCAGGCGATAGCCGGGCGCGACTTTGACGTGCTTGCCCTTGATTTCCATGTCGGCGTAAGGCTTGCGAACGCGACGCCACAGCGCGTTGTTCGGACGGTTGTCCGGGTTTTGTTCGGGGAGTCCCTTGTCGTAAACGTTGATGATGGGAACGAGCTGGGCAATCTCTGCCGCGCCACCGAAATGATCACGATGCCAATGCGTGATGATCAGGTGATCGATCTGATTGAGGCCCGCGTGCTTCAGGACGTCTACAATGCGCTGAGGATCCCGACCGCCGGGGTTGCCGGTGTCGATCAGGACGGATTCACCCGCCGGGGTGACCATCAAGGTGGATCCACCCCCCTCAGAATCAACCCAGTAGATATCGAGCGTGCGGTCGCCCTTGCCGGCGAATGCTGAGCAGGCAATCGAGATGGTCAGGGAAAGCGAGAGATACTGGATTAACTTCTTCATGCTGTTGAGAGTTGGATGTGGGAGGAAGCGTCTGGCGTCAAGCGCAAGATTCCCAAGGCTTCATCGAAGCTGCGTTGAACTGTTTGGAAACTGAAACGAGACCAAAACAGCCTGATACATGAACATGTAACATATGTGACATGTTTGCGGTTCACGCGGCCATTCTGTGAAGGTGAAAACGAGGAGTTAAGACAACAACCATGAAACTCACGCCCGCAAAGAATCCGGCCTTCTTGGTCATCGGCTCGCAGGGCGACATCGGGCGTGCGAAGACTGTTTGTAACAATTGTCGCCCATCCGGGACTTATGAAACGGGAATGCCTTGCGTAAGCCCCACCCACATTCAACGATGCCCATCATGAGTCCCATACTGTCCCGAAAACTCTCCCTGCTCGCCATCGCCCTTCCGATGTTGGCTGGATGCATCGAGTGGGATCATCAGGAAGTCCGCTATCGCTACGACGCAAAGGCAGACCGGCTCCGAATCTTCCAAAACTACGAAGGCATCTACGGCGCGGATAAGAAGGATTCACTGTCGAGCTCAGAACGCTCCCAGCTGAAGTCCGTCTTGGCCGGCGGACGAACCTTCTTCTTTGCGAACTGGATCGTGGAGATCAACCTGCCGGAGGTGAAAGGGAACCGATTCGGTGGCCGAAGACGAGTTGAACCGGGCGTTGTCCGAGATGCAGGAATCACTGGTGAAAAACTGCACGATCGAGAACGGTTCGTTCTATCTGAATTCCAAAGGCCAGCTCAGCGCCGTGCAGACAGTTGAGATCAGGAACTGGAGCAAGCTCCTGCCGCTGGTTGAGAAGACACTTGGATTGTTCTACAAGCACAGCGCCCAGAACGATGAAGCGGACGCAGACCAGGTGGCGCACTACGAACGCGTCCGGCAAGGGTGGAAGTTCTTCAACATCAAGGGCAATGCGTTCGAGACAAAGTATCCCGGGACCCAGGCGGAATTCGACGAGACGTTTTCAGCGCACGGACGCAAGAAGATGAAGGAGGCCGGGATCCACGTCTCCTGTGAGAACGACACGATTGTGTTGCGCTTCGGCAAATCAGGTGACACGATCACCAAGCTGGCGATGGGTCCGTTCCAGAAGAGCTACCGGGCCAACCTGCACGAGCATCTCAAGGGCAAACAACCGATTGAGGAAACGCTCGATGTAGAGAAAGCTGCCAAGAAGTTCTTGAGGTGATTGTCAGAGTTGTCCGGCAGGTCAGACGCGTCGGACACGTTCACGCCAATCCACGCGCCCTCAACTCGCCCAGAGTCCACTCATACTCCCCGACCAACTGATCCACGACGTTCCTCTTCTTCATCTCGCCCGGCATGACTTCCCAGGTGTAGGTCTCCATCTCCAGATGCGAACACATGCCGGGATCTTCCTTCAACAGATCGAGCACACCCTGCACATGGTCTGCCGTCGTGCCGAACAGCTGGGTCGGCTCGGCGTGAAGCGGAATGTGAAAATGAATCCGCCATTCGTCCGACTTCGCCGGCGGAAGTTTGTTGTGCGTCGCGAGTGCGTCGTCGAGATCGCGATGACGCGTGATCCGTCCGTCCTTCGCCCGAGCGATCGTCTGATGAAAATAAATGTCATCCGCAAAGGCATGCAGTGCCTGGCGTGCATCCGGCGTGGGTGTGACCTTTAACGCATTGCTGATGTGGATCTTGCTGAACTTGATCTTATGTTGCTTCAACCGTCCGATGGCTTCCGCGGCTGATTCGTATTCGACTGCCAGATGGCAGCAGTCATAGTTGATCCCAACAAACTCATCGAGCCGCAGATCACCCGGCCGATCCGCGCGCAGCGATTCCATGAGGCGCACCATCTCCTCGCTGGTTTCCAGGTAGCACAACGGTTCCGGTTCGAGCCCCAGATGCAGCTGCTTGCCCGTGCGCCGGCTCACCTTCGAGATATGCTCAACCGTCTTCCAGATGTTCTTGCGCGCCTCGGTAATCTGCCGTTCGTCCTTGATGAATTCCTTGTACGAAACCGGCACCGTGCTCACGCTCCCGTCCACACCTTCGGGAACAATCTCCGCAATCAGGTCAAACAACAGGTTCGTGTACTCCACCCGTTCCGGCGTCGTCCAATCCGGCGCATAAACCTGCTCCTTCACCCGCCTACCATGAAACTGCCCATAGGGAAAGCCGTTCACGGTGAAGACGTAACAGTTCTCCCTGTCCAGCCACTCGCGAAAGGCATTCAAGGTCTGCCGATTGCTCAATTCCCGCGCGGCATCCGCACCCAGCCGCAGACCGATCGCATAGGGTTCGCCCTTGCCCACGCGATTGCGCACGGCCAGCACATGGGTGTTCAGCGATTCAAAAGTCTCCATCCAACTCCCACCGCGATGGATATTCGTGCAATACGCGAGGTGAATGCCGTGTTTCAGTTTCATAGGAGCGCGGGAGCATTGCGCGTATCGGAGAGCAGTTCAATAGGCGGCATTTGCCGACCGGTCTGTTCGGATCGCCACATTTGGCATTCCCCTGTTCGCGCCGGATCGCTTAAATCCGCGCGTGCAACGACTCTTGGCAATTGCAACTACGACACTGGCTGCGCTTTCAGTAAGTGCGGCTTCGCTCGTGGACAAATCATCCGAGCTTGAATTGATCTCTGCAGATTTCGCGTTGGCGGATGGTCCGGCATGGACCGGAGGCATGCTCTACATCCCGGATGTGAAAGGCGGAAAGTTGTTCCGCTACGATGCGCGCAAGAAGAAGATGGAGATCTTCCTTGAGGACGCCGGACGCATCAGCGCGTCGTTCTACAATCTCGGCAGGCTTTACCTCTCGGACAATGGCAATGCGGAGATCTGCCGGTTGAATGGAAGGAGAAAGATCCGCATCGCCGGACAAGATCCCGATGCAAATCCACCTGCGCGGCCAAACGATCTCGTGGTCGATTCCAACGGGGGCGTCTACTACACGCTCACCCAGCAGAACCAGGTCATCTACATTTCGCCGTCCGGCAAACAGAATGTCGCGGTCGAGGGCATCATCACTGCGAATGGCATCACCCTTTCACCGGATGGAAAGACGCTTTACGTCGCGGCTTACCTACCGAAGGAAATCTGGTCTTACCGGGTGGACAAACCGGGCAAGACCTCCGCCGGGAAAAAGTTCGCGGTGATGGATGACGGCGGGGCACGCGGTGCCGATGGCATGTGCATCGATCGCGCCGGCAATGTTTACTGCGCGGGCGCATCTGCGGTGTGGATCTGGAATCCCGCGGGCAAGCTGCTCGAAAAAATCGAGACGCCGGAACGCCCCATCAACTGTGCATTTGGTGATACCGACCTGCGCTCGCTCTACATCACCGGTATCGGCGGCCTGTATCGCCAGCGCATGAATACCTACGGCGTTTCATCGCATCCACAATTGAAGGGCAAGCTGCCCGACGGACGCGCAAAGTTCCCTTCCACGATCCTGCCCAAGAACGTCACCGCGAAACTCGACGTGGTTTACGCGAACGATGGAAACCGCAAATTGCTGGCCGATGTCTTTTCGCCGAAATCACCGAAGAAAAACCGCCCGGCGATTGCGGTCGTTCACGGAGGCGGTTGGTTGAATGGGGACAAAACCAAGTTCCGAGCACTGGCGCTCGAACTCGCCAAGCGCGGATATGTCACCGCGGCCATCCAGTACCGCCTCGGATACGAGGCAGAATTTCCCAAAGGCGCGCAGGATTGCTTCGCGGCAGTCCGTTATCTGCGAGATCATGCGAAGGAGCTGGGCATTGATCCGAAACGCATTGGCGCCGTGGGTGGATCCGCCGGCGGACATCTGGTCGGACTAATGGCCACGGGTTGGGAAAATCCGAAATTGAAGGGTGCATTCGACAAGAGTTCTCGATCCGCGCGACTTCAGGCTGCCATCGTCATGGCCGGTCCGATGCAGATGTCCAGCGGTTCGGTCGCCGAGCGCTCACGCACGCCTGGTTCCAAGTCCAACAGCAACATCTGGCTGGGGAAAACCGTTGATCAGGCGCCGAAACTCTATGACCTGGCGGATGCGCATCAGCAGATCAGTCCCGGTGATACCCCGCTGCTTTTCATGGTGGGAGAACACGACAAACCCGAGCGCAACGAAGCCTCGCGAGCGGCGCTGAATAAGGCGGGCGTCTGGACGGGACTGAAGATTTACAAGGATGGCAAGCACGGTTGCTGGAATCGACATCCGTGGTTCGCGTCCATGGCCGCGGACATGGACGCCTTCTTCAAGACGCAATTGCGTTGATGAATGCGATCATCCTCCGCACCGGTGATTATCAACGCTCCATTGCGGGAGTGTCGCTGCTGGATCGCCTGGTGGTGGAATTGAGTCGTGGCGGAGCGGAATCGATCAAGATTTTGGGTGACCCAAATCAGCCGGAATTGAAGCGTGCAGTCGCGCGTGGAATTGCGTTCGAGTATGCTGACGGCGTTCCCACATTGACAGAGCCCACGTTGGTGGTGCGCGATGACGTTTTCATTCAGCGCAGTGATTTCACGATGTTGATTGAGAAGGGGGGAACACTCCAGGGTCCGGACAAGGATCCCCTTCCAGTTGGAGTCCTCGAGGATGGCTCGCTGGAGAATCTGAAGGAACGCCTGGCGGGCTTGGAACAACACGCGCCCGAGGGCGTGACCCAGACTGTGCGTTCACAAGATGACGCCGAACAAGCCGAGCGCCTGCTATGGGCAACCATGGGCAGCAAGTGCGATGGGGTTGTAGACACGTGGCTGAATCGACCGGTCGGACGTTGTCTTTCCAAGCTGCTGGTGTGGACATCCGTGACACCAAACCAGGTTTCTGCCGGATCAACCATTCTGGGCGTGGCGGCCGGGGCGTTGTTTTACCTGGGCCCGTATTGGCCGGCATTGTGGGGCGCGATCCTGCTGCAAGTCTCGGCGGTCATTGACTGCGTCGACGGGGACATCGCGCGGGTTGCCTACAAGGAAAGCGAATTGGGAAGGTGGCTGGACATTGTCGGCGACAATGTCGTGCACATCACTGTGTTCGTCGGGGTGGGTATTGGGCTTTGGGTTCAGGGGGACGTGGGTGCGCTGCCACTGGGAATCAGTGCCGGGATTGGTGCGTTGATTTCGTTCCTAGTCGTTCTTCGCGGAATGTCGGCCCGGCATGAAGACAACGCCCGGCTGCAGAGCTTCCTGGACAAGATGGCCAATCGAGACTTCTCCGTCTTGCTGCTAATCCTCGCGGCCATGGATCAGCTGTGGTTGTTCCTGTGGATGGTGGGCATCGGGGTACACGTGTTCTGGGTGGTCGCGCTGATCATCCTGTCCACTGGAGGAAAGGCGCGTCCCGAATGAAGTTTCCGTGGCGGCTGTTCTTCCTTGTTCTTGGGCTCGGAGTGTTCGGTTTTTTCCTCCACCAGATCGGACCGGACCAGATCTGGGAGAACCTCCGCAAGCTGGGTTGGATGACGCCGGTGGTGCTGATCCCCTTCACGGTCGTCTACGTTCTCGACGCACTGGCGTGGCGCATTTCGTTTGGCAGCCAAAGGCCGGAGGGGATTGGTTTTCTGACTTACCTGCGGATTCGATGGTGTGGTGAGTCGATCAACTACATCCTGCCGACCGCGTACGTCGGTGGTGAAGTGGTGAAGGTCTACCTGCTTCATAAACGTGGTGTGGATCCGACCATCGGCGCTTCGGCATCGGTGGTTTCAAAGTCATGCCAAACGTTGGCCATGGTGATCTTCATCGCCGGTGGCGCATTTGCCGCACTGCCGTACCTGCCGGAAGATTCACCGGCCAGACGAGGAATGATGATCGTGGCCGGTTTGGCGTTTGTCGCCATTGGAGTCCTGTTCTGGCTGCAGCGACGCGGGCTTTTCAAGACGATGCTGGACGTCGTTCGATTGCTCCGGCTCAAGATTACTGCCTTGGAAAAACGATCCGAACATTTCGCCCGCATGGACGATCGCGTGCGCAGTTTCTATCGCAACGAACGCGGCTGCTTTTTCGCGAGCACATTTGTGTTTCTGCTTGGCTGGCTGGGCGACACGCTGGAGATCATGGTAGCCTGTGCATTCCTCGGCTTGGCGATCGACTGGCAGATGTCGTTTTCGCTGGAAGCATTCATCGCGGTGGCCAAGGCGATCGGAATGTTCTCTCCCGGATCGATCGGCGTGCAGGAATCCGGGGTGATCTTTTTGTTCCACGTCTTCGCGCTTCCGGCGGCCATCGGCGTTTCTTACGCGTTGATCCGGCGCTTCCGTGAATTTGTTTTTGGCATCATCGGCTGGGCCTTGATCGCGACCGATGGCTACAGTTTGAAAGGCCTTACCCGGGAAGCTGCGGCTGACGCCAAGGCGCTCGATTGAAATTTATGAATCCATCTGAACTCACAGCAGTTGTCCTGATCGCCGGATGTGGCACCAGGATCAGGGACGTCGTGGCAGAACCCAAAAGCCTTCTCCAGGTCGGAGGCGAAACGATCATCAATCGTCATCTTCGGCTGTTCGGAGAGGTCGGCATCCGCAAGGTGATCCTGGTGGTCGGCTACAAAAAGGAACTGATCCTGCGGACCATCGAGCCGTTTCGCGAGTCGCTCGACATCACCATCGTCGCCAACGACGATTACACCACGTTGGGCAACGGCGTCTCGCTTCAGATGGGTATCGAAGCCACCGATGGACCGGTCCTCGTGTTCGATGGGGATCTCATCTATGCCCGGGACATCCTGGAGCGATTCGCATCCGAAGCACATCCCACCTCCGTGGTCGTTGGCAAGGCATCGATCGATGATATCGAGTGTACCAAGTCGATGCTGGACGCGAAGGGATTCATTCGCCTCTTTGTCGACAAGCGTGCGGTCACCGAAGAAGAACTTGAGCGGTTCACCTTCGCAGGTGAAGCCATGGGGATCCTGAAATTCTCGGATGCAGACCGCCTGAGCCTGCTTGCTCTCTGCAAAGAATTCTATTCAGTCCCGGAGCGGCAGTTGCTCAACTGGGAGCATGTGCTGAACTGCTTCCTCCCCAAGCACGATGTTTGGAGTCATTTCGACGACTCGGAAGCGTGGATTGAGATTGATACGCCGGAGGATTATGAGGATGCGAAGGAGAAGGCGGGGCTGCTTAATAAAGAGGGTTAAAGACAGAAGCCTCCCTTCACTTCAAGCCGGGAATCGTCGTGGATCTGATCTCATGTGTGCCATTCAGATGGTGCGAAACGATGCACGCCCCGATCGGAATTCGGCCGTAAGCCCAGCGTGATTCGGTGATGTTGTAGGCGTAGCGTTCCATGAATCCGTCGCCGTTGGTCGTGAAGACCACCGCCCAGTCACCCTTCCCGAAACAGACGATCCAGTCCCGGCTGTCTGCACGAATGAGTTCCCAGCCGGGAAAGCGGTCGGTCGCGCGGCCTTTGGTGTGGAGGAAGGTCAGCATGTCAATAAACACTCCATGCCAACTGGCGCTCTTGAAATGTTCTTCATCACTGGAATCCAGGATGGCAAATAACAGGTGCAGGCCGATGCGACCGGGCGAACCGGCGGGAAACTCAATTCGTCGTTCAGTGAAGCCTGCGCAATCACCGGTCTGATT
This sequence comes from Verrucomicrobiales bacterium, assembly GCA_002715965.1. Classification (GTDB taxonomy): domain Bacteria; phylum Verrucomicrobiota; class Verrucomicrobiia; order Limisphaerales; family JAYPXF01. The sequence goes on along the minus strand of PBAL01000045.1, from coordinate 51,691 downwards.
CATCAGATCGACCCGATACGAAGAGTTGTCCACGCCGTCACCCTGCACGGTTACCTCCAGATCAATCGCGGGCAGCCCGATGCCAATGTGTTGCACGGGTGTATTGAGCGGGAACCCATCTTCCGGAACATCTGCTCCGGCGAAGGAAAATACACCGCTGCACTGTAGTTCCACACCCTTGAAGATGAAGCCCGGCGCGCGGAGTTCGGAATGGTCGATCTGGGCGTCGTTCAGAAAATTGCCCAGCCCCATCACCTCGTCTTCGGTGATCTGCCGAATCAGGCTCATGGTCTCGCTGTGGAGTGTCATTCGACGGGGGGACGCCATCAGGTGGAAAGGGAAATGCAATGATTGGGGAGGTGATCCACATCGGACGCATCAGACAAGTCCGACAATTCCTGTGAAGGACTTGCGAATAAGGTGATAAGTTATTCGCAGAATTCTTCAAACCTGTGGACATGTAGCTTGCTGACGCTTTGCCCGGGCGTCCACGGCTCTGCTCAAATCAACCCGTGATCGATTCCCTCGACATGGCGGAGCAACCGCCTCGCGAGAACCTGCAAGATCCGCGCCGACGCCAGCGAGCGGATGCCGCCCCTCTGGACCGCGTTCCGCCTCATTCATTGGAGGCCGAACGCGGAGTGCTCGGCTGCATGCTGCTCGATCCGGTCGAGAGCATCGGACACTGCCTGGAAAAGCTCAAGCGCGGCTCTCAGTCCTTCTACGATCTGCGTCACCAGGAATTGTATGACCTCCTCGTCGAAATGTACGATCAGAAGGAGGGCATTGACGTCATCACCGTTCGTCAGAAACTCAAAGACGCCGGCAAGTTGGAAGCATTGGGTGGGATCGAGTTCGTCACCTCCCTCCAGGAAGCCACGCCTTCCCCGCTGAACCTCCCGTTCTACCTGGAGATCGTTCGCGAGAAACACCTGCTGCGCCGCATGGTTTGGACCTGCACCCAGGTGGTTGAACGCGTCTTCGATCCGGAACAGACCAGTGATGTGGAAGGCCTGCTGGACGAAGTTGAAAAGGACGTCCTGCAGATCAGCGAAGACCGTGACGACGAGGCGGACAAGGGAATCAAGGACCTCGTCCACGGGGCGATCTCGCAGATCGAGACCTTCCACCAGCAGCAGGGCATGACCACCGGCGTCGCCAGCGGCTTTGCCGACCTGGACAAGATGACCACCGGGATGCACGGCGCGGAAATGATCGTGGTTGCCGCGCGTCCTTCCATGGGCAAGACCTCGCTGGCCATGAACATTGCCGAGCATGTCGCCATCGACAGCATGAAACCCGTTGGCGTCTTCAGCCTCGAAATGTCCGCCGAGTCCCTGATCCTGCGCATGCTCTGCTCCCGGGCGAAGGTGAACCTGCGCAACGTCCGCGAGGGCTTCCTCGCCGAACGCGACTTTCCCAAACTCACCACCGCGGCCAGCAAGATGTCCAAGGCCCCCTTGTTCATCGACGACAGCGCCGGCCTTTCAATCCTGCAACTCCGCGCCAAGGCGCGCCGCATGTGGCAACAGCACAAGATCGAGCTTTTCGTCATCGATTACCTGCAGCTGCTTCGCTCCACCGCGACCCGCGCGGACAACCGACAGCAGGAAATCGCGGACATATCCAACGGCATCAAGGCCCTCGCCAAGGAACTGAACGTCCCCGTCATCGTCCTCGCCCAGCTCAATCGCGAACTTGAAAAGCGCGAATCCGGGGCCGCGCCAAAACTCTCCGACCTTCGCGAATCCGGGGCCATCGAGCAGGACGCCGATCTGGTCTGCATGCTTTACCGGCCGAAGATGCAGGACGACGGCAATGACGCGCCCGGCGATTACGACGGCGTGCCGGTGAACCTGCTGATCGCCAAACAACGCAACGGCCCCACCGGCGATGTTCCGTTGACCTTTTTGAAGGGATACACGCGCTTTGAGAGCGTTTCCCGCGTGAGCGAGGGTGCGTGAGGTAAACAGAGTATCAGCAATTACAGGTCAGGGATTAGACGGGAACTCGAAAACTCCAAGCCTCAAGCTCCATAGAAGCTCCCATCTTCAATTTCCAATAAAACGCCAGAGATTACGCCCGCGCCTCAGATCAAATCTTGGAATTTGATGCTTATTTGGGGCTTGGAATTTGGAGTTTGCGGCTTTCGAATTCCCATCTGATCCACTGCCTCGGTCGTGATTGCCCACCCCCTGAATAACTCCCGATGAAGTTCCTTGCAGTCCGGAGGGGTTGCGGGCATAAGGCGCGGTCCCGTTTGTGAACTGAATCAAGCGTTAATTGGCATGATAAAACTTTTGTTGCGACGATACAGCATTCTACTGGCTCTGCTGATCTTTTGGGCACCGCAATACGGCTACGCGCAACCCGCGCCGGTCGTGCAGGCAATCGAGGTCAAGCACGTGGGGCCGGAGGCCGTCAGCGACGAACTCATTCGCGCCAACATCCGCGTAAAAGTGGGCGATCCATTGAGCACGCCGAGCGTGAATGACGACGTCCGCAACCTCTACGGTACCGGATTTTTCTACAATATCCGCGTGGCCCAGGAGCGGCTCACCTCCGGCGTGAAGCTGATCTACGTCGTGCAGGGCAAACCGCTCCTCACTGACATCCGCATCGAGGGCAACAAGAAGTGGAGCGATCGCAAGATCAAGAAGAAGATCACCTCCGAAGTCGGTGAGCCGCTTGACGAACGCAAGCTCTTTGCCGACGCCCAGGCGATCAAGGAGATGTACCAGAAGTCCGGTTACCAGAAGACCGAGGTCAAATACGATCCGGCGATCATCGAAAAATCCGGTCGCTCCACGGTCACCTTCCAGATCGTCGAGGCACCCAAGGTCAAGATTGAGCGCGTCGACTTCGTCGGGGCTCAGGCCTTCAGCCAAAAGAAACTCCGCAAGGTCATCAAGACCCGCAATCGCTGGGCCTTCTCATGGCTGACCGGGAGCGGCATTTTGAAGGACGACCAATTCGAGGACGACAAGGAACGCCTCAAAGAATACTACCGCAACGAAGGCTACATCGACTTTGCCATCAGCGACATCACCTTCGAATACCCCGAAGAGAAGAAGATGGTGATCAAGTTCCACGTCTTCGAAGGGCAGCAATACAAGGTTGGCCGCGTCTCTTATACCGGGAACAAACTCTTCCCGACCGAGCAGGTCACCGAAGGTGTCACGATGACCACAGGCGAGACTTTCACGCCGGTCGCGTTGCAGGACGATACGGACACGGTCCGCGACTTCTACGACGCCAGAGGCTACATCGACAGCCGGATCGAAGCGCGCCGCACGCCCAATGTGGACACCGGAAACATCGATCTCGATTGGCAGATTTCCGAAGGTGACAAGTCGTACGTCGAAAAGATCGAAATTCGGGGCAACACGAAGACCAAGGACAAGGTCATTCGTCGCGAACTGGCCATCTCTCCAGGAGAAATCTTCGACATGGTCAGCGTCCGCCTCAGCAAGGAACGTCTCGAGGGCCTGAACTACTTCGAGAAAGTCGATTCCGAACCCGAAGAGACCGAAGTGCCCAACCGCAAGAACCTCGTCATCAACGTCGAGGAACGCAACACCGGCAACATCTCGATGGGTGCCGGCTTCAGCACGATCGACAACCTCGTCGGCTTCGTTGAAGTCACCCAGGGCAACTTCGATATCTTCAACCCCCCGAACTTCACCGGTGGCGGTCAAAAGGCACGGATGCGCGCCACAGTGGGTAGCCGCCGGCAGGATTACCTGATCAGCTTCGTCGAGCCGTGGCTTTTCGATCGTAAGCTCGCTTTCAGCGTGGATCTCTACCACCGCGAGACCAGCTTCCGCAGCACGCTCTACAACGAACAACAGACCGGTGGATCACTCGGTCTGGAACGTGCGCTCTGGAACGACTTCTGGCGTGGCCGCGTGAGTTACACCTTTGAAAACGTCGGAATCACCGACGTCTCCGAAAACGCCTCGCCCGAACTCCGCGCCGAAAGCGGCACGCAGCTGGTTTCGAAGATTGGTGCCGGCCTGACCTACGACACGCGGCGCGGCGGGCTCGTCCCCAATGCGGGCCAAAAGGTCGAACTCATCACCGAATTCGCCGGACTCGGTGGCGAGGCGGACTTCATCCGCACGGAAATGCGCGGTTCGCAATACTTCCCCGGATTCGCTGAAGGGCACACCTGGGAAATCCTGGGGCGCCTCGGAACGATCCAAGGCTACAGCGGCCACAACGTCCGTCTTTTCAACCGTTACTTCCTCGGTGGTCCCCGCACGTTGCGCGGTTATCGCTTTGCCCGCGTCAGCCCGCGCGATTCCATCGGTGAGGCCTTCGGCGGCAACACCTACTGGTTCGGTTCGGCCGAATACAGCATCCCGATTATTGAACGCCTCCGCCTGGCCGCGTTCTACGATGCCGGTAATGTCTACAGCAGCGCATGGAGCTTTAATCCGAATTCGTCACGCGGCGAACAGTTCTACCAGGACAACGTCGGTGTCGGCGTGCGGCTCAACATCCCCAACCTCGGACCGCTCCGCCTAGACTACGGCTTCCCGATCAATCACGACAACAACAACTCGGGCCGCGGACGCTTCAACTTTGACATCGGGTTCACCCGCGACTTTTAAGACAGCATGAAGAAACTCATTTCACTCCTGACCCTCACCCTTGCCCTCGCCGCGCCCCAGATGCAGGCGCAATCACTCAAGCTCGCCGCCATTGATCTCAACAAGGTCTTTCACAGCTACTGGAAGACCAAGCAGGCCGACCTCAATCTCAAAGACCGCGCCAATCAACTCCAGGAACGTGGCAAGGAAATTGAGCAGGACCTCAAGAAGGCGAACGAGGAATACAAGGGTTTGCTCAAGAGCGCCAGTGACATGGCGGTTTCACTCGCCGAGCAAAACCGGCGCAAGGCAGACGCCGAAGCAAAGCTCCGAGAGATCCGCGAGATCGAAGGCAGCCTCCAGCAGTTCGACCGCAGCGCCCGTGCCGAGCTCAACGAGACCCGTCGCAACATGCGCGACAAGATCGTGAAGGAACTTCGCGAGATCCTCGACGACAAGGCCAAGGCCGAAGGCTACAATGCCGTCTTTGACAGCTCCAATCACGGTATCCAGGGCGTCCCCTTCCTGCTCTTCGCCAACGGCCTCACGGACCTCACCGCTGATTTCATCACCCAGATCAACGCCAGCGATCCCACGGCTCGCCCGACGGTCGTGACCCCTGCGCCGCCGGCGAAATAAACATCTGAATTCACTTCCCAATGGCCGCCTTCCGGGCGGCCTTTTTTTCGTGCACGTGAGGTCTGAAGAAGATTACGAATGACAAATCCGACAGCTCGTATATACGCAGGAACGCATTCCAATAACTTGCAACACTCAATCCGAACTGAATTATGAAATTGAAGCACCTGACATTTCTCGCCGTCGCCGTGGCATTCACGCTGAACGCATATGCCGCGACCAAGCCTCCAAAGGGATTTCGCGCCCTGTTCAACGGCAAGGATCTCAGCGGATGGACTGGATTGAACCCCCACCGAATCGCCAAATTGAGCGGCGAGAAGCGTGAGGCGAACCTCGCGCAGCAGAAGGAGGAATTTGCGAAGCACTGGACAGTCGAGAACGGCGAGTTGGTCAACGACGGCCACGGTCCGTATGCGAATACGGTCGGGGAGTTTGGCGACATGGAATTCATGCTCGAATACAAGACCGTCGCCAAGGCCGACAGCGGCATCTATCTGCGCTACACCCCTCAGGTGCAGATCTGGGACTCCGGCCAGGCCTTTGATCCCGAGCGCCCGACCCGAAAGCCGCATCTCGGTTCCGGCGGTCTCTTCAACAATGCGCCCGGATCGCCCGGCCGTGATCCGATGCAGCACGCCGATGCGTCCTTTGGCGAATGGAATCAGTTCTTCATCCGACAGATCGGTGGGCACACCTGGGTGTGGTTGAACGGAAAGCTCGTTGCCGATGGCGTGATGCACAACTACTGGGACCGCTCCAAACCCTTGCGTGCGAAAGGACCGATCATGCTGCAAACCCACGGGGGCGAAATCCGCTGGCGCAACATATTTGTTCGTGAAATCGGCAAGGCCGAAGGGAAGAAACTACTCGCGGAAGCAAGAGTTGCCCGGCAAAGCCTCGCCGGTTCGCTTTCGCTGCACGCATCCTTCGACAAGGGACTGGACGCTGATTATTCACGTGGAGATCGCTCCAGCTATGTCCGTGGCAAACAGTTGACCCGCGCGGTTCCCACGGCGGACGTCGTGGTCGATCCGAAAGGCGGCAAGTTCGGTGGCGCTTTGCATTTCACGAAAAAAAACCGCTTTCGCCCCGCGTACAAACATCCGGGTATTCTCAACTACAATGACAAGAGCTGGAACGCCACCGTGTCCGTCTGGCTGCGCCTGACGCCTGATGAAGATCTTGAGCCGGGCTACTGCGATCCGATTCAGATCGTCGGCGACAGCAGCAAGAATGGATTCATCTTCCTCGAATGGTCGAAAGACCACAGCCCGCGCTATTTCCGTTATGCCATTCGTCCGCGCATGGACATCTGGAATCCGGACAACCTCGGATGGGAACAGGTCAAGAAACGCCCGATGGTGCAGCTTTCCCGCGCTCCATTCTCGCGGGACAAGTGGACACATGTGGCATTCACCTTGGAGAATGTGAACGGCAAAAAACCCAAGGGAAGCCTCTACATGAACGGCAGGCCGCAGGGCACGATCGAAAACTGGGATCTTTCCTTCGAGTGGAATCCCGCACAAGTGTTCCTCGTTCTTGGCGCTTCCTATGTCGGACACTTGGATGAACTGGCCGTCTTCGATCGCGTGCTCACCGCGGAGGAAGTCGGCACTGTCTATCGCTTGAAGGACGGTGTGCGCGACCTTTACACCGGGCACTGACGGATAGTGCTCCGTCACCAATGAAATGAACACCTCATCGTGAAGGGAGATTGAGACAAGGATGAAGACAAAGATTAGGAGCAACCCGTCAATTCACGAATGACGCAATACTATGGCCTGTTCGAAAACATCGACACCGAGATGACAAATGGCTGCCCACAGATTTGCCTCAACTGAATCTGCGGGAGCATTGGTTCTCGAACAGACCCGAGAGGCACGAGGATTTAATTCGTCCTCGAGACATCGTCAAATCAAGCAATGCCAGCGAGAGGAAAAACCGGGATCTGCGTGTTGATCGGGGTGGCAGTGTTGACGGCACTGGTCGTTCTCATCACACCCCCTGCCAATGAACACAAGGACGTCCGGTTTGCAAACGGCCACGCGATTCAGTTCCTCAAGGCGGAATTCGGCCAGGTTCACACGCTCGATCAAACGCGGTTTCCGCTGGGCCGGAGATTATCCGCGGAATGGCAGTCGCGGCTGGGCATGGCTCCGTTGATGTCCAATCTATGTTCGTAGGGCGCAGAACTGGGAATCTGGCTACACCGAAGTTCTTGAAAAGGTTCAAGGACGAATGAAAAAGAGCCGCTGTTTTCAGCGGCTCTTGCGAATCGTTTTGTCGTGAGGTCTTAGTATGCGCCTTGGGCTCCCTTGGTGTCGTGCTTCTTCATCCACGGCATCATGCCTCGGAGACGGGCGCCGACCTTCTCTATGTCGTGCTTTTCGCCGGCTTTCAGGAGCTTCTTGTAGGTCTTGTAACCGCCTTCGTATTCAGCAACCCATTCGCGGGCGAACTTGCCGTTCTGGATTTCCTTCAACGCCTTCTTCATGCGCTTCTTCACGCCGGCATCGATGATCTTCGGGCCGGTGAGAACGTCGCCCCACTTCGCGGTTTCGGAGATGGAGAAACGCATGCCGCTTACGCCGGACTCATTCATGAGATCGGAAATGAGCTTCACTTCGTGGAGACACTCGAAGTAGGCCATCTCCGGAGCGTAACCCGCTTCAACCAACGTTTCGTAGCCGGCGAGGACGAGGGCGGTCAGGCCACCGCAAAGCACGGTCTGTTCGCCGAAGAGATCCGTCTCGGTCTCTTCCTTGAAGTCCGTCTGCAGAACGCCGGCGCGCGTGCCGCCAATGCCCTTGGCCCAGGCGAGCGCGATCTTCTTGGCCTTGCGATCGGCGTTCTGGTAAACGCCGATCAACGAAGGCACGCCCTTGCCTTCGACATACTGGCCGCGAACGGTGTGGCCCGGGCCCTTCGGCGCGACCAGCACAACGTTCACATCCTTCGGAGGAACGACGGTCTTGTAGTGAATCGAGAAGCCGTGGGAGAAGAGCAGTGTCTTGCCCGCGGAAAGGTTTGGCGCGATGTCTTCCTTGTAGACCTTGCCCTGCTTGGTGTCGGGCAATCCCACAAAGATCACGTCGGCCTGCTTCACCGCTTCGCCGGTGGTGACGACCTTGAAGCCGGCCTTCTTGGCGACGGGGATCGATTTGCTGCCCTTGTAGAGGCCGATGATGACGTTGAGACCGCTGTCCTTGAGGTTGAGCGCGTGGGCGTGACCTTGGGAGCCGAAGCCGAGCACGGCCAGGGTTTTATCTGCGAGCACGCCCAGATCGGCGTCCTTATCCTTATAGACTTTTGCAGGCATAGTATATTGGCAGGAACGCTGTCCTCGGCGCTCCGGTGTTGTTCAATCTTCAATCCGGCGGTGAGGACTCCGCCTTGGTAAATCCAACTACTTGCGCGGCAGGGCGACCTTGCCCGTGCGCGTGATGTCCGTGATGCCGTAGGCCGACATCAGATCCAGGAACTTGTTGATCTTCCCTTCGCCACCCGTGATTTCGATCGTCAGGCTCTTCGCCTGCACGTCCACGATCTTGGAGCGGAAGATGTCGCAGATCTGCATTACCTCGGCGCGTGACTTCGAATCCACGGCCACCTTCACGAGAATCAATTCCCGGTCGATGTATTCGCCATCGCGGAAGTCCAGCACCTTCAGCACATCGACCAGCTTGTTCAGCTGCTTGACGATCTGTTCCAGCGTCGCGTCATCCCCGCGGGTGACGATCGACATGCGGGAGACGTTTGGGTCCTGGGTCGGGGCGACGTTGAGGGAATCAATGTTGAAACCGCGTCCACTGAACAAACCGGCGATGCGCGTCAGCACGCCGAACTTGTTTTCCACCAGAATCGAAATCGTATGTCGCATGTCACTTGGCCGCTCCAGGCAGCCGCTGAATCACTATCCGTCCAACCAACAAAAAACCCGCGTCCTTCCGGATCCGCGGGAGCACTTGAGGGAAACAAGAACCACCCGCATCAGCCTGCGCCGACCACGACTTGGACTCTTGTTACGCAGCTCATTTGCATCAACGGGCGGCGAAAGTATCAATCGACCTTGGGGTGGTCAATGGGGAATTGGCATTCGAGCTGAAACGGGTTTCTCGTGAATTGACGGACCTTTCGACGCCGATTTCGTGGCGCCTGCACGGGTCGCGGCTCCCAAGCGCGAATGTCCTGAAGTCGGTCAAATCTATCCGACGGCCTCCTGGATCCGACGCTCGAGTTCTTCCTCGGACAATTCCAAGTCGTCGAGAATACTCCGATAATTGTCCCGCGCAGTGATCGAGTTCGGATGATCGGTCCCAGACTGGCAACGACAATCTGCAAGGCACGACGCATCAAAGGCTCGGACTCCTCCAGTCGGTTCGTGGCCTCAAGCAGTTGCGCCAGATTGTTCAATGCAACAGCGGTGTGCTTTCCTTTTTGGCCACTGAAGATATTGGCGATTTCCAATGCCCTGCGGGCGTAGTGCTCCGCGCGCTCGTGATTGGCAGCGTTTCCATCGCCGCGCGATTGACGCCCAGAGCCTGGATCTTCACAACGATATCCCGCACCGACCAGAGATCTGGCGCCTCTGCACGCATGATTGGTTGCAGCCGAATCGGAGCAGCAATCACAAAGTTCCCATCCAAACTCGCCTGCAGCCGATTCCGTTGACCGTTGAGTCCACGCAGGAAGGTCCGCCAGGCTTCATCCCGGGTATCACAGTCTTCAGCATTCCCCGGTTCCATGTCCAACCAGATGAATTTCGAATCCGCTGAGTGACGGAATAGTTCAATCGAAGTGATTTCCAGATGTTCGCGAAACAGCCGCCAGCTTTCCTGTTCCTCCAGCCGGTAGATCGGGGCCAGAGTTTCAGGAGAGGGACCACTGGCGGGAGATGAACTCACGACTTTTTCTTGCGGGATTTCTTGTCCTCATTGCGCTTCACGATCTCGTCCAGTTCACCCCGGATAACCGGATGAACGTCGTACCAGATCTCTCCATTGCGAGGAATCATTGCGCAGTGGGTGTCGAGAAACAAAGTCATTGTCTGGACGTTTTTCGCCGAACGATCTTCCAGCGGTGGGGTTCGCTTTTCCCCGATCTTCTTGAGCCAGCGGGCGTCTTCAACCGGGATTGGAAGCATGGAATCCCGAAGATCCGCGATGGCCAATTCCACGACGCGGCCATCGACCGGAAAGCTTCGCGCCAGGAGCAGTGTTTCGCGAAGCAGCCGGATCAAGTCCCAGAACTGTCCGCCTGAAGCGCCGATCAGCTTATGCAATCCGTTTTTCCTGGATTTGCCAAAGAAACGTTCCTGTCCCTCCGGGGTCAATCGACGCAAGACAAGTTGCCGCATCGCCCACACGCTCTCCAGATCTGGTGATGAAGTTCAGGCTCTCGACCTCAGAGAGCGTGATATCCTCCATGATTAGGTAGACCGGATCGCGTTCATCATCCTCGTAGATCGGCTCGTACAGCTCATCGCCCGGCTCAAGCGCCTTGTCCACGTCGAGCCGTTTGCGCAACGATTTCCTGAATTTGAGGATCTCTTCCCATGCCGGATCGGCCATGCGGTCACGCTAGTCAGGGGTGTTCGATTGCGCAACCGGAATTGGCGGAGAGAGAGCGCTCTTCGCCTGCGTCAGTTCAATTGATCGACCGCCCGGGGCGAGAATCTTAGTCGTTTTGTTCGGGCAACGCCTCGAGCTTTTTCTCGACTCGAACTTTCTCCAAGTGCACGTAGCTGGGGAGTCCGCCGTCCTCGTTGATGTGGAGTTCGCCCTCGATCAGCGGGTGCGCGTACTCCACGAATTTTTCATTTGGCAGCCAACCGTCTTCAGAAATCCACTCGCGCGGGATGAGGTGCTCGACGTTGGCGATTTCGCCAAGCGGATGCAGGCCGGTTGACCATTCGTAGGGAGAATTGCTCGTGCGCTTCAGAGTGACCATGAACCCACTCTTGCCTTCCATCGCGGCCTTCACGGCAGCCTCGCCACAGGCAGTTGCCTCGATGACGTCCTGTTCGGAGGCGTGATGCGCGGCTGCACGTTGGGCATATCCGAGCTTCACCGTACGCGTCTTGAGATTCACCTCGTTCTCAACGAGTTCCTTCAAGGTCTCGGCCGCACCGGAAAGGACCGCATGCCCAAAGGCATCCTTCTTGGTCTTGTCGGCGCCGATCTCGTCGCCGTTTTGATCCTTCAAACCTTCTCCAACCACCACGACACAGAACTGGTGCTCTTCGATCTCCTTCTTCACCTGCGCGATGAAGGCATCCTTTTCGAACGGAACTTCCGGCAGCAGAATGATGTGCGGTGCATCGAGCTGTTCGCGTTTGGCAAGCACGGTTCCGGCCGCGATCCAACCGGCTGCACGACCCATCACTTCGATAATGCAGCAGGAGCCGGCATCCGTCGCCATGCTGCTGACGTCCAAGGCAATCTCCATCACCGTCGTTGCGTTGTACTTGATGACCGATCCGTAGCCGGGCGTGTGATCAGTGAAGGGCAAATCGTTGTCGATCGTCTTGGGCACGCCAATGACGCGCATGTCCCAACCGCGACGCTGGGCTTCCTCGTGAATCTTGTTCGACGTGTCCTGTGAGTCATTTCCACCCGCATAGAAGAAGTAGCGGATGTTGTGAGCTTCAAAGACCTGAAAAAGGCGATCCATGTCCTTGGCCGCCTGTTCCGCGTTCTTCTTGTAATCGATCTTATATCGGCAAGTTCCGAGCGCGGCCGCCGGAGTGTGCTTCAGCCCTTCGATCGCTGCCTGTTTCTCATCTTGAAGATCGATGAGTTCCTCGCGAAGGATTCCGTAGATGCCGTTAAGCCCACCGTAGATTTCATCGACGACATTCATGTGCCGGCCGGCCGCAAGGATTACTCCCGCAACACTTGCATTGATGACAGCGGTAGGACCGCCCGATTGGGCAACCAGTAAATTTCCAACTAGATCAGCCATAAAAATTCTTAAGTTGAAGGTGCCAAATCAGCACCGAATACAGGGTCCCCTCCGAAAAGGGGCCGCAACAATGCCAATGGCCTATGGGGCTGTCAAAAGCGAATTGGAGAAAGTTTGAAGAGCCTTTGATAGGCGGTTTCCATCCGTTCCAAGTGTGCATTGAATGACAGGCATCATTGCGCGATCGCAGGTTGTCGAAGTATTGAAAGAACACTCCATATCAGCGATCACCACGCAGTGGCTGTGAACAAGTTTGCATTGCTGGCGTTTTGTTCCGACCGCAAAACAGTCGTCGATTTCGGTAATACCAGATGGAAAGCTTACTCATTGATGGCGGGACAAGACTGAAGGGCGATGTGCGGATCAGCGGCGCCAAGAACGCCGTGTTGCCGATCATGGCGGCCACGCTTCTCACGCGCGAAAAATGCACGATCAAGAACGTCCCGGAACTGCGGGATGTGAACACGATGGTGCGTATCCTTCGTTCGCTCGGCGCCGAGGTGGAGTTCAAGCGGGGGACGGTTACCGTCAAGGCGGACAAGATCAATGGCATCGGTGACTATGATCTGATTCGGCAGATGCGCGGATCGATCTGCATCCTCGGTCCGCTTCTGGGGCGGCTGGGCAAGGCGAAGGTGTCCGTTCCCGGTGGTTGCGTAATCGGCGTTCGCCCGATCGACCTGCATCTGAAGGGAATGCGAGCGCTCGGCGCGAGCATCCGCACTTCCCAAGGCTACGTTCACGCGAGCGCGACGAAGTTGAAAGGCTCGGAGATGTTTCTTGGCGGACGAAGTGGTCCGACTGTGCTGGGAACAGCCAACGTCATCATGGCCGCGACTTTGTCCGAAGGTAAGACGATCATCGACAGCGCAGCATGCGAACCGGAGGTGATCGATCTCTGTGACTTTCTGAAATCAATGGGAGCGGAGATTTCTGGCGTGGGCAGTCCGACTATTCGCGTCAACGGAGTGAAGAAACTGAAAGGCGCGACTCACACCGTGATCCCAGACCGGATCGAGGCGGCTACGTTCGCAATTGCCGCAGCAGCCACGAACGGAGAGGTGACAATCAAAAACTGTCGCCCCGATCACTTACAGGCGGTGATCGACAAGCTTTGGGAAGCAGGTGTGAAGATCGAGAAGAACGGCCGCAATCTCACGGTGAAGCGCGGTGCGCGTCTGAAACCGGTGGATGTGACCACCCAGCCATACAGTGGCTTTCCCACAGATGTGCAGGCACAGTTGATGGCGCTCATGGTGCGGACGCCCGGAATCAGCATCATCACCGAACGCATCTTCGAAGCCCGCTTTGCCCACGTGCCAGAGCTGGGCCGTCTGGGTGCGGACATCGCCATTGAAGGACCAAGTGCGATCGTGAAAGGCGGCAGTTCGCTCAGCGGCGCACCGGTGATGGCCAGTGATCTTCGAGCCAGCGCAGCCCTGGTGATCGCTGGTTTGTGTGCCAGCGGCACGACGCAGATCAATCGTATCTACCACCTGGATCGCGGATACGAGAAGATCGATCAGAAGTTGGAGAAGCTGGGTGGAAAAGTGCGACGGGTCAACGTGCAGGGACCCTAGGCGAAGCTCCAAGCCTCAAGCTTCACAGCCCTTTCACTTCCCAACCTTCACGATACTTGTCCTTCACGTGCTTGTTCGCGGCCGCCGAATTCGTGAACCGAAGTTTCTTTGAGTTCCACTTCAACTCTTCACCGGGCACGAGCATGGCAACCGTGCCGAGGAGAACGGTTTCCGTCATCGGGCCGGCATAGTTGAAATCGCACACCGTTCCCTTCGCGCGACCGAGGACGTTGTCGATGAATTCGCCGTGATGATCGGCGGCCGCGGGCGGATCGATCTTTTCGTCGGTCAGCTTGCCGTCGCGATAAATCTTCGGGAAGGGATCGCGTCCGTGATTGGCGGTGATGACGCCCTTGGTGCCAACGATGACCGTTCCCATGACGGGGATGTTCTTACGATCACCGACGAGTTGCACCAGATCGTCACCGGGCACGTTCTTGCCGTCATACCAAGTGAAAGGGATTTTGCCGTCGGTGTATTCGTTGCCCTTCAAATTGTACTCGATGCGGCCATCAAGGGGCCAACTGTCTTCATCGACCGGTGCCGGGCCAACCGACTTGACGCTGATGACTTCCGGGCTGTCGATTCCCTTGCACCAGGGATGGACAATATGACATGCCATGTCCCCGAGCGTTCCTGTGCCATACCCGATGCGTTTGCGCCATTGCGCCGGATGGAACTCGCCCTTCACGTACGGACGCATCTTTGCCACGCCAATCCATTGATCCCAGTCGAGCGACTCGGGCGGATCAGACGATACGCCGAGTGGCTTCATGGAACCCCACGACTTGGGACACATGCTGTGGATGGCAACGACCTTGCCGATGACCTTGTCACGAAGGGCTTTTGCGGTGGCCTTGTTGCCCTGGCCGGAGGCGAGCTGGTTGCCCATCTGGGTGATCAACTTTTGTTCGGCAGCGTACTCCGTGAGGGCGCGACATTCGTCAAGCGTTCGGGTGAGTGGCTTCTCGCAGTAGCAATGTTTGCCCAGCTGCATGCCAGCCATGGATATCGGCGCGTGCATGTGGTCGGGGGTACCAACCACGACCACATCAATGTTCTTCGCCTCCTTCTCCAGCAACTCACGCCAATCCTGGTAGACTTTGGACTTCTTGAAACGCTGCCGAACCGCACCTGTCCGCGCGTTGTCGACTTCGGCCACCGCAACGAGGTTCGTGCTCTTGTGCTTCATCGTCGCGGAGATGTCGCCAAAGGCACGTCCATTGCCGCCAAAGGCAGCCACCTGGACGGTCTCACTGGGTTTCTTGCCAGCCGCGGCTGTCTTCCAGCCAATGAAGGGAAATGCGACGGTTGCACTCGCGGCAGTGCCGAGGAACGAACGACGTGATACGGGCTTCATGTCAAAACGCTACGAAGCTGTTGACGGTATTCCAATGAAGAAATGACGATGGCGTTGCGCCCGATGCCCAACGGGACATGCGGATGATTTGATTTCTTATCCTTGTCTTCATCGTTGTCCTAATTCTCACCCGAACTGTATTGAGGTGTGAATGATGCGCGATGCGGGGGCGTCGCAGAGATTAAGACAACGATTAAGCATCTGGATTCCGATATCCGTACTAATTCTCCACGCGCGCAAGAATCCGTCCCGTCGCGTCCTTAGCCAGAAGTTCTGTCCCGTAAAACTCCAGATGAACGCTGGATGCATCACTGGTGAAAACAGCCTTCACTTGGTAGCGCCTGAGGCGTTTCCGAAGTTCGGGACCAGCACGGTCATCAAGCGGGAATTGATCGTCGTGCACAATAATGAGGCTGGGTGAAACCGCATGGACGAGTTCGTATCCGAGTGCTTGTCCCTTCGTGGGCTGGCCGGTGATGAGCACGTCGGCATTCAGATCCTGCCCCGAGCTGACCAGTTCCGATTGACCGATCTCACCGAGATCCGGGGCGATCATCACGCGCCATCCATCGACGTTTGCGGCAAGCACGATCGAAGCGTCATCCGCCCGGGCAAAGGTCTGATCGGGTGGATGAAGCACCTGCCACCGTTCAACCGATTCACCGGTCGAGACGCGTTGCAGCTTCGTGGAGTCGAACAGGCTTTCTTCAATCTTACGATAGGCGGGTGAAATCTGGCTGACCTTGGAAAGTACCGTCCGACGAATGGGCCAACGTTCGGACAGATCGGGATAGGTTTCCACATGTCGGATATCGCCATGACTCAGGACCACGGTTGGAAGGTGGTTCACTCCCCTGAATCGCAGGTAACGATCGATAATCCGGAAAAAGCCCTGGCGTCTTCCGGAATCGATCATCACATCGTCGTCCGATCCCGGCAGATCACAGTAGATCGAGTTCGACGTCTGGCCAAGGACGGCGATCTGCGCGTTCGGTCCCGTGAACCATGTTGACACCCAGCAAGTCACGGCCACTCCAATACCCACTTGAGCCCAGCGCGAACGCCTGATGTGTTCCCGCATCCGGCGACTGGTCGCGCTGACCAACGCCAGGTAATACAGCCCCATTCCCCACGCCGTCGGCGCCGCGACATTCCACCAGGCACCTGGTAATTCCGAAACCGTTTCACTGACCTTCGTCTGGCAGTTCACCCAGAAACACGCGCCATGTGTGAAGCAGGAACCAAGAACGGGAAACCAACCCATCGTCAATGCCGCGCCGATCGCACTCGCCACCGCACCGGCCGCGCAAAGCACGGCAAGCGGATTCGCGATCAGGCTTCCCGGAGTGAGAAGATTGAACTGCTTGGCGATCAACGGCATGGATCCGAGCCACGCCGAAAAGGAGATGGCAAACAGAACGAAAACGTACCTGCAGGACTTCAAGCGCCAGGCATCCCAACGTGAAACCAATTCCTCAGGCAGAAACGGATCCGACGGAAAC
The DNA here is from genome assembly GCA_002715965.1 of Verrucomicrobiales bacterium. GTDB lineage: Bacteria > Verrucomicrobiota > Verrucomicrobiia > Limisphaerales > JAYPXF01. Next base: position 35,052 of record PBAL01000045.1, on the reverse strand, counting down.
AATCGATCGCGCATCGCCTGGATGTGCGGATGGAGAAGCGAGATCGAGATCACCACGGAGAACGACAGTTGAAAGCCCACCCGCATCAGCTGCAACGGATCCCAGAAGAGAATGAGGAGCGCCGCGACCGCCGTTGAATTCAGCAGATTGAATGGCCGATGAACAGCCCAGCCAAACATCACGACGCAGGTCATGACCGTGGCGCGGATGGAAGAGGTCTGCCAATCCGTGACCGCGCAATAGGCCACCAACAACACCGCAACGATCGCCCCGCATACCGCGCGTGGCACTCGGACGGTTCGCAGCAATGCAATCAGGATCGTGGTGATCAAACCGATATGAAGTCCCGAAATCGCAAAGACGTGCATTGTGCCCGATCGCTTGAAGGTCTCGGAGTGGTCCTCAGTCAGCCCGCTCCGCCATCCGAGAAACATTGCCCAAAGCAGGCGCAACGACTCCGTTTCCCGATCGTTTGCCTCGACGAAATGATTCTTCATCCACTCGCGGACTCGCGCGCCAAATCGAACACGCTCCGACGACTCGACTATTCTCCAGTCAGCCGCGCCCGTGGTTTCAAGCCGGTAGTGGATGCCCTCGCGTCGCAGCGTTTCACGATAGTCAAACAGCCCCATGGCTGCTGCCGTCCTGGGCTGGGACAAGACACCGAACACCTCCACCTGCGAACCACCATTCATCGATCTCGGTGCGACGCCCGGGGTGAAGACAAAAATCCTGCCAACCGTCGGGAGGATTTCTTGTTCGGTTCGAATTGATTCAACCTCAAGCAGTGCCCTCCAACGATTTGTTTCACCCTGCTCATCAATTCGCACGATGGGTTCGGTCAGTAGAGTCGCGCTCACATGGCACAGTTGTTCGTCCGGTCCGACAACGTTGCGAATGTCCAGCGGTGAAACGACCTGCGTACGTGACGCCAGATTCACCCAACCCACAAGAAAGCAGAGTGGAAGCAGCAGTTGCTGCCGATGTGATTTCAGGCAGACGTTCATCCCAGCGATCAAAAACGCCGCGACAAACACCAAAGTGATCGGGACAGCGAACGAATCTCCACACAGCACACCCAGAGCAAAACAGATGGCCGGTAATAGAAGCGGTGTGTTCATCCCCACCATGAACGTTCAAACGATCAGGGCCGTTCCTGAACCCTTTCGCTGAATCCCCGATACCTCCACCAGAACCACACAATCCAGATCCCAAGCAATCCACCAAGCGAATCCAGCGCCACATCCCAAACCGTTCCGACACGGCCGGGCACGAAAAGCTGATGAAACTCATCGGTCGCGGCGTAAAAGGCGGTCAGCAGAAAGGCGGTCTTTGCATGTGACCAGTTCCAGAACCGCTGAAACCCATACGGCTTCACGATCGCGCGCCAGATCAGCACAGCCAGTCCTGCGTATTCGCACACGTGCGCGACCTTGCGGATGGCGAAACGAAGTCCGGCGATCGATTCGGGCGAAACTCCCGGGAACAGGAAGTTCAACAGGGGGCCGAGTATGCGCGAGGTATTGCTGCCGGATCCAAGGCTGGTGGAGAACGCAAAGATCACGGCCGCCCACAAGACAACGGGCATCCAGTAGATCATGAAAATGCGAAAACCCCGCACAAGCCGATCAAATCAGTGTTAACCCGTAGCCCGCAACCGAAAACACGGCTGATTTCCCATTGCCCAAGCCGCGTCCATTTGGCTATGACAATCACAATGAGACGGCTCATTCATACCACCTTCGTCATCGCGATGCTGGCGTTCGTCACCGGTTGCGCCAGCGTCCGGGCGGCCGCGGACAATTCCATCTTCTCGGCGCATTTCATCGGCACGGAAGAACTTGCCGACGACGAAAAGGCGTCCGCTGTTTTCGATATCCTGAATCTTCCCGAGGGGAAGCGAGTCCGGGAAACTCTCGCCCGACAGCTCGTTGCCCGAACGCGCAACTTCACCCCGGGCATTTCCGGTGTGAGCAGCAACGCGATGCATGCGTTCTACGAAGACTTCCTCCGGGTGGAAACCGCCGTGCAGATCAAATCCCTCAAGCCGGCTGCCTGGAGCGTCGCTCTCAAGTCCGGCGCGAAGAGGGCAAAGTCATGGGAAGGCGAATGGAACAAGGCGGCCAAGAGCTCAGGCGGCAAGCTCACTCTCGTACGCCGGGGCGCGTGGCTCGGGATCGGTGTCGGAACACAACCCGTCTTCCCCGGCAAGCTGGATGGCGTCATGCATCTGCGCGCCACTCCCGCGATATTGCGCGACTTTGTCGGCCCGGTCTTTCCGAATCCGCCCGCAATCGACCTGACCTACACGATCCGCAAAGGACGCGTGCGCACCGAGGGAACCATGAGTTTTGCCCAGGCGCAGAAGCTGAACCTCGAACCTTTTCGCTGGCCGGAAAACAGCCTGCGAGATCCGCTGGTCGGGTTGAACATTGTGCGCGGAATCAAGCCGTGGATTTCACAATTCAAACTGTTGCGTGATTGGCGCGTTCGTGAAGCGCCGAACCAGGCGATCCTCTGGACGCAATCCGACGTTCCCTTCCACACTCTGGTGTCCGTTCCCTTTCCGAAAGTGAAACCCTGGCTGGTCAAACAGAAGGACCGCGCCGTCGAATGGCTCCAGCCGAATTTGGCCAAGCACGGACTCGGGTCCATCCTGCTCACCTCCAACAATCACCACTACGGCTGGTCCGGCGTGCCGATCATCGCGCCCTTCATCGGCGCGGCTCCCGAGCCCACGGGTGACTGGCTGATGGCGGGCACCATGATCAGCATCCTGCCGCGTGGCAAAAACGGTTCACCTCCGCCTGCCGGTTTGCTCGATCAATTCCGCAAGAGTGACGACCTGATCTACTACGAATGGGAGATCACCCAGAACCGCTTGCGAACCGCGCGTTTCATCGGACAGATCGCACAGATGATCGGAGGCAGACTCGTCTCCGGCGGCCCGACTCAGAAGTGGCTCAACGCATTGGGCAACAAGCTTGGCAATTCCGTGACCGAGGTCTTGAAGAAGGATAACAAGACCTGGAACGTCACCCGCAGTTCCAACATCGGATTCAATTCCTTCGAACTCGCCTTCCTCGGTTACTGGCTGGAAAATTCAGACTTTCCAAAGCTCAAGCGCCCGAAGGCAACCGGCCCCCCCGTTCCCTTCGCCCGCCCGCCTGCGAAAAAGTAGAAGCTGCGGAAAGCCAAACTGCATCTGTTCGTTGGGCGACATGGAATCGGCGGGGTGAAGCTCCTGCCGAGCCGAGGAGTCTTGGCATAATAATTTCCGATCCCACGATTCTCCTGCAATGCGTGATTGGCGACACGAAGTCCGAAATCCCAAACGGCTCGGCGGGAGCCTCGCCCCACCGGCACTATCTCATTCGAGTTTGTGCCTCCGATACGAAGAACTCCAAACTCGCCAAAGCCGTTCTCCCACATCACATTCTGCGAAGTCTCGGTCATGAAAGTCTTTCTCAGAAATACCCTTGCCGTTGTCCTCGGTATCGTTGTCGGGAGCATCGTGAATCTTCTCCTTATCTCGATCGGCCATGCTGCCGTGCCGCTTCCGGAAGGCACCGACATGACCACGCCGGAAAGCATGAAGGAATCGATGAAGTTGCTGACGGCCAAGGACTTTGTGTTTCCACTGCTGGCGCATGGTTTCGGGACGTTCGTCGGCGCTTTCTGCGCGAGCATAATCGCAGCGTGTTACAAATTTCCCATCGCGATGGCGGTGGGGGTCTTCTTCCTCGCGGGTGGAACAGCGATGGTCCTGATGGTCGGTGGTCCGGTGTGGTTCATCGCCCTGGACCTGATCGGGGCATACCTGCCGACGGCTTACCTGGCAAATCGACTCGCATCAGGCGGTCCGTCCGAACCCGATCCTGCACCTGAAGGGTAGGCATTTGCTTACTGGTGCAGTGAATTCAACCGGCCTTGATCGATTGGAGTCAGGACGTTTTTCGAACATCGAACAAGTCCTCGGCTTTCACATTCCTCGTCGGCGAGAGCGCAAGTTCTCCAAGTGCCTTCTCGATCTTGATCACGCCGATCCTGTGCCTGGCAAAACTCCCCCAGCCGCCTGAAGAAGCAACGCGATTGATCCCCGCGGCTTTGCCATCCACTGAAACGGTGAAACAGTACGTTGCTCATGATTTTCGCCTGCTTCGGATCGACATCGAGCGTCCAGCCCTATCAGCCCGTTAAAAAACGCAGAAGGATTGAAACCAGTGGGGTGAGGCATGTCTGAAGAACCATGGCACTGGGAACACGACAGCCCAAGCAAACCGAACTCTTCGTTCCTGCCGATCAAATTCGCAAAGGCTCGGGGCATCCTTTCTACAACCAACTCAACCAAGTGTTGGAAGAAGGTGGCTTCGATCCATTCTTGGAGGAACTCTGCGCCCCTCAGTACAAGCGTGGCGGGCGTCCACATCGTGGTGGGCAATGATGAGATACACCCATTCGTCATCCGCTGCGGACGCGCCGATTTGGTTGTGGAGTTCCTTGTGAAACGCGTTCTTGAATTCCTCAGACGGAACGCCACGCGCGGCTGCAATATAGGGCATGGTGCATCAACTGGAGGTGGAGTGTGCCTGAATTAAAAAATTTCGCGCGATGAGGGAAACTTCCTGACTTCTTCGTTGTCTCCTGAGTTACAAATCACACCAATCAAGCTACGGAACGACGCGGTCTTTCCTTTCAACAAATTTCGAAGATCTGCGTTTTCTTGCCCAATGAAGGATCAGCCCCGCGTCCGGCCGTTCTATATCCCCAGCTTCTTCTTGATGTAGTCGCTGGTGATGTGCTTGAGAATGTCAAAGGGCTCACAGCTCGTTTCGCCCGGATCGTATTCGATGGGACTGATTCGCTTGGCGAGTTTGACGGCGGCCTTGTTGAGCTTCTTGCTCCTCTTGCCGATTCCCATGACGGCGCCACCCATTGCGAGACGCAGGTCATCACTCTTGCCGTCGTAGGTCGTATCAATCTGCTTGATGCAATCGAGGAAGAACTTGTCGGTCAACTCGGCCATCCTGGCGTTCTTCGATAATTCGTAGACCAAGCCCCATCCGCAGCGGGCACGCACCTCGTCCTTGCCCTTGATCCAGTCACAGGCGAGTTCAAAGGCAAAGGGGGCCTTCGGAAGCGTGGCATCGCAGGAACTGAAAACATGACAAAGCATGCCCGCCTCAAGTTGTTCCACCTGTGTCTCGATCTGTTCCCGCGTGAGTTTCTTGGGTTCGTCGATGAGGAGGCTGATGACCTTGGCGTCGTAGTTCTTCGACTTCCAAAGTTGCGCGGCAAGCGAATGACTGCGGCCGACTTTCTTCGCCAGTTTGCGCAGTTGCGAAAGACCGATTCCATAGCTCTGAAGCCCGCCGGTGTCCCCCATTTTCTTCCAGTTTGCGATTCCACGCTCGTTCTTGTTCTCCTTCAGGAGGGCCAACACTTCGGTCTTCGTCACGGGAGCAGAATACGACCGGAACCTTGGCGGACAAGGGGAATGTCGGCCCGGATGAAATCATTCAAACTTGCAGCGAATCATTAGCCGTTTAACGTCTGACAGAGATGGCCGACAAACAATCTTCATGCTCCGATTGGCTTGTCCCGGCCGTCTGCGTGCTTGTCTTCGGAGTGTTGGGTTCGGCAATCTATTTTCAGCGTAATCCTGCCAAGCCTCCCCTGAATCCGCCTGCACCGATCGGTGCCACCAAGACGTCCGATTCGAATCCACACTCCTCACGTCCACAACAGGAGGCGTTCGATGGATACGTCTCCTCAGCCAATTGCCGGGAGTGCCATGAATACCAACACGATACCTGGCACGCATCGTATCACCGGACCATGACCCAGGTTGCTTCGACCAATTCTGTGCTCGGGAGTTTTGACGGGGTCACCTACACGCTTCCGCGTAAGAACGAGACCATTCATCTCAGCCGGGACGGCAACGAGTTCTTCGCCCGACTTCCCCGATACGAATCCCTGCAGTATGATCCGCCAAAGGACTCACGTGGCTATCCGATCGTGATGACCACCGGCTCACACCATACACAGGCCTACTGGTTCTCGCTAAATCGCCAGACCGACCGCTCCGTCGCCTTGTTGCCGATGATGTACATCAAGGCGGACAAACGGTGGGTGCCACGCGAATCTGTGTTTTTGCACCCGCCCGAATTCACCACGAGCGCGGAAATCGGGCGCTGGAACAAGACCTGCCTGAATTGCCATTCCACGCATCCCGACACCACGCCACACATGGATCAACAGAGCATTCGCTTTGAAACCCGAGTCGCGGAATTCGGCATCGCCTGTGAAGCCTGCCATGGTCCGGCGAAGGAACACATCGCCCTGCACCGCGCCGCGAAACAGAACGGCCAAGCCGTGGGGAACGACCCGATCATCAATCCCTCGGAACTACACCACACGCGTTCGGGCGAGGTCTGCGGCCAATGCCACAGCGTTCACACCACGCGCCCCCGCGAAAACATGATCCCGCCGGACATCCAGAAGATCTTCCGTCCCGGCGACGATCTCGATGAAACGCGCATGGTGGTCATGGCCCGAGGAGAACGTCGTGCCTTCGTCGAGAAGGTTCTGCTGGATGGCGGGGTCGAGGTGCCGACCTACTTTCGCGATCGTTTCTGGGATGACGGCACGATTCGCCTCGCCGGCCGTGAATACAACGGCCTGATCGAATCCGCCTGCCACACCCAGGGCGAGATGGATTGCCTCTCCTGCCACCAGCTTCACAAAGCCAGGAAAGACGAGCGCACCTTGAAGCAATGGGCTGATGACCAACTCTCTCTGACCGGCATGGGCGAACAGGCCTGCCTGCAGTGCCACGAACAGGACCAATTCCAAACTCCGAAACACACGCATCATCCACCGGGCTCGAGCGGTGCGGGCTGTTACAACTGTCACATGCCCCATACCACCTACGGGTTGCTGAAGGGAATCCGCAGTCACACCATCGAAAGCCCGCGCGTGGAGCAATCGCTCCGCCACAAGAAACCGAACGCCTGCAATCTCTGCCATCTGGACCAGACCCTCGAATGGACTGCCAAACACCTGCACGAATGGTACGGCCACGAGATCCCGGAACTGTCCGATGATCATCAGACTGTATCCGAAGCCGTGCGTGGACTGATTCAGGATGACGCGGGAGTTCGTTCCATCATTGCCTGGCACCTCGGGTGGAAACCCGCACAGGAAGCATCCGGTACAGCGTGGATCGCCCCGCATCTTGCCCTGCTCATGCAGGATCCCTACGATGCGATCCGTTACATAGCTGCGCGTTCACTGAAGCGGCTTCCCGGCTTTGAACGAAGCTCCTACGACTTCATCGCCAACGCGGGCGAACGCGAATCCGCCATCCTCGATTCACTCAGCGTCTGGCAGTCCACCGTTCGAACCAACATCCGAAACCACGCCAACGTCCTTCTCGATGCCGAAGGGAATCGGAACATCGAAAAACTCTCCCAGCTCCTGTCCACGCGCAACAACCGCCCGATTTCCCTCCAGGAATAACAACCGCTCGTCCACAACTTTCGGACCTATCCTGCATTTTTCGACCACGAGGCCGGTAGTAGGCCCATTGGTCAAATCCCATGCGGATGCTCTCCGTGTCTAAGAATTGTGGCCATGCTGTTCACTCACGAATCGTTCTCGTCATCAGAACTGCTGTCAAAGTCGCTCGGTTCGAGTTCGTGATCGGAGAGTCCGAGCAAGTTTGTCGCTTCTGGATCGGGAAGTTTCTCCACAGTCCTGAGTTTTCTCTCCATCGCCCGGGAACGCCTTTGCCCCTCTTCAACGGTGTTCGCAGCCGTTTTCAGGTTCTTCTTCAGCTTTGTAAGCATGTCCCCAAACTTTGAGAACTCAGTTTTTACCGCCGAGAGCACATTCCAGACTTCGCTGCTCCGCTTTTCGATAGCCAGCGTCTCGAATCCCACTCGGAGGCTGTTCAGTATCGCGGCCAGCGTGGTTGGCCCGGTAACCAAGACGCGATGCTTGCGCTGGAGTTCATCATGCAAACCGGGCTGGCGAAGCACTTCCGCATACAAACCCTCAGTGGGCAGGAACATAATGCCAAAATTCGTTGTAGACGGAGGGTCGAGGTATTTTTCGCCGATGCCTTTAGCCGCGAGTTTGATCCCGGAGACGAAAGATTTTGTGGCGGTTTTGACTCCTTCGACATCAGCCCGCTCAGACGCATCCACAAGCCTTTCGTAATCTTCCTTGGGAAACTTCGAGTCCACCGGGAGCCAAACGTGGCCGTTTTCCAGTCCGTCCTTTCCGGGCAACTTCACTGCAAATTCGACTACGTCGCGGCTATTCTTGGGGCTGACATTTTTCTGATACTGCTCGGGGGACAGGATCTGCTCAAGTATTGCCGCCAGTTGGTATTCACCCCACGTTCCTCGATCCTTAACGTTGGTCAGCACGCGTTTCAAGCTCCCCACGTCTGAAGCCAGATTCTTCATTTCAACCAGCCCTTCGTGCACGTGCTGGAGGTTCTTGCTGACCTGCTCAAACGATTCAGAAAGCCTCTCTTTGAGCGTCGACTGAAGCTTTTCATCAACCGTCTCGCGCATCTTCTCCAGCTTCTTGTCGTTGTTCTCCTGAAGCTGCGTAAGCTTATCATCCAACTTGTTCCTGATCCGTTCCAGATCTTCTCGGTTCGTCCGGGTCAGTTCCTTGAGTTCATCCTTAACCTCCTGCAACCGTTCTTTTTGATTTCTCCCAAGTGTATCAACCTGATTCACAAGCGATTTACCTGTCTGCATCAAGCTGGATCGTAAGGTTTCATTAGTCTGCTGCGCCTCGATCCTGCCTCGAGAAAGCTGCTCATCTAGTGCGCTGCTGATTCCTTTGTCGTTCAAGGTCAAAACTGCTCTGAGGCACAGAGCAACCACAACGAGGATTGCCAGCAAGAGTATGACCAGAGTTACGAAATGCGGTGTCGTCATGGAAATTGAAGCATTCGGATACGTCGCAATGTCATGATTGTCTGAGTCCTCTGACATTTACTGCCACATCGTTTCACGTCTCATGACGGTCAGGGAGCCTGAGCGAGAATAGACTAAGATTCGAGATATGACCAGAAGCCGGTGGGTTCGGATGTTTGCCTCGTGGCGGGTGTGTTCATTTGGGTGCCTTTCATTAGGTTCTTAGGAAACCCAAGTTGGCATGCCCATCACGCCCTCATCCACAACTTCTGGTCATATCTCCACCGTACGGAAGAACGGCCGTCTACTACGATACCAATTCCGCCATCAATGAAATCCGCCTGGTGCTGAACCGCTATGACAACCGTTTACTCGGAGCCCGGCAAACTGACCAATGCCGCGGGCAGGAGTTCATTTAATCTGTACTCTTCTGCCGGGGAATCAACCGTCGAAGATTTGCACCAGACGACCGCGTTGGGGGCATACTCGGCCAGCAATTGCCGGCAGGCACCACAGGGTTTGAAAACCGGATCCGTGGGACTGACCAGCGCGATGGCCGTGAAGTCACGGTGACCGTCCGTAAGCGCCTTGAAAAGCGCGACCCGCTCGGCACAACAGGTCAGTCCATAACTCGCGCTCTCCACGTTTGCGCCGGCAATGACCTGGCCATCGCTTGTCTCAAATGCAGCGCCTATGTGCAGTCCCGAATAGGGAGCCACGGCGCGTTCAGCCGCATCCAGAGCGGCCTCTATCAGTCGGTCACGTTTTTTTTCGTCCATACTGTGTGCAAAATCCGATCAGCAATTCGGCCGCGATTGCCTGTGCGGCCACGCCGGTTTCCAAGACTTCCTCATGGGAAAGCGGGTTCTTGCTGATGCCAGCTGCGAGGTTTGTGATGAGTGACAAGGCCGCAACGTTCAAGCCCTGTTCTCGCGCGATCACGGCTTCGGGAACCGTGCTCATGCCCACGGCATCCGCCCCAAGGCGCTTGTAGGCGCGAATCTCGGCTGGGGTTTCATACGTCGGACCCGACACAGCCAAATAGACACCGGAGTGCAGCCGCGCTTTGGTTTTCTTGGCGGACTTGCGAATCATTTTTCCCAAAACCGGGTCGTAGACCTCGCTCAAGTCGAGGAACTCGGGGGGCTGGCCGCCCGCAGCAACGGGCCGCAACGGATTGGCGGTCATCAAATTAATGTGATCGGTGAGGGCCATGAAGTCCCCGGGCCGAAACCGTTTGTTGATTCCCCCGGCCGCGTTGGTGAGCAGCACATCAGTGATGCCCAACAGGGCGAGCAGGTGAACTGGAAACGTGATCTCGGCCATCGAATAGCCCTCGTAGTAGTGGGACCGCCCGCACAGCAGGATCACCTCTGTCCCTCCAAGCTTCCCAGCGACGAGTTTGCCGGCATGGCCGCTCACTTTGGACCGCTGGAATCCGGGAATCCGGGCGTACGGAATCGAGACGGCCTGCTCAATCTGACCCGCCACATCCTTGAATCCGCTTCCCAACACCACTGCGAGCGTGGGTGAGATTTTGGACAGCGAACGCCCGATGAGTCCGGCCGCTTTGTCGATATCCTGATTTTTTACATTGGAGGATTTCCGCGTCATCTGCGAATTGGTGCAAATCACGCCCTTGACCGTTCTTCGTTCGTCATCAACCTGAAAATCGCGCCCGCCAAAGTTCGCGATTGCCGGGATTTGCGGCGTGTGATTAGGTTCCCGACCCTTGCGGAGCTTATGAGTTTAGACAACGACGAAATCAGGCGTTATTCCCGCCACTTGATCCTTCCCGAAGTGGGAATGGCCGGCCAGAAAAAGCTCAAGGCCACCAGTGTGCTTTGCATCGGCGCCGGCGGTCTTGGTTCCCCGATTGCCATGTATCTGGCCGCGGCCGGAATCGGTCGCATCGGCTTGGTGGACTTTGACGAAGTCGATTTTTCCAACCTGCAGCGTCAGATCCTGCACGGCACGGATGACGTTGGACGGCCGAAGGGTGAATCAGCAAAGGAGACCCTCAATTCCATCAATCCGAACTGCCAGGTCGACGTTCACAAGACGATGATCACGTCGGACAACGCGATGGATCTCATCAAGCCCTACGACATCGTCGTGGACGGCACGGACAATTTCCCGACGCGCTATCTCACGAATGACGCCTGCGTCCTGCTTGGCAAACCCAACGTCTACGGATCCATCTTCCGTTTCGAAGGCCAGGCCAGCGTGTTTGCGCCCTCGATGGACGGTCCGTGCTATCGCTGTCTCTACCCGGAGCCTCCTCCACCCGGCATGGTTCCCAGCTGTGCTGAAGGCGGGGTGCTTGGCGTGCTGCCCGGTATCATCGGCTGTATTCAGGCCACTGAAATCATCAAGCTCGCCCTGGGTGAAGGCACTCCTCTGATCGGCCGCCTGATGCTTTACAACGCGCTGGACATGAAGTTCCGCGAAGTGAAGCTGCGGCGCGATCCCAAGTGTCCCCTTTGCGGAGAGAATCCGACCGTCACCAAACTCATCGACTACGAACATTTCTGTGGGATCGAGCCCGAATCCGAACCGCGGGAAAATCCCGACGAAGTGACCGTCCAGGACATGAAGAAGGCCCTGGACGATCCCAGCCTGAATATCAGGGTCATCGACGTCCGCGAGCCCGATGAGGTGGAAATCGCCAATGTCGAAGGCGTGCCGCTTTATCCTCTGAGCCGGCTTCCGGAAATCTTCACCAACCTCGATCCGAACCAGACCTACTACATCCACTGCAAAGCGGGCGTCCGTTCCATGAAGGCCCTCATGTTCCTGCGTGAGAACGGTTTCAAATACCTGAAGAGTGTGAAGGGTGGAATCACTTCATGGTCGGAGGAGATTGATCCGAACGTTCCGAAGTATTGAGGCTTGGAGATTTCCCTCGTTAAACTTCGGGCAACACATACGGCTTCCGCCACTCCTCCCGCCCCCGCAAAGCATTGGCCTCGGCATCGTCAACGAAAGTCTCGTCACCCGGATTCAACGTCACCGTTCTTCCAACGCGCCATGCAATGTTCCCCACATGACAGAGAAGTGATGCAGGATGGCCGACGGTCTCCAGATCGCAGGCCGGTCGTTTTCGAATCTTCACACAGTCGATGAAATTCCTCACGTGAGGCGTGGCGTCACTGCCGCCTTTCATCTCCTGCACCAACTTGTCCCGCGACGTGTAGGCCTTCCAGCCCTTGTTGCCGATGACCATGTACCCCTTGTCGCCGTAAATCGCTGCTCCCTCGCTTTCTCCATGCAGCTTGTAGGGCGTCCACACGCGCATCTCGTAAGTGATCAGGCGGGGCGGCTTGCCTGCGAATTCGTAGTTCACCTGCATCGTGTCCGGCCATTCCTGGGCGTCGTCGAAATACCATTTTCCACCTTGTGCGGAAACGCGCCGGGGCAGACCCAATGGAGGCCGGCCTTCCGCCTCCAACGCGGCTTCCATCGCTGCCAGCGCAAAGTCCAAACGATGGATGCCGTCGTTGCCCAAGTCACCCGCGCCGTAGTCGAAGAACCACCGCCAGCGGCTGTGAAACCGATTCTTGTTGAACGGTCGCTTAGGCGCCGATCCAAGCCAGAGATCGTAGTTCACGCTCGGAGGCGGATCACTATCGGGCGGATGACCGATGGAACCCTGGCGCGAACTTTCCCAGGCCTTCGCGACCAGGCATTTGCCGAGATGCCCCTCACGGATGTAAGCCTGCGCGGATAGAATACGTTCGGTGGAACGATGCTGCGAGCCGACCTGAATGATTCGTTTGTAATTCCGCCCGGCCGCGATCATCCGCTGTCCCTCAATGATGTTGTGCGCATCGGGCTTCTCGACGTAGATGTCCTTGCCCGCCATGCAACCCTGGATGGTCGGAATCGCATGCCAATGCGTCGGCGTGCCGACCACGAGAATATCCAGGCTATCATCATCCAGCAGGTGTCGATAATCCGTGAAGGTCTTTGGTTTGCTGCCTTGCAGCCGCTGCACCGCCTCAAGCGTCGGTGGCAATCGACGCGGATCGATCTCAGCAATGGCCGCAATCTCCACCTCGGGATTCACCGCAAACAGACGATTCAATGCTGCTGCTCGTCCTGCTGATCCAATCATCCCTGCCCGGAGCCGATTGCTCGGCACAGCACGCGCAACGGTTTCAAGCGCGGATGGTGTGAGGGTGAGCAGCGAAGCGCCAGTGGCCTGGCGAACAAATGATCGTCGATTCATGCCAGCATCGTTTGCGGGCAGCCAATGAATGTCGATCAGTTTTGGGCAGAGCGAGCGCCGAAGAGGAATCCGTTATTTCTTCCGCAGACGAACCAAGAGGTCCTTGATCTCGACGGTCTCGCCGATTTCGACGACGAGTTCATCGACGACGCCGTCGGAGGGCGCGTTGACGGTGGTCTGCATCTTCATGGCTTCCATCATCATCAACTTGTCGCCCTTGCAGACTTTCTGACCGGCTTCGACGAGGACCTTGGCGATGAGGCCGGGGATTGGTGCGCCGACCTGGAGCGGATCCTTCACGTCGACCTTCACGCGGGTCTTGGTCTGCGGCGCAACGCTCTTGTCGATGATGTGCGTCTCGCGGGTCATGCCGTTGAGCTCAAAGGTGACGACCCGTTTGCCTTCCTTGTCCGCCTTGCCGATGTTCAGCAGGCGAATGATGAGTGTCTTTCCTTCCTCAATGTTGACTGAGATTTCCTCATTCACCTTGAGTCCGTAAAAGAACGCAGAGGTCGGCAGAACGCTCACGTCGCTGAAATCATCGCGGTGCGTCTCGAAGGCCGAGAAGACCTGCGGATACATGAGGTGCGAATAAAGATCATCGTCGTTCGCGGCGCGATTGATCTGTTCGGTAAGTTCCGAGCGGGTGGCCTTTAGATTCAGCGGTTTCTGACGGGCGGGGCCACCCCGTTTCACGTCGGCGCGATAGCGTTTGCGCGCATTCTTGAATCCTTCGTTTCCAAGGATCGCCTTCCAGACCTTCTCCGGCCAACCGCCATCCGGCCAGCCGAGTCCGCCGTGGAACATGTCCAGGACGGATTCCGGAAAGCCGTGACTGCCCGGTTCGAGATTCTCCACGTCAGCGGGCTTGATGCCGTGACTGAAGAGATAGAGCGCCATGTCACCGACGACCTTGCTGGAAGGCGTCACCTTCACGATATCGCCGAACAGTTCGTTCACCTCGGCATAGGTGCGGGCGATCTCGGGCCAGCGATGAGAGACTCCCATGCTTTCGGCCTGCGCCTTCAGATTCGTGTATTGGCCGCCGGGCATCTCGTGCAGGTAAACCTCGGCGCTGCCCGTCTTGGGTGCGGTGTCGAACGGCTTGTAGATGTCGCGGACCTTTTCCCAGTAGTCGGAAAACTCGTTGAGCGTATCGACATCGAGCTTGGTATCGCGTGGCGATCCGGCGAGCGCGGCTGCGAGGGAATTGAGGTTCGGCTGCGAGGTGCTGCCGGACATGGAGGCAATCGCAAGGTCGACCACGTCCACCCCGGATCCAGCCGCCTCCATGATCGAGCTGGATTGCACCCCGGCGGTGTCGTGGGTGTGAAAGTGAACGGGGATTCCGACTTCGTCGCGCAGGGCCTTCACCAGCTTGCGCGCAGCCAGCGGGCGACAAAGTCCGGCCATGTCCTTGATGGCCAACATGTGGGCACCCATCTTCTCCAGCTCCTTGGCGAGCTTGACGTAGTACTTCAGGGAGAACTTGTCGCGCCGCGAATCGAGGATGTTGCCGGTGTAACAGAGCGTGCCTTCGCAGATTCCATGCGTGTCCTGCACGGCTTCCATCGCCACGCGCAGGTTTGGCAGGTAGTTCAGCGAATCGAAGATGCGGAAGATGTCCATGCCCGCCTCGGCGGAGTGCTTGACGAAGCCCGCCACGACATTGTCAGGGTAGTTTGAGTAGCCCACCGCGTTGCTGCCGCGGAAGAGCATCTGGAAGCAGACGTTGGGAACCTTTTCGCGCAGTTGTCGCAAGCGATCCCAAGGGTCTTCACTCAGGAAGCGCATCGCAGTGTCGAAGGTCGCGCCACCCCACATCTCCATGGAGAAGAGACCGGTTTTCGAATCACCCAATCGACGCGCCATGGCGTCGGCACAAGCGAGCATGTCATAGCTGCGCATGCGGGTGGCCATCAGGGATTGATGGGCATCGCGGAAAGTGGTGTCGGTGACGAGCAGGCGCTTCTGCTTCTTGGTCCATTTGGCGAATTCCTTCGGCCCGAGTTCCAGCAGGAGATCGCGTGTTCCCTTGGGAACGGGGGCTTCATGGTCGTAAGCCGGAGTTGTGACTTGTTCGATCACCTTCTCCGGCAGGAAACCCTTCGCGTGCGGGTTGCTGTTGATGATGACGTTTCCGAGATAGCTCAACAGCTTGGAGGCACGATCGCGACGTGCGCGGAAGGAAAACAGCTCCGGCGTGGTATCAATCAGAGCGGTCGTCGCCTGACCGCTGCGAAACTCATCATGCGCAATGACGTTCTCGACGAAGGGCACGTTGGTCTTCACTCCGCGAATGCGAAATTCGGACAACGCGCGATGCATGCGGTCCATCGCGATCTCGTAACTGCGTCCGCTGGCGATCACCTTCACCAGCATGGAATCGTAGAAGGGCGTGATCACCGCCCCGCGATAACCCATGCCACCATCCAGACGGATTCCGAATCCACCGGGCGAGCGATATTCCAGAATCTTGCCGTAGTCCGGCATGAAACCGTTTTCCGGATCTTCGGTGGTCACCCTGGTCTGGATCGCATAACCGTTCTTCGGCATCACTTCCTGTGCTGGAAGATTGATTTCCTGAGAATCCAACGCGTGACCTTGGGCAATGAGAATCTGACTGCGTACGATGTCGATGCCGGTGACAACCTCGGTGACCGTGTGCTCCACCTGCACGCGGGGATTCATTTCAATGAAATACCATTTGTGCGTGTCGAGATCGTAGAGGAACTCAACCGTGCCGGCGTTGTCATAACGAATCTCCTTCGCCAATTTTACAGCGCCGTCACAGAGTTCCGTGATCACTTTCTCGGGCAGACCGAAGCTCGGCGCGACTTCAATCACCTTCTGATGGCGACGCTGAACGGAACAATCGCGTTCGTGAAGATGCAGGACGTTGCCGTGTCGATCGCCGAGGATCTGCACTTCGATGTGCTTCACCCGTGGAATGTACTTCTCGAGAAAGACCGCGGGATTGCCGAACGCGCGGCCCGCCTCCGATTGGGCTTCATCCAAGAGGCTCTGAAGTTCCGAAGTCTTGCGAACGACGCGCATGCCGCGACCACCTCCCCCGAAGGCCGCCTTGATGATCAATGGGAATCCGATTTCCTTGGCCGCCTTGAGCGCCTTGTCGCGATCGACAATTGCCTCCTCGGTTCCCGGCAGCGTGGGAACACCAATGCGCTGACAGACATTCCGGGCCGCGGTCTTGTCGCCCATCATCTCCAGCAACTCCGCACGCGGACCGACGAATGAAATCCCCGCTTCTTCACAGGCTCGGGCAAAATCAGGATTCTCGCTCAGGAAGCCATAGCCGGGATGGATCGCGTCCACGCCCTTCTCCTTTGCCATCGAAACAATTCCCTCGATGTCCAAATACGCGGCCACCGGCCCTTTGCCCTCGCCCACGAGGTAGGACTCATCCGCCTTGAAGCGGTGCATGCAGAAACGATCTTCCTGCGCAAAAACCGCAACCGTGCTCAGCCGCATCTCATTGGCGGCCCTAAAAATCCGAATCGCGATCTCAGATCGGTTGGCCGCCATCAACTTGCGGAAAGGACCGCGGTTCTCGGCATACTGAATCTTCTTTTTGCTGGCTTTCTTGCGCTTCGATTTCATTCGGAACGCGGGAGCGTAGAGATTCGGAACGAAGTTGCCAAGTGCGAGAACCGGGCCGGTTTTAGAGCGAATCCCCGTAGTAACGCAGCAGGTGGAAGAATACCGGCACGGCATTGGCCAGCCCGTCGATGCGGTCCAGGATTCCCCGTGCCCTCCGAGCATGGTGCCGTGATCCTTGATTCCGGCATCCTGCTTGATGGCGGACATAATGATGTCGCCGAAGAAGCCAAGGACGGCGATGGCGCAGCCCAATCCGGCGGCCTGCAAGGGCGTGAACGGAATCAGCCACGCGATTGATGCGGCGATTCCCCCGCTGCTCACGATCCCGCCAATGAAGCCCTCCCAGGTTTTTTTCGGACTCAGTGTGGGCGTGATCTTGTGACGTCCGAATGATTTGCCCCAGACGTATTGACAGACATCGTTGCCCTGACTGATCAACAGCAAGAAAGCACAAATTCCCCGTGGTCGTGTGGAAATAAGACTCCGTCACTGGTGGGAATCTTCAAGGTTGCCAAGGCGGGAATGTGACTGACAAAGAACACGATGATCATCAATCCGAAGAAGATTTTTGCACAGCGTGCTAAGAAATCGGGCGCGTCCTCCTTGAGGCAGGCGAAGACCGCCATTGTCACGAACACGTAGACCGGTACAAAGATCGAGAACATTCCGTACCACTCAATCCACACGAGATAGTACTGCAGCG
The DNA here is from genome assembly GCA_002715965.1 of Verrucomicrobiales bacterium. GTDB lineage: Bacteria > Verrucomicrobiota > Verrucomicrobiia > Limisphaerales > JAYPXF01. The sequence goes on along the minus strand of PBAL01000045.1, from coordinate 17,558 downwards.
GGAGGATGAGAAACATTGACCAGAACAGGGCCCGCTGGTCCGCGCGACGCACCTTTGTGATCGGGAAGTATTCCCGCAATCCCTGAAACGAAACCAGGGCGAAGCAAATTGTCAGTGCGCCACGGCCGTGCCAGCACGAGCCAATCACGATCGCGCACATGAACCACCAGGCAATGGTTCTGGAGAGCACGTCACGTCCGAGGTCCCGTGTCTTTTCCCTCGCGCGCAGGACGACGCCGGCAACTGTCGCGACGATCAACACAACCGGAAGTGCGTTGATGATCGGGCTGAGCGTTTTCGGAACCTTCGGCATCAGTTTCCTCCAGGTTCTTCAACTCAAGCATCGCGACCTGAGCGCGCTCGAGGAACTCAGACTTGGATTCGGAACAAGTGTTCGTGCTCGTTGACAAGACGAAGACTGTGCTTTGGCCCGTGCCTAGTCGGGCATTCCCGGATACCGCTGCAGTGCAGTGGTTTCAGAAGCAGGCGGAACATATTGCAGGCGAAGACAGGCCGGTTGCGCATGCGGAAATCGCAACAACCGAAGACTCGGCGAAGGAGGGAATCAAGTTGGTTCTGCGACTCAGGTAGCGGGATTACCTGGATCGAGTCGCCACGTCTTGGCGGACGAAGAGCATCTTCTGTTTCATGTCCGTCCTGATGACCGGGATTCTGCTGTTCATGAAGGAACCACCAGACTCCGTGCATTCCAAGGGCGAAACGGTCTTGATCCTCATCCCAATCATGTTGGTGATCGCTCCGCTGGTGATTTGCATGATCGCGTTCCTGAGCTGGAAGGCCGAACAAGGTGCCCTGAACGATCCCCAAGTCGTTATCAATGAGTATGGCCTTGAGTTTCGTTCAAAAGACAGCCACAGTCGGCAGCCTGTGGAATACTTACGAGTTTTATCGGGAAACACGCTGGAGCTTCTTTATTTGGAACTCGCGCAATCCGGCTTGGGTGATGTTTTCAGAACATGAAATCACGTCTCATCGCCCTCTTCGCGCTCGCCCTTTCTCTGGCGCTTCCCGCCGAGTCCGCAAAACGTCCGAACATTCTTTTCATCTTCTCGGATGATCACGCCCCGCATGCCATCGGCGCCTACAACGGGTGGTTGAAGAGCGTCAATCCCACCCCTGAGATCGACAAGCTGGCCAAGGACGGCATGACCTTCGAAAAGAGTTTCTGTTCCAATTCCATTTGTGGACCCAGCCGCGCCGTGATCATGAGTGGCAAGCACAGCCACAAGAACGGCTTCATGAACAACGGAAACTCCTTCGACTGGAACCAGCAGATCTTTCCCAAGCTCCTCCAGAAAGTTGGTTACCAGACCGCGATCTATGGCAAGAGCCATCTCAAGGGCAAACCCCAGGGCTTTGGCGATTGGGCCGTTCTTCCCGGCCAGGGCCTCTACTACAACCCGGACATGATCTTCGCCGATGGCAAGCGTCGCATCGACGGACACTGCACGGACGTCGTGACCGACCTCGCCGTGGATTGGCTGAAGAACAAGCGCAAGTCCGGCCAGCCCTTCATGATGATGGTGCAGCACAAGGCGCCTCACCGAAACTGGATGCCGGCAACCCGCCACCTCACGCTCTACCACGACATCAAGATTCCCGAGCCCGCCACGCTCTTTGACAGGTGGGAGGACAACGCACCACCCGCACGTCACCAGGAACTGGAGATCGATCGGCACATGGATATCAACTACGACCTATTCGTCGACCTGACCCCCGACTTCAACCAACCCGCCTCACAAAAACGCCAGGACCGCTCCGCCTGGCGCAACCTGAAGCGCATGACCAAGGAACAGCTCGATGCCTGGTATGCCGCCTATAAACCCAAGGACGCAGCCTTCCACAAGGCCAAGCTCAAGGGCAAGGACCTCGTCCGCTGGAAGTTCCAACGCTACGCCAAGAACTACCTTCGCTGCGTGAAAGGTGTGGATGAAAGCGTCGGCCGCCTGCGCGCCACGCTCACGGAACTCGGCCTCGACGACAACACCGTTGTCATCTACAGCTCCGACCAAGGCTTCTACATCGGCGACCACGGCTGGTATGACAAACGTTGGATGTATGAAGAATCCCTCCTGATGCCCTTCGTCGCCAGCTGGCCCGGCGTCACCAAGCCCGGTTCACGCAACCAACACCTCATCCAAAACCTCGACTACGCCGAAACCTTCCTCGAAATCGCCGGCGCCAAGATTCCCGGCGACATGCAGGGCCTCTCCCTCGTCCCGCTCCTCAAGGGCGAAAACCCCGACTGGCGCAAGGCGATCTACTACCACTACTACGAATACCCCAGCGTCCACATGGTTCCCCGCCACTACGGCATCCGCACCTCACGCTACAAGCTAATGCACTTCTACCAGTTCGGAAACGAATGGGAACTCTACGATCTGAAGAAAGACCCCGACGAACTCACCAACCTCTACGGCCAAACCAAACACGCCAAGCTCACCAAGCGCCTGAAGAAACAACTCACCGCCCTTCAGAAACGCTACGGAGATGACAGCGATATTTCTGAGAAACCGGAGAGCTGGCAGAAGCAAGTAAGGCCGGGCGAATGAAGACGATTGAAGCGTTTCGATTGTTCGTCATCCTGTGCATCGCGACCAGTTCGGGCGCGCACGCGGACGATTTTGAGAATTGGTGTTTTAATTACTTCCGAACGCCCAAGTATTTCACAGACAAACTGCGTTCGATCGATGGTAAGTGGCAGTCAGTTGCCACTGGGCGCTTCACTGCAAAGGTTGCCTCGGGTGGGAAAGAACTGACGCAAGATGCGCCCGGTTCTCCGATTCAGGGAATACTGTTCGATCCAGCATCGTGTGGAAACGGAATAAGGCTGACAAGTTCACCGGACGTTACTCCGATAGCAACGGCACGAAGGCCAAGTTTGAGTTGCAGTTGAAATATAAGAAACGGTTTCGCCGCGATTCGTCTGGAGGACAGGGATTGACGTCAATCACGACCGGGCAATTGGGTCCCAATGGCGAACTGCCGTCAAAAACGATTATGTATGCGCCCGACGGCAAAATGTTCATGGCAATCGACGGCTTGTTTAGTGATCGGGAAGAGAAGGAAGATAAGAGGAAGTCTGTTCCGAAAAAGGGCGCGTAGCGCCAACACATGAATAGCCGTGGCTACAGCCTCGCAGCGGCAAGGCCACGGTGAACCGCACGAACAAAGAACCAGCCGCGTCGTGGCGTCACAATTCCGAACGGTGTCGCCACTACGTGGCTCACTGGTTGGGCATCTCAACCGGGGCCTCGCTTCAAACCCGGCTGTTCATGTTGCGGCGCTACGCGCCTTATTCGCACGATTTGTCGGACGTCCCTGTGAACTTTCCACTTACTGGATCCAGCTCTATTTTCTCTCAACCAATCTTCACCACTTCACCAGTTGCCGCACTTTTCTCGGCGGCCAGGCAGGCACGGACGGCTTCGCGGGATTCTTCGGCGGTGATGATGGAGGGCTTTTCGCCTTTGGCGACGCAGTTCACGAAGTAGGCGATCTCTTCGCGGAGAGCGCCGCGCATTTCGCCGTGGAGTTCGGGCCAGTACGTCGTGTCGGGACAACGGGAGCCGTCCTTGTCGACGATCATGAGGTTGGGATGGGTGTCGTGGATGGAGACGGAGCCTTCGGTGCCGACGACTTCGAGGCGTTCGTCGATTTGGAAGGGTGTGGTGTCGGGCAGGCACCAGACGGATTCAAGGATACAGGAGGCGCCGTTCTCCAGGCGATACATGACCTGGCCGAGATCGGGGTTGGCGTGATCGCGGAACTGAACGGTCTGCGCGTAGGCGGACACCGCCTTGGATTCGCTGAACCAAAACATGAGGTCGGTGTCGTGCACGCAGTCGCCGATGATCGGTCCGATCTTGTCGAGCACGGACGCGCCAACCCATTGTGGGAGATTGCGGCGCGCATACATGGAGATGATCTTGCCAATCTTGCCCTCGGCGATGGCCTGCTTCGCGGCTGCGTATCGAGGATTGAAGCGGCAGATGTGCCCGACCATGAAGGAACCGCTGGCCGCATTGGCCGCGTCGACGATCTTGTCACAATCCTCGACGTTGGAGGCCATGGGTTTTTCCAGGAAGACGTTTTTGCCCGCCTCCAGCGCGGCAACGGTGGGCGCGGCATGTTGATCCCACATGGTGACGATGCTCACGGCTTCCAGCTCAGGGTCGGCGAGCATCTCGTGGTAGTCTGTGCAGGTCTTGGCGGCGCCGAACTTTTCGGACAGTTCCTTGAGGCGGGATTCTGTGCGCGTGCAGAGGGAATGCAGTTCGACGTTGGGGATGGCTGAGAGGGCTTCCAAGTGGCGTTCGCCGAACCAGCCCAGACCGATGACTCCGTATTTGACTGTCTTCATTGTGTGATTGGATTGGGGGGATCATTTCATGAGCGATGGGTTGGTGGAAGGGTTAAAGGGATAAGGGGGGTGCAGTTGCAGGTGGGTTTGGAGGGACAGCGAAGATGGAATTGCAAGGACAGACGATTCCAATTCTTGCGGTAATGCCAAGTCGGATCCAGTTGGACGACAAGCGCCAATCGCAGGGACGCTCTGCTGAACGGCAATATGCACTTCCTGCAAGTCAGTTTGGTCACGAAAGATATTGCGTCGCAGATCCACCCCTCCCATGCTGCCCAGCATGAAGACTCTTTCGGGGAAAGAGGCGGTGCAGGTGGGAGCCTTCTGCTCAACGATCCTGATAATGATGGTATCCGCGGCTTCCGCTGCGGATGGAACAACTGCGGCCAAACCAGACGAGAATCGTTTGTTGCTGGCCAAGGTCTGGGACGAATCGATCGATCCAACCGGTTGGTGGATCAGCGAAAAATACGACGGCATTCGCGTGCAATGGACGGGCAAGGCACTCCTCACGCGCGGTGGCAACAAGGTCCATGCGCCGGAGTATTTTCTCGCAGAACTGCCACCGGACATCGAATTGGATGGCGAACTGTGGATGGGACGCGGGCGCTTCGAGGAAACGGTCAGCACGGTGCGCCGCGAAACTCCCGATGATCGTTGGCGCGAAGTAAAGTACATGGTGTTCGATGCGCCGAAGTTCAAGGGTACGTTCGAGGAGCGGATGAAGTATCTGCGGAGCTTGCTGCCCACGAATGCGAAGCATGTGAATCGCGTTCCTCAAACCCGCTGCAGCGGTGTGGAGCACCTGATCGCCCGCCAGAATCGCGTGGTCGCAGACGGGGGCGAGGGACTGATGATCCGCAAACCCGAATCGGAGTATGTGCCCGGTCGCTCTGCGACCTTGTTGAAGGTGAAACCTTCCAATGATGCCGAAGCAACAGTCATTGCGCACAAGCCGGGCAATGGCCGGTATGCGGGCATGATGGGCTCGATCAGGGTGAAGACCGAAGACGGCCGGGAGTTTTCAATAGGAACGGGATTCTCAATGGATGAACGCAAGAACCCTCCGGCCATTGGGACAGCGGTGACCTATCGCTACCGAGGGCTGACGAAGAAAGGCCTGCCGAGATTTCCGTCGTTCCTCCGAGTTCGGCGCGATTGAGGTCTCGCGCTCTCGGATTTTGGTTCACGGGAATTCGGATAGCATGGCCGATGTCGGCATGCTTTGATATCGATATGAACCGTCCCAGCCTTTCGGCCTTGCTCTTGTTGCTCCTCGTTTCATTTGATGTTCAGGGAGATACGCTCGAACAAATTCCCCATCTGAAATCGCTCCCTGATTCCACCGATCAATTGCAGCAGCAGATCGATTCCGGAGAAGGAAATCTTCTGCTGGGCGGGGAGAAACTCCTGCGCATCACCAAGCCTCTGGAGATCGACCTCAGCAAGCACGGCGCTGTGACGATCCAGGCTGCCGGAGGCGTTACGATCGTGATGGATGGACCTGGCCCGGCGCTCCGCTTTCTCGGTTCACACCAAGGGACGGCAAGTCCGAATTCATTCAAGCCTGCAACGTGGAATGAACGAATGCCGATCGTCTCGGGCCTGGAAATCATCGGCAACCACCCGGAGGCGGATGGAATTGAGCTGATCCAAACAGTGGAAGCGATCGTGAGCCGCGTGTCGGTTCGTTGGTGCCGGCATGGAATCCTGCTCAGCGATCGCAATCGGAATGTCGTGATCTCCGACTGCCACCTTTACGAGAACTCCGGTATCGGCATCTGCCTGAACGATGTAAACCTGCATCAGATCAACGTGTGCAATTCACACATTTCCTATAATCGCCAGGGTGGGATCGTAGTGCGCGATGGCAATGTGAGGAACCTGCAGGTCACCGGATGCGACATTGAAGGCAACATGCCCGAGGATGAAACGCCGACCGAGACGGCAAACATCCTCATAGATGTTTCCGGTTCGCCGGATACTCGTTCGAAATCAGTCGCGGAGATCTCCATCACCGGCAACACGATTCAGCACGCCGCAAACTATGGCGGGAAGAACAAGATCGAAGCAGTTGCACCGGGCGGATCCAACATCCGGCTCGCAGGCAAGGCGATCTACCCGATCAACACCGTGACAATTTCCGGCAACGTCATCAGCGACACCTGCACGAACATCGTGATCAGCCATTCCCATGATGTTGCCATCCAGGGAAACAGTTTTTTCGCACCCAGGTATTCCAATCTTCACGTCGATCGCTCACAGCGGATCGTGGCCACAGGAAATACCTTCAACCCACGCCAGTTTGTCCGCCCCGGACGGATCGTCTTCGAAACCAGCACCAACTGCGTCATCGCCAATTCAACGCTTCATCGTTTCACCACCGAAACCGGCGGGTTGATCCTGCGCCAATGCGACGGTTTCGGCTTGAACGGGCTCATCCTCAGCGATTGCGGATCCGGCATCCTGCTCAGCGATACGGTCAACACCACCATCTCGAATTGCCGCGTGGCACGCACTACGAAGCCTGGACTGGACGTCTCCATCGATCGGAGCAATCGCAAGATCCTGCTGACCGGCAACGCCTTCGAGGGGCAAGCACGCATCGCAAGAACAGCAATCGAATCAGCCGGGGAGTGATTACCGCGGTGCTCTTTTACGCGATGATGTCGTGAAGGACGTGACCGTGCACATCGGTCAACCGGAAATCCCGGCCACTCCAACGATAGGTCAGGCGTTCGTGGTCAATACCGAGCTGATGCAGAATGGTGGCGTGGAGGTCGTGAACGTGAACCGGATTCTCCTCGGCGATCATGCCGAATTCGTCGGAAGTGCCATAGGCCAGGCCACCCTTGATTCCCCCTCCGGCCAGGAGCATTGAGAACGCGGAGGCATGGTGGTCGCGCCCGGCGTTCTCCATCTTCGGATCTTTCTTCGCCGGCTGCGAAAAGGGTGTCCGGCCGAACTCACCACCCCAGATCACAAGCGTGTCGTCGAGCATGCCGCGTTGCTTGAGATCAGCGATGAGCGCCGCGCTGGCCTGGTCGCTATCGGCGCACAGGCCAGGGTGCTGCTGGTTGTGTTTGTTATGCGTATCCCAAGGCTGTGTGCCCTTGACGTAGTAGACGCTGACGAATCGAACGCCATCTTCGACCAGGCGACGTGCCAGCAGAACGGAACGTCCGAAGGGCGAGTCGCCGTAAAGGTCACGGACGTGTTGCGGCTCCTTGCGGATGTCAAAACTCTGGACCGCCTGCGTCTGCATCCGATAGGCGGTCTCCATGGACTTGATCTGAGCTTCCAGCGCGGAATCGTTGTCGCGTTGCCGGGCGTGGATCCGGTTCATCGCCTGGATGAGATCGACCTGCCGGCGTTGCTCGGCGGGTGTCATCATCGGGTTGCGAACATCGCGAACGAGCTTGTCCACCGCCATGTCCGTCGTCAGAACACTGGTGGCCTGATGCTGCGCGGGAAGGAAGCTGTTGCTCCAAAGAGCGGGGCCAACGACAATTTTCGGCGAGGGACGCAGCACGACAAAGCCGGGGAGATTCTCGTTCTCCGTTCCAAGGCCATAGACGGACCAGGCACCAAGCGAAGGACGAATGGGCTGGATGTTGCCCGTGTTCATCATCAACAGCGCGGGTTCGTGATTCGGCACGTTGGTGTGCATGGAGCGGATCACGCAGCAGTCATCGATCAGGCGGCCCAGGCGCGGAAGAGTCTCATTGACGTCGATGCCCGCCTGTCCGCACTTGTGGAATTTGAAGGGCGAGGGCATGAACTTTGATCCGTCCTGAATCCTGCGTCCGGTATCGGCATCCGGTTTCTTGTGCGCCCATTTTTCCAGGGCCGGCTTGGGGTCAAACGTATCCACGTGAGACGGCCCCCCGTTCATGAACAGGAAGATGACGCGCTTGGCCCGCGCTCGATGATGCAGTCCATCGGGCTTGGCCCGGGTGCTCGCCAGGCTCGCCAATCCGCCCAGGCTCAGCATGCCAAAACCGGCGCTCATGCGTTGGAGCATGTCGCGCCGATTCAGAAATTCTTTGTTCAACAAGTCATCCATCAATCGATGTAGATCATCTCGTTCGCGGCCAGCACAGCGTGGGCGTATCGTTCGAGAGCCGTCATTTTAGCGTCCGGTTCCAGGCTGAGAAACTTCCAACCAACGGCCTGTTCGGCCTCGTTGGGTGGCCGTGCAAAGGCAATTTGATAAGCTGCTTCAACGCGATCCGAATTGCCATCGCCCGCCTGCTCCAACCTCGCGGCAAATGCCTTCGCACGTTCCAGCATGAAGGGGTTGTTCATCGCAAACAGTTTTTGCGGAGCAGTCGTGGAATCAAAACGGCGCGAGGCATGAATGTTCGCGTCGGGGTAATCGAACAGCATCAGGGTCTTGTTGAGCGAGAGGCGGCTGATGCGGGCGTAGACTGTTCGGCGAAGATTTTTCTCATCATCCAGTTCCAATGACTTGCCGCCGTCCGGATCCAATTCGCCGGATGCCACCAGGACGGCATCACGAAACTGTTCGACAGACAATCGCCGTTTGTTCATTCGCCAGAGGAACTGGTTGGCTTCATCTATGGCTGCGTTGTCCGATTCGAGTTTTGAGGACTGTTGGTAAGTTGCGGAGTGAACGAGTTCGCGGATCAACCATTTGGTCGACCAGCCGTTCTTCATGAATCGAACCGCAAGGTCGTCCAGCAGCTCCGGATGCGTCGGTCGATCCCCCAGTTTGCCAAAGTTGCTCGTGGTGCCGACGATCCCCCGCCCGAACAGCATCGCCCAAACGCGATTGACGAATACGCGAGCGGTCAGGGGGTTCCCGGCAGTGGCGATTGCATCCGCCAACTCGCGCCGGCCACTTCCCTTGGTGAACTTCCTGCGTTCACCTGCGGACAGGATCTGAAGGAAGCCCCGGGGCACGATCGGCCCCTTGGCTTTCACATTGCCGCGCAGGAAAACGTTCAGGTCTTTGGCGTTTTCCACATCCTCCACAAGATGCATCGTCGCGGGGCTCATCTTGTCTGCCGTGGTGTTTTTCTTTTCGTAAACACCATCCGCGGATTTGTTGACCATTTTGAGATTGGCGAACACACCGGCGAGTCCATAGTAGTCCTTCGTGGTTACCGGATCGTACTTGTGATCGTGGCATTGGGCACAGGCGACCGTGAGTCCGAGTAGTGATCGCGTGACCGTGTCCACCTTCTCCGCCCATTCCTCTGCCATGACCGCCGGGTTGCCGCGTGAGTAATACTTGTGGCCCAAGCCCATGTAACCAAGCGCGGCCAGATGGTCCTCATTGTCCGAGTCCATCAGGTCGACGGCCAATTGCCGGCGGATAAATTCGTCATAGGGCAGATCGCGGTTGAAGGCATCAATGACCCATGCCCGGTATTTGTAAGCGTTCGGGTATGCGAGCGCCGTGTTGCTTCCGACCTGATGCGCCTGGTCCTCGGCGTAGCGAGTGATGTTCAGCCAGAGGGACGCCATTCGTTCGCCAAAGCCGCGACGGTTCAACAGATCATCCACAAGTTCGCTCACGTCGGTGGTGCCGGAGAAGCGATCCATATCGTCGCGCGTCGGTGGCAGGCCGGTGAGGTCAAAGAAGAGACGGCGAACGAGTCGCCGGGTGGGAGCCTTGCCGGATGGCTTCAATCCGCGTTCCTCCAATTTGGCAAGAATGAAGTGATCCAATCGAGTTTGCGTCCAGCCGCTTTGCTTGATCATGGGTAGCTGCGCCGCAACGGGCGCCTTGAAGGCCCAGAACTCGCGCGCGCGATCCCAATCGATGGACGGCTCCTCACAGCGTCCACCAGCGGGGAGCAGCAGTGTGAGCAGCAACAGGTGCGGCCAGATTGTGTCGCGTTTCTCGGACATCACGTTAGCAGACGTCCAGCGTGCCAGATTATTCTGTCATGCGAAACTCCGCAGTTGGGAAGCGAGGACGAGTTCTATGACAACAAACTCGGGCGCAACGTGTCTCATGCACGCCATGCCTTGGCGATCGACGAGTTGCGGAAGGATTTTGAGCCCACCATCTGGACACCACGGCCGGAAGTCGACATGAAACAGGTTTGGTTCGCCGGCGCGCACAGCGATGTCGGTGGCAGCTACAAACCCGACCGCGACGGCTCACTGCTCGCCGACTATCCATTGCAACGGATGATAAAGGAGGCAAAGCGAGCCGGTCTGGCGGTCGAACTGCATCTGGCCAATGGACTGCATCCCAGTCCGACAGCAACGCTTCACAAGTCCCGCCGATCGTTCCACCGGCTCAAGAGGAAATTCTGGCGGGCCATCGACCACGAGCAAGGTCCAATCCTGATCCATCACTCGGTGAGGGATCGGTGGAATGCGGACCCGAAGTATCGTCCGGACAACCGGGAGGATTACGTAAATCAGAACGGCTGGCTCCAGATCGTGAACTGAGCGCGTCAGGCTGGCTCGCTTGAGCTCGCGCCCGATCGAAGGTCCAACCAGCGTCGGGCGCCATCCAAGTCCTCGAACTCGCCGTCCAACTGCGCTTCGAATGCGCCCTTGAGGATCTCACCGAACTCCTTGCCCGGCTGCATGCCTCGTTCGATGAGGTGGCGGCCGAGCAGGATCGGCCTGGGCGCTTCATCCTGAAGCTTGAGATCTTTTGCCCGCTCGAGCAGCGCAATTACGCCGTCGGGCACTTTGGGCGGCTTGGGTGGACGCCCGTTGTGATCGGCCTGGATGATCAGGCAGAGTTCTTCGATGGTGGCCGGCTTCAGACGCTGCGCCAGCCGGCGAACCGCCCGGGCGGACGAGGACTGCAGATGCGCCAGGTGGTTCTTCACGAAGTGTGGTACGCGAAGGCGAAACATGTGTGGCGCGTTGATGCGATGCAGGAAGTTTTCTGACAGCAACACCCCCAGTTCATCGTGGCCGGGTGAGACGATGCACATGCGGCCACGCCTGAACTCTTCCTTGGTGGTTTCGGGTTTGCCGAAATCGTGCGCCAGGATTCCAAGCATCAATGCGATGCGCGTCTGTTCGTCGGACTCGTGCCATCCACCCAACTCTGCCATCGCGTCGAGGCAGTGGCAGGTATGAGTGAGCACGTCGCCCTCGGGATGCCACTCGGGATCCTGGGGCGTGTCTCGCAGGTCGGCGATCTCAGGAAAGTGTTCCAGCCAGCCGGTTGATTCGAGGAAGAGAATTCCACGCGAAGGCTTGCGGCTCTTGGCCGCCCATTTGAACCACTCTTCGCACACGCGTTCGACCGCGAGTTCCGTATAACTGTCCTTGATGCCGCGGCAGAGCTCCACGGTTTCCCTGGCCGCTGTGAGTTCAAAGCGGCCGGCGAACTGCATGCCACGCAGAACGCGCAAGGGATCCTCGGAAAACGCATCGCTCACATGGCGCAACACACGATTTTCAATGTCATGAGTGCCGCCAAAGAAATCCAACACCTCGTCCCTACGCGGATCGTACATCAGCGCGTTGATAGTGAAGTCGCGACGCATCGCGGCTTCGCGGGGGGTGATGTCGGGATCGAACTCGATCTCAAAACCTTTGTGGCCGATGCCGGATTTGCTGTCGCGCCGGGGGATAGAGAAGTCGTAATCCGCCCCGCTGCCGGTGGTCAGCTTGACGACGCCGAATGATTTTCCAACCAGGTCCGTACGGCCTCGTTTCTTCAGGGCAAGGGCGAGGTCTTCGTAGCTGACGCCAAAGCATTCGATGTCGAAGTCCTTGCATTCACGGCCGAACAAGGCGTCGCGAACGCTTCCACCCACGACGTACGCGGAAGCCAGCTCCGGTGTTTCGCGGAGCATGCGGTTCAGTTCATCTGGCAGTTCGATTTTCACTCGCGTGTTGCTGCTCCAAGGCTATCCGGCCGGTTGGCGGTCGGGACATTCGTTCAGCATTGGGGAATTCGCAAGCGGCTTTGGTGAGCAATTGCGGACTATTGCGAAAGGTAGGCCACGAGATCACGGATTTCCTGAATCGTCAACGAGGCCAGAAGCCCATCGGGCATCAGGGACGTCTTCAGTTCCCGGCGCGAGGTGATTTCGTCCTTAACGATGCCGCGTTCTTTCCCGGTGCGATCGCGATAGAATTCCTTCCCGCTGCGACCACCCTTGCGCAGGACAATGCCGACAAATTCATCACCGTTCTTCATCGTGAGTTCCCAGGGATAAAACTGCGGGGCGACGTCGCGATTGGGTTGGAGGATGGAATTGAGCAGCCAGTCGTGATCCCCGCGGTCGGCAACCACAGAAAGATCGGGACCAAGGACGGTTCCCCGTCCATTGCGTCGGTGGCAGGTGGAGCAGAGGGCGATCCTGGGATGGAAGAAAATGCGCCGGCCGGTGTCGAGATCTCCTTTGCCGTCCTTCAATACCTTTTTCCAACCTTCCAAATCCTGGAGCGCCGGGCGATTGCGGGTGAGGGAGTTTGGCTTCACAACGGCATCCACGAGATCCAGGACATCCGGGTTTTCCGCGGCAACTGAAATCAGCGATCCGGACAAGGCTTCCGGAAGCGCTTGGAAACGAAGGGCGCGAATCGCCTCGGCGCGAACCTCGGGCTCCGGCTCCTCAGCCAGGCGCACAAGGAGTTCCTTGTATTCCTCCGTGTTCCGGGCAAGGCCGACGATTGCATCGGCGCGAACTTCCGGCGCGATCTCGTCGTCGGCTGCGATGCGGGCAAGCAGTTCGCCGGATGTTGCATTGGTGCGGGCGGCAATCGTTCTTACGGTGATGGTGGTTAAAAGCGGATCGCCGATGGTGAGCAGGTCCTGAAGGATATGATCTTTCAACTGCGGAACGTTCGGCGGCAGGAGACGGAGCGAAAAGGCACGGAGGCGGGGGGAACTCTTCTTGTCTTTCACGCGCTTGATCAGCGTTGCCGTATCGGCAATGCCGGAACGAGGCTTGCCGTTCAAGGTGTTCCAACAAGCCAAAGCTGCCTCGAACAATCGATGACTGAGATCCGGTTGGTTCAGAATCGCTTCAACTTCACCGGCGAGTGAAGCAAGATTCTCATCGGTGATCCAACGAAGCGTTTCGAAAACAACTTCCGGATCAGTGCTGGCAAGGAAATGCCTGGCGCGATTGGCGGATCGCGGCCGGGCGTGCCTCAGCGCAATCAGTACGGAGACGCGTTCTTCACCCGAACGTTTTTCGATGAACGCGTTGTCCCAGAAACGCGCGTGGCGCGAAAGAGCGGCCATGGCTGCCTGGGCGAGGAAGGGATCGTCCGACGTTGAGAGTTTCAGGAGTTCACCGGTGGGCGGGTTTTCGATTCCGGCGCGCAGCTTGCGGGCTCGTACGACATCAGCATTGAGAGCTTCGGGGGCCGTGGGGGTGATCCAGTCAGCGTTGGGATCAATTTCAAGCTTCCAAATGCGCCCTTTGCCATGCAGGTCGTAGCTCCCGAAAACCCAATCAGTCAGGTAGTAGGTCGTCGGGGAAACCTGCTTGATGCAGGTGGGACGGAAATGAAATCCACCGCTCACGATCTCAATCCGTTCGGCTGTGTAACTGGCACCTTTCTGCTCAAGCGGGAAGAAATCAATGCGGTTGTCCGCCCAGGACAGGACGAGCAATCCACCACCGAGCATCGCTATGCCACAAGGCGCTTCGCCTACCGGGGCAACCATCGGCAGCGTGTCGCGCAGCTCGCCGTTCCATGCCACGAAAGGATGATAGGGAGCGCGCCCGTAAAGCCGTTGGTAACCGTAATCTCCTCCCGAAACGATGTGCAACAGGCGGCAGGGAGGACGGCTTCCCGGGTCATTTTCCGCGGCAAAGATCTCGCCGTCTGGTCGAACAACCACGCCGAATGGGTTCCAAAATCCTCGTGCAATTCGCCGCAGCTTCGAACCATCCGGTCGGCAACGGAAAATGCCACCTTCACCGGTCCCCGTGACAGTAGATCCATCTGTGCCGGTCAGTCGCCATTCCTTGTTGAAGTTTTCCCCGAGCGCAAATACCAGGTCACCGCTGGGATGCCAGCAAAGTCCCGCGTGTCCGTTGTGCGGATACGTTGCTTCCGAACTGAGCACGGCGATGCTTTCTTCCGTATCGCCCCGACCGTCCCGATTCGTGTCGCGCACGCGAAGGATTCGATCCCGCTCAGCAAGGTAAACCCAACCTACAGGCCCGAGTTCAAGGTCCATGGTCGCTTCCGTTCGGTCGTAGAAGACCTGGCGTTCATCAGCGCGACCGTCGTTGTCCCGGTCAGTGAAAACGAGGATCTCATCGCGGGCCGGACCCGGATAATTGTCAGGACGAAAATGCGTATGACTGGCCACCGCCCAGATTCGCCCATCGGCGTCCACATCGATTCCCGTCGGCGTGACAATCTGCGGATCGCGGACGACTTCCGTCAACTTGATGCCGGGCTTGAGCGTCTTCAGCATCGGCGGACATTCCGCCGGAACCACCGGCATGGAAGCGGCTGGAGCGCCTAGGCTCCCTAGCAGAAACAGTGCTGCTGCAAACCGGAACACGGCCCGTTTATAGATTCGGGATTGTCAAAGGCAAGCCACCGAAGGCTGCATGGGACGGATTGACGCGGCCATGATGTCACTGCATAAACGGCGTTCTCTAATCCAAACAATAATCTGATCGGTCAAGAAACCATGAGTGACACACCCGACAGAGCACCCGAACAGGACAAGAAAGGCGGCAACACGCTGATCTACATCGTCGCCGTCCTGCTGATCGGCAAGAAGGTAGTAGAGGAGTTGAAACGCGTGCCGTTGCCGGGAATGGAGCAGGCCGCAAACGAGGTGGTTCTCGACACGGGGCTGACCGAGACCAACCAACATCAATGGCATCGGCCACCGGAGGGCAGTGATGTTTTCCCTGTCGCGCTTTTTCGAGCGCTTCACGATCCGAAGACCGGAAAATCATTGATCGAGTATCTGAAGACGTTTTGACCTCCGGGCCAGGCGTCCTCAGAACCGCCCCTGCTGCATCAGCCGCTCAATCCGTTCCACCTCGGAACGCCTGACCAGTTCGCGGGGGCCGACCTTGGATGCGCGCAGCCTTCCCTGCTTGATCCAGCGCTTCACGGTGGCGAGATGCACCTTGAAATGGCTGGCGACTTCGGTCAGCGACATCATGGCCGGATCCGGCTAGGACAGCTTGCGAAGCTTCGAAACGCGGCCCGTGTGAACCCATTCCGCAACGAAGATACTTCCGTGCGGATCGAAGCAGGCGTCGTGCGGGTGCAAGAACCGGCCGGAACGCCAGCCCTTGCCCCTGGGTTCGCGGCGCAAGGCCTTGCGGTCCTTCATCACTTCCGCCCGCCAATCGGCGTCTTCACCCAGATGCGTGATCACCTGGTCGTTCTTGTCCAGAAGCGTAATGCGTGCGCTCAGATCCGGGACCAGCATCGTGTCGCCGTGAATGTCGATGTTCGCGGGCAGAATGAATCCGTCCAAAGTCTTGATGTGCGTCCCAGCCATCGTAAACCACTGCAGCCGCTTGTTCGCCCGGTCGGCAACCACGACTTTCTTTTCTCCGCTGCGGTTATCGATCCACAGGCCGTGTGAAGTCTGGAATTCACCGTCCTTGCGCCCGATCGCACCGAACATGGATTTCCAGTTCGCATCCTGGTCATAGCGATGGATTCGAAACGTGCCGTAGCCGTCCACCAGGAAGAACCCGCCGTCGTCCAGAAATGCAAAGTTCGTCGGCAGGAACACGTCGCGTCCCCAATGGCGCAGCTTGTCGGTATTCTTCCCCTTCGGATACAGGCCGCACTCGAACGGCGCGCGTCTCTGCCAGACCGTTTCGCCCGTGAGCGTCAACTTGGCGAAGGTCTTCAAGGTCAGGTATCCGGTCACATAGAGAAACTGCTCCTTGCCTTCCGTCCGGACTTCCAAACCATGACCGCCACCTTGGAACTGCTGGCCAAAGGCACGAACGAACTTCCCCTTCTTGTCGAACACGAAGATCGAAGGATGCTCCTTCATGTTCAAACGGCCTTCATGAATCACGTAGAGATTCTCGTCCTTGTCGACAGCAACGTTGTGCGTGGTCTGCCAGGAAAACTTGTCCGGCAGCTTCGCCCAATTATGGAGAACCTCATACTTGTGCCCGCCCTCGCCGATGAAAACCTGCCGGGAATCTTTCTTCGCGGTGAGGACGGACGGAAACGCGATTGCACCAGCAGCAATGATGGTGGATTTCTCAGCGAAGCAACGACGGGAAACGGGCTTGGAGTCATGCATGAGTCTCACCGCTTTTAGTGCGCGACCACCTGCGATTCAAGTCCTCATCCCTTCCGGAGAATTTACTAGCCCGTCCCCAAGCCTGTCGCTACAAGACGCGCATGATTTCCGAAATCAAGAACGCACAGGGCGAAACGCTGGACTTCAATCTCCACAACGCCAACGAAGGCAGGCAGGTCGTTGTGATCGGGCACGGCGTCACCGGCAACAAGGATCGGCCTTTTGTAGTGGCACTGGCGAACGCGCTGGAGCAGGCGGGCATCAACGCATTGCGTTTTTCATTCGCCGGCAATGGCGGCAGCGAGGGGCGCTTCGTCGATTGCACGATCAGCAAGGAAGTCAGTGATCTGGGGGCGGTGATCGACGCCTTAGCGGACCATGAAATCTGCTACGTGGGGCACAGCATGGGTGGTGCGGTGGGCGTCATCCGCGCAAGTGAGGACGATCGCATCAGGCGTCTCGTTTCGCTGGCCGGCATGGTTCACACCGCGAAGTTCGCCGAGACCGAATTCGGAATGGAAAAACCGGACGAGGGTTGCATGTGGGAGGAGGAAAGCTGCCCGCTCTCATCCACTTACGTGAACGACATGAACGCCATCGACACGGTTGTCGAACGCGGCGCACAGATCAAGGTCCCCTGGCTGCTGGTACACGGCACGGAAGACGATGTCGTCCCAATCCAGGAATCCCACGACATCATTGCCAAGGCCGGAGACAACACAAAGTTTGTGGAATTGAACGGAGCGAACCACGTCTTCGCCGAGGAACACTGCGAGCCCATGTGCAACGCAGTCGTGGATTGGGTGAAGGGGCAGTTTGGGTGAGGGTGGATCGGTTGAGGGTTTAACGGTTAACAGCCCGTTTAAAAATGGGCATATGAGCATCTCGGCAAACCAAGCCAAATTCGTAACGCTGAATGCCCGCGAATTATTTGCTGGCAGGTGATTTCGAGTTTGA